>UQYQ01000014.1 GCA_900545345.1 uncultured Ruminococcus sp.
GGAAGTGTATTTTGAAGTCCCAGGAAGAAACCACGAAATACACCAAGAAGCGCCATAATCAAAATGGTCGGTGCCATAAAACGAAGCGCAATAGCCGCCAGCTCACTGTGGAAAAATACCCTTGTAAAAAGCTGCGCACCAATTAATACAATCAAACCAAATGTAGTACCAATACCGATTGCAAATGCAATTGCACATATAAATACTCTCTTTACATTGCGCCACTGACCCAATTGTGCCTTTGCAGAAACCATCTTTGACACGGCAAGCGGAAGACTGTATGAGGACAGCAGCAGTAAAATTGTATAAACGCTGTACGCATACGAATAAAATCCGTTTCCCTTGTCTCCAATAATCGCCGTCATAGGAATACGATAAATCATTCCCATTACACGCACCAATATTGACGCAATCGCCAGAATACTTCCCTGTGCGATAAAATCATTTTTCTTTTTTTCCATTACAAAATCTTCCCTTTCCTGCCGCCAATCTTTCTTTTAGGCTTATCTGAGAATTGATAATCCGTTCAATATTTCTCTTTGGCGAGCCTCCATCTGCTCGCGTTCTTCTTCTTCCATATGGTCATAGCCAAACAGATGAAGCATACTATGTGCCACTAAAAAGCCCAGTTCGCGCTCTAATGAATGGCCATAGCTTTCAGCCTGCTCATATACCTTGTCCACTGATATGATAATATCACCAAGCACAAGCTCTCCCGTTTCGAAATTAAAATAGTCCTCTGACGCATTTTCCAACGGATCAAAATTCGCCGGCTTATCATAATCGACCATCGGAAATGATAAGACATCTGTTGGACGGTCAATTCCGCGGTATTCCTTATTGATCTTATGAATTTCCTCATTATTTGTCAATAATACATTGACCTCTGCCTCATACGGGCACTTCTCATAATCCATGCAGCCCATAACAACACGTTCAATTAACGCCTTGTAGTCAAATGGCAGCTCCTTTGAAGCTTCATTCTCAATTGTAATTGTCATACTCTCTCCATCAGCCTCTTGGCTTTCTCATTTTTTCTTCATGCTCTTTCGCACGCATTTTGCTGTTTTGCTTATTTTCGTAATCCTCATAAGCTTTTACGATTTTCTGAACAAGCGGATGACGAACAACATCGCGGTTATCAAGATAGACAAATCCGATATCATCCACATTCTTTAAAACCTTAATTGCCACATCAAGACCAGACGGCGTACCTGCCGGAAGGTCTTTTTGCGTCATATCTCCTGTGATAATAACTTTTGACCCAAAACCAATACGTGTCAAAAACATCTTCATCTGAGCAGGTGTCGTATTCTGTGCCTCATCCAGTATAATATAAGAGTTATCTAGTGTACGTCCTCTCATGTAAGCAAGCGGTGCCACTTCTATAAGGCCCTTCTCCTGATTGTTTATAAAGCTTTCTGCACCCATAATCTGATACAATGCGTCATATAATGGACGCAGGTAAGGATCTATTTTACTCTGCAGATCACCAGGCAAAAATCCCAGCTTCTCACCAGCCTCAATTGCCGGACGCGTCAGAATAATACGGCTGACTTCCTGCTTTTTAAATGCATCAATTGCCATCGCCATTGCCAGATATGTTTTTCCAGTTCCTGCCGGACCAACGCCAAACACAATCATTTTGCTTCGTATTTCGTCAACATACTTCTTTTGTCCAACGGTCTTTGGCTTTACTGGCTTTCCAGAGATCGTACGGCAGATGATTTCCTTATCAATCTCAAGTACATCACTGCTTTTCTCGGAAAAAGACATTGAAATCGTATAATCAACATTCTGCTCAGTCACAGTGTTTCCTCTTCGTGACAATTCAAGCAGCGTATCCACAACGCTTCGCGCCTTACCAACTGCCTCTTCTGTTCCTGAAAGACGAATCGTTTCACCCCGGTTTACAAACGTTACACCAAAGGCACGTTCAATCTTTTTTATATTACAGTCAAACTGTCCAAATACATTCAGCTGATGGGCAGCCGGTATTTCCATAACTGCTTGCGCAACACTCATACATTAACCTCACTTGTTACTCTTGTTTTTGCAGTTCCTGCACTTGCGATTCCAGAGTACATTTCTCTGATGCGTTTGCTTCAAGAAGAAACTGCACATTCATTCGATAGTCTTTCGGACCACTTTCTATTGTAACATTATTTTCAATTATTTCCACCCCTAATTTTTCCAATTGAATAATAAATTCAAGATATTTTTGGTCTGCCTGTTTTTTGAGGCTCTCATCATCGTAGCAAACCGTCGCGTTTTCGTACTTCATAAGACAATATTCTTCATTATAAAAGGGCAAGTAGAAATGTTCAAAAAGCTTCCATTGATGCTGCTCAATATACAATTCTTCCTGATCTGACGCCATAAGACTTTGCGGCAGACAAAAACGATGACCGAACAAAACAAGCCCCGAATGCACCTTCTTTGATGTATAATGTCTTACAGTCTGACTTCGGGGTATTGTAATTTCAATATTCTCCTCATATTTAATCCACACATCAGCTGAGGCATTTGTCTTCTCATACCCAACAATTTCCTGTGAATCATTGTAAATAGGAAGCAGTCCAGACACCAAAAGATCTCCTTTTTCGACTTGATCTCCCTTTTTGACAAGCGGCGTTCCCCGCCTTGTGATCATCCTCGCAATAATTCCACTTTTTGATGCCTTAAGACTGCATGGTGTTTGCTCCTTTTCTTTTGCTGAAGCAGTATTATTTTCTTCTATCTCTACAACAAGTCTCGTGCCTTCTAAACGAGCCGATACCCATGTAATATCATCAAACTCATTGCGAAGCCGCTTTTCCAGTCTGTCACAAGCCACATTTGAAATCTTCATACCTGGTTTGTAGCCCTCATTTTTGACAAACTGCAAAAGATAGCTGTCTGTGTAGCGCATATTCCCTGCAAAATCAATATCCCATACAAACAAGGACATAACATATAAAGCGGCAAATGCCAGTATGCCACAGCAAATTCCCACACGGCTTTTTCTTGTTTTCTTCCATAAAAAATATGGGCCTCGCTTTTCAAGAATACGGATAGAAACATCCGCCTTTGTACGCAGACAGCACAGTTTCAAAAAATCTTTCGCCTTCACATCTGCCTCTATACCTGATGGTTTTCTGCGTACCTGATACAAAACTAAACCATGAAACGATACTATATTTAAAAAGCGTTCTGTTTCTGATCCGCTTATGCTGATCAAAACATGATTTGACCATCCATTTCTCAACTTCTCACCGCCATTTCAACCCTGCTTTTAAATGCTCATTCCTCGTAGCAGATTGATGTAATGCACCCCGTCACCTTAACCTCCTCTGATGCAAAGTAGGCCATTGCCAGGCAGCGCCCTGTTATTCTAATTCGATGTCTTCCTGTCTGGATACATATCTCATTTTCCTGACATGAAATAAGCTTTTTAAAATTTCTCACCTGCATTTCACTATTTCCTGACAACTGCGTCAGTTCTGCCCCCATCACTACATCTTTAGGCAAATGAAGGCAATCCACTACATGCTCCGCTCTTTGTTTTTTCACATCACGTCTTATCTGATACTTTTTCTGCTTTCGCATCCTTTTTTTCGTGTTTCGTTTCATGGCAATGACCTGTTTATTTGTTCTTACGCCAATCTATGCGCCCCACACATAATTTATGCCAGACTTGAACGGACAATATTTCCGAACCAAGCCTGGCATATTCATTATTTTAACTTACAGTTCTCTTATATAATCTGCTAACCAGAAAATCAATTCACCAATACGGTACAGCTCACTCTCACGGCTGATTTTGTGCCACTGTCTGCGATACTCATAGTACCAGATCTCAAAAGCCTCAGCAAGTGCTCTTTTATCTGTACACGGATTTTGCTGTCCATCATGCACATTCTTAATCACGCCAAACATAGTATTGATCAGAATCTGACCTTCTGCCATATGAAGAATTGGAGCAATATACTTGCGTTTTCCTTCCTCAATTCCAACAAGAAGTGCAGATACCTTCGCCATGTCATTTCTAATTGCTTCGTTGCAAAATTCAATCTGCTTCTGTGAATTTTCGGTCTGTTCGTCATATTTCTCCCAAAAAGCAGTTACTTCTCTTTCTGCGACCTGATAACGACAATTTTCCAGAATACGTACAAACTCTCCCCAATTCACAACTGCCTGATTGCTCATATGACTTATCACTTCAACAAGTGACGCAGAACGATCACCATATTCAATTACTGATATATCAGCATTTATCGCTGACTTTTCTGGAATATCGCTGTTCCAGCTAAATGCAGCTCCATAAATGATACCTACCATAGAAAGTTCTGGATGCTGGAAATGACCAAAATCACCCCAGTCAGTATTTAAAAGACCTTCACCATCATACTTATGTGCAAATATTGTCATCTGCTTGATATTTTCATAAGCATTATCTAACAGGTGAATTGCCTGATTCCATCCCTGAACACCTGGACACAGATATTGATGCGCACCATTCTCCCAAAGCTTTTTCACATTGATTTCTCGTGGTGTCGGACTATAATCCCAAGTCATGCAGATTACATCCTCTGGCAGTTCTTTAATAGCTTCAGGATGTGCAGCAATGATATCTCCCCAAAACATCGGACGCTTTCCAATTGCCTTCACATGCTCACATACGCGGTTAACCCACTGAACATACATTACATGAGAGCCAATTTCATCTGCTCTTTCTTTTCCTCTTCCTCTTCCAAGGTCAAAGGTTTCATCGCAGTTGATATTAAAAAGGTTAGAACGAAACAGTGGACTATACTCATCAATTAAACGGCATACTAACTCATATGCTCTGTCATCTGTGCTGTTTAACGTATGATGGCACATGCGCTCATAAAATGAAAATGCTGTACCCTCTGCTTCTTCCACTTCTGAAAGCTCATGGAATGTTTTTGTACGAAGTACCTTATACAAATGACCAAATGTAGCAACAGAAGGAACAAGTTCAATATTTCTCTCTGCACAATATGCATCAAATTCAAGAATATCCTGCGCTGTAAGCGGTGTATCGTCTCTCCAAACCTCACTCAAACCATCAAATAAAAAGGTGTGCTCAATATAAAGATGCAGCTGATTAATCTTATAAAGACTGCAGCGATCTGCCAGTTCCTTTAAATAGGTCATCTTTGGAATACGGCCTCTTGTTACATCCATAAACCAGCCACGCACGGAAAGTTCCGGATAATCCTCGATATACAAACATGGCAAAGAACTTCCATACTGAATAATAAGCTGGCGAAGCGTCTGAACACCATTAAAAAGACCTTCTTTTTCTGCTGCGCATACAGTTACACCCTCTGGTGTGATTTCCAGACGATATGCTTCTTTTTCCTTTTTATTTTCTCTTGTAATTCCTGCTTCCTCACTCATGCAAAGCACAATGCCCTTATGCGCACCTGATGTACGTCTGTCAATCAACAGTTCAATACCTGATGATTTTTTAAGCTGCTCTGCAAGCTGTGATGCATAAAAAAATACTTCTGATGGGCAGCTGCTGTCCATTGTAATTCTGCAATGGTAATCAAGAAGCAGTCTTCCCTCTCTTTCTTCGATATGCTGCGGTCTAGGCAGTATACGTATCATTTCTTCTTCCTCCTTTTATGTCCATTACTATTATGATGACGATTTCCTTTCTGATTTCATTTTCATATACAGAGAATCTACGAACAATTAAAAAGGAGGCAGGCTGCGCTTTGCAGCCTGCCCTTTTGTTTTTTACTTTCCTGCTCGATTTCTCTCACGAAGCTTGATAATCTCCAAAATTGCATCTACGGTACCCTCTGGTCCAAGTACGCTGCTGTTTAAACATACATCATAGCTGCGAGCATCGCCCCACTTCTTACTTGTATAATAATTGTAATAGTTGGAACGCTTCTTATCTGTCTTAACAATGATATCCTTTGCCTTTTCTGGTGTTTTATCATACAGCTTAGAAATGTACTTGATCTTCTCATCCATGTTGCCGGAGATAAATACGCTTAACACATTTGGATACTCTGCCAGTGCATAATCTGCACAGCGTCCTACAATTACACAGCTCTCTGTGTCAGCTAAATGCTTGATTGTATCAAACTGTGCCAGAAAAACCTTGTGATTTAACGGCATATCAATGAAGGATGATGTAGAATATCCCATTGAATAGCTGTCCATTACAAGAGAATAAAGAAAACTGCTAGTTGGCTTCTCATCGTGACTCTCAAAAATTTCCTCGCACAGTCCGCTCTTCTTCGCCGCCAGTGTCAGCAATTCCTTATCGTAACACTTAATATTCAATTTTTCTGCAAGACGATTTCCGATCAATCTTCCGCCGCTTCCGCACTCTCTGCCTATTGTGATCACTAAATTACCTGTCATAATGCTCACTCCTTTCAACTTCCAAAATCTTATGATGGTATTATACAATATTTCAGATTAAAATGCAACTTTTTTCGTACAATTCTTTTAAGTGCGTATCACTCTGCAAAAAAGCCATTCAGATAATCAAATGTTTTCTCAAAGCATCTCCATATGTTTGTCTTCTGCGCAATCAAGTAGCAGATTTGAGCAAGTACTACACCTCCAACAACATCCACAATCACATGTTGTCTTGTAGTAAGTGTTGATACAAATACTGCCAGGGCAATCAAAAAAGACATCACCTTATACCATTTTGGAATTTTTATGTCACTTATAATACCTATAAAGCAAAACCAACTGACAAGACAGTGAATGGATGGAAAAAGATTTGTTGGCGCATCGATTTTGTAGAGAAAACGAATGGCCTCATAAAAAATCCCCTCCCCTTCTACAGCGGGACGTACCAGCGTAGTCGGATAACATAAAAAAAACACAAGACACACAATTCGTGATAAAAAATCTGCAACAAAAAAACGGTAGGCATACTCTCTGCTTCTTCTGTAAATCAAAATATAATTGATAATCCAAAAAATATAGCAGCCAAAGTAAATCACTATCGTCCACGGGATCAATGGAATCTGCTTATCAAGTGGAATTGCAAGACTACGAAGATTCCAGTTTCGTGTAAGCGCATTGCAGCCGCTATATACAGCAAAATTGCACAATAATGCCATAATAAGCGGTACCAGACCCCACGGAGAAAAAATTTTTGCAATAATTTTCTTCATACTTTTTTATCCTTTTATTTTTATCCTGCGGATGATTGGCGAAGCTTTTTCAGAAGATCTTCAAAATAATCAGGAAGCGGTGCCTGAAACTCCATATATTCCCCTGTAGACGGATGAATAAACCCTATTTTTTTAGCATGAAGACATTGACCGTCAATTCCCTTAAAAGCCTTTCCGTAAACATCGTCACCAAGAATAGGATGACCTATATATGACATATGAACTCTTATCTGATGAGTTCGCCCGGTTTCAAGCTTGAATTTCAAAAGTGTGTATTTTTCAAAGACTTTTAAAACCTTATAATGTGTAACAGCGTTTTTTGAATTTTTGTCAGTTACAGTCATTTTCTTTCTGTCATATTTATGCCTTCCGATAGGAGCATTTATGGTATTTTCATGGTCTTTTATACGACCGCAGACAATTCCGCAATATTCTCTTGTAAAAGAGTGACTTTTAATTTGTTCTGCCAAATGCTTATGTGCATTATCATTTTTAGCAACAATTAAAAGTCCGCTGGTATATTTATCAATTCTATGAACAATACCGGGTCTTATTACACCGTTTATGCCTGACAGACGACCTTCGCAATGATATAAAAGTGCATTGACAAGAGTATTGTCATAATTACCTGCCGCAGGATGAACGACCATGCCTTTTGGTTTATTGACAACCAACAAATCATCATCTTCATATACGATATCAATAGGAATATCTTGCGGCAAAACATCTAATATTACAGGGTCAGGAATATTTATATCTATAACATCATTTTTTCGAAGTTTATAGTTTTTATTAACTGCACCTGAATTTATTAATATGTTCCCTTCTTTAAGAAGTTTTTGAACAGAAGCTCTTGACAATTCATCAATGTTTTCTGACAGCCATTTGTCAATTCTTACTCCTGAAGTTTCATCAGAAACATATAGTTTAAGACTTTTCATTATTCATATCCTTTTACTCTTTGCCGTCTATATTAGAAAGTTCAGTTAATATATCTACTTCTTCACTTTTTGGTACTTCTGCCGATACTTCACCCAATGATCCGATTACATTTGAGTTTTTTTTCTTTTTTTCTTTTAAAGTATCAACTATCAAATAAGTTATGCAAAAACCAACAGCACCTATAACAACACAAATATCAGCAAAATTAAATATAGGGAAATCAATAAAATCAGTACGAATATAGTCAATGACTTCCTTATATTTAATTCTGTCAATAAGGTTGCCTATTCCTCCAGCCATTATAAAAGACAGCATAATAACTTCAAACTTAAGTTTGAATCTTCCTGATGCAATTAAAAATAAAACCACTAAGATAGCAATTGCAGCAATTGCCACTAATAAAGCTGTCTTACCGGAAAGAATACTCCATGCTGCACCTTCATTTCTGACATGGGTTATACTGAATAAGTCATGTCCTCCTACTTTCAAAGTATAAAATGTTTCATACATATCGACATTTGACATAATAAAGAATTTAATGGCCTGATCTATTAAAACTAAAGCGATAACAAAAATAAGCGATATATAAATCATTTTATCCTCCGAACTAAAACATAAGTTGTCAAAAAATTTCGACAACTTATGCTAATAACCTTATTTAGAAATAACACTGTGACATCTGTCACAAAGAGTTGGGTGGTCACTATGTGTACCAACAGATTCATCAAATTTCCAGCATCTGTCACACTTTTCACCTGTGGCCTTAATAACATCTATAGTTATACCTTCTAACTCACCGTCAAATTCGCCCTTACCTTCTTTAAGCTCAACCTTTGAAACAATAAATATTTCAGGAAGCTCATCTATAAAATCGACAATTGACTGTGATTTTTCTTCATTAGCGTATATTATGACATCTGCTTCCAAAGATTTACCAATCACCTTATCTGCTCTCTTGATTTCAAGGGCTTTCTTAACATCTTCTCTGAGTTCGGCAATTAAATTCCATTTAGCTGAAAACTTTTCGTCAACTTTAATATTTGACTTTGAAGGCATATCATTTAAGAAAACGCTCTTCGCATTATCACTTGATGAGTGTGGAATATAACTCCAAATTTCATCAGCTGTGAATGACATAATCGGAGCAATCAGCCTTGTAATTGCACTCAGGATTCTATACATAGTTGTCTGAGCAGCTTTTCTTGAAACAGAATTCACATCATCACAATATAGTCTGTCTTTGATAATATCAAGATAGAAGTTAGACATATCGATTACACAGAAATTGTGAATAGCATGAAATACAATGTGATAATCAAATGCAGTATATGCCGCATTGACCTTATCTATAAGCTCATCAAGTCTGGCAATTGCCCATTTGTCAAGCTCTAACAATTCATCATCAGAAACGCCGTCTTTATCAATGTCAAATCCATCTGCATTAGACAGATTTCCCAGTATGAACCTTGCTGTGTTTCTTATCTTTTTATAAGCGTCGGAAAGCTGTGCCAAAATATCATTAGAAATTCTTATATCTGAATGATAATCACTTGAAGCTACCCATAATCTCAAAATATCAGAACCATATTTATCAGTAATTTCAGACGGTTCAATTCCGTTTCCGAGAGATTTATGCATAGTCTTTCCCTGACCGTCTACAACCCATCCATGAGTGCAGACAGCCTTATAAGGTGCCTCACCATTACATACAATCGAAGTAAGCAAAGATGACTGGAACCATCCTCTGTACTGATCGGCACCCTCAAGATACAAATCGGCAGGACCGTTTAAATCTTCTCTTTCTTCTAAAACTGCTTTATGGGTGACGCCGCTGTCAAACCACACATCAAGAATATCCATTTCTTTTTCAAATTCAGAGCATCCGCATTCGCATTTTACGCTATCGGGAATGAACTCATTTGCATCTTTAATATACCATGCATCCGAGCCTTCAGCCCTGAACAAATCAGAAATAGCTTTAATTGTTGTATCATTGCAAATTGGCTTTCCGCAGTCCTTACAATATACAACAGGGATAGGAACACCCCAAGTTCTTTGTCTTGAAATACACCAGTCAGAACGGTCTTGTACCATTCCTTTTATTCTGTCCTCACCCCAAGCAGGAACCCAATCTACATCTTCAATTGCCTTTATTGTTTCATCTTTAAAGTTTTTAACTGAACAGAACCACTGCTCAGTTGCTCTGAACAGAATCGGTGATTTACATCTCCAACAATGCGGATACTGGTGTTCAATATCCTGGATAGCAAATAAAGCACCTGTTTCCCTTAAATGTTCAGCAATAACTTTATTTGCATTATCAGTTGTCAAGCCTTCAAACATTCCGGAATCTTTTGTCAAAACACCTTTGCCGTCAACACCTACAACTATACCGATATCATCATATTTTTTGCAAACCTCAAAGTCATCAACACCATATCCCGGTGCTGTATGAACGCAGCCTGTACCGCTTTCAAGTGTGACATGGTCACCGAGAATAATAGGTGACGGTCTGTTCATGAAAGGATGTGCAGTTTTAATTCCTTCCAGATCACTGCCTAAGAATTTAGCAATGATTTCATAATTTTCTATTCCTGCTGCTTCCATTGTTACAGGAACAAGATATTCAGCCATTACATAGTTTTCGCCATTCTCAGCCTTAACAACAGCATAGTCATAATTAGGGCCAAGACAAATAGCCAAGTTACCTGGAAGTGTCCATGTTGTAGTTGTCCAAATTACAAAATAAGTATTGTCAATATCTATACCTTTACTTTTTAAAATCCCCTTATCGTCAGCAATTTTAAATTTAACATAAATTGACTGACATGGGTCATCGGAATATTCAATCTCAGCTTCTGCCAAAGCTGTCTGACATTCAGGACACCAATATACAGGCTTTAATCCTTTATATACATATCCTTTTTTAGCAAACTCACCAAAGACTTCAACTTCTCTTGCTTCAAACTCCGGTTTCAAAGTTAAATATGGATTGTCAAAATCACCTAAAACGCCAAGTCTCTTAAACTGATTTTTCTGATTTTCAACATAAGAAAGAGCGAAATCTTTACAATGCTGTCTTAACTCCACAGGAGGAATAGCACCGTTTTCTACACCTATTGACTTCATGGCTTTTAGCTCAATCGGCAATCCGTGTGTGTCCCATCCGGGAACATAATGTGAACGAAAGCCGCTCATATTCTTATACTTTACAATTATATCTTTTAAAACTTTATTTAAAGCTGTACCAAGATGTATATCACCGTTGGCATATGGAGGTCCGTCATGTAAGGTATAATTAGGCTTGCCTTCGTTCCTCTTGATTATATCTTCGTATAGCTTTTCATCTTCCCACTTTTTTAGAGTTTCAGGTTCTCTTTTTGGAAGATTTCCCCTCATTGGAAATTCTGTTTTTGGTAAATTCAAAGAAGTGTTATAGTCCTGTGGCATTTGCAAAAAGTCTCCTAACTGTTAGTTATTTTTTCCAAATTTTAAATCGCCGTAATGACCATCGTCAACAGGCGTATACTTATTTCCTTCATAGTGGAAATTATCTTGTGCATTTGATTGAGAAACAATCTCTTGAGCTTTATCAATTATAGCTTTGCTTTCTTCAAGTTTCTTCTCACGAGCTTCTTTTTCTGCAATTATCTGCTCAACATCATCTTCTGAAATCTCAGGAAGCTCCATAATGAGTTTTAGCTGCTTATTATAAAGTTCAGTAAGCTGTGCTTTAAATCTTGTAACCTCAACTTTTAATTTCGCAAGATTTTCTGCTTCCTGCTCACTTTGAATCTTAGATGATTTAATTCTATACTCGGTCTTTTCGGTGTTCTCTTTGATTAAAGTTTCACATTTAGCTTTATGCTCACGAACAATTCTGTCACATTCTTCAGCACTTTGGCGTGAAACAACTTCCTGCTCCTCACGGGCTTTATTCAAAATTTCCTCAGCTTCAGCTTTAGCATCGGAAATGATTTTATGACCTTGCTTTTGAGCACCGAGCAAAGCCTCTTTAATAGCTTCTTCATCGCTTCTGTATTCATTAATTTTTTCAACAAGCTTAATGATTTTTGCTTCACTTTCCTGATTTTGAGCAACTACATCTGCAAAAACTTTAGAAAGACCGAGAAGATATTCGTCAACATCTTCCGGCTTATAACCAAATGTAGCCTTTTCAAAGGTTTTTTCAGCTATATCGTTTGGATTGATCATATTTATTCCTCCCAGATATATGTTAATTATATTTTTTAATCGTTATATGTAAACGATTTTTCCTTGACAGTCCATTAACAGAACTTAACAAAAACTTCCCACATCCCCTAATGGAAAAGACAACACCTTCACACATTAAAGCACTAGGAGAAAAAACTTCTTCATAATCAATAATGACGCCGTTTGACTTAATCATACACGAAGCTTTATCTCTGCTTATATTAGCAGCAAGCGAAACTATACAATCAGCTCTTAAAGACGCTACTGTTCCGTTAATTTCTGTATACTTTTGTTCAGCAGCTATCTTTGTCAAATCAAAGCCGCTTTCTGTCTTTACACCTATTCTACCTATTTTACGCACATTTTCAAGAATTAAAGGTAGTATTTTGTCAATTACAAATACAATTGCCTTTCCCTTTCCAACAATTATGTCGCCAATGCTGTCTCTTGAAATCTGAAGTGACATCAAACTTCCAAGTATATCACGATGAGAGATTACATCGCAATCTCTATATGTAAAGGTTACAGCACTTATAGGAAAAGTATCATTATTTATGTCGTCATACGGCGGAAAAATTCCGAGTACAAGTCTGTATGCGCCATTATATCCGCCGAAGAAATTATAATTTTCAAACTTTAAAGAATCAAGAACCTGCTGTGCAATTTTTGACTGACGGCAATCTAGAAAAAACGAAAATTTTTCTAAGTATTTTTCATTTGCAATGTAAATCCAGTCAATAATTTTGTCAACGAGAATCTGATCTTGTTTAGACAAGTTTTTTAAAAAAGAGCGGTTAAACTCTTTCATTAAAAGCTGTATCCGTTATTTTCTAATTCACTCATAAGGTCAACACCTGAGAACCCAACATTTTTAGGCATAATAGCAAAAGTTTTCTGAGCCATCATTTTGATATCTGCTCCATTTGCATATGCTACACCTGATAAAAAGTCAAGAATTCTCTTAGCGTCTTCACTTCTTACTGTTTCAAGATTAAGAAGTACAGTTTTCTGGTCATTTAAGTCATCACCGATTGCCTTAACCTCAGAAAAATCTGTTGGTCTTGCAAGAACAATCTGTAGGGTTGTTGTAGCAGCGATTTTCACTTCTCTGTTTCTTTTATCTCTGATTTCGTCTGCTGTCATGTCTTCTCTTTCATAGATTGCTTCGTAGTCGCCGCCAGCTTCATCACTGCCGATGAAAAGATTTCTAAAGTTTTGCATAACACTCATTTTTATACCTCCAAATATTTTCTTGCTCCGAAGAGCTTTGTTCCAATTCTCACGAGACTAGAGCCGTACTTAACAGCCTTTTCATAATCCCCTGACATACCAACTGATAACACATTCATGTTGATACGATTTAGTTTCTTTTGTCCGATTTCACAATAAAGCTGCTGTAATTCAGCATAAATCTTATCTTCTGCATTTATCGGCGGAATTGCCATAAGACCGTTGATTGTGACATTTTCAAGCTCTGAAATCCTTTTCGAAAGCTCCAAAACATCATTTTTTGAAACACCGCTCTTTGATAGTTCATCACCAATATTTACTTCGATAAGAATATTTACTGTTTTGTTATTCTTTCTTGCCTGTCTGTCAATCTCTGAAGCCAGTTTGAAGCTGTCTACTGATTGAATCTGAGAAACATCATTGATAATATACTTAACCTTATTACTTTGAAGATGTCCTATAAACTGGACCTCACATGGTTTATAAAAATCCCTCTTAGAAAGGAATTCCTGAACTCTGTTTTCACCCAGCAAATCAATTCCGCAATCAACAGCAAAATTGATAAGCGCAGGATCAACCGTTTTTGTAACAGCCATGATTCGCACATTATCATCAGAATTTCTGTATTTTAATTTACTATTCTCAATATTATAACATATTTCTTTATAATTTTCAACTAAATATTCAAATTTTTTAGTTTGTCTGGTTTGCTGTTGAGTCTGTTGTTGTTCCGGAAGAGACTTCATCAGCACTAACCCCCTCTAATAAGATTTGATCATAAAGAAGAAGATAACTGTCATCAGATGTATTTTTAGATAACACATAATCATCGCCTTCATAAATAACATCAATTTTTTTGAATATAATCTGCTGTCCAAGCATTACATATGTGCCTTTTTGCTGACCTTGAAATCTTATTGCTTCTCTTGGTACCTTAACGCCTGTATATTCATCAAATATCAATTCGGCATTGTCAAATCTGTTTTCAAGAACTGTTTCGTCAAGCTCATTACAGCTTAAAATAACGATACTTGTATCTGTGCCATCAATAGACTTAATACTGTCAACTGTAACATCATATACTTTATTTGATGAATTAAATCTTATTGATAATCCATCGTTTATTAAAAACTTATTAGTATTTTTGATTATCCCCATAAACTTCCATTGATAATTCTTCATAAGCTTTCCAACAGCATTTTCGGGAACAACAGGTTCTTTATCAAACAGCTTTTTAAGTTCATCAGTAGACATATTTTCAAGATCATCATATGATACTGACGATTCATATCCGTCTACAGACTTTACAAAATAACCGGAACCGTTAGACTTGATACTGTCAAGAGGATCTTCAATTTTTATTTTTAATTCGTTTATTTCTGATTTGATTTGTTTGATTGCCGATTTAAAATTATCTTCATTTCCGGTAACAATATTATAAATATTCATCGTATATAATAAATCGTCACTTTCCGAGGTCAGTGATGAATAATTCTTTTCATGAATCAAATTGGTTACATTCAAATAATATCCTTCTATTTTGCTTCTAAGGGTTTCTGCTTGAACATAATTAGTTGTTCCCGGACTTTGAGCTCTTCTTAAATCAGACAAAACCTTTTTAAGTCTTGATAATCTGTTTCTATAATAAATTTGATCTTGATTACTGTAGACTTTTGCAATATCCGATTCTTCAGATATTTTTGAACCGTCTTCATATAAATAATTTACAACTCCTCCGGTTGTATTATTATATTTAATAACCTTTTCATCCCGAATAAACATTCCCTTGAAAGTAATGTTCTCATTTACAGTATAAAGAACGGCCTCTTCAGTGTCATGAGAATCATTTATTTTAAAGGCTATTTGGCTTCCGACCATAATTAATATAAAAACAGATAAAGCAACACCTAAAACTTTAACTGTGATTGAATTCATTATCAGTGCCTCATTTAATTATCATTATTTGAATCGAGCAGATTAATAGCTTTAGCCGGAACAATTGTTGAAATTGCATGCTTATAAACTACATTTTGCTTTCCTTCACATTCTAAAATAACAATGTAACTGTCAAATCCATGGACTAAACCTTTAAACTGAAATCCGTTAACAAGGAAAATAGTTACCGGAATTTTCTCTTTTCTTGCCTGATTTAAAAATACATCCTGCAAATTCATACCTTTATTCATAAAATTATCTCCTTCTCTATCTACAAATAAAACTCATTAATATTGTATCATATTTTTATTAATTTGGCTATATGTTTTTGCAATTTTTCTAAAATTTCTACAATATTTTTGTATTTATCAATCTCAATCCAAAAAATCCTTTCATCACGCCTGAACCATGTCAGCTGACGCTTTGCATATCTTCTCGTTTCCTGTTTTATTTTTTCAATACATACATCAATCGGTTCAGAACCTTCAAAAAAGGGAATAAGCTCTTTATACCCGATAGCTTGGTTTGCAGTATTAAGAGTTTTGCTGCTATATATTGATCCGGCCTCATCTATTAATCCCTCTGAAATCATTTTATCAACACGCTTATTAATCCTATCATAAAGCATCTGTCTGTCTGAAAAAGTTAGTCCTATCATAACAGGGTCAAACCTTGATTTTTCAAGTCTGCTTAATTTCTTATGCTCTGAAAGCTTTTCACCAGTTTTTTCGTATACTTCTAAAGCTCTGACAACTCTTGTGACATTGTTTTCATGAACAGTCAATGCTGTTTCTTTATCAACCTCAAAAAGCATATTCCAAAGATAATGATTTCCCTTTTCTTTAGCTAACAGCAAAAGCTTTTCTCTATATTCCTTATCACCAGTTGTTTCATCAAATTTGACATTATCAATAAGTGAATTTATATAAAGTCCTGTTCCGCCTGCTAATATAGGAAGTTTACCGCGAGACCGAATATCATCAACAGCTTTATTTGCAAGCTTAACATAATCTGCAACGCTAAAATCCTCATCAGGTTCTAAAAAATCAATAAGATGATGCTTTATTCCCTGCATTTCTGAAATGCCAGGCTTTGCGGTCAATATATTCATGCCCTTATATATCTGCATAGAGTCAGCAGATATTACCTCTCCGTTATAAAGCTTTGCCAGTTCAACTGCCAGTGCGGTTTTTCCTGATGCAGTAGGACCCAGCACAACTATAATAGGTTGATTTGCCAATTAAAACTCTCCTTAAACTATACAATACGCTTAAACTGTTTTTCAATATCTTTTTTTGACAGCTTTACAAATACGGGCCTTCCATGAGGACAGTATTTAATATTATCATCATTAAATATATTATCAATTAGGCTTTGAAGCTCAATTTTTTCAGATTTTATATTTCCCTTTATTGCCGCTTTACATGCAATGGAATGATACAATTCATCAAACAAAGATAAATTCGGATTATGACGATGCTCCAAAAAATTGTGTGCCAGTTCAGAAAGTATGTCAGACGGGTCAGTATCCTGAATAACCGTCGGAACACCTAAAACTCTTATATTGGAACCTGAAGCATCTTCTAATATAAAACCGAATTGCTTTGCATAATCCAGATTTGAAATAACAGCATCATATTCTTCAAAGGAAAGCAGAACATTAACAGGTTCAAAAAGAAGCTGTGAATCAAGATTATCAGCATCATTTTTTATTTTCTCAAAAATATATCTCTCATGTGCGGCATGCTTATCAAACAAATACATATCGTTGTCTTTTTGAACAATAATGTAAGTGTTGAAAACTTCGCCAATCACAATCGGCTTTGATTCTTTATATTCATTATTATCACTGTCAATATTATCAGATTTATTTTCCTTTTTCACAAAGGAAGATGACTTTAAAAATTTAAAATCCCCTAAATCTTTTGATTCTTCGGGAATGAGCTTTGAAATATCATCCTCATCGGTTTTAATGCTCTCTTCTTCGGTTTCCGAAGAATATTGAGCTTTAGGAGCCTCAACTTGTGATACCTCAAAAGCTTTTGAAAATGTTTTAATTTCAACGCTGTTTATAATCTCTGAATTCTGAGCCTTATCAGTTCCGAACTTAAAATCAGGTTTCGATTTCTCAATTTCCTTGAAAGGAATAGCGGTCTGAACGCCTTTATCCGGCTTACTAAACTGATAAAGGTCTTTGCCTGAAAAATGCTTTTTGTTTTCAATTTTCAGTTCCTTCGGAGAAGCATCATGCAAAAGTGCATTTTTAACTGCAAAATAAACACTTTCATATATCATTTTTTCGTTTGAAAATTTTACTTCGATTTTTGCAGGATGCACATTCACATCAACCAATCCAGGCGGTATATCAAGACACAAAATACATGCAGGAAATTTTCCTGTCATTATCTGATTTTTATATGCTTCTTCAAGAGATACCATACATGTCACTGACTTTACATAACGGTTATTTATAAAGAAGTTCTGAAAAGTCCTTTTTGCTTTTGATTCCAAAGGCTTGGAGATGTATCCTTTGACATTGATTCCGTTGTAAGAATAATCAACGGGAATTAGTGTATCTGCAAAAGATTTTCCAAACACCGAATAAATAGCAGAAAACAGCTTTCCGTCTCCAGCAGTTACAAGTTCCGTTTTATTATCACGAATAAGTTTGAAAGAAATTTCAGGATGTGATAACGCAAGCTTTGATACAACCCCCGAAACAGCATTACCTTCTGTGACATCTTTTTTAAGAAATTTGAGTCTTACAGGAACATTATAAAAAATATCTCTTATAACTATTGTTGTTCCGTCAGGACAGCCTATTTTTTCAATAATTTTTTCTTCAGAACCTTCAATAACATAATGTGTTCCGTAACTTTGATTAATAACTTTAGAAAGCACTTCTGCTTTTGAGACAGCACATATTGAAGCCAATGCCTCGCCTCTGAAACCAAGTGTTAATATTTTATCTAAATCATCTTTAGAATGTATCTTGCTTGTTGCATGACGAAGAAAAGCAGTCGGAATATCTTCAGCAGACATGCCGCATCCGTTATCGGTGATTCTCATATAAGTGCGTCCGCCGTTTTTAATTTCAACGGTTATTACATTAGCACCTGAATCTATTGAGTTTTCTAAGAGCTCTTTAATCACAGAAGATGGTCTTTCAATAACCTCACCTGCTGCTATAAGCTCTGAAACTTCTTTGGTTAAAACATTAATCTTCGGCATGGTATTCTCCTTAGCATTAGATATATTTTAATATATCTTTGATGTAAAACCTGAGCTCTTCATCGTTCATCTCATCGATGTTTGTCTTGCGCAGTTTTTCAATTGCTATTTTTTCGTTAATGCTGTCCATATCAATCTGTATATTGTCAGAATCAGAAATCTTGAAATTATTGTTTTCTTCTTCAAAACCTTTTAACAGCTCATTAGCTCGATTTATAATTTTCGACGGAAGACCTGCAAGTTTTGCAACTTCAATTCCATAGCTTTCATCTACTCCGCCTCTGACAATTTTCCTGAGAAATCTAATTCCCTGATTAGTTCGTTTTACTGCAACGCTGTAATTCTTAACGCCTTCCAGTTCATTTTCGAGTTCAATAAGTTCATGATAGTGGGTTGCAAACAAAGTTTTGCATCCGAGTTTCTTAGACCCGGAAATATATTCGGCAACGCTTCGAGCAATACTTATTCCGTCAAAGGTTGAGGTTCCTCTTCCGACTTCATCTAAAATAACAAGACTGTTTTTTGTTGCATTTTTCACTATTTCAGCCACTTCACTCATTTCAACCATGAATGTAGACTGACCGGATGTTAAATCATCTGAAGCACCGACTCTAGTGAATATCTGATCGACAACTGAAATTTTCGCATATTCGGCAGGTACAAATGAACCAATCTGTGCCATTAAAGTTATAAGAGCAATCTGACGCATATAAGTTGATTTACCTGACATATTAGGTCCTGTGATAATGCTCATCTTATTTTCCGTAAGATCTAAATATGTATCGTTCGGAACAAACATCTCATCTTTCTGCATCAGCTCAACAACAGGATGTCTTCCCTTTTTAATATCAATTACACCATCTATCGCTATTTCAGGCTTTGAGTAATTATTTGATATTGCCACGGAAGCAAAAGAGGACAAAACATCAATTAACGCAAGTGCCGAAGCAGTTTCCTGAACAACAACAAGCTGTTTTGCAATATAGTCTCTTACCTCAACAAAAATGTCCTGCTCAAGTGAAATAACCTTATCATTGGCACTCAATATTGTATTTTCAGCGTCTTTGAGCTCTTCAGTTATATATCTTTCGCAATTTGTAAGTGTCTGCTTCCTTATATAGCTTTCTGGAACTAAACTTATATTTGATTTAGTTACTTCAATATAATATCCGAACACACGGTTATATCCGATTTTTAATGTTTTAATTCCTGTGCGTTCTCTTTCTCGCTCAGCAATATTTTCAATAATACTTTTACCTCCGTGAATTATATCACGAAGCTCGTCCAGTTTTTCATTAAATCCGTCTTTAATTACACCGCCGTCCTTAATATTAACAGGAGGCTCGTCAACAATAGAATTATCAATCAAATTTGCAATATCTTCTAATGTAGAAATCTTTGAATTTTCATTTATCAAAAGTTTTGATGAAAATGCCGATAATAATCTTTTTATCTCCGGCAGTTTACCTGCTGTAGCCGATAATGCATTTAAATCCCTTGGTGTTGCGGTTTTATACATTACCCTTGTCATAAGACGTTCTATATCATAAATGCCTGCTAATGCTTCGCTGAGTTCACCCAGTGCTACAGGATTCTGAGTCAACTGCTCAACTGCATCAAGCCTTTGAATGATTTTTGCGGGATTTGTCAATGGCTGGTCTATAAATGTTTTTAAAAGCCTTTTTCCCATAGATGTTTTATTTTTATCCAACACCCAAAGAAGAGAACCCTTTTTCTCTTTATTCCTTAAGGTTTCAGTCAGTTCCAAGTTCCTTCTGGCTGTAAAACCAAGTGTCATTAACGGGTCGTTTTCATGTTTGGTTATGTTGGTAAATCTGCCGATTAAGGATTTTTGTGTGTCATAAATATATTTGAACAAGCCGCAGACCGAATTGATTTCCGCGTTATTCTCATTTACTGAAAGCGTTGATATATCCGAAACAGAAAATTGTTCACATACAATATCTTTATTTTCAGAAACAGCAAAATCTTTATCAACCAATACAGAGACACTCGATTTAAGCTTTTCTTTAATAAAAGACATTATTGCTTTGAGTTTTAAAACCTCATCATTAATCAAAACCTCAACAGGTTCAAAACGAGAAAGTTCATTAACGGCGTCTGATACTGCATCTTTTCCGCTGAATAAATATAAATGAACTTCTCCTGTTGAAATATCGGCCATGCAAAGTGATATTTCATCGTCTTTGTAAAATGCTGAACATATGTAATTATTTTGTGTTTCGTCAAGCATGCTGCTTTCAATCAGTGTCCCGGGCGTAACAACTCTTACAACTTCTCTCTTTACAAGTCCCTGTGCCTGAGACGGGTCTTCGGTTTGTTCACATATAGCTACCATAAAACCTTTGTCAATAAGTTTTTTTAAATATACATCGCAAGCGTGGTGAGGAACTCCGCACATGGGAGCTCTCTCTTCCAATCCGCAATCACGACCGGTCAAAGTGAGTTCAAGTTCTCTTGAAACAATTACTGCGTCATCGAAAAACATTTCATAGAAGTCACCAAGTCTGTAAAACACAATGTGATTTAAGTAATTCTTTTTAACTTCTACATATTTCTGCATCATAGGTGACAACTTTGATACATCAACATCAGCTAATCTCATTCTAAACTCACTTCCTTACCGATTTTTAAAAACTAATTAGTGACAGCCGCCGCATGTTGAACAGCTTCCGCCGCAGCTTGCAGGCTGTTCTTCAGGGCAAGTCATTGGATCTTCACCGTTAGCAGCCATGCTTATAATATAATTTACTGAATTTAAAAGTTTATCTACTGCCTGCTGTGCAGTATTAAATTCCGACATATTAGGGTTTCCCATTATCTTTGTATAAACTTCTTTTAATTCACTGTCAAGCTTCTGCATAGCTTCAGGGTCCTTTTCTTCTTTTTGCATTTCCTGATTAAGCTGCATTCTCTTAACATTGAAATCGCCAATCATATTTTGAAGCTCAACATCTTTGTCGTTTTTCTCTTTTGCTTCCTGATACTTTTTGTATCTTTCATCTTCCTGAAGAGCCTTTCCGAGCTCTCTTGCCAATTCAATTACTGTCATTTTTAAAATACTCCTTTAAATTTTATTATTAAACAATTTCGCCGAGCATTGCCCAGCTCATTGATTTAATTATCTTAACATTGACAAAACTTCCTATCAAGCTTTTATCACCGACAAATTCAACAATAATATTTTCATCACATCTTCCCTGAAGATGCTTGTCAGAGGTTCTCCCCTCACTTTCAGCTAAAACTCTTAAAGTTTTTCCCACAAAGCGTGACAGCCAAGGCACGGTCACTTCTCTGTGTTCCAGCAACAGCTCCCTAAGCCAAAGTCCTTTTTGTTTGTCACTTATATTATCTTCCATCAAAGCAGCCTTGGTTCCGCTTCTTTTTGAGTAAACAAATGAATATATATTATCAAATTTAAAACGCTTAACCGCTTCCTTTGTTTCACAAAATTCTTCATATGTTTCGCCCGGAAAACCCACTATAATATCGCTCGTGAACGAAAAGTCAGGATCTTTATCTCTTGCATAATCGATTATTTCTGAATATTCTTCAATTGTATATTTTCTGTTCATTTCCCTAAGTATTCTGTCACAGCCGGACTGCATAGGCAGATGAAGATGCTTGCATACCTTATCACATTCAAGTATAGCATCAATAAGCTCCGGCGTTGCATCTTTAGGATGAGAACTCATAAAACGAATTCTGAAATCACCGTCTATTGTATTTAACTTTCTGAGAAGTGACGGAAATCCGTAACTATAGGAATTAACATTTTGACCAAGCAAAGTTATCTCTTTATAGCCGTCATGTACTAAATCTTTAACTTCATCATAAACTGCTTGGACTGTTCGTGAGCGTTCTCTTCCCCGAACATACGGTACTATACAGTATGTACAAAAATTATTACAGCCATACATTACAGGAACAGAGGCTTTTATTTTATCGTCACGAAGCTGTTTGAAATTTTCATTAATTTCACTTTCCTGTTCGGTTATATTAAATACCCTGTTTTTATTCTTCAATACTTCATAAAGCATTTCATAAAACCGATTAAATGCAAATGTACCGAAAACCAAATCAACCTGCTTGTAAGTCTGCTTTATACGCTCTGCAATATGCTTTTGCTGTGCCATACAGCCGCATATGCAAACAACTGTGTCGGGCTTTTCTTTTTTTAAACGCTTGTACTCGCCTATAGTGCCGAAAACCCTGTCCTCAGCATTTTCTCTCACAGCACATGTGTTTAGTATAATTAAATCGGCATTATCAGTATTATCTGTAAATTCATAACCGATTTTTTTAATCAAATCTTTAAGTTTCTCACCGTCGGTAACATTCTGCTGACAGCCGAAAGAATGTAAGTAGCATAACGGCTTGGTTTTTCTGTATATATCAGAAACCAAAACTTTTAGATTCTCAATTGAAAAATCGTTATTTATACAACATATAGATTCTTTTTTCAAAATAATACTCCCTTTTATTTATATATAGCGTATTATACCATACAATAACAGTTATTTCAAGTAAATTTATTATTATTTTGAATTGCAAATGATTTTTTTGTATGGTATACTAAATTTATATTTTTGTCAGATTATTTGTTATTAAGACTTATTTTAGAATCGAGGTTCAAGATGAAGTATAAAATAGAGCGAAAAAACTGGGGCTGCTTTTTTTCTGTTCCCTGTGAAGCGGTACAAAAACATATAAAGCTTTGCAGCGGTGATTTCTTCAAGGTCTTATTATGCATTTTATCAAGTGAAGAAAACGAAATTGTTTCTGAAGATATAAGCTGTATTTCGGGAATTAATATCGATATTGTTGATGACGCCATAGTTTATTGGAGTCAGGCGGGAATTTTTTCGGTGCTTAATGTTACAGTTTTAAAAAACAATAATGCAAAAGCTGTCATTGCAAATGACAGTCATCAAGTATCAAATGATATTATATTAAAGCCTTATACCGGTTCATTATCTAACGAAACGCAAAAAGTTTCAATTGTACCTTCGGTCAACCCTACAAAGAATTCTCTTGAAAGAAAAAGTCATGTTAAATACTCGGCAAAAGATGTCGCAGATATTATAAACAGTCAAATAGAAATTAAAGAAATGTTTTCTCAGCTTGAAGTTATATTAAAAAGAAATTTAAAATTCTCCGAGCAATGCGGATATATTAATCTAGTTGAAAACTACGGCTTTCCTGCCGCATCAATTCTTCTTCTTGTTCAATATTGTGAGGATATAGGCAAATCCAGCATTAAATACATAGAAAAAATCGCTAATGATTGGTTTGAACAGGATATTACTTCTTATCCTCAGGTTGAAGCTCAAATTATTAAAATGACAAAATCACACACGATAGAAAATAAAGTTTCTAAAATATTCGGAATGACAACAGCACTCACAAAAAAACAGAAAGAATATATAAACTCATGGACTGATTTGGGCTTTAATCCTGATATGATTGAACTTGCATATGAGCGATGCGTCAATCAGATAAATAAATTATCTTTTCCGTATATTAATAAAATACTTACAAACTGGTCGAAGGATAATGCTTTTACTGCAGAAGAAGTTAATATACTTGATACAAAAGGGAAAAAAAGCATTTCAAAGACTAAGGAAAAAGAACACTCTTTCGATTTGGACGAATTTGATGAATTTACTTTAAATTATGTTCCTCAAATTAAAGGAAAAGAACAGAGAACGGATAAATAATATAAACAGGAGGAATGTTCCGAAGGGAGCATAAATTTAAAATGAAAAATATATCACAATCGGCTTTCACTAAAGCAGCTTTAGAAATCGAAAACAGAAAAAGCAAGGCTTTGCAAACACTTGAGCTTCATAAAATCGAAATCAGCCAAAAAGCTCCTGAAATAAATTCTTTATATAATAAAGTGTTACAGACAAGCATAGAACTTTCAAAAGCTATAATTTCACACAGCGGTGACATTGACGCAATAATAAATGAACTCAAGGAAAAAAATCTTGAAAGCCAATTTAAAATTAAAATAATGCTAAAAGAATTCGGTTATCCCGAAGACTATTTGAAAGCAAAGTATACCTGCTCTATATGTAATGACAGCGGATATGTAAACGGAAACAGATGTGTCTGCTTTAATGAACTGATAAAAAAGTTCACGGTTGATGAGTTAAATGAAAGCTGTAAAATAGAACTTCACGACTTCGAGGAATTTAATTTGAATTTATACTCAAATCTTCCTGATGAAAAATCAGGTATTGTCCCAAGAGAAAGAATGAATAATATTCTTATTCACTGCAAAGACTTTGTTGATACATTTTCAAAACATTCATCTTCCCTGTTCTTTTTAGGTAAAACAGGACTCGGAAAGACCTTTATATCTTCTATGATTGCAAAATCACTGATAGACAAAGGCTTTAATGTTGCATTTGACTCTATAAACAATTTCCTTATTAAAGCCGAAAACGACCACTTCGGAAGAAGCAGCGGAAATACCGTTGACACTCTTTTAAATGCTGATTTAGTTATTCTTGATGATTTGGGGTCTGAGTTTTCAACGCCGTTTAACAATGCAACACTGTATAATATTATAAACAGCAGAATTAATATGGATCTTCCGACAATCGTTTCTACTAATCTCTCGCTTTCGGAACTTGAAGAAAAATATGACGACAGAATTATTTCAAGGCTTACGGGAATGTATACTCCGCTTAGATTTTTCGGTACAGATATAAGACAGGTCAAAAGGCGTATGATGAATAAATAATAAATTAAGGTGAAAAGCTTATATGCTCTTCACCTTTTTATAATATCTTATTTATTACGCTAATTCTGCTTTGTGAAAGACTTTCTTGCCTTTTTTTATTATGACAGGCTCTGAAAGGTTTATTACAGCCTTTGGATCTGGAATTTTTTCATCGTTGATTGAAACTCCGCCCTGCTGAACAAGTCTTCTCGCTTCACCGTTTGATGATGCAAGTCCGCATTTAACCAAAAGAGTAAGCAAGCCAATGCTTCCTTCTTCATTCAAATCTTCAGAGTTTATTTTTGTTGTCGGCATATCATCACTTGACTTTGCACTTCCGAAAACTGCCTTTGCCGCATTCTGAGCTTTTATAGCTTCTTCTTCACCATGAACCATTTTTGTAAGTTCAAATCCGAGAAGCTCTTTTGCTTTATTAAGTTCTGCACCCTCAAGAGTTCTTTCCATTTCTTCAATCTCTTCAACAGGAACAAATGTAAGCATCTTCAGGCACTTAATTACATCATCATCGCTGACATTTCTCCAGTACTGATAAAAATCATAAGGAGATGTTTTTTCAGCGTCAAGCCAAACAGCACCTTTTTCTGTTTTGCCCATCTTTTTGCCCTCTGAGTTAAGCAAAAGAGTAATAGTCATCGCATATGCGTCTTTACCCAGCTTCCTGCGTATAAGCTCTGTTCCGCCGAGCATATTGCTCCACTGGTCATCTCCGCCGAACTGCATATTGCAGCCGTATTTCTGATATAGCATATAAAAATCATAGCTCTGCATAATCATGTAATTAAATTCAAGGAAAGAAAGTCCCCTTTCCATTCTCTGCTTATAGCACTCGGCAGTAAGCATTCTGTTCACACTGAAATGAGGTCCTACATCTCTAAGCATTTCAACATAATTAAGTCCCATAAGCCAATCGGCATTATTAACAATTATAGCTTTGTCCTCAGAAAAATCAATAAAACGGCTCATCTGCTTTTTAAAGCAGTCAACATTGTGCTGAATGGTTTCAGGTGTCATCATTTTTCTCATGTCTGTTTTTCCTGACGGGTCACCAATCATTGCAGTTCCGCCGCCGATTAAGACAATAGGCTTATTACCTGCCATCTGCATTCTCTTCATTAAACAAAGAGCCATGAAATGCCCTACATGAAGACTGTCTGCTGTAGGGTCAAAGCCAATATAAAATGTAGCTTTTCCCGCATTTACAAGCTCTTCTATTTCCTTTTCATCAGTAAGCTGTGCAAGTAATCCTCTTCTTTTTAGTTCTTCAAATACTGTCATTTTTTAGTCCTCCGTTTTTAGTTTTACTTCCATAGTTATAAGTTGGGGTTCAAAACCGCACCTTTCATACAACTTATATGCATTTTCATTTTCTGCCCTAACGCATATTTCCAAGACATCAAGCTTCTTGTTATTAACATAAGATTTAATATAATTCAAAAGCTCTGTCCCGATACCCTCGTTCCTATAATTTTCATCAACAGCCAATTCATCAATAAGGCATACTTTTTTTCTAATTTTTATAGGTATATCACGAATGCTTTCGGTAACCATTGCATAGCCTTTTATTGTTTCATCTTCAAAAACAAAGATCTCTTTTTCGTCACTTTCTATAGCCTTTAAAAGAGAGTTATAGTAAAACTCTTCATCAGGCATTTTAAAGGTCTTTGGGTCCATGTCACAATGACGCTTTATCAATTGCCTATCAATATTAATTATTTTATCTATATCATGCAAACTTGCCTTTCTTATCATATTAATCACCATGCCTTTGCTTTGCAAAGGCTCTCCTTCCTGCGGAATTTGAGTCGATTCCGGCAACGGAATTGCCGCAATACCTTTTTTGCGGCAAAGGCTCAAAAACGTTCGTGAAAAAGTATTTTTCACGTTAATACCTTGTTTTCAATTTTATTCAACTGAAAATGCTTCATAAGCGATGAAATCAAATACTGATTTCACGGATACCGCCTCCTTTCAAGAAATCTTAGATATTATTATGTATATAGTATAAAGTGTGACTGTCTATGTCATATAAATAGACATTATAATCATCAAATTTCTCATAATATGAACTACCAATTTTTTTGCCCTCTTTTGAATCTATGTAAACATAATCCCCTGTAGTTATTATATAATTATCAAAATCATATTCACTGCTTCTGTTGGAAACATTAATCCACTCTCTGAAATTTCGAAAATAACTAAGAATATTTTCTATATCATCTTCACTAACTAAAGAATAAAGCTTGTTTTTTGAAAACTTTTCATCATATTCCTCTGTATAAAAATATTTACAATAGTCTGTATAATCCTGAAAGCCGTCATTATCATAACATTCAATCTTGTCATAATAACCTCTTATTATAGCATTGTCATGAACATAATACCAAATAGTCAGTATACAGAGAACTGATGCGATAATATAAATTTTTTTCATTTAACTCACCATGTTTTTACTAATCAAAAAAACTCATCTGGCTGTCACCATAACCCATTTTATACGCAGATATAATATCACGCATATTGTATAAAATCCCGTACTTATCACATTCAGAAGTAAATATTCCCCACAGTTTTTTTACATTAGGAACAGTGCAGCTATATCTGTCACCATAATAACGCTTATACTTCTCAGACAAATTATATTCGGGAAACAGATTGTCAATCTGTTTGAAATAATAGTCCCTTTGATTCTGTCTTAAAGTCATTCCGAAAGCGGGATAAATTGCTCTGACTCCGCATTCATGTGCAGTTTTGACTATATTAATTATATTAGCTTCACTGTTTTCAATAAAAGGAAGAACAGGCATTAGCGTAATACCTGTAAACAATCCTGCATCTGACATTTCCGCAAGTGCTTTAAATCGCTCAGATGAAACTGATACATTCGGTTCTATAAGTTTACACAGCTTATCATCAGCAGTTGTTACAGTCATTTTGCAAAGTACAGGAGAATGCTCTGCTATACTTTTATAAATATCAATATCCCCTTTTATTAAATTAGATTTTGTTATTACCGTAACCCCGAATTCATATGCGTCTATAAGTTCTAACGCATGACGGGTAACAAGTTCAGTTTGCTCAAACGGATTATAAGGGTCACTCATTGAACCTGTACCGATTATCCCTGTGCGAACTTTTCTTCTAAGCTCGTCACGAAGAATCTGAATACAGTTTTCTTTAACTCTAACTGTGTCAAAGTCTTTGATTTGATAACAATCGCTTCTGCTGTCGCAGTAAATGCACCCGTGACAGCACCCTCTGTATAAATTCATGTTATAATCATTGCCAAACCAATCTGACGATTTATTTTTCTGTAAAATAGTTTTCGCAGGTATAGTTTTCATATTATCACCATACATCACATGCAAAGCATAAAATAAGTTTTCGCACTGAATGCAATAAAAAATCCCCTGACATAAGCCAGAGGACGAATAAATCGTGGTACCACCTCAATTTATCACAGAAAAATTAATCATTACTCTGTGAACTCAAAACGCTTTAACGGGCGTTAAGCGAATAAACCTACTGTTTTCAGAATATCAGCTCCAAGATGTATTCACAAATCTCCTCATTACTTTCTCACACCGACCGAAAGCTCTCTTTGAACGATAAAGATAAGCTACTTGTTCTCATCACAGCCTTTTACATAGGTTTATATTAACATATCCGATTTTAAATGTCAAGAACCGATTAGTATTATCAAATATAAATGAAGTTATGGTATGAAAGTTTTAACAAAATTGTTTTTTAATCTGTTCTAAAGCACCCTTTTCAAGCCTTGAAACCTGTGCTTGTGAAATTCCAATGCTTTGTGCGACTTCCACTTGAGTTTTGCCCTGAAAAAATCTAAGACTTAGTATATTTTTCTCTCTGGGCATTAGTTTTGCAATTGCTTCTTTTAGTGATATCTCATTAAGCCAGCTTATATCATTGTTTCCGTCACCTATCTGGTCTAGCACAAATAAAGCGTCGCCTGAATCTGAATATACAGGCTCATATATTGAAATCGGATCGCATATTGATTCAAGCGCTGTAACAACTTCTGAAGGTTTAGCTTCTATCATTTTGGCGATTTCTTCGATTTTAGGTTCACGCTGATGCTCGTTTATATATTTCTCCTTTGCCTGCATCGCCTTATATGCCAAGTCTCTAAGCGAACGGCTTACACGTATAGGAAAGTTGTCCCTTAAATATCTTCTTATTTCTCCCAAAATCATCGGGAATGCATATGTTGAAAATTTAACTTCATATTCAAGTGAAAAATTATCTATTGCTTTTATAAGTCCTACTACTCCAACTTGAAATAAATCATCAGGTGAATCTCCTCTTCCTGCGAACATCTGTAAAACACTAAGCACCAGCCTGAGATTTCCGTTGATTAAATCTTCTCTCGCTTTTTTATCGCCTGCTTTAACTTTTTTAAGAAGCTCCAGTTTCTCTGATTCTTTTAAAGTAGGAAGCTCTGATGTATTAACACCGCTTATCTCAACCTTATTATATTGCATATTAATCTTCTCCAACAATTAATTTAATATAATTATTGGCTTTGTAAATTTTAATATGCAAAAAATCGATAAGATGTAAAGTGAAATATCTGGAATAAAAATTTCCCAGTACAGATTAAGTTATTAAACCAAAGTGGACAAAAAAATACAAAATTACAATGTCAAACAAAGCCCTGTTCAATTCTGAACAAGGCTTTGTTTATATTTTTTAATGATAAAAAACTCTATTTATCTTTTAAAACTGCTCTTACAGCTACCCTGCTGTAACCGCTCCATGTACAAGTAAACAATGTCAAATCCCAGTTATCCTGATTATCTCTCATAAGAAAAGAATTGCCGCCGTCTATAAGCTCTGACTGGATAACTTCATATTCATAGCTAACTCCGTCAGCTGTTACAAAAATAATTTCATCATCCGGATTAAGCTTATTAATTTTATCAAAAAAAGATGTATAGTTATGTGCAGCAATAATCAGATTACTGTGTTTTATGCTTCCGTAATATCGGCAAGGTGCAATATCAAGATTTGCATAGCTCCAATCTTTCATAACGGGAAGCTCTGTATCAATAGACGGAATATAAATCACACCGATATAAAGCTTTCCGTCAACTTCAATCGCCGGAACATAGCTGTCATCCTTTGACAGATATTCGTCAACTTTTTTTGCCTTGGCTTCACTGCTTTTTACAGTAGTTTCGGGCATTTTTTCAAGAAGCTCCGAAAGTGCCTGATTAGCGAATTTTTCTGCACGGCTTGATTCATAGTTATTCCACAAAACAAGGGACAACGATGCCAAAAGCAACACTGCCCCAAGTATTATGAATAAACTTCCTAGTTTATTCTTTATCATTTTTACTGCCTTTCTTTGCAATTATTCTTACACCAACTGCAATTAGTACAAGTCCTGCACCGGCTAATATCGGAACCGGCCACCAAAGCTGACCTGTCTGCGGAAGCCAAGGCTCATACGAAAGAACCAAATGATTTTTAGCATTTTCAAGCTCCTCCAAAGCTTTTTTGATTTCTTCATCAGTAGAATCAATATAACTCAGAGTTCTCTTTGCTCTTTCTAATGCTTCTTTAAATCTTTTCCAGCTTTCAGGAGTATAATCGTCCTCAGGAAACTCCTCGTATTCTTCAATCCGCCTTTTTAATTCTTCCTTAGGCGGAAGTGTAGTAACGGTAGTTGTCACTGTTGTCGGTTCTGAAGTGATTGTTTTAGTTTTTGTTTTGGTTACAGTCTTAGTTTTAGTCTTGGTTACAGTTTTTGATGTATTAGAAGTAGTTTTTTCCGGCGGATTATATGTATTAACAATCAAGAACTGAGTATCGTTCTTAACTACATTAACGGTATATCCCTTAGCAACAACCTTTTCTTTAACTCGCCAAGAAATAGTATCCTCGGATTCCCACTCATAATACCAGCCATTAGATGCATTAAGCTTTATCGTTTTTTTAAGCTTCTCATTTGCATAAAGTTCAACCGAAATTTCTTTAGGTCTTACTGCTGACATACCCTCATCATTTGACCAGACTTTTCTTAAAGAATAGGAAACTTTCTTCTTTTCGGGAATTTCCTCTATTCTGAATTTGGGATATACAGTTTTTGCTTCATTTTTTTCTTTAAGTTCAACTATCGACGATGAAGGAATAAAACGATATTTTGAAGTTGAGTATTCCTTACCTGTTATTAGATATATTCCTGATTTCAGATTGCTTAAAACTAAACGCCCCTGATTATCTGTTTTTCCCGTTGCATCAGCAGGTACACCGTCGAGTATTGCATAGTTTTCCAATGTATATGCATCCCGCTGAACAGAAGATGCAGACATATCGTCAAACGAAACAGGATATTTTCTAAAATCACCTTCTAAAGTAAAACCACCTGAAGAATTCCTTGAACCTATGCGGTAAACGCTCCACTCAAGATTTTCAATCGGTTTAGAGTCGCTGGAACAAATTAGTGTCAATGTACAATTCTTATCTGCAGCAAAACTCGGGAAAATCGTTACTGCAACGAGCATAAACATCATAAGTAAAACCGCAATACAAGAACATATATTGTTTTTGCTGTGCATAAATTTCCCTCCTTGTAAATTTTATAAATTGATTTTATCGTCTTTTGAAAGTGTCTCTTCCGGAGTCTTTAACCTGCCGCTGATTCTTACTTTGCGCTTTTTTATTCTTCCGGAAAATATCCAGTAGATAATCAAAATCACCAATAAAGGCACAGCAACAAAAGGCACTACAGTTATTGATTCAATTTGAACAGCGTCAGCAGATACCGATGACTTACCGCCATCTATAAGATTATCTGTTCTATGCGCTCTGACGAGGAGTCTATGAGAATTGATACCATAAGGTGTGCATGTCATAAGAGTAACCAAATCTTTCCCCGGTACACATATAAGCTTATCCATTTGGTTAGGCTCAACTATATTTATTTCTTCAACTTCATATGTATAAACATCTTTTAGAACAGTAATTGTAAAAGTATCACCGACAATAAGCTGATCAAGATCAGAAAAAAGCTTCGCCGAAGGTAATCCTCTATGTGCAGAAATTACAGAATGATTTCCAGCACCTCCTATAGGAAGCGTAGAACCCTGCAAATGACCGATAGCAATACTTAAACCCCCCTCACCGGTGCCATGATATATCGGAAGCTCAACTCTTATCTGCGGTATAGATATATATCCCATAACACCATTTCCGGATACATTTAATATATTATCATAATCAGGAATTTCTTCATAATCAACAAAAGGATCACGAAGTTTTCTTACCTCTTTATTATATGCCTTTGCATCATTCATCACTTTCTTGTAATCTACTTCACTAAGTTCTTCAACCGCTTCCTGATAAACAGCAATTGCACGGCTTTGCGTATGTGAATTCCACCAATTGCTTATTACGGGATAAAGCATTACGGAGAGCCCCACCAGTAAAATTATAACTAACAAAATAGTTGATAATGATACTTTTTTCTTTTTCTTACTCATGAAGCCCTCCCTAATGCCTGCCGGCATAACACCGGCAGACAAACTCAGGTATTTATAAATTTTTTTTGCTTAATTATTAAGCCTCATTTTTCTTTCTGATCTTAACAACCAAAAGAAGAGCAGCAGCAACAGCTAAAATTCCGCCGCCGATATAGAAAATTGTTGTACCGATTCCACCTGTTTCAGGAAGCTGTGAACCCTTGTTGTTCTCAACCTGTGTCTCTACAATACCCTCTGTAACATCACCGGCTACACCATTAAGCTTAATAGCTGTAAGCTCATCTGCTGCATTTGAACCTGTGTATTCTACATCATGTACATCGTCTGCAGTAATAACAAGCTCAATCGGAGTTGCAAGCAGATTATATCCTGATGGAGCTCTGGTTTCCTTTAGTGAATATGTACCTTCATCAAGACCAATGATTGCAATTTTACCGTTGGCATCTGTTTTTAAAGTAGTAGCGTCATCTTCACTATCTACCCATTCCTTAACCTTGCCATTTTCAACAACTAACCATTTTCCGTTATGTGAAAGTTTGAATTCAGCGTCTTTAAGCTTTGTTTGCGGGTTTTCACCGTCAACCTTCAATACATCAAGTTCATAAGTAAATACTACAACCTGATCCTTTGGAGTTTCACCGGTTTCACCCTCGCCGCCCTGGTTAGGGTTGTTTGAGAATTCAAGATAAACTTCGTTAGGGTTACCAGGAAGTCCTATAACTGCGTCTGCGTTAACCTTTGCTGAATACTCAACAACGATTTTCGAATCAGCTGTAATATCAACTCCCAGAGTCTTAACATCAGTAAATGAAATATCAATTGAAGTGCCGTTAGCAGTTACAGTATATTTTGAAGCGTCAATAGTTGTGTCGCCAACCTTAACTGTTACATCATTGTTGAATGTAAGGCCTGCACTAAGTGTATCATGGAAAATATACTTATATGTCTTATAATCAGAGATGTTTGAAGGCATTGTACCTGTCAGTTTGAAAGGAACTGATTCGCCGATATCATAGTCAGCTACATCCTGCCATGCATCTGCAACACCGTCATCATTGTCCTGAAGTTTTTTCTCAACTGTAGGAACACCTGTTTTCGGTGTAGCTGTTGCATCTTTAACAATCTTAATAATAAACTTTGTTGCTGCGTCCTGACCATCAACCTTCTTGGTATCTTTGATCAAATAATAACCGGCATCAAGACCGTTGATTACTGTAGAAGAATCAGATGATTCCTTAGTTACAGCAGTTGCTGTTAGATTTGCACCGATAACCTGAGCGAATATATCCATTTGCTCAGCTGTTGCTTTTTCGATAGCCTTAGCAACAGTAGCAGCAGAATCAGCGTCTGTGAAAAGACTGCCGATTTTTCCGTCAGCTTTAAGTGCTGTCAAAGCAGCTGTACCGTTTACACCAGTTCCCCACTCGATGTTTGAAAGAGTGCTTCCGTCAAGATCACCGGTGAAAATTTGATAAGCACCGTATGTGTGACCTGTCTTTGTACCATTGATCGTAAGATCATAAGCAAAAGACGAAACAGCAGTTGCAGCTGCCAAAGCAGCTGACACGAAAATCGATGAAACAATTTTCAAAAGTTTTGCTTTTTTCATAATAATTTCTCCTTTGAATTATTTATTTTAAGATTGATCTGACAGATGTCCGCGAAGTATTCTCAAAGCAGCGAGTGCTCCAATGGCAAGCACTGCGCCTGCTACGAAAAACCACACTGTTCCGATCGATCCTGTTTCCGGCATATGTCCGATAACAATCTTAGTTGATTTGTTTGTTATGGTAATCAGTCCTGTTGAACCGCTTCCATTTCCTATATAGCTTACCTTATTGTCGTCAAGATGTGTTGTTTCAACCACATAATAATAATACTTATTGCCATTAATATCGGTTGGTTCAACACCTTCTTTGAATGACATGTTCCAGTTATTTGCAACATCAAGCCTGAATTTTTCTGTTTTCCACAATTCCGCATCAGACGGCAATGTTCCGTCAAGCTGCTTTGTTATTGAACGATAAACCTGGAACTCAATAAAGTCAACCAAAGGTGTGCCATCTTTATTGTCATAAGTACGCCATACTTTTTCAACAGTCAGCCCGGCAGTGTTCGTAATAGTAACTGTGTCACTTGCATTTAAACTGTTTCCGACATAATATGGTCTGTATTCACCATCGCTGTCACTGCCTATCTCATAACTCTTGCCATTTAAAGTATATGAAACTTCTTTGACATAATAATAAACCGGCAATCCCGAATCAGTTCCGTTAGGAAGGTCATTCCATGTGCAAGACCAATTATTAGCCGCACCTAATGTAACCTGGCTGTTTTCAACCGGAACAATATCTGCAGGAAATCCTTCGGTCATATTTGTTGTCGACTTATAAAGCTGTACAGTAACTGAGTCATTCATATGTTTGTCATTTCCATCAGCCCAAATTTTATTTGCCTTAACAGAAATATATTTATAGTTTTGAATGTTTAAATTACCGCCGTTGCTGACTATAGTATAATTCTTAGCCTCATCAGGTATTGATACTTCATTTGGCAGAACACCAACAGTAAAGTACCTCGGTTTTTCAAGCTTAACATAACCGCTTGGCGGTGTTTTTTCAACAATCTTATATACTGAATCATTGTCAAGATGCATTTTGTACAATTCATCTTTTGATACATTTAAATCAGCAGGTGTATCGTCCGATGAACCCCACTCTTTAACAATACTCGTATCAGTTTCTTTATTATTGTTTTCGTCAAACTCCTTAGAAATAACCTTTGCAGGAAGCCAGCTGCTGCCATCCCATTTATATAAATTAAAAGCGGCATCAAGTCTTACAGAATAATTACCTACATCGATTTTCTTTATATTAAAATACTCTTTACCTTTTATAGTACCTTCCTGCGACGATGTCAGTACAAATTCACTGTCAACGGTCGATTGTTCGATATTCATTGCAGTATTAACAGAAACACTGTTAACAACACCGACCGTATCATCATCACTGCTTCCCTCAGGTCTTCTTCCTAAGTACTTATAAACAATTTTTAAAGGCGTTTCATCAGGTACTGTCATAGTGAGCTTTGCAGCGTAAGGATGAACTTCCTCACCTTTAAAGGTAACAGATTCGATATTTATCGAACTGTCCGTAGTACCGAATTTAAAATCACCTGAATAATTTTTCAAGTCAGTTTTAAATACATATCTTCCATTTGAATCGAAGGTTATCCATTCGTATGAACCATTTACAATCCAACAGCCGCAACCACTGTTCGGCGTGCCTGAAAGTACAATTTCACAATGTGATGTACTTAAATAATCAGTGATAGCAACCTCGGTGTGTTCAGCATTCCACTCGCCGACTATACCCGCTTTTTCTTCAGCTGAAGCCACAGGATTATTATCAAGTACATACTGGTACATACTGCTGTCAAGCTCAACATCTTCACCGTTAGGACCGCCGCCTATATGGTATATCTTAATTGAGTCAAGATATATGTTTATTCCTCCGGGATCATTACAAGGTACACCATCCTCAAATGTATGCGCCTTTATAATATCCGTTAAAATTAACTTATCATCTCTTGATAAATCATCACCATCAGGATTAATCTTAACTTCATACTGAATATATCCGGCAGCCTGCTTTTCATTTGACAAGCCTTTTGTTAACACTGCCTCTTCAAATTTCTGAGTCTGAGTTACTTCATCATACTTGCCTGATTCATCTCTGAGCTTATTGACAACAGAAACGCCGCCTTTGCTGAGCAGTTTATCAAACTCTTCAGCATTTACTTTAAGTGAATATTTCAATTGCTCTAAACTTCCGCAATCTGTTAAATTCACAAAGAATTTCAGTATTCCATCAGCTTCATCATAATTATAATAAGTATTTGCATTGGAAGACGAAACTTCGCCTATATAACCTCCCCAATTACCATTAATACTGCCATATAGCGTAAAGCCTTCAGGGAGTGTATCAACAAGTGTATAAGCTTCCTTATACCTGCCTTTGTCAATATTTATAATATAATCAAACTTATAATAGCTAACCCCGTCAACCTTTATTTTTTCAAACTGTCCGATAGACTTAGATGTAGTACCTGTAGTCTGCTGCTCTATACTTATCGAGCCATCATATTTGTGATAAGGCGTCTGACTGGTATCGACATTTTCATATGGAAGCGGGTCTTTAGCTTCTTTCCCGTTAAATGTTACCTTATTGTTAAAAATAACTGTCTGACCCTTTTCAACTTCGCTTATAACAGCAGTTGTTTCATAATTTATAATAATCTTTGTTACATCATCAAGAGCATCCGAATCACTGAATTCAATATCGAATGATTTTAAATTTGCCGATGAATCAGTTACCGAATAACAATCACTGCTCAGTTTTTGATTAGTTGATGCATCGGTTATTGTCAAAGCCTTTAGCTGTTCCGGTGAAATATAGTGTAAATCAACATTCTGACTGTCATTTGCAAGAGCAATATCATTTAAAGTTAATCCTTTAAACTTACCAGCTTCCTGCTCAATAGTTATAGTCCAAGGAATAGTCATTAAACCGTTTTCTTCGTCAAGCGTTGCTTCACCGTGCTTCTTTTCAAGATTATTGGTTGAAACCCATACATCTGTATCGGTATCGGAAGTATCTTTATCACCATTGCCATTATACAAATCAACTGTATTCTTATTTGTAAATTCTGTGTTGGTATCGTTTGGAGCACCATTAAAAGGGTTTGTAGAATAAACAATCTTTATATAATTTATTCCGCAGTCTTCTGTGAAATTATTGAATGTTATTTTACCGTTTTCTTTGTCTATTGTATAATACCGAGAATCAATAGCATTCCACTCATTCTCTACTTTAATATCGCCGACAGCTTCTTTAAACATCTCGTCAATAACATAATAATCGTTTAAGGTTTCAGGATTTCCGCTGTTGTTATAAATAGCTATCGTCCATTGAATTAATTTATTATCTCTGTCTTCCCAGTGAGATTTGCTTATGGAAGACGGTGTAAAACTAACCTCTTTTGACGGTTTTTCACCGATAGGCTGGTCTTTTGGATTGTCAAGTTCAGCTTGGTTTTTATATGTCACTCCCTTTTCAGCAGGTGTTGAATAAGTTATTACAATATCACCTGTATAATCACCGGTATTTAAAGTAATTGTATCACCTGACAAATTACCGGTTACCGAATCAGGACTGAAAGTTATTTTGCTTATATCAGTGAAATATTCAGAAAGCATCGTGTCCTTAATTTTGAAATCATTCATAGGACGGTTATACTTATTGGTAATCGTGAGCTTCCAGTCAATTTCATTATTAGCGTAATCAGCTTCGCCGTCTTTCTTAAGATTATAACCAATATCATAATTGACAGACACTTCTTTATCTATAGGGTCAGTTCCGTCACCTTTATTTAAAGAAGCTTTGTTTACTATCTTACCTGTCCAGCGGTCGTCCTCACCCCATTCTAATTTAGGGGTCCATGTTTCTTCATCGCTAAGCTTAGTTGTGTATGTAATCGTTACTGTCTTATCAGTTGCTCCGTCTGTAAAGGTAAACTTCTTTTCAGTAGAATCATAGCTTCCTGCACTTGAAGGTTCAACAGTAACATTTTCAGCTGAACCGCTGTCAAACATTGTATCACTTAAAGTGAAGCTGCCTAAATTATCGGATTTAGGATTATCAACGGTAACAGTCCATGAAATTGTTCCGTCACCATTATTTTTCCCAGACTTGGTCATTGAAATCGCTTTTGGTGTAAAGCCTTCAACAACTACAAACTGATTACCTATTTGAACATTTGAAGAGCTTCCGTGTTCTGTATCAATTCTTGTGACACTCGCATTAAAGTTTAATGTTCCGCTGAATCCGTTTTTGTATGCTTCAAAGAATTCTTCTTTTATTTTAATTTTAACAAGTCCTGTAGACTTTTCAATTATAAAACTACCTGTAATGTTGGAACCGTCAACAATACTGCCGACAAGATCACTAGGAATTCCAACATTATCAGGAAGCTGTACATACAAGTAAGGTCTGTCTGATGACAGTACATTTTCCTCATGAACATCATATGTCATTGAAAACTTACCGGTAACAGTATTGCCGTCTGACGAAGATTTCTCAAAAGTAAGAGTTTTTATTGAATCATTCAAATCGGTAGCATTAGATTTATATTCAGAATCAAAATCAGAAAAATCGGTATAATCTGAATTGGAGGCAGCATTCATAGGAATCGAATCAGGAAATTCAGTAGCACTTATAGCAGGCAAAATCAAACTGGTAGAAATAGAAACCACTACTACAAAAGACAACAACACTGCAGCAATACGATAAATACGCTTGCTTTTTCTATCATTTATGTAATCTTTTATTTTTTCGCCTAATCTATTCATGCTGTTCACCTCCTTCTCGGATTTTATATAATGTCTATTTTATAAAGCCGATTTCATTCAGCGGCCATACTCTTAAAACAATTTTACCTACAACCGCTTCTTCTGAAATGCAGCCGACAGTTGATGAACGACTGTCAATTGAAGTAGAACGATGGTCCCCCATTACAAATATTCTCTGCTCAGGCACCTGATACGGAAGCTTGATATCACACTCACCGAATGCCTTTTCTTTTATATATGGTTCATCAAGTTTTTTATCATTTACATATACTGTTCCGTCTGGATTGATATTGACATAATCGCCTGAAACAGCTATAACCCGCTTAAGAAGAATTTTATTGTTATAATAAAATGCAACTATATCCCCCTGAGAAAAGCTTCCGCCTTTTCCGCAGACCACAAGCTGATCATTATCAAGAGTCGGGGTCATGCTGGTTCCCGTTACTCTTAAAACAGGCAAAAACAGCATTGAAATCAAAACCGCAGCGGCAGCTACAACTATTAAAGAGGCAATTGTATTATAAAAAAGCTTTGCAAAATCCGCATGCCCTTTAACACGCTTAACCTCCTTATAAAGCTCTTCAGCAGAAGGAATATCTATATTGTTATTTTCCACCTTTTTCTGCCCCCCGCTTTTGCTTGCGTTTATTATGAGGTTTTATTACCTTCTGAGAAACATCACTTTGTTTTGCAGTATCATCAAGCTGTTTACCGCAAAGCTTGTTAATTTTATTCAAAACTTTATCAAGAGCCGTCATTATCTCTTCGTGATTCTTACAATTCTCATCATTGAGTTTTTTTAGACGTTCATTTTCAAGCCTGGTTTCATCAAGTTCTTTACGCATATAGTAAAGTATTTCAAGAAGCTCACGCCGTTTCAGTTTTTTTAATTCTTTATCAGTCATTTATACACTCTCCGACAAGATATATATTATATGTTATGCAAATAGCTATAGCAGATTTCTTCAATTTATGAAAATTATTCATTTTTTCATAATTATTATAACGCCGTTTTGTATGATTTGTCAACTATTTCGCAAATATCTATAACTTTTTCTACAATTTCGACATATTTGAGGTCCTTTTTTATGCAACTTTTCAAATTTCAATTCATTTATTAGTCAAAATCACAAAAAAATTTATCATTCTAATACTCATTCTTTCAAATCTCACAGTCTGATCTTTTATTGAAATCTTTCCGGCCTTATAGTTCCTTTTTGTAAACGAAAAAAGAATGGTCTATCAGCAGACCTGCGATTTTTCTATCATTGATTTCTGTGAACTGTAATCGCTTATTTCAAACTATTGATTTCATTTTGAAGATTTGCCAAAAATCTGCCTGCATGTGCACCATCCATCTGAGTATGATGAAATTGAAAAGATATTGTCAGGCAATATCTGAATAATGTCCTTTTGTATCTGCCCCAAATGATAAAGGGATTGTTAAAAATCCCGCTGCTCATGCCAACAGCTCCATCAAGCTCAGTATCTATAACAGCAGAAGTTCCAATCACCATACTATCTGTCAAATCTCTGTTTTTACAGGTCTTTGCTGCTAATGATGTGTATTTCAGATAATCACTATTGAATTTTTTTAAATCCTCTGTATAAAGAACATCACAGGAACTAATCTCGCCTTCCTTATTCTTTACAATTGTATTTACGGCAATTGAATCATATTGCATAAGTTTTCCGTCAACGGGTAACATATAAAATTCTTTTACCGAAGATGCGGCTTTACCTATACAATAGTCCATAAGCATATTAAACTTCAGCTTTTTTCTCTTACTGATTCTCACAAGCGGCGTCACATTCAATGTCTTGAAAAATGTCACCATTGGATTAGGAGCCTGCATCCATAATTCAAAAGCCATTGCTCGACCGGTTTGCTTCGGTTCTACTTCTTTTACCATACTTCCTCCGTAAATTATATCTGATTAATTTTTAAAATTTTAAGGTTATTAAAAACATATCAGTTTGCAAAAATTCAGTGTTTTTTGCAAACCTACTTATCTTCAATTCTTGTCATCAATACCACGCACTCAACATGAGTACCAAATCAAAACATATCCCCACAAAATCGCGGAAATACGGACAATATTTATACAGTACTAATACTGCACGTGCATCCCTTTTCCCACAAAACCATTCATGCAACGGCTCATTTACAATTATAAGAATTTTTCATAATACCAAATATAATTTATTGCATAAAATACCATAATCAATTTTTATTTAAGCATGCGCTTGAAAAAACATTCCACGCCTCTAATTCTTCTAGTTCCAATGCTTTCTTTTTTTTATTTATTTTTTCACGTTTCTTATCTAATTCTTCTGCTAAGTCCTCTATATTTTTTAACAATGCCCTTGGAAATTGAAATCTCCTCAAATCTTCCTCTGTAACCGCAGTTTGTCCGCTTGCTCCAGATTCTGCCTTATTAAACTGTAATTGACCCATTGGTGAGGCTAACAAATAGGCCATTGCTTTTGCAGATATTCCAACCGGACGTATAATAGCTACATGACTATCAACTGTAAAATTGTCATCTAAATCAAATACCGCACTTTTTCCAATAGATGTGCCACCGTCCATTGTCAGTAAAACATCACCTTTTTTCAGTTTTCTATTTTCAAAGATACACTCAAAATCTTCTTCCGAAATATAGCGACAATCTTTTAGGTTTATTTGCAAACGCTGTATTGATAAAGTATTTATAACTGCAATTCCATCTGTTCCATCAATATATGATGGCTGTCCTCCTTTAACTAATGGTTGCGGAATTAATTCTCCCAAGTAAAATGTATCCTCTGTATCAATCATTTTTTTCAATTCCGCAAATCTTTTTTCAAATTGCTTTGCATCACATCTTAACGAATGTGTCTTTCTGATCTCAGACAATTTTGTCTTAGTATGCATCGGATAATTTTTGCTTTTATCCATTAGTCCCATTTAACCTCCCTTTTTACAATATCCAAAACTGTAGTCGATTCTCCAACATCATAACTTACTGAATAAGGTTCGTCACATAAATGCAAATTGTAAATTTTTTTCTTTGTATTATTTCCTATAAATGAACAAAGTTGGTTTGGTCTACTCTTTTCTTTCCTTTTACTTAGTTTATACCCAACTTCATCTACAACAAATGAGTCAAACTGTTGATCATATGCTTGACTGGTTTTATCAAAGGCATATCTAAAAACAAACTTTTCAATCGATGCAGATTTAAGCAAATCATTATAATAAAGAAACGCATCATCAATTGTAGCTATATCCGCTCTCATACGTACAGGAATAACTTCTGAATTCTTACCTTTTTTTACTACCCAGTCATCTTCGTGTAATATTTCTCTAATCGCATTCACTACTGCCTTTTCAACCTCTTGTGCTGATGTATAACTCTTTTTCTTCGTAGATGATACACAAACTTTTCCAGCTTTAATAGCTTTATTTGCATAATCAATATTTTTCTGCCATTCACTATCCCACTTCTCTATTTCCTGGGCAGTTTTTTTCTGAGCAAATAAAAGACTAGTTAAAGTTGGCGTATCAATAAATACGTTTCGAGGTAGAGATACGATTGCCTTGATTTTAAACATTCTATATAAAAACAACCTGACTTGCATATTATCAACAGCATTGAATACCGATTCTGGTAAAACTAATCCTAATCTGCCATTTGGCTTAAGCAATTGAAAGCATCTTTCAATAAATAAAGATTCGCTTGATGTAGATTCAGATAAAACAAAACTCTTTCCTAACCGTCTAGCTGTTTCACTTGATAGAGTCACCCCAAAAGGTGGATTAGAGAGTACGACATCAAAAGTTTCACACATATCTTTATTATAACGTTCCCTACTAACACTTCTTAAATTATCACCAACAGGACGAAGCTTTGTGTCTCTATATTTAGAAAAATCTGAAAATGCATCGTATTTAAAAATATGTGCTGAACCATCACCATGTAAAACCATATTTACTTTCGCAGTAATTGCCATTATAAATTTGGGGTCAAATCCATATATGAAATTCTCTGCCCAATAATTAGGAACATCATCCGACATTCTAGCATTATAAAATTGCATCGATTCAAAATCACAAACCAACTCCTTTTTACGACTTTTTATGGCATTTGTTATAATAGGCATAGCATTTAGCAAAAAAGTGCCAGACCCACACGCTGGATCAATAACATAAGGAAGTCTGTTTTCTGGATGTGTTGATTCATTCCAAGTTTTTGTTGTTAGTCCATCAAGATCAATCACTTCAATCATAAAACGTACAAGATTAGAATGTGTAAAGTACATTCCTTTATCTTGCTTAAATCCTATTCGTAATATTTCTTCAAAAAAGGCTCCTATAACATCGCCGTTCAGAGCTGCACCTTTCGTTATAGACATTCCTTGCAAAGCAATAACTACTTCTTTAACCTTCTCCTTTGAAAAATCTTTTGGATCTATTTCATCAGGTTCAATTGCATCTGTATCAATATATCGAACATACGCATCTCTATATAATGAATTTACTTTTTCAAAAACTCTATCCGCATTTTCTGACTTTCCCATTCGGTACTCAACCTGAAATGAATATTTTTCACCTTTTCTTCTTGTTCTTTCATCATATATTTTAGCCAATAAACACTTAACTAAATTTACATATAATGAATTGTCAGGATGCTCGCCAAAAAACTCACTATGAAATCCTGCTGCAACAGCTTTAAAATCAGCCTGCTTACAATCAACTCTTAAATCTTTCTCCCCTCCACTTATATATGGTTCATAACTAAGGTCCTGATAATCCATTGGAAATTCCGTTGCATAAGGACACCCTGCATCAACCCAGCTTTCATATGATTTATACTGCGTAAAATCAATACACTTTGCAACAAGAGTTGCAACATTACCTGATGGGACAATTGTAGCATATACTAATAAAGGCGGATTTTTAGCTAACGGTGCTGTAGCAAACAACTGATACCTAATAGCCCTTTCTTCAACCTTTGCATTTTTATATAGATCATATGGTTTAAGCTCTATCATCGCATATGGTAAATCTTCTTCATCATATAAAAGATAATCTGTTTCGTCATCTTTTGCACCAGAACTTCCTCGCTTAAAATGTTGCTCATGATACATCTTTTCGACCTTGTACTTATATTGAGGACTACATAACAAACACAAAAACAGTGCATGCACATATTCTTCTGGATTCTGAGCTTTAATTAAACTTTCATCTGATCGCATTGAAGATGTATACTTTATCAAATTAGAAGAATTGTCTAATTCAATTAATTCCCCCTTTTTATCATACTTTTGAATCTGATTTTCAAACCAAACCTTTTCTTTTTCAGTTAATGACATTTAAGATAACCTCCATGTCTTATTTAAAACTACCTTTATTTTCTCTTTCCTTAAGTTTAACACATCTCTTTCAATATAGAGCTTCTAAAATAATTAAATAATCCCAAAATGCTTCAAAGCATCCTTTATCGCTTCCACTTTCTCCGCCGTCGGATGTTTCCTCGGCTGTTTCAATTCTTCTACCGCATTAGGGGCATCATACATCGGCAATCCTAACTCCCTTTTTACCTCTGCGATATATGCGGTATGTACTTTGAAGCCATATTTCGCTTCTATGTACTCCTTAATCATCTTGTATGTAACTCGCTCTTTCGGCTTGTATGCTGCGGCTCTCTTGGCAATATTATCAAGCGGCACTTTACCCTCGCCCTCGCCAAACTCCACTTTTACGTTGATTACGCTGTCAGGTTTTTTGTGGGAAAGCATTACAACCGTCTCCACATGAGTACCAATTTGAGACATATCCACAAAAGTCAAAAACAATACTTGTCATGTTTTTCCTGTAATTCTGTTAAATCTAAGCAATAGTTTCTAAAATACTCTGTTATTTCTTCTAATTGATTTCTATCTACATTATAACGAAAACCAAAATTATCTTCTACATAGATGTTTTTAATTTTGTTCTCAAATAAAGCTTTAATAACATTAACCATCATAGGACCATGTAGAGTAAAGTGTGCCTTTGCACCAGGCTTAAGTCTTTTTTCTGATTGGCTTATTAACATAAATCCTATTGCATCTATTTCCATATCTTTTAGTTTAATAGTACCCTCTATTACAGGTTCACTAATCGTCCTTTCCTGCTCAGAACAATTTATTATCTCACATTGTAACATCGGCAAATCATACACATCCTGCTTTATGTTATCACCCAGTCTTTTTATTCCCACCATCTTTTCCATTTCTGTACCTGAAACATCGGTTAATGCTGCAAATTTAAGCAAAGCATAATGACATGCTTCTACTTTAATATCTAAATTTTTTAGTTCGTTTTCACTTATAGGTGTAGAAAACATAGATTGGTTTGTGCAAACTATTTCTTTTATTTCCTCTACGGCATTTACAATTTTAGGATTATTTTTATCAGATACTAAATCTAAGAAAGATGCTATTGTCCCTTCTATGGATTTATACTTTCGCAATTCCATTGCCAACTCCGCAATATTTTCTAATTTCAAGGGTTTTATTGCTTCCTCAAGCTTTTTTGTTTCTTCTTCCCAGTATTTAATATAATTCGCTCTTGATATTGGATTATATATATCAGCATCTAATGTTACAATAGAAAGAATTTTATCCTTGTATTTAGAATCTTTAAAAAGCTCTATGACTTCATACATACAATTTGCAGACTTTAAATAACTTGGACTTACTATCATAACAGCATAGTCCTGATTTCTAATTGAAGACATAAATTTTTTTATACTTTTCCATGGGCCAATGTCTCTTATATCACGTTTTATATCAATTCCCCATCCACCTAATTCCTTATCAATTTTATTTGCCAATTCTGAATCCATCCATGAATATGATAAAAACAGCTGTACTGCACATTTCCTTGATTTCTTATCCATATTAATCTCCTAAATCTCTATAAAATATTATAGTACATCAACGCATCTTTTATCGCTTCTACCTTTTTTGGTGTTGGGTGTTTCCTTGGCTGTTTCAATTCCTCTACCGAATTAGGAGCATCATACATCGGCAATCCTAAATCCCTCTTTACCTCCGCGATATATGCGGTATGTACTTTGAAGCCATACTTCACTTCTATGTACTCCTTAATCATCTTATATGTAACCCGCTCTTTCGGCTTATACGCTTCGGCTCTCTTAGCGATATTATCAAGCGGTACTTTGCCCTCACCCTCGCCAAACTCCACTTTTACATTGATTACGCTGTCGGGTTTTTGTGGGAAAGCATTACAACCGTCTCAACATGCGTCGTTCTCGGGAACATATCAACCGCCTGACCTTTTGTAAATTCATATCCGTTATCACATAAGTATCTGACATCTCTTGCAGCTGTGGACGGATTGCATGAAACCATTATTATTTTCTTAGGAGACATTTTAATCATGGCGTCAAGTGAAACACTGTCACAGCCTTTTCTTGCAGGATCGGCAATAATTATATCAGGTGTTTCCCCTAGTTCAATCAGCATGTTTGCAACAGTACCTGCGTCACCGCAGATGAATTCAGCACTTTCAATTCCGTTCAGTTCGGCATTCAGCTTTGCGTTTTCAACAGCATCAGGAACAATTTCAACACCTATGAGCTTTTTTATGCTTTCTACCATTGAAAAGCCTATAGTTCCGATTCCACAGTATAAATCCAGCAGAGTTTCGTCCCCTTTTAAGTTGGCATATTCTTTTGCTATACTGTAAAGTTTTTCAGCCTGCGGTGTGTTAATCTGGTAAAATGAGTGTGGTGAAATACGCACTTTGTTCCCGCACATTATATCTGTTATATAAGCTTTTCCGAAAAGAACAATATTTTGACTTCCCAGAATTACATTCGTTCTATTGGGATTTATATTTAAAACAATACTTTTTATTTTAGAAAATTTATTTGATATTTCCGCGGAAATATCTTTAAAATGCTTACTGTTTTCAGTGGCAACAATGCAAAGCATTATTTCCTCTGTGTTAAAACCGTGCCTTATATAAATGTGTCTGATTTGACCATTTCCGCTTTCTTCATCATAAGCTGTAAAGCCTTTTTCACTTAACAGCTCAGCCGTGAAATTTACAATCTCGTTAAAATTTTCAGGCTGTAAAGAACAATCCCTGTTATCAACTATTCTGTGAGAACGCTTTGAGTAAAATCCGCATCTCAGTCTGCCGTTTTTCTCACAAACAGGATACTGTGCTTTGTTTCTGTAATGATATATATCTTTACACCCAATGATATCATCAAAAGATGCACCAAGCTTTCCTATTCGCTCGAATGAATCTTTTACAAAGCTCTGCTTCGCTTTGAGTTCAGCCTCATAGCTTATATGACGAAATGAACAGCCTCCGCATTTTCTGTATGTACAGCAGTCAGGTTCTATTCTGTCATTCGAAGGATTAATAATATCTTCAACAATGCCATAAGCAAATGTCTTTTTAAGCTTTACAATGCGACAGTTGATTTCATCACCGATTGCAGTGAACGGAACAAAAACAGCCATTCCTTCATACCTGCCTACACCGCTGCCCTCGTTTGTAATTCCGTCTATTTTAAGTTTTATAATATCGTTTTTCTTCATATACTTCCTCTTTATAATATTAGTTTCTGCTTGACAGTTCTTTAAAATAATCTTCTGTTTCTTCTCTGGATTTAAAAATAATTATTCTTTTATTCTCTTTATATTTTTCAATCAACTCATATATCAGAGGCAAATGTTTATTGGGAAAGTCTATGATAAATTGCTTAAACTCACTGTCAAGCTCTTTTTCACACCAAGGTATATCCTCACGTTCTTTTCCGATTCTTGATTCGGCACCGGAAAGACATACATCTAAAGGAAAATCCAAAAGAAAAACTGTATCACAGTATTTCAGCCGCATTTCAATCGTTCGGTTATAATTGCCGTCTATAATCCATTTATCTTTCATAAGAATTTCTTTGAGCTTAAAATCAAATTCCTCTTTTGAAATATTTGTTTTATCAGGTTTATGCCACAACATGTCCAGATAATAAAGCGGAAGACCTGTCATATCTCTGAGCTTTCTTGAAAATGTGCTTTTTCCGGCACCCGGACTTCCGATAACAATTGCTTTTTGAAACATTTTACCTCCTGCAATACCCGTGGTTTTTAGTGCAGACTTACTAATATAAAATCTTATTTTTGAATTATTTCATATTCAAAAGCTTTACTGCTTCGTCCTTTTTATTGAGCATAATATCAAAATGCTTAATATATTCAAGCGGAAACTTATAATTAAATATTCGGTTCAAATGTCCGTCATTTAAAACAATCTTTGTTGACGCTCCTGCACCAACTGCGATTATAGACTGATTTTCTTCCATTATGTATATGTTGTAAAGGCTTTCTTTTCCCTGTTTTGCCCAGCCAATATTCTCTAAGTTTTCCAGCATATTTTTTTGCCTGTAAAGATAATAAGGATTATATCCGCTTTCAAAAAGCCTTTTTGAAGCGTATTCAACCATCATCTCAGCAGGATTATTGATAACAGTATCACTCTTTCTATTTAAAAACGCCGCACGCTTGATTGAAAGCGTGTGAACAGTTATATTTTCAGGATTAAGACATACAAGTTCATCAATAGTATTCATAAAGCTGTCAAGAGTATCCGTCGGCAGACCTGCTATCAAATCAGTATTAATACTATTAAATCCAATTTCCCTTGCAAGCTTAAAGCTGTCTAAAAATTGTTTAACAGAATGCCTTCTGTCTATTGCTCTTAAAACACTGTCATTCAAAGTCTGAGGATTTATAGAAATTCTGTCAGCACCGCAGGATTTGATAACTTCAAGCTTCTCTCTCGTTATCGTATCAGCTCTTCCTGCTTCAACAGTATATTCTCTAAGGTGGGATAAATCAAAACTGTCTGAAATTGTTTTCATTATTTTTTCAAGCTGTTCAGCTTCAAGAGAGGTTGGTGTTCCGCCCCCGAAATATATAGTATCCAGTGTTAAATTTTTGTCGCACACTTTACTTGCTGTATAACTAATCTCTTCGCATAGCTTATCAACGTATTCGGGAATAAGCTTAATACTGTTTTCAACAGACTGAGAAACAAACGAACAATATGAGCATCTCGACGGGCAGAAAGGTATTGAAACATACAAGCTGAATGAATTGTCATTCATATTCTTTAGTGCTTTCTTTTGAGTCAATGCTGTTTTATAGGCTAAGTCAATCTTATCTTTGTCGCATAAAAACACACCTGAAAGTTCTTCCTCAATTTCATGCTTAGACATACCATCATCGAGCATTTTATTAACTCGCTTGACAGGACGAATTCCTGTTAAAATCCCCCACTTGGCTGGTTTGCCGGTCAGCAAACTAAGACTTTTAAAAAGAAGCTGTGCAAGTGTAATTTCGCAAACACCTTCATAATTATGTTTTGAATTTAATATTTTCTCTGCTTTTTTGACAGTTCTATTCCCGATTTTGCATATTGTATAAAGATAAGTTCTTGATTTACCTTTTTTTCTTCTTATAAAACAGAAATCATCTTCAAAATATTCCGGTTTTATATCGTAATATATGTCAAAAAGCGTAGCAGGTATAAAAAGCTTAACTACGCTCTCCAGTTCATATTTGAAATCATTTCCGCTGAAAATTAAAGTCATATTTTTCTATCTTCCCATATATGGATTATTTGCTTTTTCATCATACAAACTTGTCGGTCTTCCGTGTCCCGAATAAACCGTATAATCAAGCTCAATGTTCCTTAATTTTTCAAGAGACCTTACCATTTCAGAGTAATCACCGTCTATCATATCCGTTCTTCCGATTGAACGGTAAAAAAGTGTATCCCCTGAAAACATTATATCACCGCATATATAACAAACAGAGCCGCTTGTATGACCGGGTGTTGAAATAACCTTAAATTCAAGTTCATCTAAAATAACCGTATCACCGTCTCTTAAAGCGAAAGCTGAATTGAATTTTTTAAGTGGTATCATAAGATAATCTGACAAGCTGAGTTCACAGTCGCTGAGCTTTTTTAAATCATCATTATGAATATAAACTTCACAGCCCGTTTTCTCAACTAAATCGGAAACTGCTCCTGTATGGTCAATATGACCGTGTGTGAGCAAAATCTTTTTTAAAGTTAATTCATTGTCACCAAGCTGAGACATAATATAATCTGCATTGTCGGGAGCGTCAATCAATACTGCATTTTTCTTATCAGAAGATACTATATAAGAATTTGTCGCAAACTGACTTAAAGGTTCAAGTTTAATTATTTTCACTTCTAACAGTCTCCTTAAATTTAATTGATATTTTAATACTGTAAAAACCTATTTGCTTACACTCGTTACCGGTTTATTGACCTTTTGAACATTCTGTCTGACAGGTATACATTTGAATATTAAGTCAGCATACGCTTTCTGTCCGTCAGGACTTAAATGAATTCCGTCATCATAAAACCACTCCGGATGAGACTGAGCCGATTTTGCCCAGTCAATAACCTGAACATTTGAATTCGCTTCAGCAAGCTTGTATATAACAGAATTACTTTTATCCTGCCACTGAAGATGCTTTCCATATGTCGTAATCCAATAAATCAATCGTTCCTTGCCTAAGCTGTCTATTAATTTTTGACCTGTTGAAAAGTCAAAAGGTCCGTTTGTGCCTAAACCTATGACAACAATATCTCCGAGCTTTCCCTTGTCTCCAAGAGAGTCAAATATTGATTGTGAAGCGTCTACCTGTCTTGATTCCTTAGCATCAATGATACAATCAGGTAATACATTTTTAATTGAAGGTGACGCACCCAACATAACAGAATCACCGACAGCTGTAATTGATTTGTATGCATTGCCGTTTACATTAACATTATCTTCTGATACTGATGTGTTAGCAGTCGTTGTCGTTGTTTGCTTTTGCTGTTCTTCTAATTTCTTTGAATTGATTTCCAGTTCTTTTCTTAAATTCTCCTGAGATTCTTTTTTAGTATCCGGTGCAGTAATAGTATTATAGGCACCAATCCCTATCACTGCTGTTATAAGTGCTATTAATGCAAATCTAACCACTTTATAATCACCTATTCTGAATTTTCTTAAGATTACATTTATAATTATATGCAACCATATGGATAATATCAGAATAACACCTGTCATAATCAGAATATCATAAACAGAATTAAGCTTAAAATACTGAAAAATAAATATTACAGGAAACTGACAAAGATATATTTCATAACTTATTTTACCTATGCCGGATAAAAGCTTGCAATCAAGCCATTTACCGATTGGCAGCTGCGGATTCACCGCAAATTTTATAATCAGACAGAATATAATACTTGTAACTATCAAACCTGCTCTGTATGTAATATTCGCCTGACCATCCATAAATATAAAACATACCAAAGTAATAAGCATAAAAACCGCAAACCAGATAATATTCTTTTTCTTTCTGCTATCAGACCATCTGTAATTTCTGAAATCCTTCTGGTGGACACCTATCAGTGCTCCCAAAAACAAAGAAAATATTCTTGTATCTGTTCCGTAATAAACTCTTGTTGCATCTTGGCCCGGGTCAAACAATATAATTAAAGCCAGCATAGACAAAACAGCCGGAACGATAAAAACACTGTCGCTGAGCGATTTTAATTTGCTTTTTCTTAATTTTTGATAAAGCAAAAATATAAAAGGCCATAAAGCATAAAACTGCATCTCCAATGAAAGAAACCACAAATGCGTAAATGGAGAAGCATTGGCTATTTTAGCAAAATATGAAGAATTCTGCGTTATCTGCCATATGTTGTTGTACCCGAATATTATACTGCATATCTCATGTATAATTCCGTTAAGTACTTCGGGAGCTAATAGCTTCAAGGTACTTATTGTCAAGAAAATCACTAAAAGCAAAGTCGGGTATATTCTGATTATACGCTTTTTATAAAACGACCCAATCTTAAAATCTTCGTTATTACTTTTTCGCTCACTTGTAACAGCCAAAAGGTAACCTGTTAATACGAAAAATAACGATACACCTAAAAATCCTCCCTTTATTATATCAGGGAACATATGATAAAGAGTAACTCCTATTATTGCAATTGCACGCAAGCCGTCAAGACCTGCAATGTGACCATCAGGTAAACCTGAAATCCGTTTTGTTGTATTTATTCTATCACCTGACACCTATTATAAACCACCTTTTACATAATCTCAATTTTAACACATTTACACATTAACTTATGTCAGATAAAACTTTTAAAAAGCTTTCTTTATTTTCCTGTCCTATCGACTGAAATAACACTGTCTATTTTTTTCAATCTGCCCATTACATTGTCAAGCTGTTCTTTTCCCGCAACGCTTATTGTAACTATAACATTTGCGTTTCCGTTTTTAAGTTCTCTTGCAACGGCCTCATGCATAGGAATTTTGATTGCAGCCAGAACATTGGATATATCAGCAAGAAGACCGATTCTGTCATATGCGACAACATCAAGAGTAGTTCTAAAATATGAAGTATTCCTATCCTCTGCCCAACGCACAGATACCCATCTCTGACGATTTTCCTCAGATTTGGTCTGATTAATAAAATTCACACAATCACGCTTATGAACCGATATTCCATGACCTTTGGTAATAAATCCTACCACATCATCGCCCGGAAGCGGTGAACAGCATGCTGCAAACTTAACAAGACAGTCTCCTATACCATCAACAATTATCCCTGATGAATTACTCTTGCTTGTGCTCAGCTGAATATCAAAATTCGATTTATCAATCTCTCTGGGCTTTTCATATTTTTTGTTATATGCGTCTTTTAATCTTCTGATAACCTTGTGAAGCTGAACACCGCCGTATCCAATAGCTGCATAAAAGCTGTCCAGACTGTCACAGTTATGACGCTTCATATCGGCAGATAAAAATTCTTCTAAATCACCTTCCGGAACATGAATAAAATTACGCTTAAATTCACGCTCAAGCTCTGCTTTACCCTCAACAATATTTTCTTCACGGCGTTCTTTTTTAAACCAGGAACGAATTTTAGACCTTGCCTCATTTGTTTTTGCAATATCCAGCCAAGACCTGCTGGGACCATGATTCTCATTGTTAGAGGTTAAAATTTCTATAATCTCCCCAGCCTGAATTTTGTGATCGATAGATACCATTTTATTATCAACTTTGGCACCTATCATTCTGTGACCTACCTGCGTATGAATTGCATATGCAAAATCTATAACAGTCGAGTCTATCGGCAAAGAAATCATATCACCCTTTGGAGTATAGGCAAAAATATCTTCAGGCGCAAGATCATTTTTAATCGTTCTTACAATTTCTTCAACATCGTCTGCTTCTTTCTGAGCTTCGAGAATTTTTCGTATCCAAACAAGACGCTCATCATTTTTATCTTTTTTAGTAATTCCCTCTTTATATTTCCAATGAGCAGCAATTCCGTATTCTGCCGTATGATGCATTTCCCATGTTCTTATCTGAACCTCAAAAGGAATACCCTCTCTGCCTATTACAGTTGTATGAAGCGACTGATACATATTGGGCTTAGGAGTGGAAATATAATCTTTAAACCTATTAGGAATAGGATTGAACATCTCATGAATAATACCCAAAATGCTGTAACATTCTGTAACGGTATTCACAATTATTCTAACCGCATATTTGTCATAAATCTGATCTATGTCTTTGCCGTCCCGAAAAATCTTTTTATATATTCCATAATTGCTTTTAACTCTTCCTTCAATTTCAGGGACAGGATCGAAATCCAATGCAAGACGAGTTCTTATCTTGTCTTTTATTTTTTCAATTAATTCTATGCGCTTTTCCTTGCGCATCTGCATCTGATTGTCAATTTCTTCATATGCATAAGGGTCAAGATACTGAAATGATAAATCCTCTATTTCTTCTTTTATAGAACGGATTCCCAGCCTGTGTGCAATAGGAGCATATATATTCATGGTTTCAAGTGCAGTCGTTCTTCTTTTAGCATCGGTTCTGTATTGAAGCGTTCGCATATTATGAAGCCTGTCACATAGTTTTATTATAATAACTCTTATATCCTGGCTGGTTGCAAGAATAATCTTTCTCACGTTTTCAGCCTGCTGTTCCTCTCTTGTCGCAAGAGGTATTTTTCTGAGCTTTGTAAGTCCGTCAACAAGCATAGCCACATCAGGACCCAGCTCACTTTTTACCTCTTCAATAGTGAAATCAGTATCCTCAACAACATCGTGTAAAAGTGCTGCTGCTATTGAATCTGTATCCATTCCAAGATCGATGGCTATTAATGCAACAGCAACAGGATGTGTTATATACGGCTCTCCCGAATCACGCATCTGACCCTCATGCTTCTTCTCTGCAAGCTCGTATGCACGAGTGATTTTATCTAAATCATATTTTTTATCTTCGCTGGTGATTTTCTCGATTAACAAATCAATCGAATAATTCTTTGAATTTCCCATATTCAATTTCAGTCCTTATTATAAAGAATAAATTTTGTTTAAAACCTCTGATTTTGCAAGATCTGCTTTTTTTGAAACTTCAACAATATGTACCTCTTGTCTTGATTCAATAATTTTTATAAGCCCAAGCTCACTGAAAGTGTCAAGACAAATACGAAGTTTAAAATAATTCATAGACTGAGTGTTAAACTTCATAAACAGCTTATCAATTGAAACCCGTCTTATTGCTTTAATATACTTATAAATCTTTACAAGCTCATCTCTGGTAGGTTTAACTCGGTGTATTACATTCTGAGGAACTGCTTCTCCCCGTCTATAAGACTCATAACATGTTTTTGCAGCAAAATATTGTTTTGCGGAAATACCATGATTTCTGAAATCCACAACTTTGATAGTCAATTGGCTTCTGCCACCATATTCTGAAGCTTCCATATTAACAAGCATGTCAATTTTATCATTCACATTAAAAGGCAGCTCTGATACATTTCTCGAAAACATAAGTGCAGTCTGATAAACACCGTCATATGAAAACTCTATCTTTGAATGCTTTCCCTGAGAAAGAGGAATAATCTTTCTGACAACTGCACCTATTATAGCAAATACAGGCATTTTATTTCCTTCACCATAAGGCTCTAATAACTTTAAGCTTTCTGCCATTTTAATGTCAAAATCGCCTGCTCTCAGCAGTTTATCTGCTGTCATTATCATTCCGCTTAGTTTATCACAAGACTGAGAAAATTCCGAAACCTTCTTAATAAACTTGGGAATATTTTCAGCCTTTATTGTAAGACCGCCTGCACAGCTGTGACCGCCGTATTTTATCAAAATATCTTCACATGATTTAAGGCACTTGTAAACATTAAATCCCTCAAAGCTTCTTGCAGAACCCCGGCCTGTTCCGTTTTCATCAACAGATATTATAAAATTCGGCTTTCCGTAAAGTTCCATTAATCTTGAAGAAACAATTCCTATTACACCATGGTGCCAGCCTTTTCCGCTGATTACCAATACCTTTTCATTTAATATTCCGGGATTTAAGTCTATATATTCAAAAATATCCTTCAATATCAAAAGTTCAGTTTCTTTTCGCTGATTATTAAGCAGCATAAGATTATCTATATCAAATTTAGCACTTTCGTCTTCGGAAATTAAAGCATTAACAGCTGTTTTAGCAGAACCGAATCTGCCTGCTGCATTAATTCTGGGTGCTATTCCGAAAGCAACAGAAGTTGAAGTAACATTATTCTTATTTATTCCGCACTTGTCAAGCAAATAAAGCAAACCTAAGCTTTCGCTGTTTTGAAACATACGAAGTCCGTTTTTGACTAAAGTTCTGTTTTCGCCCTTTAAAGGAACTATATCTGCTATAGTCCCAACAGCCGCTAAATCTGAAAACTGTTCTGAAATTATCGAGTAATCTCCGTCCAGCGCTGCACAAAGCTTAAATGCTACCCCTACACCGGCTAAATCTTTAAATGACGACGGACAATCTTCTCTATGAGGATTGACAACTGCGTCAGCCAACGGAAGCTCATCGCCCGGCTGATGATGGTCGGTTATTACCAAATCAATTCCGAGTTGTTTTATATATTTCGCTTCCTCAATTGCCGATATTCCGTTATCAACAGTAATAATAAGTGAAACGCCCTGTTCTTTGAGTCTGTCAACTGCATTAGTGTTCATTCCGTATCCCTCGTCACGATGAGGAATATAATACATTACATTTGCTCCGCTGAAATCAAGGTATTTAACTAAAATAGCAGTCGATGTTACACCGTCACAGTCATAATCTCCATAAACACAAATCAGATCACCGCTGTCTATTGCCCGGGAAATAATTTTAACTGCCTGAGGCATATCTTTAAGCAGCATAGGGTCTGAAAAATCGTCGCTGTTAAAAAAATCAACGAGCATTTCCATATTATCGTATCCTCTTGATACAAGTACCTCAGCACACAGTGAAGTTAAGTCGCTTTTTTTCAAAATTTCATTCACTTTTTGCATATCAGGTTTATTAATTTCCCAGCGTTTCATATAACTTTCCTTTCAGCATTTCTAAATATTAATTATACCACTGTTCAAAAATATTTACAATAGTAAATATTAATATAAAACATAAAAAATTAACCCCAATTATTAAACTTTCATGTCTAACAATTGGGGTTTTCTTTATTAATTTTCTGTACTCTTAATTTTATACCATAAACTAATTACTTAGTTCTCTTTCTTGATATAACATATCCTGCACCTAAAACTGC
>UQYQ01000015.1 GCA_900545345.1 uncultured Ruminococcus sp.
AGGCTGATCTCCCCCAAGAGTCCACATCGACGGGGAGGTTTGGCACCTCGATGTCGGCTCATCACATCCTGGGGCTGAATTCGGTCCCAAGGGTTTGGCTGTTCGCCAATTAAAGTGGTACGCGAGCTGGGTTCAGAACGTCGTGAGACAGTTCGGTCCCTATCTGTCGTGGGCGCAGGATATTTGCAAGGAGCTGTCCCTAGTACGAGAGGACCGGGATGGACGCACCTCTGGTGCACCAGTTGTCACGCCAGTGGCACGGCTGGGCAGCTATGTGCGGAACGGATAAACGCTGAAGGCATCTAAGCGTGAAGCCGCCCTTAAGATAAGATATCCCATCTGTTTACAGAGTAAGACCCCTTGAAGACTACAAGGTTGATAGGCTCAAAGTGTAAGTGTGGTGACATATTTAGCTAGCGAGTACTAATCGGTCGAGGGCTTAACCTTTATTTTAATTATGCTCTCTATTCCAACTTTTACTTCACTTCTTTATTCAATTTTTGAGTTGCTGAAAACTCAAAATTCATTTCTTTGAAATGAACTTCTAGTCGGTGACGATAGCGATGAGGTCCCACCTGTTCCCTTGCCGAACACAGTAGTTAAGCTCATCTACGCCAATGATACTTGGCGGGCGACCGCCCGGGAAAATAGGTAGTCGCCGGCATTTACAAACAGAAAGAGAAAAGTTTTTTGCTTTTCTCTTATCCTGTTTGTTAATTTAATATATTCCTCACACTTAAAGTCGGTAAGAGACGCAAAGAACTAAAGTTCTTGGATTGTTAATCACGATGTTTTGATACGAGGAATATCTTCACAATTTAATATATTCCTCAATAGCTCAGTCGGTAGAGCGCGTGACTGTTAATCACGATGTCGCTGGTTCAAGTCCAGCTTGGGGAGCCATTGTAAAGCAAGTACTGCATGGGTAGTGCTTGCTTTATTTTCGTATGAAGTCCTCTGATACAACCGGTGGTTTTCGTTTAACAGAAAAGCCGTCAGCTTTAAAACTGACGGCATATTTTCTTATAAATATTCACGATGGTTTGGGTAAATTAAGTATATAAATAATGTTATTAAACAGTTCCTCGTAATATAGGTGTAAAAATACTCATATCATCTGTTGTAATTGCTCCATCACTATTCAGATCTCCTAAATTACGCTGTAAGTATGAAAGCTTTCGACTGCCGAAAAGATGATAGCCATATACATTATAGTCATCATATGATAAAGCTCTGTCATAGTTCATATCACCTTTTTCTAAATCGATTTTAGCCATCGGTGCATACTGGCTTCCGTCAACTTTAAAAGTTCCGCTTAAATTATTTATAACATTTCCTTTGTCATCAGTAATTTTCATGCCCTTAATAGTTGTTCTATTTGAATCACTCGAAGCATCTTTTAAATAAATTCGCCAATAATAACCACAATAGTAATCAAAAATTTTATCAGCTAAATCTCCAAAATCAAATACCATTGTTCCGTCATAAGCAACATCTAAACTCTTATCTCCGTTAAATGAACCATATAAAGTTTGTGTTTTAAAATCATTTTTACTTGTATCCATTCCTCTTCCAAGATCAATTTGAACTTGATTTCTACGGTTTGTAGAAAAGCTGACTTCCGCAACTAATGCAACATCTTTGTGTCCTACATGAATAAGGTTAAATACATTTTTATTGCCTGTTCCCATTGCAGGCCTTCTTTTATATTGGAATAGACTTTCATCTAAATTATTTGTACTTGTCCAGTTTAAAGCATCGTACATTATCCAGATAACTCCGCTGTTGTTTGCTCCGGTATTTGTTAATCCCCACGAATTTATTACTTTGAATGCACCCTTTTCTCCTTCTTCAATTACACCGTTACCGTTAATGTCGCAGGTTACATTGTCATCATAGCCGACTACAGTCATGGCGTGAGAACTTCCGTTTGAATCATAGCACCTATACACAAGCTTGGTATTGCTCCAGTTTCCTGTACCGTATTTATAATTAAAGTCATTCCAAGTCTGGAATGTTAATACTTTTTGTCCATTAAGAATAAGTTTTATTTTTGCCAATTCACTGTTGTTTCTAGTCATTGAAACACCACTTTCAGGAATGCTTACAGATGAAAAAGAAACTAATCGGGTGTTTAAAGCATCTCGCATATCGTTGACTGCATTCGCATATGTAGGAAGCTCATGAATATTATAATTTGATGTTGAAGTAGGATAAGGAAATTGTGATTGTGTGAGTGCTCCCTGATTTTCAAGAAGCTTATAAGCATCAATATAAGTTGATCCTTTATCAATGCCACGGTTAATGTTGTTATATGTCCACTTTGGTGAATAAATTACTCTGTCAGCAGCGGAATTCACATTATTGAGCATGTTAACTTCGTATGAATATTGATAATAGGTTGAAGCCCATGCTGTACATGATCCTATACCTCCCTGATTGCCTATTGGCGGAAAACAAGGGCTTGTACTTAAATCTACACTAGAGGGTAATGTGAATCGTGCATTATTTGGTATAGAAAAATCTGATTGGTCAAATTCTTTTGCAAAGGCTTCAAGCTCTTCTTCAGTTTCCGGTATCAGACCTTCTCCGAAGATTTCTTCCTGCTCGGCTGTTATAGGCGGCAAAGTTGCCAATGAACAGCCAATCACTACGGCAATTAAAATTGATACTAGTTTTGATAGTTTTCTTTTCATAAAAATACCTTCCTTTTTAAAATAATGGTAAACAATGGTTTACATTGACATTATACATTATTATGGATATATTACAAGTTTTTTTGCGTAACAGGGAAGATATTTGCGCAACAGGGGGGATTGGATTGTTATTGTGTGAAATATGATATGATTCAAGTAGATATTATATTTATATTATAGTACTTAAAAATATAAATATAATATTTACAAACATACCAGTTGCGAATTAATTGCTACCAAACACGAAATAGGTATTGAAAAGTAGAACTTTGTTTATAAAAATATTATTACGGGTTAAAAGTTTTTAATCTAAATATGTCAAGCAGGACATTAAATTGTAATGGAGGTATTATAATGAAAATGTTAAAAAGAATTGCTGTTGTTATGTCATCTTTGACTATCTTATTTTCAGTATCGATATCAACTGATATTGGTGAGTCGTCTGTTTTGTTTAAAACAAATTCAATTACTGCATCGGCAAGTTCAAGTAAAGATTTTAGTTATGTGGTAGGCAGTGACAGTGAAGGATCATTCGTCACGATTACCGGATATTCGGGAAACGATACGGAATTGGTATTTCCGAGTACATTAAACGGTTATAAAGTTAAAGCAATAGCTTTATCGACAGGGTATGGTGTTCAAGGAACTAACATAAAGAAGATTACATCAATTACAGTACCGTCCGGAGTAACTTCGATAGGTCCATACGCATTTCAAAATTGCACTTTATTATCAAAAATAAATTTACCTGTTTCATTAAAAAGTATAGGTCACTATGCCTTTAAAGGATGTACATCTCTAGGAACATTTTCTGCAACTTCGCTTGTAAATCTGTCAGGAATAGGTACTGGCGCATTTCAAAATTGTACTAATTTGACTACATTTAATTTAAGAAATACTGCAGTCAAATCTACTTCTTCAGGTATGCTTAGTGGATGTACAAAACTAAGCGGTGCCTATTTGCCGAATATTACTTTAATATCATCGTCAACATTTGAGAATTGTTCATCTCTTGTTTCTATTTCTATTCCTAATACTGTTACAACGATAGACAGTTGTGCTTTTAGAAATTGTACTTCTTTAAAAAATGCATTAGTATCAAGCTCGTCCAATTTAAAAGCTATTCGTCAGATGGCTTTTAAAAACTGTAAAAGTCTAAATAATTTTACCTTTCCAGGAAATACTGAAAAGGAATTTGATATTGACCAATATGCTTTTAGCGGTTGCACATCGTTAAAATATGTTATTTTAGGAAAATGCAAAAGTTATGATTTTGGTGTAGGTGCTTTCAGTGGATGTACTAGTTTTTCATCAATAACTTTTCCTAAAAGAAACAATGCTGATGATTTAGACGGAATAGCTTTCAGCAAAGATTGTTTTTTGAATACACCTTATTATACAGCAAAATGTATATCAGGTGTTTATCCTAGTATGTCAAACAGAGGTTCAGCTGCAAATTGTACCGGAAAACAACTGGTTGTAAGTGTATTTTTAAATGCTGCAGTAAATGGTTCCAGTACACAATGGTCAAATACAGAAAAAACACAAAAGAATCAAAATGTTCTTACAGCGACAACATTTATTAGAAATCAATCGGTAAGATATGATACAAATGTTTATTTTAATACTGCAGTTGACAGTTCATTAGAAGTAACTGTACCAAATAATAATTTATCTATAACCGTTCCTTCTAGTGGGGTTGTGTCAAGTATAACAGTTAACGGAAAATCTCAGAGTATAAACACCTATATGCGAGAATATATCAACTCAACTGATTTTGCACCTGATAAATTAAAACAGCAGTATAACGCACAAGGTGTAACCTATGTATTATTTATAAAATATGACGGAAGATCATCGGCTTATTGTATAGATAATAATTTTGATTTGGCGAAGGTTATTAGATTAGGTACAAGTTCAGCAAATGATACTTCCAGAAGTATTGCTCATGAATTAATGCATTGTTATGGAGCTCCTGATGCTTATAGTGAATCTAATGATGCCGTTGATAGTTATTCATCTAATAGGTATTTTTATGACCTCATGAGAGTTGCAGGGCCTTCTCTTAAAATTTTACATATCAACACATATGCGGCTTATTGTGTAGGATGGACGAACACACTATTCAAAGAAGATGCTGAAGTTTATAATTTTTCATAAACTCACTTAAACTTCACCACTCCAAAGTATCCATTAACAAAAATATAATACGGTTTGTCAAGTTTTTGCTTGCGAAACCATAGTAAAGCAAGCACTGCATAGGTAGTGCTTGCTTTTTTGTATAAAGAAAACCACGCACTTTTGTGCGTGGTCTGATGCAGCATTGCTGCCGCTTGGTGAGCTATCGGGGATTCGAACCCCGGACCCTTTGATTAAAAGTCAAATGCTCTGCCAACTGAGCTAATAACTCATAAATTATATTTTAAATCACACTGAATTCACAGCTTTATAATTATAACAAATATGACAATGGTTGTCAATACTTTTTTTAAAAAAAATATAAATAATTTTGAATGTTATTTTCTGCACGTATAAGGAGTTTTATTCATGATGTTAAATATTTCTGAGTTGTTGACAACTTATTATAATTGTGATACTATAATTACTAGTCCTATAATATAAGTAGGAATAAGCCTAATAGTTAATTTATAGAGATTGTACAGAGTTATTCTGTGCAGTTATGGAGGATTCATATGGCAAATACAATTTCAGATATTCAGAATGAAATATTAAAGCTGAAAAAGGAAAAGGATATATGTATCTTGGCCCACAGCTATCAGGGCAGAGAGATTATAGAAATTGCTGATTTTGTAGGAGACTCTTATGCACTTTCAGTAAAGGCAAAAACTGTTCCGAACAAGATTGTTATAATGTGCGGTGTTCGCTTTATGGCTGAAACTGTAAAGCTTTTATCTCCTGATAAAACTGTAATTTTATCTAATGAGAATGCAGGATGCCCTATGGCTGAACAATTTGAAAAAGACGAAATTGAATATTTAAAAAATAAGAATAAGAATCTTTGCGTCGTTTGTTACATAAATACAACTACCGAACTTAAGACTGTATGTGATGTTTGTGTTACATCTTCTTCAGCGGTAAAAATCGTACAAAAGCTTGAGAATAAGGATATATTGTTTATACCTGATATAAATTTAGGTACATATGTAAAAAACAATGTCAAGGATAAAAATATCCAGCTGCTTCACGGCGGATGTCCGGTTCATGCTTCCGTAACAGAAGCAGAAGTTTTAAGTGCTAAAAAAGCCCACCCTGATGCGTTGTTTTTAGTTCATCCTGAGTGTACTCCTGATGTGGTAAAGCATGCTGATTATGTTGGTTCAACAGCAGGGATAATGGACTTTGCAAAAGCTTCAAGTTCAGAGGAGTTTATTATAGGAACAGAACAGGCCATCGTTGAAACGCTTCAGTTTGAATGTCCCGATAAATCATTTTATCCGCTCAGTGTTAATATAAGCTGCAAAAATATGAAGGTAACTACATTAGTTGATGTGCTTAATTGCTGCAAAGGAACAGGCGGAGAGATTATCGAACTTGATGAGGCAACAATGCAAAAAGCGAAAAAATGTATTGACAGAATGATTGAACTTGGTTAGATATATATAAAAAACAGTTTCAGGTAAAACCTGAAACTGTTTTTTATTTTATACAACTCCGAGTATTGAAGAAATAAGTATGATTATCAAGCAAACAGGAGCAACATACTTTATTAATATTCCATAGTATTCTTTAGCCTTGAACTTAGAGGAAGTTTCAACTTCATCTATAATAACCTTTGGTTTAACTAAAAATCCTATTAAAATACATGTAAGAAGTGCCACTACCGGCATGAGAATATTATTGCTGATAAAATCAAAGAAATCAAGAATTGAATATCCCAAAATCGTAAATTCTGACCATACTCCGAATCCAAGTGAAGACGGAAGAGCAACTAATAATGCACCGATTGTTACTATAATACATATACTTTTTCTTTTTAGCTTTGTTTTGTCGCTGATAACAGACACTATAGTTTCCATTAGTGATATTGCAGAGGTCAATGCAGCAAGTAAAACTAAGAGGAAGAAAATAAATCCTATGACCTTGCCGCCTGGCATTGCGTCAAATACTTTAGGGAGAGTAACGAACATAAGTCCCGGACCGGCATTTAATGCATCACTGTTGCCGCCTGAGAATGCAAAAACAGCAGGTACAATCATCATACCCGATAAAAATGCGATTCCCGTATCAAAAATTTCAATATGTCTGACTGATTTTTCAAGATTGTCCTGTTTTCTCATATAAGAACCGTATGTTATCATTATTCCCATTGCAAGTGACATTGAATAGAACATCTGTCCCATCGCAGCAATAACGGTTTTTATCGAAAATTCCGAGAAGTTCGGTTTTATATAGAACAATAATCCTTCCCAAGAACCGTCAAGTGTGAGGTTGTATATTGCAATTACTATTGTCATCAAAACAAGTACAGGCATAAGTATAGTGCTTACCTTTTCAATCCCTTTTTGAACGCCCAGTAAAACTATTATGGAAGTCAGTGCAATAAATATTGCAAGAAATACGATAGGTGCAGCGGTACTGCCAATGAAGCTTTCAAAGTATCCGTTTTGTACGGCGTTATGACTTTGATTTGCGGCATATACAGTAAGATATTTTACAATCCATCCGCCTATTACGCAATAATAAGGAAATATAATTATCGGTATTACAGACGCTATATATCCTAAAAATGAAAATTTTTTATTAAGCAGCTTGTAGCTTAGTATTGCACTTTTTCCGGTCTTTCTTCCTATAGAAACTTCAGTAATCATAAGTGCAAAGCCAAATGTTACTGTTAAAATAAGATATACAAATAAAAATATACCTCCGCCGTATTTCGCCGCTAAATATGGGAAACGCCATATGTTTCCAAGTCCCACGGCAGAACCTGCCGCTGCGAGAGTAAAGCCTAATCTGCTTGTAAATCCATTTTTGTTTTCCATGTTTCATCCTGCTTTTTCTATTATATTTAGTGTGTTTTACCCAAAATACACCGATTTCAACATTTTTTATTTTATATGAAAACCTCTCATATGTCAATGAAATTTTTTAATAATAATAAATATAATTGCAGTATATGTTATAATACTTTGTATTTTATTTTTCCGTAAAAATAATGAACCGTTCTGAATTTATGGGTTAAATAATTCAAAACGGTTTTAAATTACACAGAAGTGATATTATTTTTTCAAAATCGGCTGAATCTGACAGCCTTTGAGTGCCTGGGAAATAGCTTCAGGTACCAGTTCAAAATGTGCTACTATCGAGTTAGGCTTTTTGATATAATCGTCCTGTGAATAAGGAACAAAATAGTAATTTTTATAGTTCTGCAGCGTACCTATGTTTTTTGCACTTGCAGAAAGTGCGTCGTTAGTTGATATTGCAATAAGTACAGGTCTTGAGTTCCTCAGGTGTGATTTGCATGCCATTGTGACAGGTGTATCGGTTATGCCGAGGCTTAATTTTGCCATGGTATTTGCTGTACATGGAGCAACCACTACTATATCGAAAAGTTTTTTAGGCCCTATCGGTTCAGCGTCTTCTATGGTCAGAATTGCTTTTTTCTTGCAGATTCTTTCAAGCCAGTCAACATTATCTGCGGCTTTTCCGAAACGGGTGTTTATTGTTGAAGAGTTAAAAGACATAATAGGCGTTACTTCACATCCTATCTGAACGAGCTGTGAAGCACATGCAAAAGCTTTTTCAAATGTACAAAACGAGCCGCATACGCAAAATCCTACTCTCAGACCATCGAATATGTTATCTTTATTTATTGCCACGGTTCGTCGCCCCTTTCATCCAGAATATTAAGTATTGTATCTGCAATTATTTTTCCCGATGTAACAGGTGCAACCTTCCCCGGCAGACTGAGAGCCCATATCGTTTTCAGACCAAGCTGCCTTGCGTTATCAAAGTCTACACCGCCCGGCTTTGAAGCAAGATCAATAACAAGAGTATTTTTGTCTATTTTCGATAACTTCTTTTTGTCGAGAATTTTAGCCGGAACGGTATTTATAATAAGGTCAAATTCAGAAAGATAACAGTCAATGTCATCTGTTTCTATTGATTTGTAGCCGTAGAGCTCAGCCCAAGCAAATGAGTCAAGCCTTCTTGCACAAATAAAAACATCACTTTCCAGTGATTTAAAAAGCTTAGCACATGCTTCACCCACTCTTCCGAATCCTATTATAAGTATTCGTGAACCTGCTATTGTAACCGGCATTTCATCAATTGCTATTGACAAAGCACCCTCTGCTGTGGGAATACAGTTTTTTATTTTAAGCTCTTCTCTTATATAATAATCAACAGAGAAATGACCATGTTCAAAAAACAGAGTTCTTAAATTTTTGCTTAAATTTCCGCCGACAACAATACTATGAGGCTTTAAGGTTTCAATGGCATCGTTCAGCGTTATCTCACCGTCAAAAAACGGAGCATTTACGGTTTTATCATCATTGCTTGAAATAATCGGAAGCACTAAAACATTTATTTGCTTTTTTATTTCATTCAGGTTTGATATTTTGTTCAGCTCAGAGTTTTCGGTAAGATTAAAACCATAACAATACACATCATGTCCTTTATCTTTTAATCTCTTTGCTAAAAATGTTTGACGGGAATCACCGCCAAGCACTAATATTTTTTTATTTTTAATCATAAAGGTTGGCCCTCCAAGCATAAGATTTTTTATTATGAGAAAAATAAGGGATAGTTCATTATATGTCTTATTTTCTTTTGTGTTAATGTTGAAAAAGAAATTAAATGGTGTTATACTGAATATGTCCTTATTAAATTAATGTCTGACATGAAAATATTTTACTCAGAAACGGAGATAACGTGAAAAATACTTTTTCACGCACGTTTTTGAGTCTTTGCCGCAAAAAGGTATTGCGGCAATTCCGTTGCCGGAACCGACTCAAATTCCGTAGGAAGGAGAGCCTTTGCAAAGCAAAGGCATGGTGATTAATATGGAAAAGATTTCGGTCGATAAAATTAATTTGAATTTGCGTACCGACAGAAAAAAATTTATCAGTGACTGTGAAAGAGATTATTCTTCACAGCTGCTTGCAGTTGCTTCGGCAATAAGTGACCGTTCTTTTGACAGACCTATCATTCTGCTTTCAGGACCATCGGGTGCCGGCAAAACCACTACTGCTTTAAGGCTTGAAAATATGCTTGAAGATTTAGGGCATCCGTCAAAAACACTTTCACTTGACGATTATTTTCTTCCGCATAATGACAGTTATGAAAATATTGACTATGAAGCACCTGAAAGAATTGATATCCCTTTTTTGAAAAAACAGCTTGAGGACATTGCAAACTGCAAAGAGGTTGTATTGCCTGATTTTAATTTTAAAACGCAAAGAAGAAAGCCAAAGGAAAAATATAAAAGAGAGAAAAATGAAATAGTTGTTATTGAAGGAATTCATGCACTTAATCCTGATGTGACCGGAAGCGGTGATGATTTTTCAAATAATATATATGTAAGCGTCAGGTCAAGAATAATTGATAAAGACGGTGTTTCATTTCATCCGTCTAAAATAAGGCTGATTAGAAGAATCATTCGTGATACACAGTTTCGTGCACGAACTGCTCAGGCTGTGCTTCATCAGTTTAAAAGCGTTGAGAGAGGCGAGAACCTTTATATAATGCCTTATAAAGAGCGTTCGCACTTTGAAATAAATACATTTATGGGATATGAGCTTTCAGTATACAAAGATTATATGACACCGCTTTTGTCAGAATTAAAAGGTGCTTATCCCGACTATAAAAAGTTTGTATCTATTGAGAAAATATTTGAGCAGATTGACTCACTCGACCCCTCTTTAGTGGCGTCGGATTCCGTTGTCAGAGAGTTTTACGGAGGGAGTATGCTTAGATACTAAGCTTAATAGAATACTTGAATTATTTAGCTAAAAGGAAGTAAAAGTATTATGAAAGAAAAAAACATTTTGGTTTCAGCATCAATTTTAGGCTGTGATCTTGCTAATATTGACAGAGAGATGAAGCGTGTAAAAGATGCAAAAGCAGATTATATTCATTTTGATGTAATGGACGGGGTTTTTGTTAATAATATAAGCTTCGGACTTCCTGTGCTTAAAGCTGCAAAATCAAAGACCGATTTACCGTTTGATGTGCATCTTATGATACAAAGACCTGAAAAGTATATAGCTGAATTTGCAAAATCAGGTGCCGACATTATAACATTTCACTCAGAGGCTGCGGATGATATAGAAAGCTGTATTGATTTATGTAAAAATAACGGATGCAAGGCCGGTCTTTCAATAAAGCCCGATACACCTGCATCTGAGGTTTTTCCGTATTTAGAGATGCTTGATATGGTGCTTGTAATGACTGTTGAGCCGGGATTCGGCGGACAGGGATTTTTATCGTTTACTGCAGAGAAAATAAAGGAGATTCGTCAAAAATCAGACGAGCTTGGACTTGACATAGATATTCAGGTAGACGGAGGAATTTCCGATAAAACATGTGATTTGGTCAAGCAGAACGGTGCAAATGTACTTGTTGCGGGAACATATTTATTCAATTCCGATGATATGTCAAAAGCGGTTGAAGCATTAAAATAACCGTTATATTAATTCTGAAATTTTGTTTAGGGCATTACTGTTTATTAGTAAATCGTAATGCTCTTTTGTTTGCTGTATTACAAGTTCATCATTTGAAGTATAGCATCTTATTGTTTTTATTGTTTTTGCTGCCTGTTTAAGATGTGTTTTAGGCAGTGATATAAGCAAGCGGTATACATTATCGGAAAAGTACAGAAAGCTTGATTTTACAATAATTCCGATTCCGTTTTTTAAATTTGAACTCAGTTGTATAAGTTCGCTTATACTGTCAGTCTGAAACATTATTTCAAAAACCGGATAAGAATTGTTTATACTGCGTTTTTTCTGATTTTCTTTTTTTGTTATATAAACTACGCATCCGCCCGTGAATTCTTCAAATATTTCTACATATATTTTATTTCCCAAATCATAAAAACCGCTTCGTTTAAGTATGCTGATAAGCATATCCACAAGTTTCTTTGCCTCAGGAGAATTTCTGTCGCATTTTGTAAAATCTATATCAAGCATTTTTAAATCAGGTTGAGTTAATACGATTTTCAGTGTCTTATCTGATATACGAACAATTCTCAAGTTGTTCTCACCTCGCTGAATGCATTTGTTTTATAGTATTCTTGATTATTTGTTTCTGTGAAAGCATTATGATAAAGATTAAGCCAAAAAAACAAGGCATACAAACATTTGCTTGTATGCCGATAACTTGATGTCATATTATTTATTTAATAAATCAATATCGTTTCTTATAAATCTTTTTTCTTTTTTTAAGTGTTATTATAAGTGCTATAGCAACGACCGCAAAAACCAATGCAATCATAACAACCACAGGGATAAAAAGAGATGATTCTGCCGCTTTTGATGAAGTCTTTGCTTTGGGTATATCTTCATTAACGGTCACATTTGCATAAAAGGTTTTTTCGCATACTACTGAGTCAATGCAATCTTTTATTTTTTCGTGGCCTTTTGCGTTTGGATGAATATCAATTTGATTTATATTTGTAAGCTCTGCAGATTTGCCGGAGAAGCTTGTATATACATCTGCAACGCTGTATCTTTGGATGTTGTCATCTGATTTAGAATTTATATTTATTATTCTGTTGACTTCCTCAATCCTTGAAACAAAAACGTCTGTCAGCAGGCTTGGAATCTGGATTTTCAAGCCGTCAAGAGGGTTGTATACTGTTTGAAATACAACCTCGGCATTCGGATTGATTTCGTGAATTTCATCGGTTACTCCTATTAAGTTGCCTTTAAGCTTAGTTATGTTGTTGCTAATGGTTTTAACCATTTCATTCAGGCTTTCTAAAATGTTAGGGTCGGTGAAGTCAAAGTTAACTTCAGCCATGCTGTCTGATTGAGTATCGCTTCTATCTGCCTTCAAGGCGTCTTCAATATTGCTGTCTGTCAAATTGCGGTTCATGCTTGTCTGAATGAACTGAATAAGAGCACCCAGCAAATCATTCCCACCTATTGAAATTAAAACAAGGTCTGATTTTTTTATGTCATTGTCATAATTGCCTGACTTTACTCTTGAATAAAGCTCTAATGATGTCTGACCGTCAATTGCATAATTATAATAATCACTGTTCTGAGAGAGCTTGTACTTCTTTGCAAGAAGATTTGCATAAGAGCTTGTGTTATAGTTGTTGCCCTGTTTGTAGTTTGTAAGACCGCAGCCTGTTGAAATCGAATCTCCCAGTACAAGCATGCACTGAGGAGTCGGAACCTTGACTTGTTTTGTCGTTTGCTCGGCAAAAACCGGAATGATACTGCTTGATAGCATTACAGTACACAAAATCAAAGTAAAAATATATAAAAGCTTGTTTTTCATTTAATTCATCGTCCCCCGATTAAGTTTGTTTTATATTTGTCAAAATTGTGAATGCTTTAAAATATATTATACAATAAAAATATCTTAATAGCAACTTTAAATAAGGGTTTGTCCTGTCATGTGATATTGCAGGAGCCGGATTAGCGTCTTGTATGAAGCGAGGGTTCAAATCCCTCGTGAATTCATAAAAGAGCCTTCTGACTTAGAGGCTAGTACATCTTGTCTGAATTATATTGATATTTTTCCCAAAGTGTATTATTATATTAGTTGAGAATCAGAAGAAATACTTTGAAAAATGGTATATGGAGAATTTTTATGTTAGTTAATTGTGAAAATATATATAAATACTTCGGAGGAGAGCTTTTGCTTTCCGATATCAGCTTTACTGTTGAGGATAGGGATGTAATCGGTTTGATTGGACAAAACGGCTGCGGAAAATCAACTCTTTTGAAAATAATTATGGGTGATGAAGCTTTTGACAGGACTCCTGACGGAAAAGGAGCAATAGGAATAGCCAACAAAACAACAATAGGTTTTTTGGCTCAAAACAGCGGACTTGAAAGTAATAATACTATAAAATCAGAGATGAAAAAGCCTTTCGACAAGCTTTTGAAAGCTTATGACAGAATGAAAGAGCTTGAAAAAAGTTTGAGCGATGAAGAAGCTTCACATAAAAGGCTGTCTGATGAATACGCCGAACTGTCCAGCTATTTCGAGGCCAATGACGGTTATAGAATTGATGTGAAGATATCAACAGTTCTCAACGGAATGGGTTTTAAAGATTTTGATACAGACAGAATAATCGATAATCTTTCAGGCGGTGAAAAGACAAGACTTGCTATGGCAAAGCTTCTTTTAGAGGAGCCTGACTTGCTTATACTGGACGAGCCTACAAATCATTTGGACCTTGATACTCTTGCATGGCTTGAGGATTATTTAAAAAGCTATAAGGGTGCTATTTTGATAGTATCTCATGACAGATATTTTTTAAATAAGCTTTGCGGAAAGATTTTTGAAATAGAAAATAAGAAGCTTACAATTTATAAAGGCAATTATTCTTCATATGTTATTCAGAAAGAAATGAATCTTGAGCGTCAGAACAAAGAGTATGAAATTCAGCAGAAGGAAATCGCAAAGCTTGAAGAATATATAGCTAAGAATAAGGTGCGGGCATCTACTGCTAATATGGCAAAGAGCAGACAGCATATGCTTGATAAAATAGAACGAATTGAAAAGCCGGTAAATTATATAAAGCCTCCTAAAATTAAACTTGAATACGATTATGAACCGACTAAAGACATTCTGACTGTTGAGGACTGTGACCTCACCGTAGGTGAAGGTGCTGATAAAAAGACTTTGATTGATACTTTAAGCTTTGAAGTTAAGCGTGGTGAAAAGGTTTCTATTATCGGGAGAAACGGTATAGGAAAAACTTCAATTTTAAAACTCATTCAAGGAATAAACGATCATACAAAAGGAACAATCGAATGGGCTGATAATGTTAAAACTGCATATTTTGAGCAGGAAAATACTTCACTTGACAAGTTAAATACTGTTATTGATGAAGTTCATAAGCTATTTCCGAGAATGACTGATGAACAGGTCAGAAAGGTTTTGGGAAGTGTTCTTCTATCAGGTGAAGATGTGTTTAAATCCGTGTCTGTACTTTCAGGCGGAGAGAGAGCAAAGCTTATGTTTGCGATTTTGACGCTTCAAAGGGGAAATGTTTTAATTCTTGACGAGCCGACAAACCACTTAGATCTTATGACAAAAGAAGTATTAGAACAGGCACTTGTCGAGTATGAGGGTACAATTATTCTTGTTTCTCACGACAGATATTTACTAAATAAGCTGTCATCAAGGATTATTGAAGTTAAAGAAAACGGAGTGGAATCATTTAACGGAAGCTATGATGATTATCGTGAGCAGAAAGCAAAGGATTTATCATTTGAAACTGAAAATAAAGAACAAAAACCTAAGAAGCAGAATTCAAAGCAGAAGCAGTACAGAACTAAAGAACAGCGTGCCGCAGACGCCAGAAGGAAACAGCGTATTAAAGAGCTTGAGGCAGAAATCGAACTTCTTGAAAATGAAATTTCAAAGCTTGAAGAAGAGGTTTCAACTCCTGAGATTGCAGCAGATTATGAATTGTGTTCAGGCAAATGTAATGAACTTGAAGAGAAAAAGCATATTCTTGACGAGAGATTAGAAGAATGGGCAGAGCTTGAATAAACTGATATTATAAAAATATAAAGTAATAAAACTCAAGGATTAAACTTGGGTTTTATTTTTTGCCGCTTTTATATATATTCCGGAAAATTTACTATAGCTATTGACAAATAATATTATATAGAATATAATATAAATACAATATATAATATGTTATATAAAATAATTATTTATATAGTATTAAAAAATATCAGAAACGGAGGGTTATTATGGCGTTCCCAATAAGTGCAGGGCTGCTTGACGCTATGGTTTTGTCGATTGTAAAGCGCGAGGATACTTATGGATATAAGATTACGCAGGACATAACAAAAGCGGCACAGGTTTCAGAATCCACTTTGTATCCTGTTTTGAGAAGACTTCAAAAGAATTCTTATCTCGTAACATATGACAGGGAATTTCAGGGGAGAAACCGAAGATACTACCGAGTAACGCCAAGCGGGGTAAACAGGCTTGACGAATATAAAGCTCAATGGGAAAATCACAAAAAGATAGTGGACTCAATATTAAACAATGAGGTGGAAGCAAATGAATAGGAACGAATATATAAAGTGTCTTAATGAATTTCTTGCTGATTTGCCTGATGAAGAGCGTGCAGGAGCTATAAGCTATCACGAGGAGCTGTTTGATGATGCAGGTGCGGAAAATGAAGCAAAGGTGATAGAAAGCTTAGGTTCACCTCGTGAAGTGGCAGATGCAATTTTAAAAGACAGCGGAATGCTGATGGTTTCAAATGAGACTGCTTCAAAAAACGGTAATGCAAATGATAATAATTACAATAGTCAAAATTCTGCTAATCGAAACAACAGCGTATACAATCAGCATTATAATCATAATAAAAACACATCAGGTGCAAAGGTCGGTTCAATTTTACTGATGATTATAGTTATAATTTTCACATCAAGCATATGGATAAGCTTGTTTGGGGTTTTATTCGGTTTGTTTATAGGAGTGTGTGCAGCAGGACTTGGGCTTATTTTGGGATTTGGAATTGGCGGAGTTTTTTGTCTCATAAGCGGAATTTATTACTTATTTACAGCTTTTCCTGTCGGACTTATTGCAATTGGAATAGGCTGTGTTCTAATCGCTCTGAATATACTTGTTGCAGGACCTTTATTCAGGCTTGGGATAAATCTTTTTAAGTGGACAATAGAGCTGACGGTTAAATTAGGGCGTTCGCTTTATAATTGGCTGAAAGGGGTGCTTGCATAATGTATGATAATAATTCTAATCAAGTACCGAATATGAATAACGGAATGCCTTCGCAAAAGAAAAAGAGCAAAACTAAATATATTGCTGCTCTGTTGATTCTGGCGTGTGGCATACTTTTGATTGTTATCGGAGGAGCATTGGCTGCATCGTATGATTTTTCGGATTTTAAAAGAGAAGATATAACGAGGGATTTTTCTAAATATAATGATAGTATCAGTCATATAAGTCTTGACACGGCTTTCAGTGATGTAAAAATAGTAAAAGGGGATAATCTTAAAGTAGAATGTAAAAATGCAGTAAAAGATTTGCTGGATATAGATTATACAGGCAGTGGTACGCTTAAAATTGATATTGTAAATAAAAAATCAAACGGATGGTTTATGACATTTTCAATAGTTCCGTTCTTTAATACCGATAATGCGGATTTATTCGGAGAAATAACGATTACTGTACCTGAAAGGGTTTTGAACAGTATTAAGACCGAAACTTCATTCGGTAAATGTGAAATTGACGGAATTGATTTATACAGTCTTGAAATCGATAATGTATTCGGTGAAGTTGTTTTAAAAAATACAAACTGCCGCAAATACAATAAGCTTGAAAATACATTCGGAGATATTTCCGTAAGCAACTGTTTATTAGCCGAAGTGAAGGCTGAAAATACATTCGGGGAAATAAAAATGGATAAGTGCAGTGTTTCGGGGGATTCTAAGTTTGAAGTGACTTTTGGTGATTTAAAGGCTGATTTATATGGTAATGTATATGATTATGAATTCGGCTGTGAGACTGTAATGGGAAGCAGTAAAATTAATGGGGAGGAGCCGAATTATTATAAAAATAGGATAAAAGACAGTCTGGATAACGGTATTTGGTCGTTTATTTATGAAATGGAAACAGAAGTAACCTTCGGTGATGTGAAAATTATTTTTGATGATGCAAATAAACCTGATATAGCTCCGTTTGATTCGGGGATTTCATCAAATGACAATAAGCCGGTTACCGATAAGGACGGAGATATTGCCGATACAAACGGGAATAAGATTGTTCCGTAACATATAATATGTAAGGAGAGATATTATGAAAAGATTATACAGATGTGATCAAGGCAAAAAGATTTGCGGTGTATGTCAGGGTATTGCGGAATATCTGAATGCCGATGTGACAGTAGTAAGGCTTATAACAGTTCTGATTGCTCTGTTCTGCGGTTCGGGAGTAATTGCATATATCGTATGTGCAATTGTAATGCCTGAAAAAAGTGAAGTGATTTATAATCAAAGTATGAATTATCAGAATAATCAAGGATATCAGAATTCTGATAATGATTATCAAGGTCCGGATATAAAATAATATATTGCATTGGCGGAGAATTTTCTCCGCCTTTTTTAATAAGAGTTATTTTTGTTCATTTGAGCAGGTAAGATATTATCATTTTGACTTTTGCAATATTTAATATGTAAGAGCAGTAAAATACCGCTCTTTTTGAAATGTAACAAATTAAAACATTGTTCCGAAATCTTCAAAAACTTCACCTATTGCTTTAATTGCTTTGCCGGCGTTTGATTTTAGCATTCTTTTATCTTTTTTTGTTGCGTTTGATAATGCATAAGCTGCAGCACCGACTGCCATTCCTATGCTAAGACCTTTAGCGAGTGAGCTGATGTTCATTTTCATAAAATTTTATCCTCCTTTTTTTATTTTGTGATAATAATTTTCCCTAAATGACAAATGTATATTCAAATATTTTTTTGTAATATAAGGTTGTTAAATGATGAAAAATGTGATATACTATTTTAGAAATTTAAAGAAATTTTTTAAGTGAAAAAATCTTGAAAAATTTTATAGAGGAAGTTTTAATACTAATGTTTGAATGTAAAAAAGTTGCTGCAATTAATGATATTTCAGGCATCGGACGCTGTTCACTGACGGTGATAATTCCGTCATTATCGGCAATGGGAATTCAGGTGTGTCCTGTTCCTACTGCTGTTTTATCGGCACATACCGGATTTGATGATTTTGTTTTTCGTGATTTAACTGATTATATTAAGCCTGCTCTTGGGCATTATAATAAAATGAAGTATAAATTTGACTGTATTTATACAGGGTTTTTAAGCTCTCAGGAACAGGTTGACCATTGTCTTGAATTTTTTGAAAGCTTTAAAGATGCTCTTAAAGTTTGTGACCCTGTAATGGGAGATGACGGGAAGCCTTATACGACATATACAAAAACTATGTGTCAAAGGATGATTGAACTGGTCAGAATGGCAGATGTTATAACACCTAATTTGACAGAAGCGTCTATTCTTCTGGGTGAGGAATATCAACCGGCAGGCATGAGTACATCAACGCTTAAGTCTTGGCTTGTAAGGCTTTCTGAAATAGGTCCTAAGGTTGTTGTAATAACGAGCGTGTCGTTACCCGGTATCGGACTCTGCAATGTAGGATATGATAAGGAAAACTCAACTTTTTGGAAGGTTCCGTGTGATTATGTTCCCGCACATTATTCGGGCTGCGGCGATATGTTTTCAAGCGTTTTGGTAGGAGGGCTTTTAAAAGGCGACAGTCTTCCTATTGCAATTAACAGGGCTACTGCATTTACCGAGCTTGCAATTAAGACTACATTCAGCTATTCGGCTAAATCATCAGATGGAATTATGCTTGAAAGCTGTTTAAGCTGGCTTATTAATACTCAGGTATTCAAAGATTATGAAACACTGTAACAACGGTTGTGAAAGGAGTTTTTATGTACACACAGGGAATGTATGAAATAATAGAAAAAAAAGAATCTGCCAAAGACATTTTTGATCTCACCTTATCCTGCAAGGATATGAGTGAATTGGCAAATCCGGGACAATTTGTTCATATAAGTGTTCCGGGATTCTTTTTAAGGCGTCCTATTTCAATATGCGATATTGATAAGGATAAGGGCACAATCCGTATAGTTTTTCAAATAAGAGGAAAGGGAACTGACGCACTTTCTAAATTCGAGGTCGGAGAGAAGCTTGATATGATGGGGCCTCTGGGTAACGGATTTAAGCTTTTAGACAAGAGCAAGAAAGCTATTGTTATCGGCGGCGGAATAGGAACACCTCCTATGCTTGCAACAGCTAAGCATTATGGTGAAAATGCAACGGCGATTTCAGGCTTCAGAACCAAAGAACTTGTTATTTTGCAGGATGATTTCAAAACTCAGGGAAGCAAAACTATATTGTGTACTGATGACGGAACAGCAGGAGAAAAAGGATTTGTAACTGATGCACTGCTTAAATGCATTGAAGAGGATATGCCGGATATTATTTATGCATGCGGTCCTGTTGTTATGTTGAAGGCAGTAGCAAAAATTGCAGAAGAAAACGAAATCCGCTGTCAGATTTCACTTGAAGAGAGAATGGCATGCGGTGTCGGTGCATGTTTAGGATGTGCTGTTAAGATGACAAGAAACGGTCAGGAGTTTTATGGTCATGTATGCAAAAACGGACCTGTATTTGAATCAAAGGAGGTTGTATTATAATGGCTGATTTATCTGTAAAATTCTGCGGAGTTGATATGAAAAATCCTTTGATTACAGCCAGTGGTGCTTATGGCTATGGTCGAGAGTATGTTGATTTATATCCGCTTTCAACAATAGGCGGTATATCAACTAAGGGGACTACTTTGAATGTTAAAGACGGAAATCCTCCCCCTAGAATTGCAGAAACTCCGGACGGAATGTTAAACTCGGTTGGTTTGCAAAACGGCGGGATAGAGAAGTTTTTAGCCTATGAGCTTCCTAATCTTGAAAAGAGCAATGTTGCTGTTATTTCAAACATTGCGGGAGGAACTGTTGAAGAATGCGTTGAGCTTGTTTCAAAGCTAGAGGGAACAAGTGTTGATATGATTGAGCTTAACATATCATGTCCTAATGTAAAACAGGGCGGAGCGGCTTTCGGAACAAACAAGGATACTGCTGCTGAAATAACAAGGGCAGTTAAAAATGCTACATCAAAGCCTTTGATGGTCAAGCTTTCACCAAATGTAACAAGTATAGTTGAAATTGCAAAGGCTGTTGAGGCAGCAGGAGCAGACGCCTTGTCGCTGATTAATACTCTGCTTGGTATGAGAATAGATATTAATACCAAAAGACCCGTTCTGAAAAATAATGTAGGAGGACTTTCGGGGCCGGCGGTTTTCCCTATAGCTGTTAGAATGGTATGGCAGGTTGCAAATGCCGTTAATATTCCTGTTTGCGGAATCGGGGGTATTTCGTGTGCTGAAGACGCTATAGAAATGATGATGGCAGGAGCCGAGTGTTTTCAGGTCGGTGCTGTTATGTTTAAAGACCCGTATGCTCCTGTAAAAATAATTGACGGAATCAATCAGTGGTGCGACAAAAACGGCGTAAAGAAAATAAGTGATATCGTCGGAAAGGTTAAACCTTGGTAGATAAACATTGAAATAAATTGAAAATTTGAGGGACTTTTTGTCCCTCTTTTTTGTTGCCTTGATAAAATTTCAAATAGTAACAAAGTTTGTAACAATTGACAATAGTTTAGTTGATTTGTGTAACCAATATGTAACCAATAACAATAATCTGAGAAAAAGTTGCACAAAACGACAACGAATTTATTTAATAATGTATAAAAAATACACAAAAATTACATTTAAAAAAGGTTACAGAAATTTGACTTTTGTAACCTTTTAATATAAAATAACGAAAGCACTTATAAAAAAACAGCCGGTTACTGTTTTTTGTGCTGATGTAGAATTTAAATCGTGTAATGATATTTTGGCAGGTGTGAAAATAATGTTCATACCGGAATGGAGGACTGAATGAGGATTTTGACAGATGTCAAAATGCTTGGTGTTAAGCATTTTGAAAAATTGATTGCATGTGCCGCCACGGGGCTGTTTGCAGTATCCATGATTCAAGGTATCGGCACAATGAGTTTTAACAAAGCCGACAAAGCGGAAAATTCACTGTGTTCTATGACTTTTACAGAATTCATGGCTGATGCAAACAGCAGAAATATTACTTATGAAGAGGTTATATTTCCATCAGAAGAAATGTCAAAAACTAATAAAAGAAAAAATGACGGAATTATAAAACCAAGCATTGATAAAGAATATCAGCAAAATATAAGAAAAGAAAAAAACATATTAACAGCAGTCAAAAATGAAAATATCGAAAAAAGAATTACCGATAAAAAAGCAAAGACTGTGAGTAAAAGCAAATCAAAAAAGCACTCTTATAAAAAAACAGGAAACAAAGTCAAAGACAGGCTTAACTCTGTTAAATTGAAGCCTACGAAGTTTTTGAAAGGTAAAAATGAGAAAATTCTTAAGAAACATCTGAATAAAATCATAGATGATGATATGTCGAATTATCAAAAAGCAAAGGTCTGCTATGATTATATAATTAACAATACTTATTACTCATACGGCGGTTGGGGAAACGCTGTTGAATCTGTTTTGGAAAACGGTTACGGAACCTGCACAGAGTATTCGTATGTATATATGGCTATGATGAAGTATCTAGGGTTTGATGCCAAAACCATCGACGGAAGCACTGCTATGGCCGGCGGAGGATATGGGTATCATATGTGGGTAGAGGTAAAATTAGATGATGAAGTTTATGTTTTCGACCCGCAGGTTGAGGACGATATGTCAAACGGAAAGATAAATTATAATCGTTTCTGCAAAACTTATTCAGAGGTTTCTGGTTCATATATAAAATAATTTAATACTTAAAAATGACGGATATATTTCAGATTCGGAAATATGTCCGTTTGTTTTTTTTAAATATTTAAGTGTATTGAATAAATATGAAAAGTATGCCAATAATTCAATCAGTAAAGAAAGTGAGGCATACATATGAATCGAAAATTTTATGACAATAAAAAAATATTAAGCTGTGAAAGAATGAAATTAGCTGTTTTAATCGGTTTCTTACTGGCGGTTTTCATTTCGTTTGTCGCAGGAGAAGAATTGAGTGAGATTTCTTTTTTGTTTCCCGAATTCAGCATTTCTTCATCAGTGAAATTAGATGAAGAAAGCGAGCGCGAAACAAAGGACTCAGAAGATTTGATAATTGAAGTTGAAGAAAACGAAAATCCCGAAGTAAGATTTTTTATTGTTGACTTTTTTAAATCTTTGTTTTAATAAAATATATATCAATGACGCCCTCATAATGCTGTATGAGGGCGTTTTTTGTGCTTTATCAGATTGACCGAAAAGCTTATTTATGATACAATATTTTTATAGTCATGAACTGTGTTTTTATCTATGTGATTTATAGGCTGCAAGCTGAATTTTATCATAGAATGCAATCACATTTATAAAATTCAAAACATATTACTCGGTTTTTATTAGGTGAAAGTATACTGATTTATTTTTAATTATAGGAGAAGTTTAATGCTTAAAATTATCAGCGGAGGAATGGGAAGCAATAAGACGGATATTGTTACATATGAAATTAAAAAAGCTGTATTATCAGGTGAAAATGTAATAGTCATTGTTCCCGACCAATATTCATTTGAATATGACAAACAGCTTTATGATGAACTTGGTGCTAAGGATTTTAACAAGCTTCGTACTTTGGGCTTTAACCGATTTGCGGAAATCATATTAAAAGAATACGGAACAAGCTCAGGTGTATTAGCTGATAAGAATTCAAAGCTTATTTCTATGTTCAAGGCAGTTAAAGCTTTAAAAACCTCAGGTTTGGGGAACAGAAACTATTATTCACATTCACTTGACAAGCCTAAATTTATTTCAGATACAATTTCGCTTATTGATGATTTAAAGAAATCTAATATAGATAATAATACTCTTGAAAGCATGTTGTCACAAACTGACGGAAGTCTTTTTGAAAAGCTTGATTCTATATCAAAGCTTTTCAAATTATATCAGGAAGAGCTTTCATCAGCAGGTCTTACTGATGAGGCAACTGCAATATCCGAGGCGGCATCAATTGCACATGACAAAGGATTTTTTAAAGATACGGTTGTTTTTATACATGAATTTTCAAGCTTTACGGCAGACGAATATGAGGTTATAAAAGTAATACTGAGCGATGCTAAAAATTTAACTGTTTCGCTTATTATAGGAAACGGAAACAATTTGACATCGAATATGTCTCCGTTTTCTTTAAGCATTAAAACAAAATCGGTGCTTATTGACCTTGCAGGCGGAAAAGGTAAAGTCGAAAACATCAGTGCAGATGAACATACTGAATATAAGTCGAAAGCTATCAGCCATCTTGAAGCTAACCTGTTCTGTCTTGTGAACAATCCGTGTGATAGCTCTGAAGGGATAAGGCTTGCTTGTGCAAAGAACCCTTATGATGAGATTGACTATGTGGCGTCAAGTATAAGAAAGCTTGTTCGGGAGAACGGATATTTCTATAAGGATATTGCTGTTATCTCGCGTTCTCTTGATGATTATTCGAGCATTATAGAAAGTTCGTTCAAAAGATATGAAATCCCGTTTTTTATGGATAGAAGAAAGAGCGTTTTGCGGTCTTCTCTGGTTATTTATGTTTTGTCGCTTCTTGACTGCGTTATGACAAAAAAATATAAAACCGAAAATATACTCAGATACATAAAATCACCGTTGTCAAGCATTGAAGACTTTAAAGCTGCCGCTATTGAAGAATACTGCTATAAATGGAATGTTGAAGGGGATATGTGGCTTTCTGATTTCATCCCTTTTGATAACAAAAAAGGCGGGAACCCAAAAGAATTTTTATCGCTTATAAACGATATTAGAAAAAAAATCATAGAACCTCTTGAAAGTTTTAAGCAAAAGACAAAGAACACGACAGCGGGCGAAATATGTCTTGCATTAAATGAGCTGTTGGGAAAAGCAGAGCTTTCTGAAAAGACTTTTTCTCTGATAAGCAAATCAATCGAATCTGACGATGCGTCAATAATGGAAATCGCAAGAGATTTTAAACAGCTGTGGTCGCTGTTTCTGAGTGCGGTAAATTCGATATATAAAAATATGGGTGACGAGAAAATTTCACTTCGTCAGTTTTATAATCTTTTAAAGCTGATGATTTCCGAAATGACAATTTCATCTCCTCCGCAGAAGCTCGACGCTGTAACTGTTGCAAAGGCTGAACATTCAAGGCTCAGAAGCATGAAAGCTGTTTTTGTAATAGGACTGAATGACGGGAATTTTCCTAAAAATATTCAAAATTCAGGACTTTTAACCGAGCGTGAAAAGCTTAAATTAAGCGATTTGGGTATAAATATAAACAGAAATATTCAAACTCTTCTTGACAATGAAAGACTTATTTCATATATTGCATTGACATCGGCAAGTGAAAAGCTTACAGCTTCTTACCACGAAGCATCTGTGAAAAATGAAGCTTTAAGACCTTCATTACTCTGCAGAGATATTGAAAAAATCTTCGGAGACAATGTAAAGGTTAATGCTTCCGACCTTTCACAAACCTTTTTCTGTGAAAATGAAGAGAGTGCATATTACAGCTTCACAATGAATTATAACAGTGATTCTCCAGAGCAGGAAAGTATAAGAGAAGCACTGTGCTCAAAAGAGGAATATAAATCAAAAATAGATTTTTTGAACAAGCTTTCAAATAATGAAAACAATTCGGAATATAGGCTGTCTGAAGATTTGGCAAAGTCGGTTTTTTTTCCGCATGATATTAATATGTCTGCCACAAGAGCGGATGACTTTTATAAATGTCCGTTTAATTATTTCTGCAAAAACGGATTAAAGATTTATCCTTTAGAAAAAGTAGATATCTCACCGATGACAAAGGGAAGTCTTATACACTTCATTTTGCAGAATATTTTGAGCTTTGTTGATGAAAAAGGGAACAGATGCTTTAATGACAACTATGACAACTTGACCGACAATGAGATAAAAGAGTTGATTCATAAATATTGCGAAGAGTATGTGAATTCGGAATGGGGAGGAGCATACGGCAAGACAAGCAGGTTCAGCTATAATCTCAGAAACCTTGAAAAGACAGCATTTTATGTTGTGAAAAATCTTTTTGAAGAGCTTAAAGGCTGTTTTTTTAAGCCTGTTGCTTTTGAGTACGATTTATCTGACGAAAACGGCGAGAGCATTTTAAAGATAAAAGCCGGCGGTGATATAAATATCTGTATGCGTGGAAGCATTGACAGAGTTGATTTGTATACTGATGAAAACGGAAACCGATTTGTGCGTGTTGTTGATTATAAAACAGGAGGCAAGGATTTTGATTTGGCATCATTATATCACGGCCTTAATATGCAGATGCTGATTTACTTACTTGCACTTGTTGACACAGATAATGAATTTAACCGTGACGGAAAGCTTTCACCGGCAGGGGTAATGTATATGCCTGCAAAGTATGTAGAGAATGTTGTTTTGAGAGATAAGCTGAAGTTTAAATCAGAAGACGAACGGGAAGAAATTTTAAATAATAAGATAAACACTTCATTTAAAAGAAAAGGACTTCTTGTAAATAATAATCTCACACTGAAGGCTATGGACGAGCGTGTATCGGGATTGTTTGCACCTGTAAAGAAAACATCCAAGGGTGAAAGTGTAGATGAAAAGCAGGTTGTTGCTCCTGAGATATTTGAAGCTATAGAAGCTTTTTCAAAAGATAAGATAATAGAAATGGGCAAGTCACTGGCACATGGTGAAATATCGGCTATGCCTGTTATGAAGTCCGGAAATATGGATTCTATAAGCTGTAAGTATTGCAATTATTGGTCAGTTTGCGGAAAGTATAACCGAAAAGACGCAAAACAAATATTTGCCGAAGACAAAGAAAAGTTTCTTGGGGAACTGGAACAAAGCCTTCAAAAAAATTTTGCGGAGAGTGAAAAAGACGGAAGTCAAAGTGAGTCTGCGAGTTCAATTGATGAAAATTTTCAGTACAGTCTTTTAGATGACTGATGATAATGAGAAAGGAGGATATGAATAATGCCGAAATGGACAGATGACCAGCTTATGGCAATTGAAGAAACTCAAAAGGGTGTTGTTGTGTCAGCTGCTGCCGGAAGCGGGAAAACTGCTGTTTTAATTGAGCGTACAATAAGACTTCTTTCTGATGAAGAAAATAAGATAGAGGCAGACAGACTTTTGGCTGTAACATTCACAAAGGCTGCCGCGAATCAGATTCGTGAAAAATTATCGAATGCTATAATAAGTCAGCTTGATAAAAACCCCGAAAGTCTTTGGCTGACAAATCAGCAGAAAAGACTTCAGACGGCCAAGATAACAACCATCAATGCATTCTGTCTTGAATTTGTAAAAGAAAATATTCAAAGCTTTGAATTTGAAAGCAATTTAAGAATTCTCGAAGAAAACGAAAAAGCAGTATTGCTCAGTCAGGCTGTTGACGAAGCTTTAGAGCATTTTTATAAAAACGGCTATGAAAAAATATCAATGGTGCTTGATGCTTTAGGCGGAGAAAACGATAACGAACTTATAAAAGTTATTAATGATATGCATAGCTTTTTTGAAAGTATTCCTTTTAGAGACGACTGGATTAATACCACACTGAAATTGTTTGAAAGTGATGAATACATATTAAAGCTTTTAAAATATAATATTGATTCTGTAAAGAAAAGAATATTGCCGATTAAAACTATGTATCGAAATATTATAGAAAAAAGCAATGGTCTTAAAATCTTAACACAAATTACGCAGCTGTTAAAAAATGATTTGAGTATTGCTTTGAATTTAGAAGAAGCAGACATAGACTGTTGGGATGAGCTTTATAATAAATGCCGTGAATTCAAGTTCGGCAGATTTACCTCAACGCTTTCTAAAAAGGCGTGTGCTGATTTCAGTGAAGAAGAAATAAATAAAGAGAAATGTTTAATCGGAGAAATAAAGGCTGAAAGAGATATGCTGAAATCAGAGCTGTCTGACATTATGGCCTTGATTTCGTCCCCTGTGAATGAAATAAAAAACGATATAAGCGTTGTAAAAAAACTTTTTGAAATAATATGTGAAATCACAATTTATACAGAGGAAGTTTTATATGACCTGATGCTTGCAAAAAATGCAGTGGATTTTTCTGCTGTTGAGCATATGACGGTAGAACTCTTGGCGGTCTGTGAAGACGGTGTTGTTTCGAGAACTCCGCTTTGTGAGGAAATTGTAAAAAATAAAGAATATAAGATAATTTTACTTGATGAATTTCAGGATGTGAACAATCTTCAGGATTTGATTTTTAAATGCTTGTCTGATACTGATGATATAAGTGTTATTGGAAAAAATGTTTTTGTTGTCGGAGATGTCAAGCAGTCTATATACAGATTCAGGCAGGCCAATCCTAAGCTGTTTATTAATGCGAGAAAAAAAGCAAGTGATAAGTCTTACTCTGAAATCAGGGAAATCACATTGAAGAAAAATTTCAGAAGCCGAAAGGAAGTAGTGGATACAGTTAATTTTATTTTCGGTCAGCTTATGAAAGAAGATGTGTCGGAAATAGAATATACCGACGATGAAAAGCTGGTTCAAGGCCTTGATGTGCCGCAGGGTGATGATTATTCAACGGAACTTATGCTTATTGATGACAGAGGGGATTTTTCAAAGTATCTTCCGTATTCTGCTGAGCATTATGAGATAGCTGAAAAAATAAATCAGCTTTTAAACGGCGGTGCAAAAGTATTTGACTCAGATATCGGAGAAAGCGGAGAATTTCGCTTTTGCAGACCGTCTGATATATGTGTAATATCAAGAAATAACGACGACGGCCGCTGTGTGTCCAAGGCTTTAGAGCATTTCGGAATAAAAACTAATGCTGAAATGACAAGCGGTTATCTTCGTTCAAGAGAGATTTCGGTTATTTTAAATATTCTCAGGGTGCTTGATAATCCTATGCAGGATATTCCTCTTCTGTCTGTGCTTATGTCACCGGTTTTTATTTTTACACCTGATGATGTTGCAGAGGTGAGGCTGACCTTAATAGACGGTGTTAAGCCTAAGCTTTATCAGCAGCTTTTACATTTCAGTGATGGTGTTTCTGAAGATTGTTCGGAATTTAATACGGCAAAAAAATGCAAGGCAGCTATTAAAAAAATTAAAGAGCTTCGGTTTTATGCGGCAAGTATGAACCTGGTTTCACTTATACGAAAAATTTATGATGTTACCGATTACTACGGTATAGCTTCGGCTTATGAGGACGGACATCAAAAGAGAGCAAATTTAAACCTTCTTTTAGAGTATGCTGATGAATATGATAAATCAATCAGCGGGGGACTGACAGGCTTTATAAGATATATTGACAGTATAATCGAAAATAAAAGAGATTTCTCGCAGGCGGTTATCAGTTCTGCACAGGGCGAGGCTGTGAATATTACAACAATGCACGGTTCTAAGGGACTTGAGTATCCTTTTGTGTTTATCTGCAATATTTTTAAAAAGTTCAATGACCGTGACCAGAAGAAAAAAATGATTATAAATCAAAGCCTTGGGGTTTCACTTAAATTCAATGATACAAAAGAGAATATGTCTGTGGTTCCGCTTTCATATAATGTGCTCAAAAGTATTGCTGACAATGAAATGAAAAGCGAGGAGTTAAGGCTGTTATATGTTGCCCTGACCCGTGCAAAGGATAAGCTTTTTATACCGATTGTGTTCAATGAAAAGACATCGGCTTTTATGAAAGGCATTTATGATAAGCTCAGCGTTTTAGGGCGTATTTCTGAGAATATGATTTCCGATGCGGTTTCATGCGGTGAATGGCTGGTTGAATGTTTTCTCTTGCATCCTGACGCTGAAAAGCTGAGAAGCCATATCTTTGAATTTTTGAATTCAGAAAACGAAACGAATTTGAAACCTATTGAAACGCAGTCAGCGCTTTTTGTTTCACAATGTGCCGAAACGGAAAAAAGAGAAGAAAGTGTATTTAAAAAGAAAAGAGCAGCGTCAGATTCAAAGCTTGTTTCAAAGCTTTTGGGAAGGTTTGATTTTAAATACGATATGCGTGATTCCGAAACTCCGTCAAAGCTGTCGGTTTCTGATATTGCAAAGGACGAGAAAAAGGCGTATTATTATCCTCAGATTCCGAAATTCTCTGAGGAGATAGGCAAGCTTACTGCCTCTGAAAAAGGAACTGTTACTCATAGGTTTATGGAGCTTTGCAATTTTGAAAAAGCAAAGAATAATTTAGAAGAAGAAATCGGCAGACTGGTTTCGGAGGGTAAAATTACTTCTTATCAGTCAGAGGGAATTGACAGAACAACCGTAAAGGCTTTTTTTGAAAGTGAAATATACAATCGTATTCAAAAAAGTAAAAATATTATGAGAGAAAAACAGTTTTTGGTTAAGCTTTCAGATTTGAATGTTGACGGTGAACTTGAAGAGTATAAAAGCTCAGACGGAATGCTTCAGGGTATTGCCGACTGCATATTCGAAGAAGATGACGGATATGTTTTGCTTGATTATAAAACTGACAGAAATACGACTGCCGAGCAGCTCATAGAAAACTATACGGTTCAGCTCAGGCTTTATAAAGCTGCGTTTGACTTGCTGCTAGAGAAGCCTGTTAAATCAGGATATATATATTCGTTCAGTTTAAAAGAGGGAATAGAAGTTAAGTTTTAAATTAATATTTTTGTTAAGAGGGTGGCTGCATTGAACTATTATCAGGAAAAAATAGAAACAAATTCTTTAATACCTGCTAAAATATATTTTGGATACGGGAGCGATGATACTGCCAGCTATCCTCTTCATTGGCACAGCAATCTTGAATTCGATTTGGTTATAAGCGGGATGATAAACGGTTTAATAAACGGAAAACCTGTTAAGGTTTATCCGGGGGAATTCTTTTTTGTCAACAGCGGTGAGCTTCACGAAACATCTTCCGATGACATTTCAAAACTCAATACCGTGACAATATTATTGTCTTATAATCTTCTCAAAGAATACTGTGAAGATATCGATTCGTACTACTTTGATTTTTCAGGTAATAAGAAAGCACAGAAAAAGGTAACGCAATTAATTATTGAGTGTGCTTATCTTTATGAGCAAAAGGAAGAATTCTATGAGCTTGAAATATCGATTGTACTCAGAAAAATATGCAGCATACTGTTAAATGACTGCCGAAAGGAAAAACAATCGAAAGGTTATGACAGACACGAATCGAAAAATATGAGTAACATTAAAAAAGCCATTGGGTTTATGGAGAAGAACTATGAAAACAGCTTTACTCTTGAGGATATTGCTCTTGAAGTAGGAATGTCACCCACATATTTTTCAAGATTTTTTAAAAAGAATACCGGAGAAACATTTTATTCTTATTTGAACAAAATAAGGTTATATTATGCATACAGGGAGCTTCTGAACAGTGAGAACTCTATTACTGAAATTGCGTTAAATAACGGTTTTGCGAATGTGAAGTCATTTATCGAAACTTTTAAAAGCGTGTATAAGACAACGCCGTCAAGGTATAAAAGAAATATGCAAAGATAAATATTAAAAAAATTATAAAACCCCTTGACAAAGCTGAATATGAAGTGTATAATAGCATGGTAAGCAAAGCAGAACTCCGTTCTCACCTTAAGCGAATGAGCAAAAAGGTCAATACAGTTTATTACAGCAATGCTGTTTATTGTATGAGTGCGGAAATTTTCTGCACTCATATTTTTTATTCAGAATATACTTTAAGTAGATTCACGGAGGTGTTTAATCATTAGCAACAAAAACGATACTCAGATTAACGAAGCAATTAACGATAAGGAAGTTAGACTTATCGGCAGTGACGGAAGTCAGCTTGGCATAGTATCAGGAAAAGAAGCTCAGAGGATTGCATATGAAAAGGATTTAGACCTTGTTAAAATTGCACCTGCTGCTAAACCACCTGTATGCAAAATAATGGACTACGGCAAATATTGCTTTGAACAAGCAAAGAAAGAAAAGGAAGCAAGAAAGAACCAGAAAATCGTTGAAGTTAAAGAAGTAAGAATGTCTTCAACTATTGACACTCATGATTTTGAAACAAAAGCAAATCAGGCCAATAAGTTTTTAAAATCAGGTGACAAATTAAAGGTTTCAGTTCGTTTCAGAAAGCGTGCGGTTGCTCATCCACAGCTTGGCGAGGAGTTGCTAGAGAGATTTAAAGAGGCTGTTTCAGAGTTTGGAACGGTTGATAAGAAGCCTAAAATGGAAGGGCGAAGCCTTGTTATGTTCGTCAATCCAAAGACAAATAAATAAACAGATTTACTAAAGTAATTCTTTATTAAGGAGGAAGAAACAATGCCTAAGATGAAAACACACTCAGGTGCTAAAAAGCGTTTTAAGGTTACAGGCTCGGGAAAAGTTAAGTATATGCGTACTAACAAGAGCCACAGACTAATTCAAAAAGGTCACAAAAAAGCAAGACAAACTCGTAATTCTGCATATGCTTCAGCAGCAGACGAGAAGAACTTAAAGCAGCTTATCCCATACAAATAAACGAGTATAGGGAAACCGAAGAAATTTATAAAAACTAGGAGGAATTTACTATGGCTCGTGTAAAGGGAGCAATGATGACTCGCAAGAGAAGAAATAAAACCCTAAAGCTTGCAAAAGGTTACTGGGGTGCTAAGAGCAAACACTTCAAAATGGCTAAAGAAGCTGTAATGAAGTCAGGACAATATGCATATATCGGAAGAAAGCAGAAGAAAAGAGAGTTCAGAAAGCTATGGATTACAAGAATTTCTGCTGCTTGCAAAATGAACGGTATCAACTACTCACAGTTTATGAACGGTGTTAAGAAAGCCGGAATCACATTAAACAGAAAGATGCTTTCAGAAATCGCAATCAGCGATCCGGAAGGTTTCAAATCAATAGTAGAGCAGGCAAAGGCTGCTCTTAACTAAAACATTTTAACACGCTGAGTGGTTACGCTCTAGCGTGTTTTGTTGTTTATTATGGAATGTTAAAAGTTGTATGCAAAGGGGGATTTTATGCTGATTACAAGCAATGAAAATGCAAATATCAAGCTTTATGTAAAGCTTTCGTCAAGCAAAAAAGCTCGTGATGAGCATAATGAATTTACCACCCAGGGCAGCAGAATTTTGAAAGAAGCGGTTTTGGAGAACGCTGACATTCAGATGATTTTTGCGACAGAGTCGGGTTTTGAAAGGGACAGGCTTTTTTTAGAAAAATATGCTGATAAAATTATTTTTATCAGTGAAAATGTTGCAAAAAAAATAAGCGATACAAAATCAAATCAGGGCGTTTTTGCTGTGATTAATAAACCGGAGAAAAAGGCTTTGTCCGCTCAATCTTTAAACGGAAAATATGTTGTTTTAAATAATATTCAGGATCCGGGTAATTTGGGAACCATACTCAGAACTGCCGACGCTGTAGGTGTGTCGGGAGTTATTCTTTCGGAAAATTGCTGTGATTTATACAATCCTAAGGTTGTTCGTTCAACTATGGGAAGTCTTTTCAGGCTGAATATATATACAGAAAACAGTTTCTGTGATGTATGCAGCATTTTGAAAGATAACGGTGTAAAAACATATGCGGCAGTTGTTTCAAAAACAGCTCATGAAATAAAGTCTGTTGAATTTGCAAAAGACTCTGCTATAGTTATCGGGAATGAGGGCAATGGCTTGAAATACGAGCATACCGGTCTTTGTGACGAGTGTGTTACCATAGCCATGAACGGTAATATTGATTCACTTAATGCAGGTATTGCAGCAGCAATCTTAATGTGGGAAATGACTAAGTAATTAACTCGATTACATATCGTATAAGGCAGATTTTAGGGGCGGTGACATCAATGGGTAATGCTAATGAAAACTTGAAGTATTGGATATGGCTGACTATTGCTTTCGGCCCTGCTAACCCTAGAAAGTGGGAGGTTTTGCAGGGATACAACAGTATAGCTGATTTTTATAATGAAGCTGTAAACGGCAGGTTCCCGCAGGGACTTTTGGATAAAGAGATCAATTCTATTAAGTCGGCATCTATGTTCACTGCTGAGCAGACAATAGCATATTGCGAAAAAAAGGGCATAAATATATATTGCTATGAAGACGAAGCTTTTCCTAATATGCTGAGAGAGATTTCAAATCCGCCGTCTGTTTTGTTCAGCTTAGGTGATATAAGTTTTATAAATGAAAAAGTTATTATAGCAGTTGTCGGGGCGAGAGATGCTTCGCCGTATAGTCTTAATGCTGAAAAAATACTTCTTTTGTCAATGCTTGAAAAAGGAATACGCTTTGCAAGCGGTTTTGCGGTTGGTGTTGATTCGCTGGCAAATGAAGTTTCACTTGAAGCGAATGAAAAATCAGCGGCAGTTTTAGCCTGCGGACTTGAATATGATTATCCGGAGGGAACAACATCACTTAAACTGTCAGTCGGTAAATGCGGAGCTGTAATATCTGAGTATTTTCCGAATCATAAACCAAGGTCTAAGGATTTTGTAGCAAGAAACAGAATACTTGCAGGACTTAGTATGGGGGTTTTTGTTGTTGAAGCAAGTCAAAAAAGCGGAGCTTTAAGCTCAGCGTCAATGGCACTTAATCAAGGTAAGGATATATTCACAATAGTGCCGCATAATATTTTTGACAAGCGTTATTTCGGTCAGAGAGATTTATTAAAAGATGGTGCTATTCCGGTGTTTTCGTGCGAAGATATTTCAAATGAATATATAAACAATTTTTCGCACAGATTAAATTTTGTTCCGAATGATTCACAGTTTGTTTCTATAGAACGAAATTATAAATCTAACAGAAGTGCAAAAACAATCGGTGAAAAAATAATATCAAAACAAAATAAAAAGAGTTCAAATTCTATTAAGGAATTTGACACCGAACGGGGTAAATTAACAAACGAAACTGACGACAGCAGAACACTGAGTATCACTGCATCATATGCAGACACATCTGATTTAAGTGAAATTCAAAAGAGAATTTATGATGAGCTTTCAGGTGGGGTTATGCATGCAGATCAGCTGTGTGAAAAGCTGTCTTTAGATATATCGGTTCTTTTAGTTGAACTCACAGAGCTTGAGCTTTTGGGTATAATAAAGTCACTTTCGGGAAAGAGATATATGCTTTCATAAAGAGCCGAACATGATGATTTTTAAGTTTTAACAATATGACTGAAAAACTAAGGATTTCAGTTATGAATTGGAGGATTAATATGTCTAATCTTATTATAGTTGAGTCGCCTAAAAAGGTTGAGACAATAAAAAGATACCTCAAGGGTGACTATGAAGTTATTGCTTCTATGGGGCATCTTCGTGATTTGCCGAAATCTAAAATCGGAGTTGATATTGAGCACGATTTTAAGCCTGAGTACTGTGATATTAAGGGAAAAGAAAAAACTATTTCGGAAATAAAGAAAAAGGCAAAAAAAGCTGATAATGTTTATCTTGCCGCCGACCCTGATAGGGAGGGAGAGGCTATTTCCTGGCATTTGGCTAATATTTTAAATCTGGATTTAAACGACAACAACAGAATTACATTCAATGAAATTACCAAATCAGGTATAGAAGCAGGGATAAAATCACCCAGAATGATTGACTTAAATAAAGTCAATGCACAGCAGGCAAGAAGAATACTTGACAGAATAGTCGGATATAAGCTGTCACCTTTTTTGTGGAAAAAAGTCAGAAGAGGACTTTCAGCAGGGCGTGTGCAGTCGGCTGCTGTAAGAATGATTGTTGACCGTGAAAATGAAATCAAGAATTTCGTTTCAAAGGAATATTGGTCGATAGACGCAAAGCTTTGTACGCAAGGTTCAAAAAAAGCATTTGATGCTTCTCTTGCCACTGTTGACGGAAAAAAATTTGAAGCTGACAATCATGTTCCTGTTGATGAAATTGTAAAAAGGCTTGAGTCTGCTGATTTCACAGTGGTTAATATTAAAAAGAGCGTGAGGAAGAAAACCCCTCAGGCACCTTTTACTACATCAACTCTTCAGCAGGACGCTTCAAAAAGACTTGGATTTCAGACAACAAGAACTATGAGAACAGCTCAGGAGCTTTATGAGGGTGTTGATATTAAAGGACTCGGTTTAACAGGTCTTATCACCTATATGAGAACTGACAGTTTGAGAATTTCCGATGAGGCAAAGGCTGAGGCATATAAGTTTATCGAAGATAAGTTTGGCACAGATTATATACCTAAACAGCCTAAAAAATTTAAAACAAAGGGCAATGCGCAGGACGCTCACGAGGCTATCAGACCGACTATCCCGTCACTTACACCGGACAAGGTAAAAGAAAGCGGAGTCACAAACGACCAGTATAAGCTATATAAGCTTATTTGGGAACGCTTCATTGCCAGTCAGATGGAAAACTGTTTGCTCAATACAGTAGCTGTTGATATTGAAGCTGACGGATGTATTTTCAAAGCGTCGGGACATACGGTTAAATTTGACGGATTTACTGTGATTTATGACGATGTATCAAAGGATGACGATAAAAAAATCCTTCCGGAGCTTAGTAAGGGTGATAAGCTTTCAGTTAAGTCACTTTGCGGGAATCAGCATTTCACACAGCCTCCTGCAAGATATACAGAGGGTACTTTAGTAAAAGCATTTGAAGAAAACGGCATCGGCCGTCCTTCGACATATGCATCAACTATAAAGACAATTTTCGACAGGAATTATGTTGAGCGTGAGGGAAAGCAGATTAAGCCTACTATTTTAGGTGAAGTAATAACAAATCTTATGCTTGAGCATTTTAACAGAATAGTTGATTTAAAGTTTACAGCCCGAATGGAAGACGACCTTGACAGCATTGAAGAGGGCAAGCAGGACTGGACAAAAACCCTTGATTCTTTCTATGCTGATTTTGAAAAAACGCTGACCACGGCAGAGGATGTTATGGACGGTAAAAGGGTTAAGATTCCTGATGAAAAAACAGACCAGGTCTGTGAGGTCTGCGGAAAACCTATGGTTATAAAAATTGGTAAGTTCGGAAAGTTTTTAGCCTGTTCTGGATTTCCCGACTGCACAAACACAAAAAAGATTGTTATCGAAACAGACGGGATTTGTCCGTACTGCGGTAAGAAAATTCTTCAAAAGAAATCTAAAAGAGGAAAGAAATATTTCGGCTGTGAGGATAATCCTAAATGCGAGTTTATGACATGGGATACTCCTGTAGCCGATAAGTGTCCCGACTGCGGTTCAACGCTCTTCCAAAAGGGCGGAAAAAAGGGCAAGCTTATATGTCACAAGACCGACTGCGGATATGAAAAGGATTTATCGGATGAATAACAATGAAGTAATAGTTATCGGAGCAGGGCTTGCCGGTACAGAAGCAGCTTTTACTCTTGCCGAGGGCGGGGCTTTTGTTAAGCTTTACGAAATGAAGCCTAAAAAGTTTTCACCTGCACATAAATACAGCGGATTTGCTGAGCTTGTATGTTCAAATTCTCTGAAAGCAGACAGGGTTGAATCAGCCGCGGGAATGCTCAAAGAGGAAATGCGTATTTTGGGTTCGATTACTATGAAATCGGCTAATGAAAACAGGGTTTCCGCCGGAGGTGCTCTGGCTGTTGACAGAGAGGGTTTTTCTGATTATATAACCGAAAGTATAAAATCACATCCTAATATTGAAGTTATCAGTGAAGAGGTTTTGAAAATCCCTCTTGATAAAAATGTGATTATAGCTACAGGACCTTTGACATCAGACGGTTTGGCAGAATCTATAAAAAGTCTGTGCGGAGATTATCTTTATTTTCATGATGCGGCAGCACCTATTGTGACTTACGAAAGCTTGGATAAAAATAAAGTATTTTTTGCCTCACGATACGGAAAGGGCGAGGCTGATTATATAAACTGTCCTATGACAAAAGAAGAGTATATGACTTTTTATAACGAACTTATAGGTGCAGAAGCTGTAGAGCTTAAACACTTTGAAAAGGACAATTTAGATGGCATGAACAGCGGTTCAAAATCAAAGGATAAGTTTAAGGTCTATGAGGGCTGTATGCCTATTGAGGTTTTAGCAAACAGAGGCGAAGATACTATGCGTTTCGGTCCGCTGAAGCCCGTTGGTCTGACAGACCCTAACACAGGCAAACGCCCGTATGCAGTTGTTCAGCTGAGAGCGGAAAACCGTGACGGCACGCTTTATAATATGGTGGGTTTTCAGACAAATTTAAAATTCGGCGAGCAGAAAAGAGTTTTTTCTCTTATACCGGGACTTGAAAATGCCGATTTTATCAGATACGGTGTTATGCATAGAAATACATTTATCAATTCCCCAAAGCTTTTGACAGAATATTTTAATATGCGTGAGCATGAAAATATATTTTTTGCAGGACAGATAACGGGAGTTGAAGGTTATATTGAATCGGCTGCAAGCGGAATATTAGCAGGCAAAAATATGCTGAGAAAACTTAGGGGGAAGGATATGATTTCACTGCCGAGAGAGTCAATGCTCGGTGCGTTGTCTAAATACATAAGTGATGAAACTGTAGTGAACTTTCAGCCTATGGGTTCTAATATGGGTATTCTTCCGCCTCTTGAAGAAAGAATTAAGGATAAAAGAGAAAGATATAAACGGATTTCTGAGCGTGGACTGAAAAAGCTTCATGAGTTAGCAGATGAGCTCGGCATTTAATATTAATTATTATAAATAAAAAAAGGAGAAATGCTTTTAATAAAGCATATTATTGATAATGAAAATAATTATTGACGCATTCGGCGGTGATAATGCTCCTCTTGAAGTAATAAAGGGAAGCATTGAAGCAAAAAAAGATTTTAACGCAGATATATGCTTAGTAGGTGACGAAGAAAAAATAAAAAAATGTGCAGAGCAAAACTCACTCAATATAAAAGGGCTTGAGATTAAACATGCTCCAAGCGTTATTGAAATATGTGACGAGCCAACTGAAGTTATAAAATCAAAGTCAGACTGCTCTATGGCAGTAGGTTTAAAAATGCTTGCAGACGGTGAGGGTGACGCTTTTGTTTCGGCAGGGTCAACAGGTGCTTTGGTTGTAGGTGCGACATTTATTGTTAAAAGAATAAAAGGAATAAAAAGGGCAGCACTAGCCACGATTTTGCCTACTCATTCAAAACCGACAATGATTTTAGATGTCGGTGCTAACGCAGACTGCCGCCCTGAAATGCTTGTTCAGTTTGCAGTTATGGGAAGCATTTATATGAATAAAATAATGTCTGTAAATTCGCCTTCTGTTATGCTTGCAAACATAGGTGAAGAGCCTTCAAAGGGCAGGGAACTTGAAACAGAAACATATAAGCATTTAGGGCTTGCTCCTTTGAATTTTAAAGGAAATATCGAAGCGAGAGATATTCCGAAAGGTAAATGCGATGTTGTTGTAACTGACGGATATACGGGAAATATTATTTTGAAGCTTTATGAGGGAATGGGTAAGTTTTTCTCAACTGAGCTTAAAGAAATACTTCTTGGAAATTTTGTTTCAAAAATCGCAGCACTTATGCTTTTAAAAAAAGTGAATAGATTTAAAAAGAAAATGGATTATTCCGAGTATGGAGGTGCACCTCTGCTCGGAACTGCGAAACCTGTGATAAAAGCACACGGAAGCTCAAATGCTAAAGCGTTTTACAATGCAATCAGGCAAGCGTATAAGTTTACCGAAACCAATGTCATAGGTGAGGTCAGCGAAAGCCTTTTAAAAATGAAAGAGAATAAATCTAAGATTAAAATAGAAGAATAAACAAGTGAAAACTATTAACAGAAACGGAGTATTTTAAGAAAATGGACAGTCGTTTTGCGGATTTGGATAAAAGACTTGATGAATTTCAGAATATTATAAATTATAAGTTTAAAAATCGAAAACTTTTATATGAAGCTTTGTCACATTCTTCATATGCAAATGAGGTTAAGAAGAAGCATTGCAATAGTAATGAGCGCTTGGAATTCTTAGGTGATTCGGTTTTGTCTATTGTTGTTTCCGATTATATATACAAACAGTTTAATCATTTGCCTGAGGGTGAGCTTACTAAGCTCAGAGCGTCCCTTGTCTGTGAAAAAGCTTTGTTTGAGTTTTCTAATCAAATAAAACTCGGTGATTATATTTTGCTCGGAAAGGGTGAGCTTAGGGGCGGAGGCAACAAACGCCCGTCTATCCTTTCAGACGCTTTTGAAGCGGTGATAGCTGCTATTTATTTAGACGGAGGATTAGACGCTGCAAAAGCACACATACTCAGATTTATGCCTGACAATATTATTTCAAAGAAAAAAGAGAGTTATGATGATTATAAAACAATTCTTCAGGAGATAATTCAAAGAAACCCTGAGGAAAATGTTGAGTATCGATTGGTTGACGAGAGCGGTCCTGACCATGATAAAAAATTCACAGTCAGGGTAATGCTTAACTCAAACATAATAGGCGAGGGAACAGGAAAAAGTAAAAAGAACGCTGAACAGATGGCGGCGAAAGAAGCTTTGGAGCTTATGGGATATGGCAAAGTGTAATATTTCATTTTTCATTCCTCATTTGGGCTGTCCGCACAAATGCAGTTTTTGTAATCAGAATTCAATAACAGGACAGAGTGCAGGGAATATTCCGCACAAAGAGGATATTGAAAAAACACTTAAAAAAGCAATTTGTGAGATTGATGATAAGGATAAAAATATAACTGAAATAGCCTATTTCGGCGGGAGCTTTACAGCGATTAAGCGTGAATATATGTTAGAGCTTTTAGACGCTGCACAGCCTTTTATCGGCGAGGGGAAATTTGCCGGGATACGGATTTCGACAAGACCGGACTGCATTGATGAAGAAATTCTTCATATTTTAAAAAGTCATCATGTTACTGCCATTGAGCTCGGCTGTCAGTCAATGAATGATACGGTTTTAAAAGCTAACGAACGGGGACATTCAAGAGAAGATGTTATTAAAGCGTCAAAGCTTATTAAAGAGTTTAATATAAAGCTGGGACTGCAAATGATGGTTGGGCTTTATATGTCAACTCCTGAAATTGATATGTATACAGCAAATGAAATTTTAAAGCTTTCACCTGAAGAAGTGAGAATATACCCTGTTGTAATAATGGAAAATACAAAGCTTGGGAGTTTGTTTAAAAGCGGGGAGTATATTCCTTATGACTTTAAAGATGCAGTTAAGCTTTCTTCGCAGATATTATCATTGTTTGAGCAAAACGGAATATCGGTTATAAAGCTCGGACTTCATGCAAGTGAAGTTGTAGAAAAGGATTGTATCGGAGGTTTTTATCACCCTGCTTTCAGAGAGCTTTGCGAAAGTGAGATTTATAAAAACAAGATTGAAGATATGCTCAAAAAAACTAAAGCAGATATTGACAGGGTTATTGTCAGTGTCAATCCTAAAATTGTGAGTAAAGTTATCGGACAAAAAAGGTCTAATATAGAGTATTTTGAAAATAAAGGTATAAGTTTAAAAGTTACTCAAAATGATAAGCAGAAAGAGGATATAAAAATAGTGGAAATCCATTAAGGATTTTTATGTAGAAAGGCGTAAAAATATGTATTTGAAATCACTTGAATTACACGGATTTAAGTCTTTTCCGGATAAAATTAAACTTGACTTCAACAAAGGTTTAACAGGTGTTGTCGGACCAAACGGAAGCGGTAAATCGAATATCGGCGACGCTGTGCGCTGGGTTCTTGGTGAACAGTCGTCAAAAAGCCTCAGAGGCGGAAAAATGGAGGATGTTATTTTCGCCGGAACACAGCTTAGAAAGTCGGTTGGATTTGCATCGGTAACTTTAAATATAGATAATTCAGACAGGTCGCTTAATGTTGAAAACGATTTGGTTTCAGTAACAAGAAAGCTGTATCGAAACGGTGACAGTGAATACATAATAAACGGCGAACAGGTAAGACTTAAGGATATTGTAGAGCTGTTTATGGATACAGGTCTCGGTAAGGACGGATATTCGATTATCGGTCAGGGAAGGATAGCAGATATAGTTTCGGGAAAATCAACCGAACGGCGTGAGATTTTTGAAGAGGCAGCAGGTATATCTAAATTCAGGCATAAAAAAGCAGAAGCAGAAAGAAAGCTTGTAGCTTCTGAGGACAATATACTGAGACTTACCGACATCTTAGGCGAACTTGAGAGCCGTGTCGGACCTTTAAAAAACCAGTCTGAAAAGGCAAAGAAATATCTCGTTTTAAGAGATGAAAGAAAAGTATTAGAGGTTTCATTATGGGTTGCTAAGCTTGATGAGCTGAAAATCACATTGACAGAGCTTGATGAAAAAATTCTTTCATGCACTGCTGAATATGAAGCACTCACCCGTGAGCTCGATGAAATTGATGAAACTATTGATGATAACAACATGGGACGGGCTAAATGTACCGACCGTATTGAAGAGTTAAGAGAGCTTATTCATAACACTGAGCAGATAAGCGGTGAAGCTAATTCTAAAATTGCCGTTTTAGAAAATGATATTGAGCATATAAACGAAGCTATAAAAGGTTTTGAAGAACAAATTCTGAAAACACAAAACAGTGACAGTGAGTTTAAAGAACAAATTGAAAGAAATGAAGCTGAGCTGTTAAAGCTTTCCGAAGATAAAGTGTCGGTTCAAAAAGAAATCGACGCCACTCAGAATGAGCTTTCGGGGCTTGCTTTAAAGTCTGATGAATTTGACAAGAGTATAAGCGACAAAGGTAATGAGATAAACGGACTTTATGTAAAAAAATCCGAGCTCACATTTATGATTGAAAGCAGTCTTTCAAGCATAAATGAAAACGAAAAGCTTATCAGCGAGGGAGAAGTTTATATTCAAAACGCTGAAAAGCTTGTAAGTCAGAATAATGAAGAAAAAAGAGAAATTCAAAAAGCCATTGCCGAGGTTGACGAAAAGATTTCCGAGTTTAATAACCGAATAGCAGGGATTTCAAAGCTGCATGAGTCCAAAACAAAGGCTTTGAATGAGAAAAGAGAAAAATATACCAAAAAGGAAATCAGACTTCGTGAGTTGAGAGGCAAGGTCAACCTTCTTAACGATTTGGAAAACTCTATGGAGGGGTTTGCAAATTCGGTAAAGCAGATTATAAAAGCTAAAAAGCATGGACAGATAAAAGGAATTTACGGCTCTGTTGCACAGCTTATAACAGTAGAAGGAAAATATTCGACTGCAATTGAAACAGCGTTGGGCGGTGCAATGCAGAATATCATTGTTGATAATGAGGACACCGCAAAGCGTGCAATAAGACATCTGAAAGAAACCCGTTCGGGAAGAGCGACATTTCTGCCGATAACATCAGTTAAGCCGAGAGAATTCAGAGAAAGCGGATTTGAAAACTGTGAGGGTTTTGTTGCAATAGCAAGCGACTTGGTTTCGGCTGATGAAAGGTTTAATGGCATTATAAAATCCTTGCTGGGAAGAATAGTTATTGCCGAGGATATAGACCTTGCAACACTTATTGCTAAGAAGTACGGATACAGATTCAAAATTTGTACCCTTGACGGTCAGGTTATAAATGCGGGAGGTTCATTTACCGGAGGAAGCACATCACGTTCATCCGGTATACTCACAAGAAAAAATGAAATTGAAGATATTAAGCTTGAAATATCGGATTTGGACGCTCAGACAGCTGAGCTTTCACAGTCGCTTGAAAGCTTAAAGCAGGAGGTAACCAAGCTCGGATTTGATATAGACGGCGAAAAAGAACTTTTATCAGAGCATATGACTGATAAAGTCCGTTTCGAGGGTGAGCTGAATCGTTTAAGAGATTTGGGTAAAAGCTATGATGATAAGCTTGACGATGCAGAACACCAGATTGAAATGCTCAAATCCAAAATTATATCATCAAAAGAAAATGCTCAGAACGCACAAAAGGAACTTGAAAGCATTAATGTTAAGATTGCTGAAACTGAGAAAAATCTGGACGAAACACAGTCAAAAATTCAGAGCTTCAAGGACAGCAGAGAGAGCCTTTCTCAAAAGCTTTCTGACCGAAAAATCAGGTTTATTGAGCTTGAGCGTGACGAGCAGGCGGTTATGCTTTCTATTGAGCAGTTGAAAGAAGCTGCGAGAAATGCAAATGATGCTAAGACACGACTTGATTTGCAAATACTTGAAAGCAAGTCACAAATTGAAGAAAAACATAAATTAATTGAAAATATCAAGGGCAGCATTACAAATTCCAAAGCTGAAATTGATAAATATAACAGTGAGATAAGAAAAGAACAGCTTGCTTATCAAGATTACGAGGCTAAGAGTGCTAAACAAAGAGCTTATCAGAAAATTAAAATCGATGAGCGTGAAAACATTTCCCGTGAGCTTGAAAGAGGTTCTGAGAAAAAGTCTAATTTTGAGGCACAGCATGACAAAATCATTTCAGAACTTTATGAAGTTTATGAATTAACAAGAAGCGAAGCTATTGCCGAGGCTAAGCCGATTGAGAATGTGTCTGAGGCAAATAAAGAACTTAATTTGCTGAAGAATAAAATGAAATCCTTAGGCTCTGTCAATCTTGAAGCAATTGATGAATATGTTGAGGTTTCAAAGCGTTATGAATTTATGAAAGCTCAGCTGGGCGATGTTGTTAAATCGAAAAATGAGCTTGAAAAGCTTATTGACGAACTCACAGAGAATATGAAAGCTATTTTCTCAGAGAGTTTTAATAAAATAAACGATAACTTTAAAAAGATTTTCGTTGAGCTTTTCGGCGGCGGTGCGGCAGAGCTTGTTTTATCGGACCCTGAAAATATTTTAGAGTCCGGAATTGAAATAAAGGTTGCACCTCCCGGTAAGGTAATCAAAAATCTTATGAGCTTATCAGGAGGAGAACAGGCATTCGTAGCTATTGCAATTTATTTCTCAATACTTAAAATAAAGCCGTCTCCGTTTTGTATTCTTGATGAGATTGAAGCGGCACTTGATGATGTAAATGTCACCAAATATGCCCAGTATTTAAGAAACTTCACTGATACAACCCAGTTTATACTGGTTACTCACAGACGGGGAACAATGGAAGAATGTGATGTTCTTTACGGTGTAACAATGCAGGAAAAGGGAGTATCAAAGCTTCTTAAAATGGAAGTCGGTCAGCAGATTGAAATGGAATAATTATATTTAACAGAGGATTTTAATATGGGATTATTTAAAAAATTAAAACAGGGTTTATCAAAAACGAACAATGCGTTTTTAGGTAAAATCAATTCAATGCTCGGTGCTTTTACAAAAATTGATGAAGAGCTTTTTGAAGAGCTTGAAGAAACTCTTATCATGTGCGATATCGGTGTTAATACATCTATGAGAATTTGTGACGAGCTGAGAGAGCGTGTTAAATCAGAGGGTATAACCGACCCTAATATGATTAAGGATTTGCTTAAAAGTGTTATTGCAGATATGCTAGGTGAAGAGCAAGAGCTTGACCTTTCAACAAAGCCGTCGGTTGTTTTGGTGATAGGTGTAAACGGCGTCGGAAAAACAACAACAATCGGCAAGCTTGCATATCAGCTTAAAAACGAAGGGAAAAAGGTTCTTGTCGCTGCGGCTGATACTTTCCGTGCAGCTGCTATTGAACAGCTTGAGGTATGGACCGAACGAGCAGGGGTTCCTATTATTAAGCAAAAAGAGGGTTCTGACCCTGCCGCTGTGGTTTTTGATGCGTTGACTGCCGCAAAAGCACGTTCAGTTGATGTGGTTATATGCGATACAGCAGGCAGACTTCACAACAAGAAAAACCTTATGGATGAGCTTAAAAAGATTTCGAGAATTGTTCACGAACAGGCAGAGGGCAGTTCTTTAGAAGTTCTTTTAGCACTTGATGCAACAACAGGACAGAACGCAGTCAATCAGGCAAAGCAGTTTAATGAGGTTGCTGATATTACCGGTATTATACTTACCAAGCTTGACGGAACAGCAAAGGGCGGAATTATTATTTCTATTACTGAAGATTTGAAAATTCCGGTAAAGCTTGTGACCGTTGGTGAAGGAATAGAGGATATAGAGCCGTTCAACTCACATGATTTTGTGAATGCTTTGTTTGAGTAAAATTAAAAAGGAGAATAATGTGAAAAATACTTTTTCACGCACGTTTTTGAGCCTTTGCCGCAAAAAAGGTATTGCGTCAATTCCGTTGCCGGAACCGGCTCAAATTCCGTAGAAAGGAGAGCCTTTGCAAAGCAAAGGCATGGTGATTAAAATGAAGCTTTTATTTGTAGAATATCCAAAATGTACAACCTGTAAAAAAGCAAAGGCTTTTTTAGATGCTAATGGTTTAGACTACACCGACCGTCACATTAAAGAAGAGAATCCAAGTGTTGATGAGCTAAAAAGTTGGATTGAGAAATCAGGACTTGATGTAAAGAGATTTTTTAACACAAGCGGAATTTTGTATCGCGAAATGGGTTTAAAGGATAAATTAGCAGATATGTCGGAAGATGAAAAACTGACAATCCTTTCAAGCGACGGAATGCTTGTTAAAAGACCGATTTTGGTCGGTGATGATTTTGTGCTTGTTGGATTTAAAGAAAGTCAATGGGCAGAAAAGCTTCAAGTTAAGAGGTAAGGAGCAGCTTTAAAATGAAACTTATTTTAGCGACTAATAATAAGGGAAAAGTTAAAGAGTTTAAAGAGATTTTATCTCCGCTTGGATTTGAGGTCGTTTCTCAGTCAGAAGCAGGGATAAACATAGAAGTTGAAGAAACGGGAACAACCTTTGAAGAGAATGCTGTTTTAAAAGCCAAAGCTATTTATGATATTACAAAAACTTATGTTATAGCAGATGACAGCGGACTTGAAGTTGACGCTCTTGATAAAAAACCGGGTATATATTCAGCTCGTTATGAAGGTCTCGAAACCGCACATGAGAGAAATATGAAGATTTTAAACCAGCTTGACGGAATTGATGACAGTAAGCGTGCAGCAAGATTTGTCTGCACAATTTGCCTTATCCGTGATAACGGTGAAATTAACACTGTCAGAGGGACTTGCGAGGGTAAAATCGGATATGAAGAAAAAGGAACAAACGGATTTGGCTATGACCCTATATTTATATACAATGATAAAACTTTGGCTCAGATGAGCGAAGATGAAAAAAACAGCATTTCTCACAGAGGAAATGCAATAAAAGAGCTGCTGAAGATTATATAGTGTTTTGTATTTTTCGGCAAAAGAAAGGCAGATGAAAAAAATTTATGTTGACATCAAAGCAAAGAGCGTATTTAAAGAGTATATCAAATAAGCTCAGTCCTGTCTTCCAGATAGGAAAGGGAGGGGTTTCAGCCTCACAGATAAGTCAGATAGACGATTATCTTCGTGTACACGAGATTATGAAAATCCGAGTGCTTGATAACTCACTTTATAACGCAAAGGAAGCCGCATCAGAAATTTCTGATGCGATAGAGGCTGATGTTGTTCAGGTTATCGGCTCAATAGCAATATTGTATAAAGAAAATAAAAAAGAACCTCAAATTAAACTGCCTGAATAAATTCTATTATCATATTTTTTAGTGTTTTAAGTTTTAAAAAAGGAGATGGATTGAAGTGAAAAATATTGCGGTTTTCGGAGGAACATTTAATCCGTTTCATAAAGGTCATAAAAATTTGATATCACAAGCTTCAAAGGCTTTAAAATTTGATGAGATTATTATAATTCCTTCAAAAATACCTCCACACAAAAAAGCAGAATGCTTAGCGGATAAAAATGACAGAATAAGAATGATTGAGCTTTCACTTGAGAATAATAGTATTGACTGTGATAATATTATAATAAGTGATATTGAACTGAACCGAAAAGGGAAAAGCTATTCAGTTGAAACGCTAAAATCATTGAAAGAAATTTATCCTGATGCAGAGTATAAGCTTCATTTTGTTATGGGAAGCGACATGCTTTTGTATTTTAAAAAATGGTATGAATATCAAAAGCTGCTTGGACTTTGTACATTGGTTTGTTTAAGCCGCTGTGATGAGGATACAGGTAAACTGAAAGCTTGTGCAGATGAGCTTGAAGCTCTTGGCGGAGAGGTTATAATTGTTCCGATAAAGCCGTTTGAAATATCTTCAACTGATATAAGAAAAGCGTTTAAACTAAAAGATTATGAAAAGCTGACTTGCTATTTGGATAAAAAGGTAGTAGAATACATTTTAGAAAAGAATTTGTATATTGAAGATTTTGATAGTATTGACTATGACAAGAAAATAAAGTTTTTTAAAAGTGTTTTAAAAAACAGACTCAGCAAAAAACGCTATCATCATTCTGTTTGTGTTGCAAACGAAGCTAAAGCTTTGGCTAAGGAAAACGGTTATAATGAAAGACAATCATATCTTGCAGGTCTTATTCACGATGTTTGTAAAGAGGACAGTACAGAAAATCAGCTTGAGCTTATGTCCAGAGCTAAAACATATATAGACGATACTGAAAAGTCGGCTAAAGTTTTATATCACGGCATAGCCGGTTCGGTTTTTATTGAAGAGGAATTAGGGATTTGTGATGAAGATGTTCAAAACGCTGTAAGATATCACACAGTGGCAAGAGAAGGAATGTCAACACTTGAAAAGATTGTATATCTTGCCGATTTGGTTTCAGAGGACAGGACATACAGTGATGTCAAAAGATACAGAAAGCTTGCACATAAGGATTTGGATATCGGCATGCTTGAGGCACTTAAATATTCGATTAAGGACACAGTTGATAATGAGTGTGAAATAGTGGGTTCCACTCTTTTGGCATATAATGAGTATATAAGGAAATTAAAAAATAAGAAGTAAAAAGGAGAAGTGCAAATGACTCTTGAAGAGAAATTAAATCTTATTATTAAAACACTGGATACAAAAAAAGCCGAAGATATACAAGCAATAAAAATCAGTGATTTAACAATAATCGCAGATTATTTTATTATAGCTAACGGTATGTCATCAACCCAAACCAGAGCGTTGGCTGACGAGGTTGAATTTAAGATGAAACAGCAGGGTGCTGAACCTCTGAGGGTTGAGGGTGAGCGTGGTGCTAACTGGATAATTATAGACTACGGTGATGTTGTTGTTCATGTGTTTTATAAGGAAACAAGAGAGCATTACAACCTTGAACGCCTTTGGGCAGACGGGGAGCATATTGATATAAATAAGTTTTTAGATTAGAGCAGATTTATATATTTTAAACTACCGATGCAGTGAAATTTTGAATTTATGTTTCGAAAATAAAAGCATAACGCTTTTTACAGATAAAAAATAAACACAAAGGATTGAAAAGAATGGATTACAATTTTAAAGCAATTGAAAAGAAATGGCAGAATATCTGGGACAAAAACAAGACTTTTGAGGCAACTTCCGATTATTCAAAACCGAAGTTTTATGCTCTTGTTGAGTTTCCGTATCCGTCAGGACAAGGGTTACATATCGGACATCCCCGTCCGTATACAGCAATGGATATTGTTTCAAGAAAGAAAAGGCTTGAAGGATATAATGTGTTATTCCCGATGGGCTGGGACGCATTCGGACTTCCTACTGAAAATTTTGCTATTAAGAATAAAATTCACCCTGCTGTTGTAACAGAAAAAAATATTGAGAGATTTAAAAGTCAGCTTAAAATGCTGGGTCTTTCATTCGACTGGGACAGAGAGGTAAATACAACAGACCCTGATTATTTTAAGTGGACTCAGTGGATTTTTATCCAGATGTTCAAAAAGGGACTTGCTTATAAGAGTGAAATGGCAGTAAACTGGTGTACCTCATGCAAAGTTGTTTTAGCCAATGAAGAGGTTGTCGGCGGTGTTTGTGAACGCTGCGGCGGTGAGGTAGTTCACAAGGTTAAAAGCCAATGGATGCTGAAGATTACCGAGTATGCACAAAGACTTATTGATGATTTGTCCGAAGTTAATTACCTTGACAAAATAAAAACTACTCAGAAAAACTGGATTGGTCGTTCAGAGGGTGCAGAGGTTGATTTTGAAACCTCCGAGGGTGATATTCTTACTATTTATACAACCCGTCCCGATACACTTTTCGGTGCAACATATATGGTTATTTCACCTGAGCACCCTATTTTAAAGAAGTGGGAACCGAGTTTAAGCAATAACGACGCTATCCATGAGTATCAGGAAAAATCAGCAAGAAAATCTGATTTTGAAAGAACGGAAATGGTTAAGGAAAAAACCGGTGTTAAGCTTGAAGGCGTTAATGCAATAAACCCTGTAAACGGCAGAGAAATTCCAATATTCATTTCTGATTATGTTTTGATGGGATACGGAACAGGTGCAATTATGGCTGTTCCTGCACATGATACCCGTGACTATGATTTTGCTAAGGTATTCAATCTGCCTATAATAGAAGTTGTTAAGGGCGGTGATGTGACTAAAGAAGCATTTACCGATTGTGCAACGGGAATTATGACAAACTCAGGTTTCTTGGACGGACTGACTGTTGAAGAAGCTAAAGTGAAAATCAAAGATTGGCTTGAAGAGACAGGAAAGGGCAAGAAAAAGGTAAACTATAAGCTTCGTGACTGGGTGTTCTCCCGTCAGAGGTATTGGGGAGAGCCTATCCCTATAGTGCATTGTGATAAATGCGGATATGTGCCTATACCTGAAAGTGAACTTCCGCTCACATTGCCTGATGTTGACAGCTATATGCCGACTGACAATGGTGAGTCGCCGTTGTCTGCTCTTGACAGCTTTATAAATACAACCTGTCCGAAATGCGGCGGTCCCGCTAAAAGAGAAACCGATACTATGCCTCAATGGGCAGGTTCATCATGGTACTTCCTCAGATACTGTGACCCTCATAATGAAAAAGAGCTTGCTTCAAAGGAAGCTCTTGATTACTGGATGCCTGTAGATTGGTATAACGGCGGAATGGAGCATACTACACTTCACTTGCTTTACTCACGCTTTTGGCATAAGTTTCTTTATGATATAGATTCTGTTACAACCAAAGAGCCGTATATGAGAAGAACTTCACATGGTATGATTTTAGGTGAAGACGGTCAAAAGATGTCAAAGTCAAGAGGCAATGTTATTAATCCCGATGATGTTGTAAACGAATACGGTGCCGATTCACTTCGCTTATATGAAATGTTTGTAGGTGATTTTGAAAAGACCGCACCTTGGAGCACAAAGTCAATTAAAGGCTGCAAGAGATTTTTGGACAGAGTCTGGGCACTTCAGGATATGCTCACAGACGGTGATGATTATCGTGAAGAGCTTAAATCCTCATTCCACAAGACAATAAAAAAGGTTTCCGAAGATATTGAAAGTCTTAAGTTTAATACAGCTATCGCCGCACTTATGTCACTGATTAATGAAATTTATGCCACAAAACAGATTAATAAAGCAGAGCTTAAAACATTTATCACATTGCTTAATCCATTTGCACCTCATATGACAGAAGAAATGTATGAGAATGTCGGCTTTGCCGGTATGCTTAATGAGCAGAAATGGCCTGAGTTCGATGAAGCTCTTTGTGTGGATGATACAATTGAAATCGTTGCTCAGATTAACGGAAAGGTTAAAGCAAAGCTTGTAATAAGTGTTGATGAAAGTAAGGAAGATGTAATTGCAAAGGTTAAATCCGAATCTAAGATTAAAGAAGCAATAGACGGCAGGAATATTGTTAAAGAAATCTATGTTCCCGGCAAGCTTGTAAATATTGTAGTTAAATAGTAATAACCCCTTGACATTTTGAGGGAGTTATAGTATAATTAATTTTATTAGGTTGATGATTAGTGAATTTTATAGGTAAACAGAGGTATGGGCTTGTTTTAAGCTCTAAAGGGTAGAAATCCTTCATTATCACTATCTGTAAAATTCTTTGCATTGACTTTATATGCCTCTGTTAAAGGTGACAAAGGGAGGGAATTAACCATGGCAGAAATCCGTGTTGGAAAAAACGAATCTCTGGACACTGCTCTTAAGCGCTTTAAGAGAAGCTGTGCTAAAGACGGCGTTATTGCTGAAGTTCGTAAAAGAGAACACTATGAAAAGCCTTCTGTAAAAAGAAAAAAGAAATCAGAAGCTGCTCGTAAGAGAAAGTATTAATTCAATGTTTATTAAAATGGTTTCAGCGAATTAAATTAACTTACAATTATTAAAACTCCATGAGATTTTTCTCATGGAGTTTTTTATGTATATAGATTTATACTTTGTAATTTTGTTTAATAAATTCATTCAATCCGCAGAAAATCGTAAGTGCTACTTGTTTTTGATACCTTTCTGTTAAAAGCAAATCTGCCTCTTTTTTATTAGACAGAAAACCGCATTCAACCATCACCGAAGGACATTTCGAGTAGTAAAGCAGATACAAATCTTTTCCTGCATTTTTTATTTCTCTGTTATTGTCTTTTTGAAGTTTGTTCCTGAAAGTGTTTTGAAGGGTTTTTGCGAGTGTTTCGCTAAGCGGATTGGTTTGAGTATAAAACATTTGAGCACCGCTGAATTTCGGGTCTGTAAATTGATTTTGATGTATTGAAACGGCAATGGCATTTTCATACTTATTAAACATGTTCAAACGGTTATTCATATCGGATTTTTTTTGTTTTGAAAGACCGACTACTCCCGGATCATGTATAGAGGTGTCTGTTGAACGGGTCAGCTCAACTGAGTAACCGAATGTTTCCAGCATAGCTTTAAGTGAAAGTTCAATGCTAAGATTAATGTCTTTTTCTAAAGATCCGTTGTATGCAACGCATCCGCCGTCCATACCTCCGTGACCTGCGTCAAGAATTATAATAGGTTTAGTATCAGCTGAAGTGGAAGATGTAGTTATGATTTCATTTTCGTGTGTTTTCAAGTTTCCGGGAATCTCAACATTTATACTGTGCAGAAGTCCGTAAATTGCTAAATATGAAAAAACTACTCCCAGTACGGCATATATTCTTTTTGAGCTTTTAACCAAAATAAATCGCTCCTTTTCATAGAATGAAATTAATACATTTTATGAAAAGGAGCAGTCGATTATGATTAAAGATTAAATATTATAATTTTTTTCTGTTTTTATAAAACAGTTTTCCTTTAACATCAATATTGTTATATCCTATGCTGTAGCCTATTTGACAGGCAATCGGCATGATAAGCGGTAAAATGACAAGCACTATAAATGAATACATCGGAATTGAAGATAAGACCAGTACACTGTGTTCACCGATTGTTTGATATTCAGCTTTGGTTAAAAACATATCAAAAACAGGATAAAAATAGACATTGAACATTGCATACAGCCAAAGCGGAGCCTTTACAATTTGTATCTTTGCTAAAAATAAAGCAATAACCCCTATATAACTTGGGATTGCACCGACAAAGCCTATTTTAATTCCTAGATTTTTGCAGTCATCAGCACCGTGAAATTTAACCTGGTTTTTCATAGTTTCACTTACTTTCAGTCCGTAATCCCCGAATATCATTGCAAGAATCAGAATAAAGCAAAATCCGAATATTAAATCGTTTGAAATTCTTGATTTATCATGAAATACTACCCAGAAAATCATTAATACCAAACAAAAAAAAGTTGCAAGTAAAAATCTCAGCAGTCCTTTTATGACTATCTTATTTTGTTCTTTTTTCATTTGTATAACCGTCCTTAAAATACATTAAGATTATAATATTTAAAAATATTTTTTATATTTTCAATATTTTTTATTATTAAGAATATTATACATGTTTTTTCATTTAAAAACAATATAATTTCAAAAAAATTTATAACATATCAATTCTTTAAATGCAGATAATATTATCAGAAAGGATTTGATATCATGTTTGAAAAATTCAAAAAGGACACTATGCTGATAAAATCAACTGACGGAACAAAAATCTATCGTCCCAAAAACATTAAGCCTGCTTTTGAAACCTATGTTGTCACTGATAATTACACAGATGAAAGAGGAAATGTTTATAATAAGAGTGAAGAGAATATTCTTCTTTCAAAAAATTTTGTTGACCAAAATCACAAATAGTGATTAGAAGTGTATAAAAACAGTGCCAATGTATTCAAAAGAAATAACTTTACACAACCGCTTGCAGGCTTCACATTAACTGAGTTTTATGATATAATTAAAATCAGACAAATTATTTAAGGAGTGAAGTCTGTGAGTAAGGTTGCATTAATAACCGGTGCATCGAGAGGTATCGGACATGAGATAGCTTTAGAGCTTGCTAAGTCCGGTATAAGTATTGCTGCAAACTATTATTCATCTGATGATAAAGCTGAACAGCTTTTATTTAAAATAAAACAAATAAATCAAAATGCACAGATTTATAAAGCAGATGTTTCCAGTGAAACGGAAGTGCATGATATGATACATAAAATTACAGAAGAACTAGGTGAAATTGACATACTTGTCAATAATGCGGGGATTTCGCAGATAGGACTTTTTACTGATATGACATCTTCTGAAAGAGATAGAATGATTTCAGTGAATTTGATTGGTGCAATGAATGTTACAAAAGCTGTTTTGCCGAGTATGATACATTATAAAAGGGGAAGCATTATAAATATTTCTTCTATGTGGGGAGAAGTAGGAGCATCATGTGAGGTAGTTTATTCTGCATCTAAAGCAGGTCTTATTGGTTTTACAAAAGCTTTGGCAAAAGAGTTAGGTCCAAGCGGGATAAGTGTCAATTGCATTTCTCCGGGAGTTATTGATACTGAAATGAATTCTGAACTGTCGGATGACGATATGAATGAACTGATAAGTGATATTCCTCTGAAAAGAATAGGAACACCTGAAGATGTAGCAAAGGCTGTTAAATTCTTTTTTTCGGAAAAAGCATCTTATATTACCGGTCAGGTACTGGGAGTAAGCGGAGGAATGATAATATAATGACTTATGTAAAAAACCTCTGATAAGCATCAGAGGTTTTTTGTTTATTTATCGAAGCTAGGGTTGAATGCATAGAAGTTTTTGGAGTCAAGTCCGTCCTGAACCATTCTAAGTCCTTCGCCGAATCTTTGAAAGTGGACAATTTCCCGTTCTCTTAAAAATTTAATCGGATCACGAACATCAGGGTCATCAGCAAGCCTTAAAATATTGTCATAAGTCAGTCTGGCTTTTTGTTCTGCTGCCAGATCTTCTGTGAGGTCGGTTATAGGATCACCAGTTGACTGGAAGGTTGAAGCAGAGAAAGGCATTCCTGAAGCTGCCTGAGGATAAATACCGGTAGTGTGATCTACAAAATATGCATCAAAGCCACCTTCTTTAATCTCTTTAATAGAGAGATTTCTTGTCAGCTGATAAACTATAGCACTGACTATTTCAAGGTGACCGAGTTCTTCGGTACCAATATGTTATCAGCAGAAAAAACCGCTCATATTAGAGCGGTTTTATATTTTCGGAATATACAGGAATTTTAGGATATATTGTTATTTCAAAGTTATCCGGAGATGTTCGTCTTGTAATTGTATCTTTGACGTAGATAACCTTTTCGAGAATTTCTTTGAGCATATCATTTTTAGCTTTTATTGAAAGGCAGTCATATACATCAAGAAGTTTTTCAACTTGTGGAACATTGTTAATTTTATTTTGATTTTGAACAAGTTCACCGTTTAGATTTGCTTCAAGAGCAGTTATATCATTTTTTAATTGATCAATTCTTGATGTGAGTGAACGAGAACGATTAAGAAAGGTATCAGTATCATATATACCCTGTTCTAATAAATCATGAGTTTTACTAAGTTGTCTGATAAGAGTGTCAAACTCAGTTTTAAGCTTATTCAGGGCTTTTCGTTTAATATCCGTTTGTGAAACCTTTTTTGATTCTTCAGCTTTGTTATTCCATTTAAGTCTATATTCTCCAAGCCAATCTTTTAAAGCTGTCAAAATGCGTTTTTCAACTAAATCTAAATTTGAGCTGACATTATCACAAGTAGGTTCAGCACAAATAAGCATATCTGAATATCCGTTGTTATAAGGCCGGCGTACCATGTGCCGTCCGCATTTTCCACAGATAACAATTCCGGCAAGTGGATTTTTTATTGTACTTCTGTCTCCTATGGGGCGTGGAGGATTTTTGCTCATATATTCCTGAGCAATGTTATATGTTTCTTCTGAGATTATAGGTGAGTGTAGTCCTTGAACGACAATACACTCACTGTTTTTAGCACGTGGTCTGGAAACAACGACTTGGCCGTCAATTACTTTTTTAACACATTTTCTTGAGTTCCATCGTATTTTTCCTATGTAAACAGGGTTTTTAAGAATATCACGAATTGTAGATGCAATCCAAACACCGCCCGATTTTGCAGGGATTTTCATATCATTCAAACGTCGTGCAATAAGAGATGTTCCTATCCGTTTATACGTTCCGTCAGGCTGTTTTTCTCCAGTGATATACCATTCATAAATAAGACATATGATTTCAGCTTCATCTTTAATAATTGAAAGAGTGTATCCTGTATCATTTTTAATGCGAACGCGTTCATAACCATATGGAGTTTTGTTACCGACAAATTTTCCTTCCATAACAGAAGCTACACGACCATGTTGCAAACGGCGATTGATAGTCTTATACTCTCTTCGGCTCATAAATAATCCGAATTCGAAATACTCCTCATCGAATTCATTGTTTGGATCGTAAGTCTTTACAGGAGTTATTATTTTAGTATCGCTAAATTTGAATGTTTGTGCAACTATGCCTTGGTCTATTGTGTCACCGCGAGCCAGACGCTCAACTTCCATTACAAGAACCCCCGACCAAAACCCTTGTTCAACTTCTTGGAGCAGACTTTGCATAATAGGCCGTGCAGCGATAGTTTCTCCTGAAACAATTTCTCTGTATATTTCCGTAACATTTAGATTTAACTTTTTTGCAAGTTCTAGCAGTGTTTTTTCGTGCCGTATAAGAGTTTCACCCTCACCGCGTTCTTCAGCTTCTGCGTCTGCTCGTGATTTTCTCAGATATAAGCAATATTGCAAAATTATCACCTTTTTATATTAGTATAAATTTTATTGACAATTGCATTATTACAGTTTAAATAACATGTTTATTTAGATTTAATAGTTTAATGATAAATATTATAATCTATGAAGAATATTTTGATTTAATGCTACTAAATTAAAATATCATTATGTATGTAATACTTGTAATTATAAAATTTGTTGTATAGGACAATTAATATTCAGAATATATTGATGTGGGAGGTGTAATGATGGTTAATGTTAAAGCAGATTATATTGCAAAAGATTTTTTGATTGGAAATACAAAAGTTAAAATAGCAACAAATTATTGTGTATATAAGACATATGAGGATGTGCAAAAGATATTCGATAGAGTTATGAAAAAAGTTAAACCCGGCTTAGTTGATCATTTAATAAAACAACAAGATAATAGATAGAAAATAAATCGATAGGAACTCAAATCTAACAGTTTCAGGTATCTTCTTGATATAAACAGAATAATGCAGTCAACTTGACAAAAAACCGGAAAACATGCTAAAATAATCCTATGGGGTATTATGCGAAGGTGACAGTAAAGAGGATTGACATAATATCGCATAAAAT
>UQYQ01000016.1 GCA_900545345.1 uncultured Ruminococcus sp.
TGCTCGTAATATCGTTACCTTTTCAAGGGCAGTACATTTCTTGAAATCAGTTTCAGAATGGCTTTCAGAACCCCATCCTGCACCGTGACCATATTAAATGTCTGCTCCGAGAGTCGCCTCTTTAAGAGCTGGACAGTCAGTAAAGGCGGATGCCTTAAGTGTAACACCCGCAGGGATTGTTACACTTTTGATTAGTGAATATTGATAAGACTGCGAAGCTATTTCCTTCACATTTTCGGGAACTGTTAAATTTTCAATAACAGTTGCCAAAAATGCTCCTCGACATATTTTTTCAATAGTCGAAGGCAACGAGATTTTTTTTAAGTTAGGATATGCAACCTCATCCGTAACTATTCCCGATGATGTACGGCCGAATGCACACGGACCTATAGTTGTAACGCCTTCTTCGATTACGGCTTCTTTAATCTGGCCGGCATATTCTGAATACGTCCAACTTTGATATGTCTGATAATATCCGGATTCATCGCTGTAATCCATAGGTCCTGTACCAGAAATTGTAAGCACGCCATCTGAATCAAGCGACCATGTTAAATTATCACCGCAGTTACCCGTTGCAACCTCACTTGCCGATGCGGTAATCGCACCTGTCAATGCTGACACTGTCATTACTGTCGCTGCTAAAATCGATAAAACCTTTTTCATAATATCCTCCTATAAATTATTCATATATTTTAATATTTATATTATTTATTTTATCATATCAGACGATATAATGCAATAATTTTCCGAAATATTCATCAGTAATTAAAATAGTTCAATGCATAATATATTTTTACTCATATATTCAAAGACAAGAACATATCATTATACAAAACGGACAAGGATTCCATCCGATAACAAAAAGCGAGGAGAAAAAATATGAATAAAACTTATCAGACGCTTCTTATTTTTGCAATATGTTTAATGATAATTCCGTCATTTATTCTGCTCAACAAAGGTGTTTCCAAACTATTTAAAAGCAGTCAGAAAGAAACATTGATTTCTTCTGATATACAGGAAGTATCAATACTTAATTCCGAAACAAAAGATGTTGCTGTAATGAATATAAAAGATTATCTTATTTGGAATGTAATGGCACAGATGCCCGGAACATTTGAAAAAGAAGCTCTGAAAGCTCAGGCTGTACTTTCACATACATACATATTGAATCGTTATTTAACTGAAAAAGAAAATCCGACAGATTCGCTTCTCGGTGCAATAATAAGTACCGATGATACGGTTTATCCGAAAACATTTACAACAGACGAAGCTAAAGCATATTACGGAGAAAAATATGAAACTGCTTTAAAAAATGTTTCATCTGCGGTTGATGAAGTTATAAATGATATATGCATTTACGAAAATCAGCCTATTATTGTTGCATATCATACTATTTCCAGCGGAAAAACCGAAAGTTCAAAAGATATCTGGAATGAAGATGTTCCCTATCTTGTATCTGTAGACAGTGTATATGATAAAAAAGCTGAAGGATTTTCAAAAACAACCACTGTATCAGCTGATGATTTTAAAAAAAATGCAGAAGAAACATTTGCAGTTGAATTATCAGGCAGCAGTGAGGACTGGATAAAAATCATAAAACAAACAAATAACGGAACACCTTTAACAATCTCATTAGGCGGCAAAGAAATCAATGCGTCCGAGCTTTGTACTGCACTTGACCTTCCGTCACAGCATTTTAATATTGAAATAAAAGACAAAAATATAATATTTAAAACAGAAGGACTCGGTCATTTGGTTGGTATGAGTCAATATGGTGCAAACTCACTTGCCAAAGAAGGAAAACATTATAAAGAAATTCTTGCATATTATTTTCCTAATACAGAACTTTTTTCTTTAAATCAAAAAAGCTGAACGTATAATTTTTAAACAATTCAGCGTATATTTGCATATATTTTTCAATCAATACTTTCTTTCGCTTCCGCTTTTAACATATATAAATCAATCGGCGAATAAGTTCCTTTAAAATAATCTGTATTGGGAGCATTAACCTCATTAATATCTATACTCTTTTCATAGGGTATTCGTAATGTAAAGCTTGTTCCGCTGGTATCTGTTTTAAATGTAATTCCCCCACCGAACTTATCTGCAAATTTCTTTACCAATGAAAGACCCAATGATTCCCGTGTATCCGTTTTATTAACATTTGAAAACGGCTCGAAAATTTTATATGCCTTTTCATTTGAAATTCCAATACCATTATCTGTGACTATCAGCTCAGCATATGATCCTGACTTCTTAAACTCTACTAAAATCTGTTTCTTCTCTGATATATTGTATTTTATCCCATTTGAAATAAGATTCATTACTGCTATTAAAAATCTCGAATAATCTATATTCAAATAAATATCTTCTTCGATTTTATAGCTGAATTTCACTCCGATTTTTCTTGCAGAATGTTCTGTGAAATGCATAAGGTCAGTTATAAATTCCGAAGCATTTGCTATCATTATATTAAAATCATCAGCTGCATAAATAAATGCTTCTTCAAAATTTATGCATGACGATAAAGTGCTGTACAAAATCTTATTAATGTCAGCATTTTTATCAATCAAATCATATTCTTCAAGATCCTCTAACCTTTGATTAATAAGACCTGTATTGAATACAACTTCACTTGCAGTATTTCTAAGCATTCTGAAAAATTTTTTAAGTACGGATGCAAACGGCGAATGAATATGCTTTTGTATTCCACTGAAAAAACTGTAAACAGTCATCACATATCCCTCGACATTTCTGGTGTCTGAACTTTCAAAAACCGGAAGCACATTAACTGAACATAACAACTGTTCTGTTTCATAAATTATTACCTTTTCTGAAGTTATCGGAAATTTTACAGAAAGTCCGCTTATGCTTCTTTCAAATTCAAAAACAGAACCGTCATCTTTAGATAAATCATAAAAATCTTCCATATTAAGTTTTTGAGGCATGCTTTTTTCATTTGACCAAAGCACGTTTAAATCTTCATCGGCAATTATTATTCTTTCAGATGAAGAAGAAAACAAATCGATCAAAATTATAAGTTTCTCATTTTCCATAAATTTTCCTCATATGTTTATCCAAAAATAATTATATTTTTTTTGTCAAAATAAAATAAACCATGTTACATTATATCATATATGCTCGAAAAAAGCTATAGAGAAACGAAAAAAGTCGCTTTATGCATTATTATGTCAAAATTAGTTGAAAAGTGCCTATTTATGTTATATTGCCACCTATCACCAATTAAAAAAACAACAGGAAATTTATACATTTTGTATAAATTTCCTGTTTTATTACAGTGTTCGGTTTTTGTAGTTTTTTTGCATAAAATTATCTTCAATATAGCTTAAAAAATCTGCTCCATATTACTATCAAAAATTTATAATTCATGCTTTTTTACATCAAACTCTGATTAAGTAATTATGCCCATGCCTAAAACTTGCTTATATTCTTTTGAAGTTTTAAATCTTTCATTTTACCTCCTATCTTTTTTATATTGTCATTTTCAAGCCGGGAAATCACAGCAACGACGATGACAATATCATGTCATCAGATTATATAAAATTTTTTTCGGGTATTTTATCCTTTATAAGAAATTCGGATATTTTAACAAACATACCGCAGAACGGCAGAAATATCACAGTGCAGACAACATTGAAAAAAGTATGGAACATGGCTATCTGCGTTGCTGCGGAACTGAACCATTTGCCGAATGTCATATCCATAAAATCAGATCTGAGCATAAGCAAAATAAAAAATATTACCGAACCGAAAACGTTAAACAACAAATGTATAAGACTTGCCCGCTTTGCGTTTGTTCCCGCCGTTATGGAAGACATAAGCGCAGTAACACACGAACCTATATTTGTTCCGAGTATTATGTACAGCACTTCATTTCCGCCGGTTCCGACAGTTAAACCCGCTACAGACATTGCGATAATTATTGAAGTAGTCGCGGAACTTGACTGCACCAATGCCGTAAGAAAAATTCCTATTATAAAGAGTAAAAACGGGTTTCTCACATTTGCAAACAATGCCTGTATTGCTTCGCTGTTGACCTTCATTGCGTCCGACATAATGGAAAGACCTATAAATACAAGTCCAAGCCCCGATATGATCAAGCCTGTTTTTTTTAGATTTTCGTTTTTACACAGCATATTTATTATTATTCCAACAAATACGCAAGCCTGAATATAGGTCGTTATCGGGAATGCGCTTAATGCGGCTATTTGTGCTGTAATTGTCGTTCCTATGTTTGCACCCATTATCATTGCCGCAGCTTGATAGAGATTTACTATGCCGACATTTACGAAGCTGACTATAAGCACAGTAGTAACACCGGAGCTTTGAATAAGCGCTGTTGTAGCAGTACCTATCGCAACGTTAGTCAGCCTTTTGTCTACAGTCTTGCTGAAAATGCTTTTTATTTTTCCTGTAGCAAGCTGTTCGATATTTGATGTAAGAAGATGAACTCCAACCAGAAATACTCCTGTTCCCGATAACAGCTTAACCAAAAACATTATAAATTCGTTATAATTCATTTTATAAATTCCTCCCTGCAACATTATACGAAAACATATTAAAAAATTGCAGCAAAATATAAAGCGTATCCCGTCAGCATTGCCACGCCGTGCCGGTGTTTAAGCTTTTTGTCCTTGATGCTGAACAAAATCAGAAGCAAAGAAGCAGCAGCAGATACCAAACTGTCGAAACGGAAACCTTCTGCGAAAGCAACGGGATTTATCAAAGCGGATACACCTACCACAAATAAAATATTAAAAATGTTACTGCCTACGATATTGCCGATTGCAATATCCGACTTGCCCTTTCGTGCAGCGGTAACAGATGTTACAAGTTCGGGAAGAGATGTGCCAAGAGCTACTATTGTTAAGCCGATAAATCGTTCGCTCATTCCGAGTTTTTCTGCAGTTCCGCAGGCAGCGTCCACTGCCATACTGCTTCCCGCAACCGTCATTGCCAGTCCGAAAATGCACAGCAGAATTATTTGCCAAAGCTTCCTGCTATGACAATTTTTATTTTTTTCCTCACAATCGTCATTCTTCTTTTTTGCCGATATAAACAAATAAGAAATGTACATGCCGAAAAGAACTATCTGAACAACACCGTCTGCAAAACTGATATTTCCGTCAAGGCCCTGTACTATCAGCAATATGCTTATTCCGACAAGAAACGGCAGTTCATATTTTATTGTGCATTTATCAACTGAAAGCGAAGTAATTAACGCCGAAATTCCGAGAATTATAAGAATATTAAGTATGTTGCTGCCCACCACATTTCCTATGGTAATACCCGCATTGCCCTTAATTGCGGCAGAAATGCTAACCGCAGCTTCGGGCATACTTGTGCCCATCGCGACCACGGTAAGACCTATTATAAGCGGTGGTATACCAAGCTTTGCCGCAAGTTCTGAAGCCCCGCTTACAAACCAATCCGCACCCTTTACAAGCAGAGCCGTACCTGCCGCAAAAATAAGTGCCAATGCCCAAAATTCCATATAAATGACCTCCTTAACAACCTCGGCAAAGCATAAAAATAGAGACTCTGCCGCTAATAAATAACAGCAAAGTCTCGCAATTTCATTACAAAGCCGGATCTCAGAGATCGTACTGACGGCAAAGTAAACATGGAATTCTTCCATGTAAGCTACTCCCTTTGTACTTAACAGTTTACTTTACTTTGATAATTTTGTCAATATTAAATTTAAAATTAACAATCAACAATCGTATGATTTGTGTAGTAGTACAAATCTTCATTTTAAAATGTTAATTTTCTGCGAAATCTCGAAAAAACGGAACTAAAAGTCCTTACTTATACATACTTGAAATACTTGCAAACAAGAACAATATAAGCTTTAATCGGCTGGTTGTTCAATGCTGTGAATATGCTTCAGAAAATTTGGGTAATAATAATACAAAGAACAAATAACTTATTAGATTTCAAAAATAATTTTAAATATCATCAGGTAAAATTTAATATATAAATGAGTAATTTTTTTCTAAAACACTTGCAATATAGCTTGGAATGGTGTAAAATAGATTTAGAAAATTTTTAGGAGGTATATTAATTATGGCAGTAAAAGTCGCAATTAATGGTTTCGGCCGTATCGGTCGTTTAGCATTCAGACAAATGTTTGGTGCAGAGGGTTATGAAGTTGTTGCTATCAACGATTTGACAGACCCAAAAATGCTTGCTGATCTTCTCAAGTATGACACAGCTCAAGGTGGATACTGCGGTAGAATCGGTGAAAATCTTCACACTGTTGAAGCAGGCGAAGATTCAATCACTGTTGACGGCAAGAAAATTACAATTTACAAAAAAGCTAACGCAGCTGAGCTTCCATGGGGAGAGCTGGGCGTAGATGTTGTTCTTGAATGTACAGGTTTCTATTGTTCAAAGGATAAGAGCCAGGCTCACATCGACGCAGGTGCTAAGAAGGTTGTTATTTCAGCTCCTGCCGGAAGTGACTTAAAAACAATCGTATTCTCAGTTAACGAAGATACACTAACAAAGGACGACACAATTATTTCTGCTGCTTCATGCACAACTAACTGTCTTGCTCCTATGGCTGATACACTTAATAAGTACGCTGAAATCCAAAGCGGTATCATGTCAACAATTCACGCATACACAGGCGATCAGATGATTCTTGACGGTCCTCACAGAAAGGGTGACCTAAGAAGAGCAAGAGCAGGTGCTGCTAACATTGTTCCTAACTCAACAGGTGCTGCTAAGGCTATCGGTCTTGTTATTCCTGAGCTTAACGGCAAGCTAATCGGTTCTGCACAGAGAGTTCCGGTTCCAACAGGTTCAACAACAATCCTAACAGCTGTTGTTAAGGGTGATGATGTTACTGTTGAAGGAATCAACGCTGCTATGAAAGCTGCTGCTTCAGAATCATACGGTTACAACGAGGATCCAATCGTTTCTTCAGACGTTATCGGTATGAAGTACGGTTCACTGTTCGATGCAACTCAAACAATGGTTGCTCCAATCGGTGACGGTTTATATGAAGTTCAGGTTGTTTCATGGTATGACAACGAGAACTCATACACAAGCCAGATGGTTAGAACAATCAAGTACTTCGCTGAACTTGACTAATTAATTGTCAGACTGTATAAAATTAAGAGCTTATCCTTTTGGATAGGCTCTTTTTTAATCATAATATTTTGTAACTTAAATCTAATTTATTATTTGATATATAAAAGAGCATTTAGAATAATTCTAAATGCTCTTTAACTTTTGTAAATTTATTTGCGGCTGCTATTTTACTTTACCTTTACTTTTCTGATTTGTTTATTCCACTTACTATATACCTTAACAACCTTATTGTTTGCATCTTTGTATGCAGCATAAGCCCTTACTCTTACAAAGTAAGTCTTTTTACTCTTAATATTCTTATTCTTTACTGTAAGTTTTGTTTTCTTTAAATCTTTCTTGAAGATTACTTTCTTGAAGTTTTTCTTAGCTGAAACCTGTACTTCATAGCCTACAGCCTTTTTAACCTTTTTCCAAGAAACATTAATCTTTTTCTTAGCCTTGCTCTTAGCCTTTAAACTTGTTAGCTTTGCCTTTTTCATTGCCTTTGAAGCTGATTTCTTTTCAGCCGCTACAACACTTGCATTTCTTGTTGCACTAGTTTTAGGTACAGGCTTAGCTGTTGTTGGACTTGTTGTTGGGTCTGTTTTCTTTGTAGGATCTTTTTTGTCATTTGTCGGGTCAGTTGATTTTACAGTCAACTCCATAGTTGCTTTATTAATTGCTCCTACAGCTGCATTAACTTCTTCTTGTGTTGCATTTTCATTTTCTAAAAGTGCCTTTGCGTCAGCTATAGCTTTTGCCAAAGAATTAACTGAAGCGTCTGTATATTTATCAGTTTCAATTGCTTCTGCTTTTTTAATTGCTTTTTCAAGTGCCACAAAATCTGTTAAATACTCTATCTTCTCAGGCAGAATTCCTATAGCTAATAGATTTTTTTCTGTTTCTGATCCTTTATATGTCTTAAAAGTGATTTGATCCATAAAATTGTTATTTACACCACTTTCATTTGTCGGAAATGGTGTATTTGCACCTGTTATAATTTTACCGAATGTCTTTGACTTAATTACAACTTCTGCAACATTATTACATCCGCTAAACATTTCTTCTGCAAAAGTTGAGCCGTCTTCCATAATTACTTTTTCAATGTTATCGCAACGCAGGAACATCTTGTTTGCTCTTGACATGTTGCCCTCACCGTTTTTACCATAAGTAAGTCCTTTAGGTATGGTTACTTCTGTAAGATTGTCACAGTCAACAAATACTGTTCCGCCGACTGACATATCCCCAGGAATCTTCACTGAAGTAATATTTGTATAACCAAATGCCTCCTGACCTAAATATTTCATTGTTGAAGGCAAAACCAAACTGCCTGATATTTTAGTGTTCGAGAATGCAAAGGCTCCGATGCGTTCCATACCTTCAGCAAATTCTAAATCCTTATTTTCCAAAACGGTTTTATGAAATGCATTATCGCCTATTTTCTTTAAAGTTTTAGGGAAAGTTACTTTTTTAAGCTTAGGAAAAGTTGCAGGATTTGAAGACCAGTAATCCGGTCCGAAAGCTTCGTCGCATATAAATTTGATTTCAGAATCATCCATTAAAACAGTTTCGGCTTTTTCACCGAATTTTTGAAAGCCTGCTTTTATTGAAACCGCACCTTTACCCTTAAATGTAAGTGTTTTTGCAGCTTCATTCCATGAATAAGTACTTTGCAAACCGCATGGTCCCGAAGTTGCGGTTTCTTCCGGAACAGCTACAGGAGTACGGTTGGTAATCCCAGGGAATTTATCTTCACTTGTTATGTATTCAAAATCACTGTCAACTAAGGCAAGTCCGCCATTATTATATGATTTTCTTAAAGAAGTTTCTGTCGTACTTCCTTTATATACATGCCACCTTGTTCCGGATCCGGTTTCAGGATACATACCATAACTAGTACCGAAATCAGCCGGCAATTCTTTTGTGAAAATCCATATGTCTTTAATGTCCTTTAAACTGCTTGACAAACAGCTGTTTAAAGATTCCGTAGTATCAGGGAAATATATTTCTCTGAGATTTTCACAAGTATTAAAAGCACCGGATAAAGCTGTCTTGGTAAGACCGCTTTCAATCACAATCTTTTCAATATCAGCCGCATATGTTTTCCATCCGGTACCATTTATTTTATTTGTTCCGGAAATTAAAAGAACACCATCCGAATTGATAAGCCATGTATTACCTGCACCGCACGAGCCGGTGACTTCCGTTGCTGCAGCCGACACCGACATTGACACGGTTAACGCCGTAACTGCCATTACTGCCGCAGCAGCAATTGATAAAACTTTTTTAAGTTTCATTTTGATTCCTCCTAAAATTATTCATATATTAAGTACATAATCCGTTATGAGCAAAGACAGCTTTACTGGCTTTCTTAAAAACAAATAACAAGAATTAGTACTTTTTCACAAAATAATAATATCATAAACAAAACAAATTGTCAATTATATTAACAAATCTACATATTATTCCTTGATTGTCGAAATGTACAACGCTTATCTATAAAAATGCTGATAATCTTTTGAATTTTCCCAATGTCCTCCCCACTTAAATCCAAAACTCCTGAAAACCTTATAGCAATAATCATTTTCATCAATCTTATAATTAAAATTACGGGTTCTGTCTGCATAAGGTTCAGCTGACGCAGGCATAACTTTCCCATTTACAATATACGGATTATATAGTGGATTTATATCAACTGCCAATCCCAAAGAGTGAAGGGAAAGTTCATCAGAATCAGCAATATTTCTGTAACAAAAACATGAAGAATTATTATCTGCCATAGACTTTTCATCATCGGCATTATAATTATCAATAAGCCTTATTTTTTCAATCATATATCTGTTGTCATATAACTTTTTGAATATTTTACATAAGTCTTTTGCTATCATTCTGTTGCAGACAATCTCACCGACATTAGGTTCACAGTCAAAACCGAAATACAAAACATTCAGATAAAATAATTCTCCTCTGGTGATTTTACAACCATTTTTCTCAATAGTTTCATCATCAGGATATGACTTCCCTTTCATCATGCTCCATATTTTATCTGGAACAGGCTCATATGTGAAGCCATGAGAAACAGTTTGCTTTTCATTAACACCTAAAAGTCTGCTTCTTCTTACACGATTATAAATCTTATTAAAAGCAAATGATACAATAAGTGAAATTACAACTCCCTCAACTGCACCCACGACTATGTCGCTCGGATAGTGAACACAGAAATAAATCCTTGAAAAAGCGATTAAAAAAGCTGTAATCAAGCCTGCTGTACCAAGCTTTTTGTTATACTTCATCAATATAGCCGCCGCTGCAAAAGACGCTGACGAATGTCCTGACGGAAACGATGCACCTGACGGTTTTGATATAATCGTTATCAAAGCTTCATCCGCTATAAAAGGTCTTGCTCTGTTGAAAATAATTTTAAGTACGAAATTATTTATAAGTGCCGTTATTCCGATCGAAAGTAAAAGTACAAAACCTGCTTTTCTTGTTCTTCTGAAAATCAATAGAATTAACCCAACGGCAATCCAAACCAAACCGCCATTTCCTATATAGCTGAAAAACGCAAAAAAATCGTTAAAGAATTCTGTTCTGATTGAAACCATAAAATTCAAAATACTATTGTCAATATTAAGTATTGTTTCCATTTTTATCTCCATTCCATATCCAAAACTGTTTTTTTATTATCTCTTTATGTAAAACATTGATATTATTTATATAATATGCTGATAATAATTGTACCACAAAACATCGGCATTCACAAGTATTGATTAGAATAAATTAAAATGGTATAATATCACTGTTAACATAAGAAATATGAATACGGAGAAGTATAAATGTTTAAATTAGCAAAATATTTGAAAAAGTATAAAATTCAGAGTATTTTAGGTCCGCTTTTCAAAATGACTGAAGCTGCCTTTGAGCTTTTGGTTCCTATCGTAATGGCAAAAATCATTGACACGGGAATAAGAAACTCAGATAAAACTTACATTTATCAAATGGGAGCAGTTTTAATCCTGTTGGGGTTGTTAGGACTTATCAGCTCACTTACTGCCCAATATTTTGCGGCAAAGGCTTCAATGGGCTTTGGTACAGCACTGAGAACTTCACTTTTTTCACATATAAACAATTTTTCTCATAAAGAACTTGACAAAATCGGTGTCAGCACATTAATTACCAGAGTTACATCTGATATAAACCAGGCACAAACCGGTGTAAATATGATACTAAGGCTGTTTCTGCGTTCTCCTTTTATAGTTCTTGGTGCAATTGTAATGGCTTTAACTATCAATGTTAAGCTCACACTTATTTTTTTACTTTTTACTCCTGTAATTGCATTTGTAATATATCTTATTATGTCAAAAACCATACCTATTTATAAAAGCGTTCAGAAAAATCAAGATAATATTTCTACAATCACAAGGGAAAACCTGTCAGGCATACGGGTTATAAGAGCGTTTTCAAAAGAAAAGTATGAACAAAAACGCTTTGAAAAAACAAGCGACAGCCTTTTAAAAGAGCAACTGTTGGCCGGTCGGATTTCAGCAATTTTAAACCCTGCAACTTATGTTCTGGTAAATATCGCAACTATTCTGATAATCTGGTTCGGAGGTCGTTTTACTTTCAACGGCGATATAACTCAAGGTGAGGTAATTGCACTTGTAAACTATATGTCGCAAATTCTGCTTGCTCTTGTTGCGCTGGCAAATCTGATTGTCATTATCACTAAAGCTCAGGCATCTGCAATCAGAATTAATGACATTTTTAATATAAAGCCAAGCCTGACAGATGATAATGCGGAACTTTGCAGTGCTTCCTCCTCAATCGACAAAAACATTCCTAAAATAGAATATAAAAATGTCGGATATTCATATTATGAAACTGCTGAAAAATACGCTTTAAAGAATATAAGCTTCAAAGCTATGCGCGGTGAAACGGTTGGCATTATCGGAGGTACAGGTTCGGGAAAATCAACGCTCATTAATCTTATGCCGAGATTTTTTGATGTCACTGAGGGTGAAATCCTGCTTGATGGAAATAATATAAAAAAATACACCTTTGAAGCTTTAAGAAAAATCATTTGCGTTGTTGCACAAAAATCCATGCTGTTTAAAGGCACTGTCAGAGATAACATTAGATGGGGCAAAAAAAATGCAACAGATGATGAAATATGGAAAGCTTTGGAAGACGCTCAGGCTTTAGAATTCGTAAAAGAAAAAGGACTTGATTTTAAAATTTCTCAGGGCGGAAAAAATCTTTCAGGCGGACAAAGACAAAGACTTTCTATTGCTCGTGCATTAGTTGCCGAGCCAAATGTGTTAATTTTAGACGACAGCTCAAGTGCACTTGATTTCGCAACGGATGCTAAGCTTCGTCATGCACTGAAACAAAACAATAACGGCCGCACAACATTCATTGTTTCACAGAGAGCAACTGCTATTAAAGACGCAGATTTCATAATCGTTCTCGATAACGGAGCAATCTCAGGTATCGGAACACACTCCGAACTTTTAGAATCATGTGAAACATACAAAGAAATTTGCAGTTCTCAGCTTCAGTAAACTACTGAAGAACTGCCGTCCAAAACTTTATCCTATACAAGAACGGTGATAAAAATGAAGTATAAAAATGAGAATTCTCAAAATACAAAAGAAATAATAAGAAAACTGTTTAAATATATATTGCCTTACAAATACTATTTGATTTCAGCACTTATTCTTTCTGTAATTACTGTAGCATTTACACTGCTTACACCAATTCTGCTGGGAAACGGAATTGACCTTATAATCTCAAAAGGCAATGTTGATTTTGCAGGTTTGAAAGCAATTATTTTAAAAATAATTGCTGCTGTCGCTATAACTGCGATATCACAATGGCTTATGAATTTATGCACAAACAGGCTCACCTTTTGCACTGTTCGTGATATAAGGCTTGACGCTTTTGAAAAACTTGAAAAAGTTCCGATAAGCTTTGTTGACAATTCATCTCAGGGTGATATGATAAGCAGAATTGTCACTGATATTGACCTAGTTTCTGACGGGCTTCTTATGGGATTTACTCAGTTGTTTTCAGGAATAATAACTATTTTTGCCACTATAGGCTTTATGATTTCAATAAATATTAAAATAACGCTTATTGTTGTCCTAATCACTCCCCTTTCTTTTTTTGTTGCGTCATTTGTTGCTAAAAGAACATTCAGTATGTTCCAGGCACAGTCAATAAAAAGAGGTGAAATGACAAGCCATATCAATGAAATGATTACCGGTCAGAAAACAGTAAAAGCATATTCACATGAAGAAGAGTCTAAGGCAGAATTTGAAAAAATCAACAAAGAACTTGAAGCTGTCGGAGTTAAAGCACTGTTCTTTTCGTCAATAACCAATCCGTCAACAAGATTTATAAACGGATTAGTCTATTCGGGAGTCGGTATTTTCGGTGCAGTATCTGCTATCAGCGGTAATATAAGCGTTGGTCAGCTTTCAGCATTTTTAACTTATGCAAATCAGTATACAAAACCTTTTAATGAAATTTCAAGTGTTATTACCGAGCTTCAGTCAGCCTTTGCTTCTGCAAAGCGTGTATTTGAAATTATAGAGTCTGATGAAGAAGAAAACGACGACTGCCTGTATTCATTAAATGAGATTGACGGAACTTTAAGTCTTGATGATGTTTCATTCAGCTATACACCTGATAAGCCGTTGATAGAAGACTTAAATCTCGATGTCAAAAAAGGTCAGCGTATTGCAATCGTCGGTCCGACAGGCTGCGGAAAAACTACACTTATAAATCTGCTCATGAGATTTTATGATGTTACTGACGGAAATATAAAAATAAGCGGTAAAAATATAAAAGAAGTCAAGCGAAAAAGTCTAAGACAAAGCTTTGGCATGGTGCTTCAGGAAACTTGGCTTTCAAAAGGAACAATAAAAGAAAACATTGCATTCGGAAAGCCGGACGCCACCGATGAAGAAATTATACTTGCTGCAAAAAACGCACATGCACACAGCTTTATTCAAAGACTTCCTCATGGGTATGACACGATAGTTTCAGATGACAGCGAAAATCTTTCAAGCGGTCAGAAACAGCTTCTATGTATCGCAAGAGTAATGCTGATACTTCCGCCAATGCTTATATTAGACGAAGCAACATCAAACATCGATACCAGAACAGAAAAACAGATACAGTCCGCTTTTGAAAAACTGCTGAAAGGAAGAACCAGTTTTATAGTCGCACACAGGCTTTCAACAATCAAAAATGCAGACTGCATATTAGTTATGGACAAAGGTCATATCATTGAACAAGGAAACCACGAAGAGCTTCTTTCAAAAAAAGGCTTTTATTATAACCTGTATCACAGCCAGTTTGAAAAGAGCTAAATTAAACTTTTACCGCTTGAATAAATACACAAATCCCCTGAGAAGATTAATTCCTCTCAGGGGATAATTTTTTATGACTGCAATTAATTACAGTTTATTTTTCTCTTACAGTTAGACTTTTTAATGTATTTGTAAACTTGAAATTATCATAATTATAAGAGAAACCTTTTTTGCCTAATACATAAAACTTTTCGCATATGTAATCGTTAGTTTTAGCCCCTAATCCATGATATCTCTGTGAAACAGAAGCCTTGCATATTTTAGCATTTGAAGAAATCTTCATATCCTTTGAAATACTCAAGCGTGCCTTCACTTTAGAACGGGATTTATTATTCTTGCTTATTATTCTGTTCCATGAAGCGAGAGCAGTCAAATTCCCTTTTGCCTTTATATTTCCGCCTGATATTTTAAATTTCTCTTTTGCAACACAGCCTATTCCGAAACTATCATTGTCTTTATTATATGAATAACCTCTAAGCTTTCCTCCGTCGGCATAGATACTTCCGTCACTCCAAATTCCATATGAGGTCTTTCCTCTTGCCTTTCCCTTTATGCAGCCGCCGCTTAAATAAATCGCTCTGCCTGCATAAATTTCAATGGCATTATCAACATCTGAATCAGCCATAAGATTACCTTTATAAACTCTGATATTTCGTTCAACTTCAATACCGCTGTCACTCTTGTGACCAAAAGCATAAAGCGAACCGCCGTTTATTGTTAAGGACCTGTCAATTACGACAGGTGCAATAAATTTTGACTTGGTTGAAACATAAATGCTTCCGCCGTGAACAATCAAACTTTCATCTGTTGTCAGTGCCGTATCCTGCCTGCTTTTTAAGTACAGAGTTCCTTTTCCCTTAATAACCATACTTCCGCTGCACCACAACGCAACACGCTCAGATGAAATTGTATTTTTCCCGCTTATAATTACCTTAGTCCCGTCAGGAACTATAAATCCATACGAATCTTTTGTTTTAAGCTTACAGTTGTTAAGACTAAGCGTCAATGATTTAGAATCCCATTTCCAGCCATGTTTTTTGGACTCTGCATCGTATTTCTCGGACAGAGCACCAACAGGCTTTGTTTCTTTAGCAGACGCTGAAAAAGGTACCGCTGCTGAAAGCAAAACCACCATCGTCAGCATAGTGCAGAAAACTTTCTTTAATGATTTTGTAATAATTATGACCATCCTCTCATTTCATCGATTTTTGATTGTAAATTCAAATACTCCAATAAATTTTACACTTTTATTTCTATAATCTGATACACGCCGGTAACCGGCCGACGCGATTGAATAAAATTTAAAAATTATTTTTAATAAACTTCCAGCCGTCTGCTGTCATTTCATCAAGAGTGTACTTAGCTTCCCAGCCGAAAAGCTTTTTCGCTTTATCGGTATTAGCATAGCATGTTGCTATATCCCCTGCTCGTCTTGGTTTTATTTCATATGGAAGCTCTTTTCCGCACGCTTTTTCAAAGCTGTGAAGAACATCTAAAACGCTGGACCCTTTTCCGGTTCCGAGATTTACAGCCTCTACGCCCTTATTCTCCAGAACATATTTTACAGCACACAAATGTCCTGACGCTAAATCACAAACATGAATATAATCCCTTACTCCTGTTCCGTCAGGTGTATCATAATCGTCACCGAATACATTCAGCTGAGGAAGCTGACCTACTGCCACCTTTCCGATATACGGCAAAAGATTATTAGGAATTCCGTTAGGGTCTTCACCTATAAGTCCGCTCTTATGTGCACCTATCGGATTAAAATATCTTAAAAGTGAAACGCTCCAATCGTTGTCTGAAACATAAACATCCTGCAAAATCTGCTCAATCATAACCTTTGTATATCCGTATGGGTTTGTTGCAGAGGTAGGCATCTCTTCAACAAAAGGAACTGTATTGTTAAGACCGTATACAGTAGCAGATGAAGAGAATACAATTTTCTTGCAGTTATTTTTTCTCATAGCTTCAATAAGTATAAGACTTCCGGTAATGTTATTGTGATAATACTCAACAGGCTTTTCAACAGACTCGCCTACTGCTTTAAGTCCTGCAAAATGAATAACTGCGTCAATTTTATTTTCTTCGAATATTTTTGAAATACCGTCAAGATTGAGCAAATCCTCTTCATAAAACTTAAAGTCTTTTCCTGTTATCTGTTTAATTTTATCCAAAACCTCAGGTTTTGAATTACAGAAATTATCTACGATGACAACGTTATAATCGTTCTCTAAAAGTTCAACTACTGTGTGGCTTCCGATAAAGCCTGCACCGCCTGTAACTAAAATTGTTTCCTTCATAAAAAATCAGTCCTCTTTTCAATTTAATAAAAAATATGCTTGTCCGTTAATTATTTTAACACATATAACTTTAATTTGCAACAAACAGTGTGACGCAATATGTCGAACATCTTCAAACAAAAGAGCGGACTGTACAATTTATACAGTCCGCTTGCTTTATTTTTTAATAACAATCATCATAGTAAATATCTGATTTTGGGAAATTCTTTATCGGCATATAATTATGTTTGTCTGCTAAAACATCTTCTTCCCTTGACCAGAAAACATGTTTACTACAATCAAAAGGTTTATATGAAGAAAAAATACTGTCCATATTTTCAAAATACTGTTCTTCATATTGTTCACGCTCTTTTTGAGTAGGTTCTTTATAACATATATATTTGTCACCGAAGCTGTATAATGCTTTACTCAAATCTGTACCGCTGATAGATTCAACTTTTCCGTTTCGCAAGTCACATTTATAGCTATATCCTGTTGAATATTCAGAACCTATCAAAACATAATTGCCTACTAATTGTGCATCATAAACATCTGAATAATGATTTTTCTTTTTATCATAAACAGTTTTTACATTTCCGTCATTATCTATTAAATCAATATAATCTTCAGTAGTGCAAATCAGCTGGTCATCATAAGTACCGATAACTTCAGAATAAACCTTATCATTTTTATCAGTAAATTTAACTTTACTATTTTCGTTTGTTTTATTGTCTATTCTAAAAACTGCTAATCTGTCATAATCGAATTTATCATCATTATCATCTTCACTGTAATCATCATTATCACTTATATAAAGATATGTATAATCGTTCTCTAATCTCGCAAATGACAAAGTAGCATATTCAATATCCATTAATTTATTGATTATTCCGCTTTTTAAATCGATTTTGTATACATCGTTATGACATTCGTCATAATCATAATATAGCACACCAAATACTAAACTGTCATTGCAAATATAAACATCTCTGATTTCATATTCACAATAGTCGTAAGCCTCAGCAGCAAGATTATTTTTTAATGTAATTGACGAAACTTTTGTAATATTATCGCCTTTAAGATCCATTCTGTAAAGAGTGTATACATAATTTGTCTTTTCATATGTGCGCTTTAAGAAATATATCATATTTTTATATTCAAAAGCAAACTCTATACAGTCACGCTTATAATAATCCTCGAGAAAGTCGCCTCCCGCACCTTCAAAATATACGGTATTACTTTGCGGTGCTCCATATTCCCAAAAATCGATTAAATTTGTACCTGTACCCTCGTATCTTACAGTTCCTTTTTCGGAAAAAGAAATTTTTATACTTTGGTCAACTATAACTTCCTCTTCTTCAAATTCTGTGATATTATAATCATCACCTGAGCTGCCAAGCGATTTTGCATTATCTGTAGATGAATTTGATACGCACCCCGACATACTAAATACCAAAACTGCAGCGAAAGAAACTGCAATTACCCTTTTAATTATTCCTAGTTTCATAATGTCCCCCTATTATTCAAGATTAAGCCTGCTTTTCATAATTTTATTTGTTACAAAATACCCGATTAAACCAATTAAAACAGTTCCTGCCAAAACAATTGACAGTGTTATATTTACAGAAGTAATAGCCGCCATCTTATCGCTTAGAATTTCTTCAAGTAAAATAGTCAAGCCTCCGCTTGCAAAAGATAAAACATTTGTAAGTCCTATAAAAATTATAACAGAAAGCAAAACTTTTTTATTATTTGCCATATTTCCTATTGCAAACGCAGTATAGAACATAATAATATTGAAAAACAATGATACCACAATAAATACAGCAACTAATACAGTTGTCAAAGGTATATCACTTAAAGCTTTGAATATATATTCAAATAATCCTATCTGAGTATTTTCAATACCTAAGTCTATTCTAAGCTCTTCTATAAAGTTTGTTAAAACGTCGCCTGCTGTCATTATCAGTGCCGAAGCAATAAGAATAATAAAGCTGAAAACCGTATACAGAACACCCACTAAAAGCTTTGAAAGAATAATCGAACTTGATTTTACCGGAAGGGTGTTTGTCAAATATCCCTCATCGGTAAATACGCTCTTATGGAAACGGTATATTGATATAAACTGACCTGAAACACATACACTGCATATTATAATAACAAAAATTGCAGTTATTACTCCGAATACTATATTCAGAAAGGTTGAATTTTCGTTTTTCTGCAAAATCTCAATCATAATACGCTCAACAACCGCACAAAATAACAGACCGATAAAAATCGGAAGATAAAGCCTTCCCGAAGCTTTGAACTCTGTTTTAAATAATTTTCCTAACATCTGAATACCTCCCTGAATAGTGCGTCAACTGACATTCCGTTTTCTTCACGAATTTCATCAACTGTTTTATGAATCTTTAAATGTCCGTTCTGAATCATAATTACATCGTCTAAAACTGTTTCTATATCCTGTATCAAATGCGTTGAAATTATAACTGCCGCTTCAGGATTATAATTTGATATAATAGTACGAAGTATATAGTCTCTTGCTGCCGGGTCAACACCTGCAATAGGCTCGTCAAGCAAATAAAGCTGAGCCTCTCTGCTCATAACAAGTATCAGCTGAAGCTTTTCTTTAGTACCCTTTGACATTGCCTTAATTCTCTGATTCATATTAATACTCAAGCCGTCAAGCATGCTTTTAGCTTTTTCAAGATTGAAGTCTTCATAAAAATCTTCAAACATTTTAATTATGTCTTTCACATGCATCCAGTTCGGAATATAAGTTCTTTCAGGAAGATATGAAACTATTTTTTTAGTTTCAACTCCAATCTTCTTCCCGTCAACTGTCAGCTCGCCCGAATTTTGTTTAAGCAGCCCGGCAATCAGTTTAATAAGCGTTGTTTTTCCGCTTCCGTTAGGTCCTAAAAGACCTATAATCTGACCTTTTTTTACCGACAAATCAAGACCGTCAAGAGCAACCAGATGTCCGTATTTCTTTGTCAGACCTGTACAATTCAAAATTTCATCCATTTCAAAACTCCTCCTTATTAATAAGCTCTATTGTTTGTTTTTTGGTTATTCCCAGCTTTTTAATCTTATCGCAAAACTTACCTACTTCAGAACATGCCAGTTCTGTTCTTAAATCATTTATCAGCTTCTCATCCTCTGTGATAAAGTTACCTGATGTACGCTTAGATGAAATCAGACCTTTTTTCTCAAGTTCGCTGAGGGCTTTCTGCATAGTGTTTGGGTTAACCTGTGCCTCACCTGCCAAATCTCTAACGGATAAAAGCTTTGTACCCGATGTGTATGTTCCGTTAAGAATCCGAAACTCAAGCTCTTCTAAAAGCTGAATATACACCGGTCTGTCATTTTTGATTTCCCAAGCCATAATAAAACCTCACTTTCTTCGATACTACCGCCTTTTGCTGAATTGTATTATTGATTTAATACAATAATACACCATTGCAATTAATTTGTCAAGTGTTATATTAATTTGAAATATGAAAATCACAATTATGCAAAATAAGAGCAAAATATATAAAAATAATAAAAATTATGCAATTTTAATATTTTTACTTGCAAATTGATGATTTATATGGTAAAATAATTATATCGTGCTAAAGCGTAAAATGTTTTTAGCAACTAAGCTGTAATCATTTAAGTTGCCGGCACTGAAATTTATAATAGGAGGTCTTAAACAATGGAGTTTAAGAATGCATACCTTAAAAAGGTATATGACAAGGTAGAAGCAAGAAATCCTAACGAAAAGGAATTTCTTCAGGCAGTTAAAGAGGTTCTTGAAAGTTTAGAACCTGTTGTTGAAAAAGATAAATCATATGAAACTAACGGTATCATTGACAGAATTGTTGAGCCTGAAAGATTTATTCAGTTCAGAGTATCATGGGTTGACGATAACGGAAATGTTCAGGTAAACCGTGGATTCAGATGTCAATTCAACTCAGCTATCGGACCATATAAGGGCGGTCTAAGACTTCACCCAACAGTTTGTGCATCAGTTATTAAGTTCTTAGGTTTTGAGCAAATCTTCAAGAACAGCTTAACCGGTCTTCCAATCGGCGGCGGTAAAGGCGGTTCAGACTTCGACCCTAAGGGCAAATCAGACGGAGAAGTTATGAGATTCTGCCAGAGCTTTATGACAGAGCTTTCAAAGCACATCGGTGCTGATACTGACGTTCCTGCCGGCGATATCGGAACAGGTGCAAGAGAAATCGGCTATATGTTCGGTCAATATAAGAGATTAAGAAACGAATTCACAGGTGTTTTAACAGGTAAGGGTCTAAGCTACGGCGGTTCTCTTGCAAGAACAGAAGCTACAGGATACGGCTGCTGCTATTTCACAGATGAAATGTTAAAATGCATGAAGAACGAAAGCTTTGAGGGCAAGACAGTTGTTATCTCAGGTTCGGGTAATGTTGCTATCTACGCTACAGAAAAAGCTACACAGCTCGGCGGAAAGGTTGTTGCACTTTCCGACTCAAACGGATATATCTATGACCCTAACGGTGTAAACCTTGATGTTGTTAAGCAAATCAAAGAGGTTGAAAGAGGAAGAATTAAAGAATACTGCAACAGAGTTGAGGGTGCTGAATACCACGAGGGATGCTCGGGTATCTGGACTATTCCATGTGATATTGCTCTTCCATGTGCTACACAAAACGAGCTTGACGGTGAAGCTGCTGACACTCTTATCAAAAACGGCGTAATCGCTGTTGCTGAGGGTGCTAACATGCCATGTACTCCTGACGCTGCTGAAAAATTCGTTGAAGCAGGCGTTCTGTTCGGACCTGCTAAAGCTGCAAATGCCGGCGGTGTTGCTACATCAGCTCTTGAAATGAGCCAGAACTCAGAAAGACTTTCATGGACTTTTGAGGAGGTTGACGCTAAGCTTAAAGACATTATGATTAACATTTTCCACAATTCATACAACGCTTCTAAGGAATACGGTCACGAGGGCAACCTTATCTTCGGTGCCAATATCGCAGGTTTCTTAAAAGTTGCAGACGCTATGAAGTGGCAAGGCGTTGCTTATTAATAAACAAATACACATAAATATAAAAATGACCAAGTTTTATAAGCTTGGTCATTTTTTGTGTACTTTATTTATTTCAGCGTATTCGGTTATGGCTGTTTATCATATACAATAAGCTTTTTTTTGCGTTTTTCACATTCTTTTCTTATGTACGCTGTATCCTCACTCTCTTCTTCACAGAATAAGTATATTACTTCACACTCCCTTATAGCTTCATCGTACTTTCCTAAATCCTCTTTTACATATGCTCTCAAATGCTCAGGCAAAGTCTTATCATATAATATCTCTCTTCCCAGACTTTTTAAAATAATGTAATCAGCATTTTTAGGAAGAAACTTTATCATTCTTCTCATTGTTGTGTCTTCTGCTCCTATTACTCCTACTTTCATAATAATTAATTCCTTTCATATTCTATATATTTTATTACTACTACATTTAACAATTTTTTATCACTATAAAGTAAAAAGATAATATCTAAATTACAGCCAGTTATTTTTTTGTTTTATTGAAAAATATTTCACTGTGTTCGGTTTCATATTTTTCTATTAAATCTCTTAAAAGAACAAGTATCTGACTGTTAGCACTCCTGCCTTCATAATTCGAAATGATGTGTAATTTATCAAGCACTTCACTGTCAATTCTAACTGTCAAATTTCTAATAGCCATAAATTAACCTCGTTTTAAACTTATTGTATATTTATTTTACCTCAATTTAACTTCAATTTGCAAACATTAAAAGTAAAATATGTTTAAAATATGTTTAATTAGAAATTATAGTAGTTCATATACGAGTATAATATATGTTCTTAACACCAATATTAACCAATTAAGAACTTACTATAAACATCTCAAAAACTTTTTAATTATTTAATAAACATATTATATCACTTTTTATTATTAAATGTTTCAAGTCTACTTAGTTTAAGTAGACAGAAAATTTTATTAATTGCATAAAATTATAATCATATATATTGAAATCAAAACAGTTTATAAATAAATTCAAAATATGTTCTTGACAATATAGTGCAATAGCTGTATAATAATGGTATGCGAAATTTCGACAGTATCACCCTTGATACATTACAATTAAATTAAAAACAACAAAAAACACAAATCCGTCGAAATTTCGGATAACAATAAGAGCGTACTGGTTGGCTAAGGTCCAGTACGCTCTTATACTTTTTTCTTAATTCCCTATTGACTGCCTTTTTCATCGTTAATAAATTAGAATTACAGTAATATATATTGAAATCAATACAGTTTATAAATAAATTCAAAATATGTTCTTGACAATATAGTACAATAGTTGTATAATAATGGTGTCCTACTTGATAGTATCACCTTTGATTTGTTTTACATATATGAAACAATCAATACCTGTCGAAGATTTGAATAACTGAAGGAGCATACAAAAGAAAACTTTTGTGCTCTGTTATACTTTTATTTTTTATATTTAATGTCTTTTTATAATAAACTATCGAATATACTTTATTTAAGTATATTAACTTTAAAAAAATTAGAAAATAATAATTAGTGGTCAAAGCGGCTGAATCAGCCGTGTTTATCCAAATAATTATATCAGTATAAAAATGGTATCCACTTTGACAAGCATCACCTTTAATATCTATTTTACTAAAATAAAATAGAAATATCACTATCAAAGTTTAGGATAAACAGTAAGAGCGTACTAAAGGAAACTTTGGTACGCTCTTGCTTTTACTCTGCATTTTAAAAGTTACCGCACTTTTCGCCTTGACTTTTTATGCAAATTATGTTATAGTTGTAGTTGCTCAAAAAACAAATGTGCTTAGGAGGTGGACTCGTTGGATTATCATAATTCCGGTAAGCTGGTAGTGGTTAATTCGGCAGTTTTACCTGAAATTATACTTAAAGTACTTGAAGCAAAGCGTATCAAAGCAAGAGGCGATGTTAAATCTTCAGCTGACGCATGCAGAAAAGTCGGAATTTCAAGAAGTGCATATTATAAGTATAAGGACTTTGTTTTTGCTTATGAAGAAAAGCTTACAAACAAAATAGTTTCGCTCTATCTTGTTCTTAAAGATGAAAAAGGTGCATTGTCGTCTATACTGACTAACCTTTATGAGATGGGTGCTAATATACTGACAGTTAATCAGAATATTCCTATTGATTCTGTGGCAACGGTCACTATTTCAGTCAAGCTTGAGAGCGACACTCTTAACACACACAATATAAAAAGCCGTTTGTCAGAACTCGGCTGTGTTGTAGATGTTAAAATAATAAGCGGTGAATAAATTTGCAACTAATCCCGCATAAATCATAATAAACATTTTTTTGAAAGGAAAATATAAAATGAGTAAAATAGCAGTAATAGGTTATGGCGTAGTAGGTTCGGGAACTGTAGAGCTTTTTGAAACCAACAAAAAATCAATTTGCGAAAAGGTTGGAAGAGATGTAGAGCTCGGATACATTCTTGATTTAAGAGATTTTCCCGACTCACCGTATGCAGATAAAATGACAAAAGACTTTACGGATATATTAAATGACAGTGAAGTTGAAGTTGCTGCAGAGCTTATAGGAGGGCTTCACCCTGCATATGAATTCACCAAGCAGTTATTAGAAAGAGGAAAAAGCGTTGTAACATCTAATAAAGAGCTTGTGGCACAAAAAGGTGCAGAGCTTTTAAAGATTGCAAACGATAACAATGCAAACTATTTATTTGAAGCATCTGTAGGCGGAGGAATACCTATTATCCGCCCTCTTCACAAATGCCTTGCCGGTAATGAAATCGAACAGATTTCAGGAATTTTAAACGGAACAACGAACTTCATTTTAACAAAGATGATAAAAGACCAGATGAGCTTTGAGGACGCATTAAAGCTTGCACAGGAAAACGGTTATGCCGAAGCTGACCCTACAGCAGACATCGAAGGACACGACGCTTGCAGAAAGATTTGCATTTTAGGCTCACTTGCATACGGCAGACACATATACCCTGAAATGGTACACTGCTCAGGTATTAAAAATATAACATTAACAGATGTTGAGTACGCTTCAAATGCCGGATATTCAATCAAGCTTATCGGCTCAGTTAAACCTAATAACGACGGAAAGCTTGTAGCTATAGTATGTCCTATGCTCGTTCCTAAAGATAATCTTCTGTCTAATGTAGACGGTGTGTACAATGCAATCTGCGTAACGGGAAACGGTGTGGGAGATGTTATATTCTACGGTCAGGGTGCAGGAAAGCTCCCTACCGCCTCGGCAGTAGTCGGAGATATAATTGACGCACTAAAGCATCAGCAAAGAGTTTTGGCTCTTTCATGGGATGATTCAAAAGACAATGCAGACTTTATGGCATCATACAAAGAATCTCAGACAGCAATGTATATAAGAATTAAATGTGATGACGCAGATAATTTCAAGCGTTCACTTTCAAATGTATTCGGTCAGGTTATATTTATCGAGCGTGAAAACCGCCCTGATAATGAACTTGCATTTATTACTCAGATAATGACTGAAAAAGATATAGACACAGAGCTGACAATTCTGTCACACTCTGCTGAAATAATCAGCAAAATAAGAATAATGTAATTTAAACAGATTTTCAAATTACTGCACAAATCTAAGGATATGATTTAATGATAAAAATACAAATTCCCGCAACCAGTGCAAATCTCGGTGCGGGTTATGATTCTCTTGGGCTTGCACTTGATTTTTACAATCAGGTCAATATGGAGGAGTCTGACACGGTTGATATTACTTCGCTTGACGGAATGAGAATTCCTACCGACAAAACCAATCTGATTTATGAATCTGCAAACGATTTGTATAAGGTCTGCGGAAAAACCTTAAAGGGTCTTAAACTTGAACAGACAAACAATATACCTATGGCGAGAGGTTTGGGTTCGTCGTCGGCTTGCATTGTTGCAGGCTTGGTCGGTGCAAACACTATGCTCGGCAATCCCTTAACCATTGATGATTTAGTTGATATTGCAGCACAGATTGAAGGTCATCCTGACAATACAGCCCCTGCACTTTTAGGAGGTATTGTTACGGCGGTTTTCGACGGCAAGAAAGTTCATTGGGTGAAACAAGAGGTTTATACAAAGCTTAAATTCGTTGCAATCATTCCTGATTTTGAACTTAAAACCGATAAGGCAAGAGCCTGCATTCCAAGTGAGATTTCTCACAAAGACGCAGTTTATAATCTTTCCCGTGCGGCACTTTTTTCGGCTTCACTTCTAACGGGCAAATTTGAAAACCTTCGCACAGCAGTTCATGACAGGCTTCATCAGCCTTATAGAATGGAGCTTATCCCTAACTGCCGTGAGGTATTTGATATTGCATATAACCACGGAGCATACGGAGTTTATATAAGCGGAGCGGGGCCGACAGTTATGGCTATTGTTGATGACAGTAACGACTACTTCTGCGGAAAGGTTGAATTTTCGCTTCACTCTGCCGGACTGACCGGCTGGAAAGTTCATGAATTTCATATTCATAATTCGGGTGTTATGGTGGAATAGAAAAGAACCCTTAACTTATCTTTAATTGATAAGCTAAGGGTTCTTATTTTATATTTGTTTTGTATTTTGTTAGACTCGCCGTTATAAAACTTTAACATCTATAAAAATTCTCAAAGGCGGCACTGGATTGAGCGTCACCGTTGCTATCTATCCTTATACATTTTCTCATAATAATCCTGATACTCACCGCTGATGATTTTTTGCCACCAGTCTTTGTTCTCAAGATACCACTTGATAGTCAATTTTATTCCGTCCTCAAACTTTGTTTCGGGAAGCCATCCAAGCTCATTATGAATCTTAGTAGGATCAATAGCATATCTCAAATCATGACCTTTCCTGTCGGCAACATAAGTGATAAGCTCCTCGCCTTTTCCAAGTTCTTTTAAAATAATCTTTACAATATCAATATTAGCCATTTCATTGTGACCGCCGATATTATAAACCTCACCTACTGTTCCCTTGTGAATAATAAGGTCAATCGCCTTGCAATGGTCTTCAACATAAAGCCAGTCACGGACATTCTCACCCTTTCCGTAAACAGGAAGAGGCTTGTCGTGAAGTGTATTTATAATCATCAATGGAATTAACTTCTCAGGGAAATGATAAGGACCGTAGTTGTTTGAACATCTGCTTATTGTAACAGGAAGCCCATAGGTTCTGTAATAAGCACCGACAAGCAAATCAGCAGACGCTTTTGACGCTGAATAAGGTGAGCTTGTATGAATAGGTGTTTCTTCAGTGAAGAAAAGGTCAGGTCTGTCAAGCGGCAAATCTCCGTACACCTCATCAGTTGAAACCTGATGATAACGCTCAATGCCATACTTTCGGCAAGCGTCCATAAGAGTCTGAGTTCCCAAAATATTTGTATTAAGGAAAATACCCGGATTCTCAATACTTCTGTCAACATGACTTTCTGCCGCAAAATTAACAACAATATCAGGGTGTTCTTCTTCAAAAAGCTTGAAAACTGCTTCTCTGTCAGTTATGTCAGCCTTTACAAATCTGAAATTAGGATTGTCCATAACGCTGTCAAGTGTTTCTAAATTTCCTGCATAAGTAAGGCAGTCAAGGCAAATTATTTTATAATCAGAATACTTTTTAAGCATATAGTGAACAAAGTTTCCGCCGATAAATCCTGCTCCGCCTGTTACAATAATCTTCTTCATAAATTTATTATGTTCCGATAGGAACATCCTCCCTTTTGATTTAATAAGTTATCTTTCTTCGGCCAATGAAATCAAATACTGACCATAATCGGTTTTTCCTAACTCTTCTCCCAGCTTCTTCAGCTGCTCTTTTGATATAAAACCTTTTCTCCACGCAATTTCTTCAATACAGCTGATATAAAATCCCTGTCTTGACTGAACAGCTTCAACATATTCAGCCGCCTTCAAAAGTCCCTGCGGAGTACCTGTATCAAGCCAAGCCATACCTCTTCCTAAAGTAACTACCGAGAGTTCGCCTTTTTCAAGATAAGCATTATTTACAGAAGTTATTTCAACCTCACCTCTTGCTGACGGCTTAACATTTTTGGCAATCTCGACAACCTTGTTATCATAAAAATATAATCCGGGAACAGCATAATTTGACTTTGGATTTTCAGGCTTTTCCTCTATGGAAACTACTTTGTTATTCTCATCGAATTCAACAACTCCGAAGGATTTAGGATTCTTAACAGGATACCCGAAAATAGTTGCTCCCTTATCATTTGAAACGGCCTTAGAAAGAAGCTTTGAAAAGTCCTGTCCGAAAAAAACATTATCGCCTAAAATCAAACATACGCTGTCATCACCGATGAACTCTTCACCTATGATAAATGCCTGTGCAAGTCCTTTCGGCTCAGGCTGAACCTTATACTCAATAGAAACACCTATTCCGGAACCGTCACCTAAAAGCTCTTCATACTGTGAAATAGCCTCAGGGGTAGAAATTATAAGTATCTCCTTTATTTTTGCAAGTAAAAGCACTGATAACGGATAATAAATAAGCGGTTTATCATATACAGGAAGCAGCTGTTTTGAAACCACCTTGGTCATAGGATAAAGTCTTGTTCCGCTTCCTCCCGCAAGAATTATTCCTTTCATTTTAAAAAATTATGTTCTTACAGAACATTTCCTCCTTCTGAAAATTTATTAAAGTCTGAAATTTATTTTACTTTTGACGGATTTCCATATGCAGTAACATTATCATCAACATCTCTTATAACGACCGAGCCTGCACCGATAATCGATTTTTGACCAATATTAATATGGTCTATTACAGTTGCTCCTGCACCTATCCATGTGCCTGTGCCGACAGAAACGGCCCCGCACAATACTGAATTAGGTGACAAATGAACTCCGTCTGAAATCTCACAATCATGTTCCACAGTTACAGAAGAATTTATTATTACTCCTCTGCCTATCCTGACATTGGCATTTATAACTGAATTCGCAAGCAGCACACTTCCCTCACCGACTGTTGAAAAACAGCTTAGATATGCAGTCTTATGCTTTATAACAGGAAGATTAAAACCTATCTGTTTAAGCTTATTAATAGTATTCAGCCTAAATTCATTATTGCCTACGGCAACAACTGCATTTTCATATTCATCTAAATAACTTGATGCATCACTAACCTTACCTATTACTTTAAAACCTAATACTTCTTCAGCTCCGAAGTCCTCTAAAACTGCTATTTTTTCATATTCACCGCAGCTTATCAAAGCATCAATAACAGATTTTGCATGCCCGCCCGCACCTATAACTAAAATATTTTTACTCATCTTTATTGTCTTCCTTTTTATTCTTACCAAATGTAAAGAATTTCATTATAAGAAATGTCAGCGGTATTCCTATAACAGATGCCATCAATATAGCTAAAATTTTCGGCAAGCCCGCAAGATTGAAAATTAAGAAAAAAGAAATATTCTGAATTATAAAGTTCGGTATATATGATATGCAGAACTTGAAATATTTTATCAAAGAAAATTCTCTATCCGAAAAAGTGGCAACACTGTTCAGAAAATAAGAAATAGTAAGCGATGGAATGTAACTTATTGCATAAGCTAAATTCGCATTCATTAGGTACGAAAACAAAAACGGAAACAGCATCCCGTTGAGTGTATTAATACATCCAATTGCCACAAAACATATAAATTGCTTTGTAAAAAATAACTCTTTAATTTTTTTTAATCTCTCATTCATTCTGTATACATCTTTCCGGTTAAATCAGATAATTCATATTTTTATTTTGAAAGCTCCTCAATTGAATCTGTTATATAGTCTACTTCTTCAATAGTAAGCTCATAATACATAGGCAAAGTCAAAATCCTTTCAGAAATTTTCTTCGCAACAGGCATATTGATTTCTCCGTACTTATTTTTATAATAAGTCATATCACTTACTATAGGGCTGAAATACTTTCTTGCGTTTATATTCTTTTCAGTCCACAAACGCTCTGCCAATTCATCCCTTGAAATTCCCAGCTCATCATTTATTATAACCGGGAAATATGCATAATTGTATTCAACATCCTGATTATTAAAATCAAATAATCTTATCTTTGAATTATCAGAGCTTCCGTTTATCTTTTTGATATTTTTAACATAACGCTCAACAAGCTCTTTTCTTTTTTTAACCTGTTTATCAAAGCTTTCTAAGTTTGCAAGACCGACAGCTGCATGCATATCAGACATTTTTGCATTGAATGCTGCCTTTAGTGCGTCCTCTTTGTCTTTCAAGCCAAAATTTTTCTGCATCATAAGCTTTTCTCTAAGCGTTTTTTCAGAAAATGCAACTGCTCCGCCTTCAACAGTATGAAAAACCTTTGTCGCATGCATAGAGAACATTGATATATCTCCGAATTCTGCAATCCCTTTACCATTTAAACGAACACCAAATGCATGTGCACTGTCATATATAACCTTTAAGCCATAACGCTTGGCAATCTCTTCGATTTTTTCGGCATTACACGGAAATCCATAAACATGCACAGGACATATAGCAACTGTTTTTTCAGTAATAAGTTTTTCAATTTTATTTTCGTCAATAGTACAGTCACTTTCTTTTATATCACAAAATACAGGCTTTAAACCATTCATTTCGATTGCATTTATTGTCGATACGAATGTATAAGGTGTTGTAATAACCTCACTTCCGTCAGGAAAATCAAATACCCTCAAAGCACTGTCGAGCGCAAGATGTCCGTTAGCAAAAACTACAATATCCTCCGCCGAAAGCTTGTCTTTTAATGAAACCTCCAGCTGTTTCACTAAAGGTCCGTTGTTTGTAAGCCATCGTGTTTCCCATAAGCTGTCTAAATACTTCATAACCGTTTCTTTGGGCGGCATATATGGATGAGTTACTAAAATTGGTTTGTCAATCTTCATTATTACTTTCAACCTCTATTATATTGTCTTTTTCATCGATATCATTACAATTTACTTTCTGTCTTATAACATAAGTAGGAAGCTTACTTGAAGAAATATAAAGTCTTCCTAAATACTCTCCGACTATTCCAATAGAAAACAGCTGAACACCTGATAAAAAAAGTACTGTAACTATTGTCGAAGTCCAGCCGACAACGCCGCTTGGATCAATTAAATGCTGAATTACCAATATCAAGCCTATAATAAAGCTTACAAATGTTATAATCACACCGACTGATGTAGCAATTCTAAGAGGCTTGACAGAGAAGTTCAAAAAACCGTTGAGCCACAATGATAACAGCTTTTTTAATGTGTAGTTTGACTTGCCGTTTGTACGCTCTCTATGTTCACAAATCACATTTCCCACTCTGCTTGTAACTTTAAATATTATTCCGTAAACATACGGATAATTGTTTGAATACTGAATGATAGCATCACGAACAAATTTTCTCATTACAAAAAAGTTATTAATCTTTATATCTTTCGGTTTTCCTATCATCTGTTCAGTCATAAATGTATTTATTTTACTTCCGAACAGTCTGAACGAACTTTCCTTCTGCTTTTTGTATTTTGCAAATACAACATCAAGGTCACGGGTTACCAAAGCCTCAAGCATATTACCGATTTCACAGCCGGGCATTTGCAAATCATCATCCATATTTACAATATAATCGCCTGTTGCATATTTATATCCTGCAAACATAGCATTAGTCTGTCCAGAATTTTTGGCAAGGTCCAAAACCTTTATATCATGACGCTTTTCTGCTATTTTACTTACGAGTTCAAAAACATTGTCAGGACTGCAGTCATTGACAAGTACCATTTCAAGTTCATATTTTTTCAGTCTTTCAAACTCTTGGGTAACCTCATCAATAACCTCACCTATTGTATTTGAAGAATTATAAAGCGGTATAACAACAGAAACTTTTTTCATTTTTATACCATTCTCCTTTATTTTATATTTTATAAATTTCTCTCTAAATGAAGTTTTTGCTTTTTAGTTTGTTTTTTTAGCACTAATATTATAATAAACACTGCAATGCCTATAATGCTCATAATTAATCCGCCGTAAAAACCAACAGGTCTGTATTTAAGCTCAATAGTGTGTTTCCCTTTGTCTATATCCAGTCCGGTAAAAGCTATATCGGCAATATAGGTTTTTTGTTCTTCACCATCTACATAAACCTTCCAACCGTCATTGTATGGAATATTTAAATAAAGAGTTCCGTCATCTTCGGCATTTACAGTTCCTTTAATATAATTATCATGAAGAACAGATACTTTTAATCTGTTGTCTTCAAGTTCCCGAACTTGATTTTTGAAATTATTTTGTGATACTGCTACGACATCAATTGAATCGAATGTGTACTCCCCTATCGCTTTGAAATCAATTGTAATTTCTCCGCTTGTTGACTTGTAAAAACCAAGATTTGCAATAAAATCCTTAACATCGGAAAAGCCCTGATTGTCCCCGTCTGCATTAACAAGTCTTTTAGTAATTCCAAGCTTATTTATATAAATATTGAAATTCCCATAAGGATGGTAAGAAATATTCTGAGCATCAAACTTAGACTTTTCAATTTTCGATTTACTTTCTAAACAACTATTTTTATACAGTTGATATGGCAAAGGTTTTTTTATAAGATTTTTGAAAACAACATAAACCTCACTGTTTTCAATCCTGTCAGTTTTGATAGTCAGACGGGAATCTTTTGATTCAACATTGATTTTATTATTGCTTAATTTCAAATCCTTTTCGGATTTAATTTCATAATCAATCTTTTTAGAATCTAAATAAATATCATTTTTATTTATTTCAGGCGTTTGTGTTTCTTCACTGTCAGACACAACACAAGCCTGCATCATAACCTGTTCACGGTCAAGGTAATCATATTTAATGAAATTGCTTTGGCTTATAGTATTTTTGAACACATATCCAAGTGAAGCATCATATCTGTTTTTTAATACCTCCACTCCATCAACAGTTTTATATTTTTTAAAACCGTATCCGGCATATTGAGAACTTATAACACCCCTGTTTCTATTATTTCCTATAAAATATTTTACACCCTGCAAAAAATTAATACGGCTTCTGTTGTCATTTGAATTCGTACATATTCTTCTGTAATATCCGGCACTATTGCAAAGTGCTTTGTGATAATCAAAAATTCTGTTATCTATAGTTGAAATATAGCTGTATATCGAACGAGTTCCGTAAAACATATTTTCATTTGCCGGAGTATGAGTAAATAACGTATAGCCTGTAGGAGTAGAGTTTTCCGCCTGATCTATTCTGTAAAAATCCATATCATCAATTTCTGTTCCGACCCGCTGTGCTGAAATCGAATACTGTTTATATGGCTTTCCTGCATCCATATATTTTGAAAGCTCATCCGATAAATTCGGTGCAAAATCAACAGAATACACTAATCCTAAATTAAAAATCACGAGAAACAATATTATAAAAGTTTTAGGGGCTTTTAAATATTTTGCATCACTGCAGACAACACCCGCAAAAATAACCAAAAATGCTATATTTAAAAGTGCAATGTATAGATTTTCATCAGGGAAAACATTAAAAATCATTTTTGCCAAGACAAGTGAAACTGCAAAAATAATTATCATAACTGAAAAAATAAACTTATACGATTTCTTATACTCAAAATCTTTAAACTTTTCTAAGTCGAGTGCACTGACTCCTGCCCATACAAAGAAGAAAGCAAACATATAACACCATCTTCCGACTGAATAGCTCATAGCATTAAAAACACTTCCGAAAAACGGAAAAGCAGCCATCACAGCACAAATAAATGTCATAAGTGCAGGCAGTCTGTTAAGCTTCCTTTTGAAATCGATAATCATAGCAGGAATCATAGCTATACAAATCATTGAAAGTGAGGTGTATGAATAGTTTGCATTGATTTCAAAATTTGATATATAACTCGGAATATACCTAAATGCATCCTTCAAAACATGGAATACATTAATCTGAACTCCGGAAGTTTTATTTGCATTAATCAGCGTATAAAAAACAGGAATAAAAATCGGTGCCGCAATAAACAAAGCAATAATTACATAAAAAACAAACTTTAAAAATCTTTGAACAAACTCTTTAAAAGATTTTCTGTTTTCATTTTCTAAAAAATATTTTAAGACTATATATGTGATTGCCAGCAATGCAGACATATATGAAAAATAAAAACTGGTAATAAGAGACAGTACTACAGACACAACGAATATAAAAGGCTTCTTTTCCTTGTCGATTTTGTCTATCCCTAAAATAATTAACGGAAACAACACTAACGGGTTTAGAAAAAATGCATGTCTTATACATCCTATTGCCCAAGAAGAAAACGCATATACAGTACCGCCGACGATAGTCTGAAAACGACTTTTATTTCTGTAAGACAAAAATGTCATCATAGTAATTCCTGCTGTATAAAGACGCAGAATAACCGAAACAGTATATCCGATATCTATATATTCAGGCTTGAAAGCAGCTGCTATATAAGCAAAAGGATCACAAAAAACTATAGCGAAATTACCGATTGTATCTGAACCGTAACCGGTATCCCATGACCAAAGTGAAACACTGCCGCTGCTGAAAATATCCGTAACGAATCTTCTTAGCTTTACTAAAAAGCTATAGTGCTGCATATAAGCGTCAACATTATAAATAAATGTTTTGCCGTACACTATAAACCATATAAATGTAAAAAAAGCTATAACAATAAAAAGAAGTGTGTATATAAAATACTTATTATTTCTTAGCTTATTCAATCTGTTCAAGCAATATCTCTCCCCATATTATATATAACATAATTCTCCACAATATTATGATAATTATACCACCAGGTAATATATTTGTCAATTAAAGATAGTATTGTTCACAACAGTTAATAATATAATAAAAATTCAATCATTTATTAAGCGTTTAAAACTTTAAAAAGTCTCACCTTTTAATAAAAATATTATTCTTAGTTAATATTAATTGTTAATTTGCATTCTCAATATGAAGAGTGACAATTACCGACTAGCAGTAACTGCCGTAATATTTGATTTCAATCCACACTCTCCGTATGGAGAGTGACTCGCTACAAGATAGTAAGATTAAAATTTATAATATTTCAATCCACACTCTCCGTATGGAGAGTGACTAGAGGGGTTGGAAAATGGTTATATTTATTACACCATTTCAATCCACACTCTCCGTATGGAGAGTGACTTTACACCTCTCTCGGCTGATTTATCGTATATTCTATTTCAATCCACACTCTCCGTATGGAGAGTGACTTTGTAAAGTAGTCCATTATCTCAACAAAACAATGATTTCAATCCACACTCTCCGTATGGAGAGTGACAGCAAAAATGCACAATATTTTAAAATTGCAGAATGGAAGATTGCACATTTTTCACAAATAATAAGTTTAAAGACATCTATGCTTAACTTATAAACTAAAATTACTATTAATTAATCAATTAAATCTCGTGCGAATGATAAGCACTTTTTATGTAAGAACATATTTCGCACTAGAATAATAGAGGTTCTTCAACATTTATTGCCTCTTTTGACCCTATATGTTCGACTTTCGTCTTATATTTGTTTCCGAGATAATAAAAACGAAGACTATCTTTTTTTATATCAATTTCTTCTGTCAGTTTGTACTTTAATTCTTTAAACTGAGCAGCATCAAGAACACACTCAAACACCGAATTCTGAACCCTTACACCGTAATTTACGCAAAATTTGGCAACATGCCTAAGTCTTTTTTTACCTTCCTTTGTTTGTGTGTTTACATCATAAGTAATTAACACTAACATTACATCACTTCCACATAAACGGAGGATAACCATCTAAATCGCCTCTTATATATCTAGCAAAAAGCAATGCCTGAATATATGGCAGCAGCCCCCATTCTACCTTTTCATTGAGAAACGGATGTGTTATAATATCATTCTTACGGTTTTGCCATGCAGTAATAAAAACCTTTCTTCCTTTTTCATTGAGAAGCACTGCTCCATCTGCACGATAATCAAAATCTTTGGCGTCAATCATTCGTTTATTTATAAGCATAAGTACAAATCTATCACACATAACTGCTCTGAATTCTTCTACCAAATCCAAAGCCAGCGAACGCCTTCCGGGCCGATCTGTATGCATAAAGCCAACATAAGCATCAAGACCCACAGATTCAAGTGCCGAAGCACACATACCGGTTACAAGTGAATACGCAAACGACAGTAAAGCATTAACTCTGTCAAGAGGTGGTCTTTTACTCCTTGTCATGAAAACGAAATCATCTTTCTGCTGTAAAATCATATCATCGAAAACAGAAAAATACACAGACGCTGCTTCACCTTCAATTCCTCTTAGTTCGTCTGTATTATTGACATTTGCAATATTAGTAATAGATTTTTTTAAGAATTCAGACTTTCGTTTAAATTTATCCTTATCCACTCTTAATCCATGGTCACGCAAAGTGCGTTCCAATACATGACGGCTATTGTAAAGCTTGCCGACAATCATATTTTTTGCAATCTCAAGACTTGCTTTTGAATCATCTGCAAAACGGTACTGCTGTCGCCTTAGAAAAACATTACCATTCACTTGTCCTTCTGTTCTTGCAAGAAATCTACCGCTTCCGCTCATAAAAACCAAAGGCTTACCTTCTTTTGCGCATTTACCCATTAAAGCAGGACTCGCTCCGGTATATCCGAATGTAATTATTCCTTCAAGATTATGCAAAGGTACTCGTCCTATTTCTTTATTTCCTTGAAGAATTACTACATTCTCTCCGTCCAACGAAAGATATCTGTCCGGCATTGTTACATAAAGCATATTCAAAAGCTTTTTCATGTCAATAATCCTCCATTGTACTAATCATATTTTTTATATAATCCGAAGCTTTTTTGCTTTTATTCAAAGCAGGCAGACATATATTCTTTAAAGAACATGCATTGCATGATTTAGTTTTTTTAACTTTCGGAGTATACTTTCGTTTATAAAGATTATGCATCTCTTTAATTATGCTTTCAGTTCGGCTCCTCAAGTCATCAGTTATTTCAACCTCTAGACGCTTTTTGGTTTCACCGTAAAACAAGTATCCAACAGGTATTTCGCAGCAGAGCATATCTTCTAAACACATAGCCTGTGCAGTAAGCTGCATTATATCGCTTTCGTTGTCCTTAGGTTTGCCTCGTTTATATTCAACAGGTACAATCTCATACTTTCCTTCCCTGCCAAAAATCTCAACGCCTTTATTGCTGCGATGGAACTCTACTACATCACATTCACCGCTAAGTCCAATCCTTGAAGATGATATCTCCATAGACCTTGTAATAATCACATCTCCACGCTTTTCGTTAAAATTGCTGTCATGAACATTTTTATGCATAATATTACCGTCAATAGTATGAATGTTTTCTTCCCATTGCTGTTCTATATGTATCAAAGCCCATTGCCTACGGCAAAATACAAAATGCTGTATTCCTGAAAGCAGTAAATACTCATCCTCACTGTACATTATATAATATCATAAACTTCCGGAACAACCCCGTCAAGTTCATCCAGTTTTATATTATAATCGTCAAAAGAATGCGGCTTGTTCACCCCATCCTTTAGTTTTATTTTTAAAGAGCGATGTACCTTTGCCGAAGAATTTTTCGGTGTTTTGCAGTCATGCTTCCACCAATAAAGGCGGCACACTTCCATACTTCCCTCTGGCCTTGCGGATGAACAGTCATTTTCAAAAAGAGTTTTTAAAGCCTCTTTAATCTTTTCGGCATCTTCATCGGAAAAACCTGTTTTTTCAGCTAACTGACAATTTATACTTCCCTTAATAACATAAAGACCGAACTCAACTCTGTGCTTCATTCCCATTGTGTCAGAAGATTTTCCCTCTTTGCCGCCTTCGCTGTTTACACTTTTAGTTATCTGAATACTTACAACATCAACAGGATTAACACTTACAGCCTGGTTAATAGATACAGGTCCTCTGACGCCGACTGATACATCACTGCCTTTAAAAGCAAATACCTGACCGAAGCTTCTCACATCCATCCATTCTTCACAGGCTATTTTTGCAAACTCATAACGATTAGTTTTTTTACCCTTGTTCACCGCTTTTAAAGCATCACAGCTGTCAGCACGGCTTTTAAGACTGTCACAACCATCATCACAACGGTCGTCTGACTGAACAAATATTTTTTCTCCCATGTCCTGAAGCCTGTTACGAATTTTTCTTTTAATGCAAACATCTGAAATTTCCCCGAATCCTTCAAAGCTCTCTCTGGGGCGGTTGCCATTCAGCGGGTCGCCGTTTGGGTTTGCGTTTGAAGCAGTAACTAAAACTGCAAAATCAATTTTATTTTGTAATACACTCATTTTAACATCCTCCTGTTAATCTTCATTTTCTTGGTTGATTTGCTTGTCTTTTTTAGGTTCATATAACTTGCTCATCTGACAGTGATATCCAAGCAAATATAAAGGCTCAAGCTTTTTTGCTGAAGCAAAATCAGCAGGTTCAAACTTGTCCATAATTTTACTCATAAGTTTATTATAAAATTTTGACGATTCTCCGAGTTTAGTCATATATGGATTAAGCCTTTCTGAAATTATCTGCCATGTACCTGCCGGTTCTAAAGAGAATTTGTTCCAATATCTTCTTGCATTAGTAATTCTCTTTCCTTGTTCCTCTTTTTCATATGTATCGCTTTCGGCCTTATCTGCAACGGCAAGCAGTCTTCCGAAAAGATAGCTTCTTTCAGTAATGTTTTCATCCAAAGCCATGCTCGTTACTCCTTTCTTATTTTCAAAATTACATTTTCTTATCATTCCGCAGGCCGTTTCAACAACCATTCGATGATTATAGTCTTTCTCATAAGCCAACGGATTTGAAGCCTTAATAACTAAGCTTTTCATTATATCCTGCGGAAATCTCCGTCCTTCGGTTATACATGGTACAAGACGCATTACAGTTTCAGTCATAAGCTCTGATTTACAAACAAGCTTCTCATTCTGTTCAGTTCCGTATGCACACTTTGCAATTTGATAAACGCTAAATGAATCCACATTATTTACCTTTTTCTTTGTATTGTATACAAGCCAAGAGATTTCGCTGTGCCATTTTTCGACGTTATTTAAAAATCTCGAACCCTCAAGCTCAGAATACATTGAAATTGACATTCTTCCGGTGGTTGCAGCGTCAAGTCCCATTATCATAACCTTTGAATTGATATTCATTTTATCCTTATATCCGAATATCATTTTTTGAAGATTAGATTTATATAAAGGCTCGGTTTTAGGTACTAACTCCTCTTCCTCAAGATACTCTTCATCATAACACTCTGAAAAGCTTTTTCTTATATCAGGAAGCGGCTCAAGAGAGCTTGCCCAAATAACAAGCATAAGTGAATTTTCAAAATTCATTCCCTGTTTTTCAACAAGCCATTTTAAAGCGTTATGCATTTTCTGTGAAAATTCATAGCCCACAGAAATAGCTTCTTCCTTATTTGAAAACCTTCCGCGATATGAAAAACCGCTTTCATCATTTGCGGATATAAGCTTTGCCTTGTCGCCCGAATTTCTGATTTTAGACGGGTGCTTATATGTACATGGTACAACCTCACCTGTTGCATAGCAAAGCTCACGATCTGTCATCAATGTCCTGTTAAAGTTTATAAAGCTTTCATACAGGCTTTCATCTAACCATGTACGGTTTTCTTTCAATAAATCCTGGTACTCAACAAAAAACCTTACAAAAGAGTCCTTTTGTTCGATACCTGAAATCCTGCTTTTATCAAGTTTTCCTATTTCATTATCAAGTATTAATACGCCTCTGCTTATTAAATCCTTTATTATACATGACTTTTTAAGATAAGTGTATATTGCTTTTACCGCATTATGTGAATATTCGCCGTCAGCCCATTTTTCAAGCTGTTTTATGTATGCGTCAAATTTTTTTAAATCATCAGCCTTTTCAACATCAACATAATCCTTATAATCTCCGGCAATATATATAAGCTTGTCCGCAAGCGGCATCGGTGCAACACCGCTGCTTCTTGAGCCTGAGGCTTCTGTAACAGGAATTATTGTTACAGCTTCAGACTTGTCAAGCTGTCTTGCCGTCACAAATTCACCTTTTTCATTTATTGTGATTTCTATTTGTGCATTTGCTGTTGAATGAGAAACAGGAAGTAAAACTTCTTGTGAATTATTGCTTGAGATATTCAAATCGTATATTTTATAAAGTTCATCAGTCCAGCTCATCAGCTTCACCTCCTGTGAACTCTTCAAGCCCTGAGAAATTATTATAATCTTTTCCAAAAGGTTTAATTTCCATATCCTTAATATGTCGTTTGATTTCACATTCTTCAGGTCTGACAAAATCGATAACCCCATTTACCATTGTCGGCTGCCAGAAACGAACGGTCATTTTACCTTTATCATCAGCATTTGACGCTTCATCAGCATAAGTGATCCCGTGATACATAAGACTGTATTTTACCTCACCGCTGTTATCATAGTACCCCTCGCCTTCGCCGAAAACACATGGCTCAACATAACCACAGCACTCACGAGTTCCTAAAAAAACATCTCGTCTGCCGCCTCTGGCTATCATTCGCTTTGCAATATTATGATGCTTGTTCTCATTGCGGTCACACTCAAGCTCAGGTCGATTATAGTTCCACTCAAAATGTGCTCTGACCTGATAGCATACATCTCGCAAGTATGTATAATATGCTAAATCATTCCCGCCTCCGTACTTAATAGGACGGATACCTTTTCGCACAGTCTGGATAGGCTTCATAATTCTGACGCTGTCAATGACCCAAACGATTGTTGGCTTGAAGTACACGCTTTGCAGAATGCCTTTTAACGCCTCGTAGGTGGGGATCATATAGCTGCATTTTTCTCCTCCCGCCCTGGTGAGCACATCAGAAAACAATGCATAATCACCATGCACCATAAAATCGACCGAATTTCTGTGTTTAGGTTTTTCCATTAAATCAACTCCTTTTCTGTTTAATTATTATTTAACTGAAATTATATTTTCAATTATAATTTTATTATAAATAAAATCTGTAGATGTCAATAATTTCATATCAACGTTTACAAAATATTCTCTTTTTAATTTTTTACGAATGATATACTATATGTGTCGCTTTAGCAAGCGTGGATTGAAAAAATTACAATTCTATTATTTAACCAGCTCACCGTATGGCTCATACCCATACGGTGATTTTTTAATTCATTAAGACTTCTTTTTTCTTTCCTTCAGCAGTCACGCCTATTATATCGTCATAAAATTCGGAGTTTAACGCAACAGCACCGCATCTTAGCTGAATTATTCCACCTGATTCTGAAATCTTCTTTTTGAGATTTTCATAAATGCCCACAGTGTATTTCTGTGCCTTACGCATCAAATCAACAGCTTCAAGCGGTGTAATGTCAGAATTCAAATCTAAAATCAGCTCTTTTGCTTCTTCATTATAAGGCACAATAATAGTTTCTGTTGCTTTGTTTATAAATTTAAAGTTTTCTCCTGCCGTTTTAAATGCCTGTGAGCAAAACCGGTTATTGCGATTATTCGTGCTTTTCCGCAAACTGTTCAGTGATAAAAGATTGAGTATTGTATCAGATATTTCGGACTCTTTAAAATTATAAGAGAGTATGCTTTTATTATCTTTATATAATTTTTCAAAATACCTTGACATTGTATCAACAGCCAACAAATCAGTTGTATTTTCGTTATTAATAATCAGCCTTGAAATCGACTGTGCAGACTTCACGTCTTCCATATTGCTAAGTCTTTCATCACGAATATCTATAATATAAACCGGACAGACTCGGTTTACCTCTCCATTCCTGTTACACCGTCCAGCCGCTTGTGCAGCATTGTCCATACCTGCCAGTGAACGCACAACACCGCTAAATGAAATATCTACTCCTGCTTCGATAAGCTGAGTTGTTATGCAAATTATTCTCTTTTTTTCTTTTAGCAATTTTTTTATACGGCAAATTATTTCCCTGCGGTGCTGAGGGCAAAGATTTGTGCTTAAATGTACGATTTCAGCCTTTTGTAAGTTCTGACAACTTTCGTTTTTAGCTTTTATGAGTTCGTAAAGTGTTTTTGCCGAAGCTTTGGTGTTAACAACAACAAGCAGATTTCCGTTTTCGAGAAATTTTTTAAAACAAAACTCCGCTGAATCTTCATAAGTGTATCCTTCTTTTTTTAAACATGGAATAATCTCTGTTCTTTTAAATATATCAAAGTCTTTTGAATAGTCGCCTGTCATACTTCTTTTTTCATCTAGCATAAGCGGATATTCTCCATTTTCGAAAACCGGTTGCGTCGCCGAGCAAAGAACAACCGTGCTTTTACAAATCTTTGTTAAAAAATTTACTGCAAGATTAAAAAGATTTACACATTTCAGCGGCACAGACTGAACCTCATCGATTATTATAACAGCATTGCTCAGCCTATGCATTCTTCTTACCGAAGAAGTTTTATCAAGAAACAGAGAATTAAAAAACTGCACCATAGTTGTTGCTATAACGGGACTGTCCCATTTCTCACTTCGAAGCTCATATTCTTCAAGTTCTTCCTTGCCGTCTATCTCTTGAAGAATATTTGAGTGATGTTCGAGAAAATAATCATCACCTGCTATGCTTTGTATCTCATCACTGTTTTGTTCAAGAATCGACATAAACGGTGCTACATATATAATCTTATCCATATCATAATTTTTGCAGTACTCAATTGCAAACCTCAGTGAAGATAAGGTTTTGCCTCCTCCTGTAGCAACAATAAGCCTGCATGCACATACCCTGTGATTTGCAAATTCAGCACACCAAGAAGAAATGCTTTTTCGTCTTAAAGAAATTTTATCTGTTTTACTTTCAAATCCCTTCAATTTTTCTTCCATTTTTTCATGCATAATATCCCATAAATGTGCTGAATCATAATCCTCTTCAACATTTCTTCCCGAAAAAAATCCGCATGTGTCAGTTCGGTCAGCATCGATAATAACCGACTGCATAAAACGCTCAAGCATTCCAAGATAAAAAGCAAATATTTCAGCTCTTTTGCCATTCTCGTATGTGTCACATAGCTCTTTTATTTTATGTCTGATAACTGCATATTCATCTGACGCTTTATTCAATAAATCAAATAATTCTGATTCGTTAAAAAGATTTGTCAGATTTCTTTTAATTTCTTCATACCTGTCATTTTTAGAAATACGAATCAAAAAACAATCATCACCGTCTTCATTGACCCAGTCGTGCAATCCGTGATGTGAAATAATAGTGCGTGCTATAAAACGTGAGGCATTGTGAATATTCTTATCCTCGTTTATGTCCGCAATTTCGCATATATATTTCGCACCTGCAAAGCTGTGATCTATATCTCCCCTTTTGAATTTACTTTTACCCAAAATATAATTATTAAAATCGGATGTCAGCTTTCCTGCGTCATGAAGAACAGCCTGAAGCTTTGATATAGAAGAAATTCCTAGCTTTTGAGTGTATTTCATCGCCAGGTCTGCCACACCAAGACAATGCTCATATACAGTTTGAATTTTATTGTCAGATCCTCTGATGTGTGCTATATATTCCATATTTCATTCAGTCCTTTTAATATTCTGTAAATAATTATTCCTGTATATTTACAATATAACATATTTTACAATTACTTTCAACAAAAATTATTAAAATTATATATTTTAATAAAAAATCATTTTTTATTCGCCAAATTATTCGATAAGTTAAATATAGCACATAAACTGTACAAATAAACGGACTAATTAAAAAGTATCCGAATGATAATTTCGGATACTCACAGAGAAATAATAAAATGAAGGTTTCTTAATTAAAATCAAAAAAGCATATCATCTAAAACTTTTTATAAACTGCTATATAAAGAAGTCTTCCGATCGCAAAAACACGCTAATATACCAATTTTATGCTAACTCCTCCTGTTTATGCTCATAAATGAGTGAAAATGCGAACGAAGAATCAAAGCAAAAAAACAACAAGACCTCGATGAAACAATGTTCATTGAGGTCTGTTTGGTGCACCTGAGCATTCTATAATCGAACCGTTTACTTCGTCCAGTGTAACGGTAGTATTTGCTTCGTTGTAGTTAAAGATCAAACCCAGCTTATCGTCATATACATATACTGCATTAACGAAGCTGTCAATAAGTCTTTGCTTGTGTTCTTTCTTTGTTACTTCCATACTGCGGAATCTTTGCAGCCAAAATATCAGTTTCTCTTTGGTAAGAGGAGGGCGTTTCAGTTCTTCTTTAATAATCTTTAATTCCAATTCTTCCTTGGTGGTCTCAAGTTCAATCATACGCCGTTTCGTAGTAGTCGTAATGATTCCCTGTTCGATAGCTTTCATCAGATTGACTATCGCTTTTTCGGTTTCGCTCAACTGCTGTTTCAGCAGGATAATGGACGTGTTTTCGGTGCTTGCTACACGAAGTACGATGTTGGCAATATCCTCAATCACATCGTCCTGCATCAGCATATCTTTCGTATATCGAACAACAAGATCTTCAATCCATTCTTTCTTGACAGTCTTTTTATCACAGGAGTGCTTGTACTTTGCGTTGTTGCATTTATAGTACCAGTGTACCGTGCCGTTCCTGCCTGTACCGCTTTCTCCGGTCATATAGACACCGCATTTGCCACAGAACAACTTGGTTGTCAGCAGATAGTCGTCCTCGGCCTTGTGTCTTGCGGCGGCTTTTTTGTTCTTCTGTAACTGTTCCTGCACCTTGTGGAACAAATCAGTTTGAACGATCTGCGGGATACCGTTTTCGTGAACAATGTCTCTAAACCTATATTCACCTATGTAACGCCTATTTTTCAGCATATCCGTTACAATATTGATGGATATTTTTGTGCCAAGTGATGTTGTCAAACCTTTGGCATTTAACAGAGTTACGATCTCTTTAATAGTCTTGCCTTTGTTGTACCACTTGAATGCTTCTAATACCCACGGAGCTTTTAGTGGGTCAATCTCAAATAACTGCTCTTTGTTTATAACATATCCGATAGGCACTGTACCACCGTTGAATTTGCATTTTAAGGCATTTTCAGTCAAACCTCTTGTGACCTTTTCGGCAAGTTCGGCAGAATAATATTCCGCCATACCTTAAATGACCGATTCAAGCAGTATGCCTTCTGAACCATCGGATATGTGCTCCGTTGCCGAGACCACTCTGACATTGTTCTTTTTAAGCACATTCTTATAACGAGCTGAATCAAAACGGTTTCGTGCAAATCGGTCTAATTTCCATACGATGATTACATCAAACTTCTGCTTTGCACTGTCTTTAATCATCTTTTGGAATTGCGGTTGGTTGTCCGTTTTGGCAGATAATGCCCGGTCAATGTACATATCGAGAATGGTAATGCCTTGCCGTTGGGCAAATGCTGTGCATTCACGTACCTGACCGTCTATGCTTTCCTCGCGCTGGCTGTCCGAAGAATATCTTACATAAATTACTGCCGTCATCTGCTTTTCTCCTCCTGACAATATTCAATTTTTATGTGAATCATAGTTTTATCACGCCCTTTCAATTTTATTGAATGCAATCCAATAAACTCCACCTTTCTGTTTGTAAGAATGCAGAGTTAATATAAAAAGCAAGGTTTTATTTGGCAAGAAAAAATGAAAATCAATCTAATGTTCTGCTCCTCTAAAAGATATTTTGCTTGTTAGAGATATTACCCTATCCCAAAAAATCGTTCAAAAAATGCTTGCAGCTTTTGGATCACGCCCTGCTTCTTTTCGGCACGGTTTCCACCGCCAAAGCGGGACATCGGCGGCATAAGCTTATCGATCGCCGTACCGCTTGTCTTTACCGAACCGTCACGGAATGCCACATCAATAAATTTTCTTGTTTCCTCTTCTTTGAGGTTTTCTTCTTTGATAATAGCGACAAGCTGCTTTTCTTTTTCCTCGGTTACATAGCTGCGCCACTCAATCATAACATCTGAAACATCGTTAATACCAGCAATGAAGTTCTTAATAAGAGCTTTTTTGCTACGAAGCTCAGGACTGGCATCGACAGCCTTGCGGATTGTGATAAGCACTTCCTTATCATCACAGTGGGAATCATGATACTTTTTGACAAGCATCAGGATATAATCAATATTGATTTCTATTTGCTTAATAAGCTCTATTTCAAAGACAATATCATCTGTGATATCCTCTTTTTCTCCGCCGGGCTTGCGATTTTTCCATTCATCACGGAGATCCTGATATCTGCCGAGATAATCCTGCAAGTCACGCTCGGAAAGAATTTCTTTCCCTGCAAACTCATCAAACGATGTCAGCAGATTACGCATACGAAGGATAGCACCGAACAGGACGATAAATTCCTTCTGTTTTTGTTCTCCAATAATACGCTCATCAAAAAGAGGAAACTTTGCTGTCAGTTCTTCTATCATATCGACATAGCCAGGATGGTATTTCCCGTCAGTATCCTCGTAGCCGAAATAATAATCCTTATATCCACGCATAAGCACAATGCCGCCAGCCTCTTTGTCGCCAAAGAGAGAAATAGCGTCATCTGTACGCTTTTGCAGATTGCGGAAACAAACAATATTACCGAATGTTTTAATAGAATTGAGAATGCGGTTGGTACGGGAATACGCCTGAATAAGTCCGTGCATTTTCAGGTTTTTATCCACCCACAGCGTGTTAAGCGTTGTAGCGTCAAAGCCTGTCAGGAACATATTTATCACAATGAGCAAATCAAGTTCCTTGTTCTTCATTCGCAGTGACACATCTTTATAGTAGTTCTGAAACTTGTCGCTGTCTGTGGAATAGTTGGTATGGAACATCTCATTGTAATCGGCAATAGCTGCGTCAAGAAAATCACGGGAGGTTGCGTCAAGTGCGAAAGTATCTTCGGGATTTTCCTCGTCAAGAATACCGTCTGTTTCTGCCTCGTTTGCTCCGTAGCTGTAAATAAGGGCGACCTTTAACCGCCGCTGAGGATTTTCAGCCATCTGACGCTTAAATTCCGAATAATAAAGCTTAGCGGCGTCCACAGATGAAACCGCAAAAATGGAGTTAAAACCGCTGACACGCTGCTTTTGTTTAATTTCTTCAATAGCTGTTTTTCCTCCGGCAGAAGCGACATCTGCTATATTTTGCAAGACATTGAATGTATAAGTTTTATCCCCTCGATAAGTTTTCTGATCAAAATGAGTTAGTATGTAATCAGTCACTAAGCGAACGCGTTCGGGAGACTGAAACGCCTTTTCACGGTTAATATCCCAAACCTCTTTATCGTCAATATCAGGCTCCTTGTCCATTGTTTTGATGTAGTCTACACGGAACGGCAGCACATTTTTATCATTGATAGCATCTACAATGGTGTATGTGTGCAGCTGGTCGCCGAAAGCCTGTTCAGTTGTGCGGAGCGTGGGATTTTTGCTTACCCCTGCATTAACTGCAAAGATAGGTGTTCCCGTAAATCCGAATAAGTGATATTTTTTGAAATATTTCGTAATCGCCAGGTGCATATCACCGAACTGACTGCGATGACATTCATCAAAGATAATGACCACGCGCTTGTCAAAAACGCTGTGACCTGCATTCTTTTTGATAAAGGTAGCAAGCTTTTGAATGGTAGTAATAATAATTTTTGCGTTATCGTCTTCAAGCTGTTTTTTCAGTATCGCAGTAGAGGAATTGCTGTTTGCCGCGCCTTTTTCAAAGCGGTCATACTCCTTCATAGTCTGATAGTCAAGGTCTTTTCGGTCAACTACAAACAAAACCTTGTCGATATAGTCAAGCTTAGACGCAAGCTGTGCCGTCTTAAACGAAGTCAGTGTTTTTCCGCTGCCTGTTGTATGCCATATATAACCGCCGCCGGCAACACTGCCGTACTTCTTATAATTGTTTGCAATCTCAATGCGGTTCAAAATACGCTCTGTTGCAACAATTTGATAGGGTCGCATAACAAGCAGCATATTCTCAGCCGTAAAGATGCAGTAATGTGTCAATATGTTAAGCACGGTATGCTTGCAGAAAAAGGTTTTTGTAAAGTCCACAAGGTCGGGAATAATGCGGTTGTTTGCATCCGCCCAAAAGGAGGTAAACTCAAAACTGTTGCTGGTTTTTTCTTTTTTCGCCTTATGGGAATTGGCGTCTTTAATGTGGTTGAACCGAGTGGTGTTGGAATAATATTTTGTGTTCGTGCCGTTGGATACTACGAATATCTGCACAAATTCATAAAGTCCGCTTGCCGCCCAAAAGCTGTCACGCTGATAACGGTCGATCTGATGAAACGCCTCACGGATCGACACACCCCGACGCTTTAACTCAATATGGATAAGCGGCAAACCGTTTACAAGAATTGTCACATCGTAGCGGTTATTGTGTGACGCACCCTCATCGGCGGAAACTGCGTATTGATTGATGACCTGAAGCGTATTATTGTGAATGTTCTTTTTGTCAATTAGCGTGATGTTTTTGCTTTCGCTGTTATCACGCTGCAGCACTTGCACATGGTCTTCCTGAATAAGACGGGTCTTTTCTGCAATGCCGTCTTTGGAGTTTGCAAGCACCTCACCAAAAAAGCGATTCCACTCGTCATCGGAAAACCGATAATCGTTCAGCTTTTCAAGCTGTGTGCGCAGGTTGTCGATAAGGTCTTTTTCTTTATGAATAGTCAGATATTCATAGCCTAAATCTTTCAGCAGGCGTATAAATTCTTTTTCAAGCTCCGCTTCACTCTGATATGCCTCCGAGCGCTTTTCCTGCGGCTTATATTCGGTTACAACCGTGCTTTCGCTGCTTTGGGCAACAATGTTGAAATAACTCATTCTATCCCCACCAATCTGTATATTCACTCAATCGCAAGAAAGTCGAAACTTTCTCTATTCCTACCGTATCGATCAGTTTTAAAACCTGATTCTTGACCGAAAAAATCAAAAAGGAATGCTCATAAATACAAGTCATAAATGTATCATACCGGCTCTGTATCTGACTATCACGATATTCAAAAGCAACATGGAAGTCTTCTGTAAGTGCTTCGCTAATACTTCCCATTGCCTCCTCATGGTTATGATATTGATCGAAAGTAAACTCATAAGGGAAAAACAGCAATAGATTTTTCTTTGTTTCCAACATCTTTATTGATGTTAAGATGTCATTTTCAACACCATAAACTTTTGTTTCGTTTCCCCGAATACGATATAAATCAATCAGAGACTTTCCTCGAAAAGCAGCAAACAGCCTTGTAGCTTGTATTTTTCCTTCTGGAAGTTTACTGCTGCCAAATCCTATCATCCCTTGCCCCATTTTATGAACTTGACTGGAAAGAACACTGCGTGCTTGTAAAGCGGTTTTGCTCGCTAACAACTTAAAGTCAATCTGATAAATTTGATTGATTGCATCACATTCACCATGGGATTCTGAACTTGGCTTAGTAAATCTGCCTGGATAGCAAGCGGAAAACCATGCTGAACTGTTTAAAAGTTCAAGAAGATAAATTTCATAGTTGCAGTTATCCTCGCCGCCAACAAAGTTTTTGATTATGTATGGAGCAGGAAGCAATTTTGCACGCATTGTTATGTCTATCATATTTTCGCCTCTTGGAATGTCAATAGCTTGTCTCTATAATACTCGTATTGCTTTTGCCGTGCTTCAATTTCAGCGGGCAGACCGCTTGAAATGTCATTGCAGAGTTTGTCAAAACGGTCAAGGATGTCAATAATACGTTGTTGCTCTTCTATAGGAGGAGCAGGAATTTTTGTTTTGCTGATATTGTCATTATATAACCTTGCTATTGTGCCACCCTCAGAAACTTGCCAAGGTTGCAGTTGATAATAATAGTAGAGAAAACTGTTCAAAACAATACTTTCATCGTTATCAATCCATACAATATTGGAATCTTGAAAATATGCGGGTTCTCCGTCAAAGATAACAGTTCTACCTATAGTACCTGCTGCAGATATTAAAATGTCGCCTTTTTTCGGATATGAATAGTTCGACTTGTATTTTTCAAAGGTTTCTTCGGAAATATAAGCATTAGCTATACCGCCAAAAGTTCCTATTTTATAAAATGGGACATCGCCTTCTGAACTTGTTTCATTTTTCATAATTCGTTTGCACATCGAGACTTTTCCTAAATCTCCGATTTTCATATATTTCACCGTATTATCAAAAGATAACAATTGTTTTCTATAATACTCATACTGTTTTTTTCTCGCCATAAGCTCTGCCGTAAGCTCTGCCGTAAGCTCTGTGAAATTGTCCAATATACGGACAATTTCACGCTGAACAGGTAGAGGTGGAACTGGGATTTGTAAAGCTTTGAAATCTCCGCCCGTAAGTTTGGGAATATTCCCATGAATTAACGGGATTACATCAATGGTCTGGAGATAATGATACAAATACCGGAGAAGTATCTCCTCTTTTTCTTCAATGATGTGGGCGTGATTATTAACCCAAATTTTGCCCTCTGCCCAAGTCACAACAGGTGTTCCGGCACTCGTAATTACGCTCCCATCTTCACCGACTAAAACAAAGGTTCCATCAAAAATATAATCGGAAACATAATCTTGAATCCCATTCGCCCCGTAATACGGATATTGTCCCGTTTCTCTGGCGGATTTTGTAACGGGTTTTCTCTTCCTGTCGAGTATATTGCAACATTGCTCCAGTGGGAGAGTAGCCACCCCGTCAGGGCAAAGTTTCTGTATCAGTTGCTCAAGTTTAGTCATTGTATGCCTACCTTCTTCTTTGTTAATTTGCTCAATTTAAAATCAAGTGCATACAACCGTTCTATTTGCAATTTTGCCACATAATACAAATCTGAAAAATCTGCTCTTATATATTTGAAGTATCTCATCTGATCCATTTTCTGCGAATAAACATATAGGACAAAGTCCGATGATGCATCCTGTGCATTTTTTTGTAGCCCATCGAGATTTAAAAAATACCAGTCGTTTGAATTGGAACAGGTCTCAACAAGTTTTGATGTACGATTTCTAATATCTACGCAGATCAAATCCCCATCCATACCAAAGGCCTTATGGCGATCAGTATTCAACGGATGCGCAACAACAAATGAACGAATAGCCTTAAAATATTGTTTTGCCTGTTCAAGTCCTGCATCATCGTTGATATTAAGAAATTTGATTACTTCTTTTCTCAACATCTTATGAACCGAATCGACAGCTTCACAAATCCAGTCAACTAAAACGATGACATATACAACTTCTTTCATTGTTGTTTCAGATAAATTTTTTATTTCTTTATTTAAGTCTTGAATGCTGTAGTTGATTTTTTGCAAGTAATCACAGCTTCGGTAAAAGTTGTCCTTGTTGCCCCAAATCCATTGTTTATGGATTCCTCGATTCAAATCATTTAGATTTCTCAATTCTTCCATTAAATCCTATTACCTCTCAATTTCTGCAATAATCCTATCAATCTCATCTCGCAGCACCTGTTCCCGTGCCACAATCTCGGCAATTTCCGCATTCAGCTTTACAATATCAATCTTTTCTCGCGTGTCCTCTGCTTCTACATAGGTGGAAACCGAAAGGTTATAGGCGTTCTGCTCGTTGCCCACCTCATTATTTGGCACAAGGCGGCTGAAATACTGCTCATCCTTTCTGTCCGCGGCGGCGGTAATGATACGCTGAATGTTCGCTTCGGAAAGTCGGTTATTTTTCGTCACTTTTACAAATTCCCGTGAAGCATCCACAAACAGAATGGAATTATCCGTTTTATTCTTTTTCAAAAGCATAATATCAACAGATATAGTGACATTGAGAAAGAGATTTGACGGCAGTTGAATGATAGCGTCCACATAGTTGTTATCCACAAGGTATTTGCGGATTTTTTGCTCCGCGCCGCCGCGGTACATAATACCGGGGAAACAGACGATCGCCGCCGCTCCGTTATTCGCAAGCCAGGAAAGGCTGTGCATAATAAACGCCATATCGCCTTTTGATGCAGGAGCAAGCACACCTGCGGGAGAAAAGCGAATATCGTTTATTAACAGCGGATTTTTATCCCCCTCCCACGGAACAGAGAAAGGCGGATTGGAAACGATAAGTTCAAAGGGCTGGTCGTCCCAATGCTGAGGACTGAGAAGCGTATCTTCACGCACGATGCTGAATTTATCAAAGTCGATATTGTGAAGGAACATATTGATACGGCAAAGGTTATATGTAGTCAGGTCGATCTCTTGTCCGAAAAATCCTTGTTCAATATTGTCTTTACCCAAAACCTTTTCCACTTTCAACAGAAGCGAACCCGAACCGCAGGCGGGGTCATATACCTTGTTGATTCTCGTCTTGCCAATCGTACCGAGTCGGGCTAGCAGTTCGGAAACATCGGCAGGAGTAAAATACTGACCTCCCTTTTTGCCTGCGTTGGCGGCGTACATACCCATCAGATATTCATATGCGTCGCCGAACAGATCGGGGTTAATGCCGTCCGCCTGAAACAACGGCATTTTTTCCACGCCGTTCAAAAGCTCTGCAAGCACCTTGTTTCTCTTGGCTACCGTTTCACCGATAGATTTACTGTTTACATCGAAATCGTCAAACAGTCCGGCAAAATCATTTTCCGCATCCCCACTGGCGGCGCTGCTCTCAATGTGGTTAAAAACACGCTCTAAGGTTTCGTTTAGGTTTTCGTCCTTATCCGCACGGGCACGGACATTGCAGAAAAGCTCGCTCGGCAAGATGAAAAAGCCCTTTTCCTGCACTAAGCCCTCACGAGCAGATTCTGCCTCCTCATCGGACATCTTTGCATAATCAAAACCTGTATTACCGGCGGCATGTTCGCCTGCATTGATATAGGCGGCAAAATTCTCGGAAATATAGCGGTAAAACATTGTTCCGAGAACATAAGATTTAAAGTCCCACTCGGACACATGCCCCGCGTGAACAAGATCGGTAGCAATTTTATATATTGTGCGGAACAACTCGTCCCGCTCCTGATCTTTCTTTATGTCAGCCATTGATATTACTCCTTATCTTTAAGCCATTCAGACTCTATTTCTTCAAAAGGGAAACCCCTGGTTTCGCAATAAGCCTTGATTTTCTTCATAGCCGTAATATTCGGCTTGGTTTTTCCGTTTTCCCAGCGATTTATCGTACCCACAGATACATTCAGCAGTTTAGCAAACTCTTCTTGTGATAGAAGCGCCCTTTTACGCATATTCCGTACTAACTCACCCAGTGACATTATTCTGCCGTTCTCCTTTCAAAAGGTTGCTACTATTATAACATAAACCTATCATTTTTTCAAGTTTACTGCTCATTCTTATGTTTACTTGCATTTTATCGGTACGCCTGCAATATTGTAGGCGTACCTTTTGATATATACAAAGGTGGAATCTGTAATAAAGTAAGGAGGAATTTCAATGCTCAAAACAGCAATATCAGAAAGTGGTTGAGCAAAACAGCATTCGATTGCAGGGCTGTGTGTGACCGAAAGAGAGCAGATTTAGAAGGAAAAAGATTGTACAAGAAGAATCTGCAAGCAGCCAACCGTCAGCGATAGATGGACATTTATCGCACCTCCACCGTACAGGAGCTTTGTGCGGCAATGTTTCCGGGATTTCCGTTGTCACAACAAATCCCTGCCGAACGCTTTCTATGAAGGCGGCAGATTTATGATCTGTATCGGCATTGCGCAGTCAGATTTGTCTGACACTCTGTTATGCAGAGGTGCGCTGGGGCAGTCTTCTCTAATGGGAAGATGAGTCCATAGTCCTAACCTATTTTACAATTTCATATTGTTCTCTGCGATGAAGAGGAATGACCTTCTTTTCGGGATGATGATTTTTAAATGATTTTACTCTTCGGAATTATCCCATCCTTTCGATATGATAATGATTATCTTTCCAATATGATTTATGACCTTCCTTTTGTCGCCGTTTCTATCGGGCGACAGCAAGATAGAAACGGCGGCGAGGAAGCGTCCGAGAAGCCGTGCGGCAAGGCATTCCGGGATTACAAGAAACGAAAACGGGAGAAACGGCAGGTAAAGTCGCTGAAACTGCCAATGGGTAAACTATGCCTTGCCGCATTATGATATGCCGTTCCATATGATAAATGAACTTATACTTCGGAATGATAATTTAATATGATATACTTTTCGGAAGTCACTCAGGATTTATAATAGATTTGTATTTGCACGCCTGCGGCGCGTTCCGACTGTTTGATGTTCAATGATAAGCATTCAAAGAGAACCTGTCATTAAACATCAAACAGTCGGCTGAAAATATCCCTCTAAAAGATTCGTATCAGATTGCAAACCTTTCGTTTCGATATGATTTATGATCGTCCTTTCAGAATGATGCGTTTTCAAAATACATACCGTTTCAGAAAGATATGATATATGCTTCGGAATGACCGCAAAAATATGATCCACATTTTCAAAGGCGGCGACAGGAGAAAAATCTCCTGTCGCCGCCGAATTTTTTGCCCTATAAAAATGTTGTGCAATTTACTTGCCAAATGAAATGCCGTATTTCATCATCTCTATGCCTTAATTGAAAAGGTAAAATTTTTAAAGGAGATGATGCAAATGAGCAATAGCTCAAAGCTGACAAACATTCTTGATCAAGCCTTCGACAAGCCGTGGGAAAAGTATTCTGCTGAAGAATACAAAATCCAGCTTGAAGAAACAAAGTCCAAAGTCCGGGAACTAACGCCCGAACAAGAGCTGAAATTGATGAATAAGCGTATGAATCTGCGAATACAGGTGACCGCCATTTACAAAAAGGACAGACATGGCAGCAAAGCAACCCGCAAGCGATACTATCAGGCCGCCTGCTATGCCTGTGATTATATCGCCGGCACCTGTAATTTACAGAAATTCGCCAACTTTCATCCAAAGCATTTCCGTGAAGTTACAGCGTATTGGAAAACAACAAAAGAACTAAATACGGTTTATACCGAGCTTACAGGTCTGCGCCAGTATTGTGAGTATGCAGGGTGTAAATACAAGATGCCTGAAAACAAGGAACTGAATCTGCCGAAGCGCGAACCGACAAAGTACAACCGCGCATGGCTGCCTCATGAAATTCAAAGAGTAAAGGAGCTTGCCGAAACGATGGGAAGATTCGATGTCCGGGATACTATTGAACTCGGAGAGAAATTGGGTCTTCGGATTATCGAAGCCTGTCAGTTCAAGGTCGGAGATGTAAAATCTGCACTTGGCTGGGGCGGTCTGGAAATCAAGGGTAAGGGCGGTCAGATACGGTTTGTCCCGATTGAAACTGAAGAACAGAAGGAACTTCTGCAACGCCTGTACCACGACGCCAAAGCAAAAGGGTTGATGGATGGCGATTTTATTCTGAGCAAGACAATCAAATACGGTCCGATGAGGGAAAAGAAGTCTATTGAGAACTGGATTTACAATAACCGCAAAAGGTTTACAGATCCGAACCGTCAGCAAACGGTCAAACCCGGCAAGAAGCCACGGGTTGAAAACATTGTCTTTCACGGACTTCGACATACCTACACGCAGGAACGGGACAAACGCCTGAAGAACGATCCGAGAAGACAACAGAAGCTCAGCGAGGGCTTGGGACATCATCGGTTGTCGGTGACGAATATTTACAAAGAATAAGGAGGAGATAAGTGGGCAGAGAGGTTAAAATCATTCTCAAATCCCACATACCTGAAGATGAAATTGAAGCATTGGCAAAATGCTTCCTGCCGGACATATTAGACTTCTTTGAATCCGAAGAAGGCAGACAAGAATTTGAACAGTGGAAAAAGAAACAATCTGAAAAAAGCAATAAATAAATAACGGCGGTACGGGTTTTCACCCGTACCGCCGTCATTTTTTAACTACGCAGTTTCATTGAAAAAAACAACAAACCCGAACGTTTCACCGATTGGTAAAAGGTTCGGGTTTGAATGCTTTGGTGCCGCTGGCCGGACTTGAACCGGCACGGATGTTACTCCGAGGGATTTTAAGTCCCTTGTGTCTGCCTATTCCACCACAGCGGCAAAATATTAACTTATAAAAATCAACTCATTAATTATACAACAATATTTCATTTTTGTCAATACTTAAATTTTATTTAATGCAGCAAAAATTTTATTAAAATAAAAAGGCAAACTTCTCAGCTGAAAAGCTTGCCCAACAATTTTGGAGGCGCCACCCGGATTTGAACCGGGGATCAAGGTGTTGCAGACCTACGCCTTACCACTTGGCTATAGCGCCTTAAAATTATTTAGCTGGAGCGGGCAACGAGGCTCGAACTCGCTACCTCCACCTTGGCAAGGTGGCGCTCTACCAGATGAGCTATGCCCGCA
>UQYQ01000017.1 GCA_900545345.1 uncultured Ruminococcus sp.
AATCGTTATCCAGTCCCAATTATACGGCACCTAATTGAATTTGTGTCATATTTTGTGGCATATAATTATATTTTAATATTTGTTATGCAACAGCTGCTTTAATAACATTTAATTGCTTATTGGTAAATACAGATAACGGATCATAACCGTTAGTATAATCCCCTAATATTGACATGAACATATAGAATTTATTGCTTTGAGGAACACTGATCTTTTTATCATTTATAAATCTGAAGGCAGATTTAAATGCATTCCAACCAACTTGATTTTTCAGCTGTATAAACATATATGTCAAAGCATCTCCGGAAAATGTAGGATCTGATTTCCCTAACGTATTAATATATGAACCATAAGGTGATTCAGAATAATAATACTGAACTATTTCACCACCGACGCGAATTTTGTTATTCACCAAAACTCTTGCGTTCAAGGATTCAAGCACATAAATCATTTTTGTATTTGCCCAAAATTCAGCATCAAAGTTCCAACGGCCGTCAATATCGAACAAATGACCAAGCTCATGCAAAACACCAAATGACCAATCATCATAGTCATTAACTGGTTTCAATCCATCTTTAATACAATTCTTCTGCCAATATATTGTAGGTCTTCCGCTGTAAACCCATAGGGCTCCATAATTTTCATCAGAAGCTACTATTGAAATTTTTTCACCGTTAGCCGGCTTAGTTCCGACTAAATCATAATAGGCATCATAAGCGGCATCTAAATGCTTTATCCATCTAGTTAAATTTTCAGGTGTTATGCTTCCTTTCAAATAACTATCAGCTAAATCAACTTTTATATTTCTGCCTGTCTTGTTATAACCCACTGTTGTAACATGCAAATCTACTACTTTCCATCCGGCTTTTTCATCATAGTATGTAAGACGACCGCAATACGGTGTTCCGTATTCCAAACCGGTAAACGTGTATCGTCCGTTTTTCATATAAAATTTAGGTTGTATTTCTTTCCATGATTGATTATTCAAATTGCATATCTCTAATCTGTTACCCCATGCATTCTGATTAGGGTAAACAACATCAAAAGTAACAGTCGATGATGTTTTGGACACAAGTTTGATTGACGGTGTTGATAAAGCGTTTGTTTCAATCACCGGAACTGCCGCAATTAAAATTGCCAGCATTAATGTTACAGATATCAGTTTCTTTATAATTTTCATTTTATACCTCCGTTGTAATTTAGTCTTAAGTTTCATATTTAATTATACTCCTATCATTATGAAACTCTATCCAATACAGTTGCCAAGCCTGTTTCAGCAGAAAAATAATTCAACTGACTATAATAATTTACGCTTGCATCAGCTTCTTCTTCAGATATATACCAATATTCACCTAAAAACACAGGCATACCTAAATATTGACCTGTTGTAGCGGCTTTGTCAATCTGTGCTTGCATATAAGCTTCACTGTTGTAATATTCATTTTTTACTTTAATCCTCGTAACAGAACATCCGTCATAGCATGCTGTGAAAGATGAAGCTGACAAAGGAAGCTTTGTGCTGTATGTATATGTACCTGCTTTTGCATTTACATAATTACTTTTAACAGGTTTGCCGTTTACTAAAATTTCAGCCTGAACATTATTTTTTGCCTGCGGGTATGTAACCGTGACTTCTACTGTCGGGTTTGTCCATCCGCCGAAATCAACAGCCGATACCTCTATGTCCGAAACACCGGGCTTAACAATCGCCGCACCTTTCGGACTTACTGTCATTGTTCCTGAGTTCCCCTTGCTCCATGAACCTGTTGCTGTAAATTCTTTTTGAACATAAGGTGTATTACTGCTTATATACTTAAGTGAAGCAACCGACACAATTGAAGTGCCTATTCCCCCTGTTTGAAGCATTATTCCATATGCCTGTCCTGATAACAGTTTATTTTCGATTACCGAAATAGGAACTGTCACCTTATAGACTTTATCTTTTACAGGCTTGACTGTACCGGTTTTGTCATAACCGTTCGGACCTATCTTTGTTTTTTTCATACCTCCGTTGTTTGTATCAAATACAACAAATTCAAAGGTATCATTAAAGCCCTCTGACGCTGCTGAACTGCTTGGTGTTCCAACGGCATCGTACATGAACTGAATCTCGAATGAGCCTTGCTTGAAATAGTCTTTTCTCATATAAGTTGCAACATGCTCATCGTCATCTAAGTACGGACCTTTATAACCCAAAAGAGTCTGGTCAGCACTTAGATTAATTATACCCATAGGTATCATTGAAATAACCAAGACAATTGCTGTAATGATTGTGCAAAGCCTTTTTGCTAATCTTCTTTTTAACATACATTACCTCCTTTTGATGATTAATAGTTATAGTGTCTTATTTCGACTGTCATCTACAATTTTAATCATCTTTTTACTTATATTGCATATTTTTTATTATTTGTCAATATATTTTTCATGTTTGGTAATGTTTATTTCGTGTTTGGTATGAATACACTAACTTAAAACATGCTGTCATTTATATTTGCAATATTTTCTTTGTAATTTTTCATATAACTTTTTTACATTATTATTTGCATAAAAACTGATGACTAAAATCGACGGCTCATTTATTACTTCATTTTCCTTGTAAAGAGTAATGTGAATATCATAAACTTTAAAAGCCTTATCTTTTTCTTCAAAACGAATGCGGTTGTAATTTTCAAGCGAGAAATAATCCGGTTTACTTCCGATATGTGTCCCATTTTTTATAAGGCCGTTCTTAACATCATTATAATTAAAATCGTAATACGTCTTAGTTTGAAATGGCTTCCAATCAAATGATTGTTCTGTTTTTGGTTCAGCTTGTATAAATATTTGCTGATTTTTATTACCGGAATTAAAAATTGTTATTACAGACATATATTTTCCAATTTATTTCAGATATTTATCAGCTGCATAATAAACTTTTCCGTTAACATAAATTTTGCGCCATATATAACCGTCTTTAGAAATCTTTGACGAATCAGCAAAAGCTACAATTTCACCTTCTGAAAGAGTTCCGGATATATTTCCGCCGGGATTTTTTCTATAGTTTAACGGTGCAGTTGTAACAGCAGTTCCGTATTTTGATTTTACAGGAGCAGATTTGTATTCTTCAAGATATATACATCCTTGGTATCCGTTTTTGCTTGTGAAAGATGTAACTGAAGCTGATTTTAAAACTCCGTCTATTCCTCCGACATTAGCTTCAGTATAGTAAACTGTATTATTTTCGACACTCTCAACATAAATCACATGACCGAATGAACCTCCGTTAAAACAAGCTATACTGTTACTTTTAAGTTTTTTACCCTTAAATTTAGCCTGTGTATACCATGTTTTTGCATCTCCGCGGATTTTTGTATCTACGCCGAGCTTCTCTTTTGCCCTGCCTCTTACATACCATACACACTGACCTCGAATTCCGTCATTATAAAAATTCGAATTAAAATTACCCAGCCGTTTGCCTAAACAGTCTTTATAAATCATATTATCAAACCCTTTCTTTAAGGAATATTAATTTCCATGTCACCGATAAAATCGTTAGCAATTTTTTTATTAAGTATATTGCCGCCGCTCTTGCAATATATTTCTGAATTGCAACCTCTATTATCCGCATTTGCATCGCATCTTAATACAACTTCCGAAGGCATATTTGCTACCGCATTAAGTGCTGCCGTGTTGTTGTAAAACCACATACCTCCCGCAATAAGAACATTTACAGGATTATTTAAAGATATATTACTGCAAATGTCTTTTGACAAAGGTCCTCCTGCAAAACCGTCTTTATTCGAAATAAAGTCCAAACAAATATCATATACAAAATCTATTCCGTTAAAAGTAATTTTAGGATGACCTCCTTTTATTTCCCCTCCGCTTTTTATGTCAAAAACCTCTCTTTTTACATTTAAACCAGTGTATCTGAAATTAACAGATGAAAAACCATCGATAGCTGAAAAATGATGCTTACCCCACATTATCGGTAAATCACCTGAATTATAAATAAACAAAGTATTATATGTATCTTCCTGACTGCGATCCTCATTTACGGGAACTTTCCACTTCACGGTACCTGCAAAAAATATAAGATTAGGATAATCCTTTGTCAATTTTGAAATTTCATTTTCAGCACAAAAAATTGATGCAATGTTATTAATATAAATCGGTTTCTGATAGTTAATAATATCAGAACGGTCTGAATGTTTGGCATTATCATTAATATCACACCAGAAAAATTCAGGTAGTGCAGCAACAATTGTTGTTTTGCTTTTTTCCTTTTCATCATCTTTTAGCTTTATCAGCTTTTGTTCGAAAACTTCTGCCACTCTGTTCATAAGGTATTTAATCCAATTTTGCTGACGTTCTTCTTTCAAGCTGCGCAGTCTTTTATAATAATCAACAACTTCCGGTGTGGAAACCGATTCCTTCTCTCTCAAAACCTTTTTACGTTCTGCCGGTGCAGAATTTTTATATTTTTCATCATATGTTTTTAATATGTCCGGTTTAGAGTTTCTCAGCTCGTTAATTTCTTTGGTAATATCCTTTACTTCCTGCTGCGACATAAATTCATTTTCAAGTTTTTCTCTCCATAACTTTCCATCATTGTCATTTAAAAACGGTAAAAATTTAATTTTCATTTTTATTCCTCCTTGTTATATAGTCCTGTAAGGGACATAGTTTTTTCAAAAATAATATTTGTGTTTAAAGCACCGATAAGACCGGTAACCTGCACAACTGCAGGTGCAAAATCAGAGTCGTTTGAAGCCAGCTTAATCAGCGTCTTTCCTGAAATATTCTTTACATCATAATCTTTCAACAATCCTTTAGCCATAAGACCGACTGTAATCTGACAAGCAGTCCTTTCACACTCTACAAAAATTCTACGGCTTTCTGCTAAATATCCATTTACGCAATTATAACCGGCTTCCAGCTGTTCAAGTATAAAGCGTCGCTTTTGAATTCTTCTTTCCTTTCTGTTAATATAAACTGTTGAGTTAGCAGCTTCAGATTCACCGCATAATAGCTTTCCCCGTATTACAGAAAGCTCACCTGCAATCGGAAGCCGAAATTTTTCGGCAGACAACTCAAGTTTTTTTATGAATTTTATACTTTCGCTTTTAATCTGGCCCGTATTTTTGTCCATCATGTTTATAAGGCCGCTCATCTCACTCAATATGCTGTCCATACTTTCAATAATCGGAATAATTATCATAGCTTTATCCTTTCTGATTTTAATTCAGTGATAAAAATCTCTGAGAACTGCTTCCGTCTGTATCCTCAACAACAAGGTCAAGGTCTTGTTCTTTGACTTTAATAGTCATATAAACTAAATTATTTTTATCGGCATATTCGTTCATTTTTCCTGTGTTCGGTTCAACAAATATGCCTCTGTCATCATCGGAAAAATGCTTGAATTCAAAAAACATACCCGTACCGATTTCCTGTGCAAATTCATCTAATTTATCTTCTGTTACCGGCTGGCTGGCTGGCGCATATGATGAAAATTCATATCTAATTTCATTTTTCAAAAGTTCCACAAATTTATCTTTAATATCTAAAAGTTTTATTATTTCAAAATTTGCTGTGCTCAAAAAAGCGTTCATCGGTTCTTCAATATTTTTCGCTATTTTATTTGAAGATTTTGCATATCTTTTACGCAAAGCGTCACTGATTTCAACGGTACTCTCTTCAAGAGATTGAACATCAGACGATGTATCTGAATTTTCAATTGATACCGCTGCTTGCTGCTTTTCATCCTCTTTTTGTTTATCGGCTTTTTTCTTATCAACATAATACATTAAAAACTGATTATTAAGAAGCTGCGGCATTTTGAGTTTTATCGCACTAAGTATAAATGATTGAATCAGAATTTTTTCCTTGCTTCCTGAAACAACTCCTTTTATCGAAATAGGCACCTTAATTTCTGCTTCTTCGATTGTATAATGCGGAACGGGCATGCCTTTTAGAAAAGGATCTGCGTGATAACCCTGACTCAAAGTCACCGAATTGGAATCTGCAATCTTACGGGCTTCTGAAACACCGGATACCAAACCTCCTATAAATTCGCTTAACTTAACCATATTATTCCTCCTTAAAATTTGATTTTATGCTAGTGAATAATCAATCAGATATCAAAATCAAATACATACATAAATTAAATCATTCTTCCAAACTTTATTTCTCCGCCTGTATTGAGTTGTTGAATATCAAAATCTCTGTTTTGGCGGAGAAATCAGTTTTTTAAAATTTAACATGAATAAGACTAGTTAGTATTTGTATCATCCTTAACCGTAACATTTTTAGTAATAATTGATTCTTCAAGAATATCAAGAATCCTTGACATACCTGCCGGCATATCATCCTGTACCGCATGAATCTTCATATTCAGTGAATAATCTTTTTTTACCTCTTCGTTTGAAGAAGTTGATTTCTGGTTTGAAAAGGACGCATTAAGACTGGTATTCGCATTAAATCCCCAGCCTTTATAGCCGAAATTAGTTTTATTCGTTATATCACTGTTTGACTTTTCATAGCTGTTTGAATTTGATACAGAATTAATTTTGACATTGAATTCAATATCTGCATTTTCAACTTTAATAAACGGAATCGGCATCATAGTAAGAATAGGCACATCAATCTGCATCTTCTGATATTCTGCCGGAACAATAGCTTCTTTGTTCTTAACTGAGAGCGTTAGCTTAGCTGATACATTATTCTGTCCGTTCTCATTCTTCTGCAATGCAATAACTTCAGCACCGTCTTTTATGTAATCCTCTGATGGAATTGTAGTTAAAGTAACACTCTCTATTTTTCCGTCGTTAATCTCATACTTTACGCCATCAATTTCATGTCCGTCTATTGTGAGTATAACAGGCTTATCAGCATCATATCCATTTCCTTTATCCTCAACATTGACTGTTACACTTCTGACAGTTTGAGTATATGACGGAGACACTTCTTTGTCATATGCAAACGAAACACATATAGGCTCTCCTACTCCAACCTCCTGACCGGTCTGAGCATCAATCTCACCCGGTTTAAAACCAACTCTTCTTATAAAATTTACAGTTGTATCGGCTGACTCACGCTGTGCATTTACAACCGCGTTCAGTGCACCTCCGATGATTGCACTGAAATTAATTGACGATACCTCGTCTGCAGGATTAAACATATTAAATTCCTCCTAATTTTTCTTTAATAATTTTATCAGCCGGTAATCTATTAAAACATTCTGATTATAAATTAGTTTTTGTTATGAAATTACCTTCTGATTTTTTTTATTTATGGTACCATAGTCATATAATACAACATTATATTGCACTTTTCGCTTAAATCTGCGAAAACAAAAGCCCTATAAAGAGCAAAAAAACTCTTTATAGGGCAAAAATGCAAAATATTAAAAATTTTTTTTAGCAGATACTTGACAAATGCAATAAACTGTTGTATTATATTGCATTTTATAAATCAAGCTGCTCAATTTTATTTCTTTGAATATCTTTTGATGTCTTTGTATATATTCTTGTTGTTTCAATTGAACTGTGTCCGAGAATATCAGCTAAATCAACAATATTATGATAAGTGTCCATATAAACCCTGGCAAACATATGACGAAAGTTGTGCGGGAATACTTTATCTTTATCTATTCCGCAGGCATTGGCAATTCTTTTTAAATTACGCCAAACAACCGAAGGATTAATCGGTGCTGTACCTTTTTTGTTAAGAAAAACCGAACCGCCTTTAATACAGCAGAATTTACAATAAGAAATAAGCTGTGCCCTCAAAGTTTTAGGAATAAGAATCGTCCTTAGTTTTCCTTTAAACAAAACTTCTGCACAACTGTCAATTATAGATTCATATGTAATAAATTTTAATTCACCGACACGAATACCCATGCTGCCGAGACATCTCATAATAACATACCATTTAACATTTTCTGATTTTTTTGCATAATCAAGCATTGCATGATATTCCTCCGCTGAAAACTCATAATCAGAAAAATATGACCGCTGGCACTTAATAAGAGATACACATAAATCTTTTCTTCCGCACCATGATAAATAATGATTAACAGATATTAAATAAGAATTAACCGTTGCACTTTTATACCGTTTAATAAGTGTATTCTTATATTCATTTACTGCTTTATAATCAATTGTGTTTGCACCCATCGCAGCATTAAAACGCTCGCTGTCACGAAGATATTTTATGACAGTTTTTTCACTAAGCTCTTTTTTTATAAGAAACTCACGATACAGTTCTTTATTAGCATTAAAATTATTAATTTGCATGAGAAAAACTCCTCTGATATTTATTCTAAATTCTCGAGAAGTTTAGTCACATTTGTACATCATCATTATATAATATTTTTTGGTAAAATGCAACAGTTTTTGGTGAAAATTAGACTTAAAACTTATTTATATCATAAATATTATATATCTGAGGCTTGTATACAATCAGTTATGAGTATAAAAGAAAGACCTGCCATATTTAATGGCAGGTCTTTCTGAAAAGTATAAGGAAGTATTGTAATAAAATATTATTTGATTTCCAGTCTTCTTGATTCAGGCTCTGTTTTAGCCTTCTTAGGCAAATCAAGAGTCAGAATTCCGTTTTTATATTCTGCTGAAATAGCATTAGCATCAATATTTGAAATATCATAACTTCTTTGATATGAGCCAAAAGAACGCTCTCTGCAAATATATTTACCGTCTTTATCCTTATCTTCACTCTCAGAGTTATGAGATGCAGTCAAAGTTAAACGATCGCCTTTTATATCAATATTGATATCTTCTTTAGAAAAACCAGGCAGCTCAGCTTCAAGAACAAATTTGTCTCCCTTATCGCAAATGTCAGTCCTGCATGCCTTTAAATCATTTGTTGATTTAGTACCCCAAAAGTCTTTTTCAAATTCATGAAAAACATTGAATAAATCATATGTGCTTCTTTCAAATGGTGTTAATCCGTATAACATAATTAATTCCTCCTTAGAATTCTCATTAATATTGTTTTCTTTTTTGTTATTTGTATACGTTGTTTAAATATACTTGTTCATTGGTATCACTTCTTTTCTTTCAACAACTATATAATATTCGATATTTATGTTGAAATTGTGATAATATTATGTTCAAAGTGTAAAATTTAGCACTCTTTATATAAGAGTGCTAGCGTGCAACTTTTTAAGTGCTAACATATTTTTTCTAGATTTTCTCTTATGTTTTTAAGAATTCGTTTTTCAAGTCTTGATATATATGACTGAGAGATTCCCACAATATCTGCAACTTCCTTTTGCGTCATTTCTTTTTCACCTAAAAGCCCAAAACGCATTTTCATTATTTGCTTTTCTCTTTCTTGAAGTTTATCAATTTCAATTAATACAAGTTCACGCTCAACTTCATTTTCAATTCCTCTTATTACTATATCTTCATCAGTACCGAGAATATCTGAAAGCAAAAGTTCATTTCCGTCCCAGTCAACATTCAATGGTTCATCGATTGAAATGTCATTTCGATACTGATTTGATTTCCGCAAAAACATTAATATTTCATTTTCAATGCAGCGTGACGCATATGTAGCAAGCTTTATGTTTTTATCTACCTGAAAAGTATTTACAGCTTTAATCAGTCCAATAGTCCCTATTGAAATCAAATCTTCAATGCCTATACCTGTTGATTCAAACTTTTTTGCTATATAAACAACGAGTCTTAAATTGTGAACAATTAAAGTTTCTCTTCCCCTTTTGTCGTTATTTTTTATTTGCTCAAAAGCTTTTTGCTCTTCCTTTGCCGTCAGCGGCGGCGGTAGGGATTCTGAACCGTTTATATAGTTTATGAATTTTCTGTTTCTATTTAAAAATACAGTAATCCTGCTGAATATTTTATTTATAATTAAACCGAGTCTCATATTCCTTCTCCTTTAAATCTAACTTAAAATGCTTGGGTTAAATATTGCCTGATGTTCTTCTTTTTCGCTCTCAATAATACCTATGCAAACTCTTACATTTTTCGATTTACCGCTTCCGTCAGTTATCTTTACTTCTTTCATGGATTTAATAGGTATAAGATTCCTCCCTGAAATCGTAGAAAAAGGTATAAGTCTAAAACCGGTATTTACATTCTGATTTAAAAGTTCATTATATAAACCGACAAGTTCATTGCTTTTGCAAATTATTACTGACCGTCCTGAAAAATAATCGTACAAATTATTTCCGGTATCAACTATTCCCTCAAACGAATAATCTTTATTAAATAAATTGAAAGAAATTTTATATACACCCGTTTGATTTCTTCTGTTAATTAAAAAGTAATCGGCTATTGTCATTATAAAATAAACTAAAATAGTAACTATAATAAGCAATATCAATGAAACATCAAAATACACAGTAAAATTTTTGACATATATCATTTTCCCTCGTGTAAGCTTCCACACAGCAAAACAAAGTCCGGTAAAAATGATATTCACAAGTATATATGTAAGAGAAAACTTAAGCATATCATATTTATCTTTTGCAAATCCGCATACAAGAATTATTATAATGACTGCAATCAGCTTTAACAAAGTAATTATTAAATCGTTTATCGGAAGCAAAATTAATAGTGATGATATTCCGCCGATAACCGATCCGAAAGCTATCCGCCTTGCTTTAGCTTTAATATGAAAAATCAAACTCAGAATTTTAATAAAAAAATATGTAAGATATATATTGACTATCATCAAAACATCTGCATAAACACATTTCAACAGCCTCACCCCACGCTTCATAATTATTATAATCCAAGCTATTCAATAAAAATGTCGATTTTAAAAGCAAAAAAAATGCACCCGCAATTTTTTTGCAGATGCATTTTTAACAGTTTAATTAATCTTCAATAAAAACCTTAAATGCCTTATATGCCATATAAGTATCAATCTTTGATGTTATTTCAAAAGGTGCGTGCATTGAAAGTACGGGAACGCCCACATCTATTACATCAATATTAAGGTTTGCTATATATTGTGCAACAGTTCCGCCGCCGCCTAAATCAACCTTTCCCAGTTCGCCTGTCTGCCAGATAACATTCTTGCTATCTAAAAGATTTCTTACTCTGGCAACAAATTCAGCCGAAGCATCTGAAGTTCCCGATTTTCCTCTGGCACCGGTAAATTTGGTTACACAAACTCCGTAATTGATTTTTGAAGCATTTCTGATTTCCAAAACATCAGGGAAAGTAGGGTCAAAAGCCGCATTTACATCAGCTGATAAACATTCAGACGATGAGATAACCTGTGTTGGATTTCCTCCGAGCTTTTGAGCCAAATCAAAAATAAAATATTTCAGATAAGAACTGTTAAGACCGGTATTACCGTCACTTCCTGTTTCCTCTTTATCAGTTAAAACAGTAATGGCAGTCTTCTTAGGGACACCATTGCAATCTAAAAGAGCTTTAAGTGCTGTATATGCACAAACTCTGTCATCCTGACCATATGACCCTATCATACTTCTGTCAAATCCAATATCACGAGCCTTGAATGAAGGCACAGCTTCAAGCTCTGCAGATATAAAATCTTCTTCGACGATGCCGTATTTTTTATTGAGGATACTGATAATATTAAGCTTAACCATTTCTGACTCTTTATCATCATTAAAAGGTCTTGAGCCAATAAGTATATTTAGTTCTTCACCCTTAACACCTTCTGAGAGTGTTCTCTTCATTTGCTGTGAAGCTAAATGCGGAAGCAAGTCACAAACGCAAAAAACAGGGTCGTTCTCATCTTCACCTATATTAACGGAAATTTTTTCGTTCTTTGAATTGATAATTACTCCGTGAAGTGAAAGAGGAATTGCAGTCCACTGATACTTTTTAATTCCTCCGTAATAGTGAGTTTTGAAAAAACCTATTTCATTATCTTCATACAGAGGATTTTGCTTCAAATCAAGACGAGGAGAATCAATGTGAGCAGCATTAATTCTAAAACCTTCATTAGCATCGTCGCTTCCTATTATCGCTGCAATTATAGCCTTGCCGCGATTATTTATATAAATCTTGTCGCCCGGCTTTAAATCATCTTCAAAATTATATTCTTTATAACCATTCTCTTCTAAAAGCTTTATTGATTCACATACTGCTTCTCTTTCGGTTTTAGCACTGTCAAGAAACTTCATATAATTCGTGCAAAAATCATCTGCTTGTTTTATTTCCTCATCTGACATAATAAAAACTGCATTTTTCTTTTTGCTGAACAGTTCTTTTTTTAAATCTTTAACTTTTGATTCTGACATTAAAATCATCCTTTCCCGTCATCTATATAATTTATTATATTCTTTATACGCATTTATAACCTTGTTTATGTAATGGCTTGTGTCTGAAAAGTTATCGGGAATATTATCCAAGTTCAAATCATCTTTGTCAAGAATTTTCTCATCAAGCCATCTTTGCACTTCGGTCATTCCTGCATGATATGCTGCAATAGTCAGCTCATATGAACCAAATTGCTTGTACAAATAAGACAAATACCAAGACCCATACATAATATTATATTCGGGCGTATACATATCCGAATATTCAAGCTCTAAATCGTTTTCGATTTTATTGTTGACCTCTTCATAAGCTATTGGCATAAGCTGCATTAATCCAACAGCACCAACATTTGACTCAGCATCCGGATTAAAACCGCTTTCAGTTTTGATTACAGAATATATGAAGTTTTCATCTATATTATATTCTTCACTGTATTTTTCAACATATTCAGAATATTTTTTCGGATAAACATACTTTTTTAAAATAAAAGGAGAAGCTTTATAAAAAACAAAAACCAATACAGCAAAAAATAATAAAAGAATAAAGAATCCTTTTCCTCTATGTTTCTTTTTTGCCATAGTAAAACTCCTTAATTTTTTGCACAGTATTAATAGCTTTATTTATCAAATCCCGCTCAATGCTATTGTTTTCAATTAAAAAATCACTGTTCTTTTTGAAAAAACATTCAGACTTTTGTGAAGAAAACCTTTTTCTGGCTTCACACTCTGAAATATTGTCACGCTTAATTATGCGATAAAGTCTTAAATCCTCTCTTGAAACAACACTGACTATCTTATCACAGCAGGCATTTAAACCGCTTTCAAAAAGAGTCGGTGCATCAATTAAAATAATACTGTTATCACTGAATTCGCTGATGCGTCGGTTAATTTCTCGAATTATATATGGATATGTGATTGAAGTCAATTTTTCGAGCTCTTTTCTGTCCGAAAAAACAAGTGAAGCTAATTTTCTTCGATTTAATATACCTTTTTCAAAGTAATCAGAAAAAACAGCTTTAAGTTTTGACAGACATTCTTTATTTTCTGTTGTTACATACCGAGAAATCAAATCTGCATTTATAATATTAAAACCGTTCTTCTCAAAAGTTTTAGATACAGTTGTTTTACCCGCTCCGCTTTGTCCGGTAAGTCCGACAATATATGGCTTCAATCAATCACCTTCTTTTATCACCTTAAAAGCCGCAGCACGAAGCATTCTGTTATATACGGCAAGCCCGATACCGTCTAGCTGAGGACATCTTGCATAAACTCTTTCAGCACCGATTTTGTCAAGCTCTCTAAGAACCGCAAAAACTCTTTCGGCCTGCTGCTCGCTATTATCACCGTATTTTATAGCCTTAATTTCATTTGATATGTTATCACTGTCAAAAATCAATGCATATGTCCCGTCTGAATTGTGTTTAGATACATATTCTTCAAAAAACTCAACCGAACCGCTCACAAGCGTTACATCAGCTTTAGGCGAATAATGTTTATACTTCATACCGGGTGATTTTACTTTCGTATTATTTGAAATCACTTCAAGAACGCCTTTGTCGATTATTACATTCGGAGTAACAGTCTTTAAATCCTCAACAGAAACCTTACCGGGTCTTAATAACCTAATTATATCATTTTCAATTGAAATTACTGTCGATTCAACACCGACTGAACAGCTTCCCCCGTCTAAAATTGCGGGAATACTGCCGGTCATATCATCAAAAACATGAGAAGCTGTTGTGGGACTTGGGCTTCCCGATAAATTAGCAGACGGTGCCGCAAGCGGAAATCCGCTTGCCATAATAAGTTTTCTTGCAACCTCATTTGACGGAAATCTTATACCCACTGTATCAAGTCCTCCGCTTGTGATCATAGGAATTTTATCACTTTTGGGGAAAACAACTGTAATAGGACCCGGCCAGAATTTTTCACACACTTTAATTCCCATCTCAGGTGTATCTAAAACTAACTCTTTCAACATTGAAATATCAGCAATATGCACAATCAGCGGATTGTCGGCAGGACGCTTTTTTGCCTTAAAAATCTTTTTTACAGCATACTCATCAAATGCGTTTGCCGCAAGTCCGTATACGGTTTCTGTCGGCATACCGACAACCTCACCTTTTTTTAAAAGCTCGGCACAGTATTGTATGTTTGCATCAGTTGGTGTTAAAACTTCCGTTTTCATAAAATGCTCATCTCGGTTTCTTATAAATTGCCTTCCTCCTGCATTGAAAGCTTTGCTGCCTGGTCAGCTGTAGCTAATGCATCGATTACTTCGTCCATATTTCCGTTTAAAAATTGTTCAAGTCTGTAAATCGTAAGTCCGATTCTATGCTCGGAAACTCTTCCTTCAGGATAGTTGTATGTTCTTATTCTTTCAGAACGGTCGCCTGTTCCGACCTGAGAACGCCGTACTGCTGCAATTTCGGTTTCCTGGGCCCTTTGCTGTTCTTCGTAAAGCTTTGAACGCAACACCTTCAATGCCTTTTCTTTGTTCTTATGCTGGCTTCGCTCATCCTGACATTCAACAACAAGACCTGTTGGAAGATATGTTATCCTTACAGCTGATTCTGTTTTATTTATGTGCTGTCCGCCTGCTCCTGAAGCTCTGAAAACATCAATTTTCAAATCAGTTGCTTCATTTATTTCAAACTCAACATCATCTGCCTCAGGCAAAACAGCAACTGTTACCGTCGATGTATGAACTCTTCCCTGAGACTCGGTTTCAGGGACTCTCTGAACTCTGTGCACACCGCTTTCATACTTGAGTCTTGAATATGCACCTTCACCCTGAATGCTGAACGATATTTCTTTATATCCGCCAAGCTCAGTTTCATTTGCACTTAAAACTTCAATCTTCCAGCCTTTGCTCTCAGAATACATTGTATACATTCTGTAAAGAGAATTTGCAAAAAGTGAAGCTTCTTCACCGCCTGCACCGCCTCTTATCTCAATAATGACATTCTTATCATCATTAGGGTCTTTTGGCAAAAGAAGAATTTTAAGTTCTTCTGTCAAAACCTCTTCCTGCTCTTTTGATTCATCATACTGAAGCTGAACCATTTCTTTAAAATCCTTTTCGAGACCTCCTGCATCCAAAAGCTCAACAGCTTCATCAAAAGACGCTTTTGCCTTTTTATACTCCCTGAATTTTTCAATTATAGGAGTAATATTTTTATACTCCTTCATAAGAGATGTATATAAAGCCTGATCATTTATAATATCAGGGTCCATGAGCTTGTTGTTAATTTCTTCGTATCTTTCTTCTAACGCTTTTAGCTTTTCAAACATAAATAATTCTCCTAATTGATAATTTGTTTCTGATATAAATAATTAATAAAACAGCTATGTTTCTTCTTCCCTGATAACTGATTTTATATTCTTTTCTGCTTTAGAGCGTGCAACCATAAACTCCCGTCCGCAGCCTACACACCTAAGTTTAAAATCCATTCCCGAACGCAAAACAAACATCTTATTTTCACCGCATGGATGCTTCTTTTTCATAATCAAAATGTCATTGGGTCTAATATCCGTAACAATCACTCCAATCCCAAAAGTTCAAGACGCAAAATTCTGATTTAAACTTTTCCGCTGACAAATCACTATCCAGATAAGAATTAATCTAAGAAATTAGTATAACATAACTTTGCCGAAAAAGCAAATCCTCTCATTTATCTCATATTTTATCAAAATGCATAATTAAGTTTTACAGTTCATATGAATTAGATATATAACCTTTATGTAATGTTAAAAATAAAAACCAAACATTTAATCCGGACTACTAAATCATAATATACTAAAAGTCTAAACTTTAAGGAAGGAATGACAACTTGATGAAAAAATATTTACCGGAAGGAAAGCTTATTGGCAGCAACACTAATAAAAGCTTTTTAAAATCAATTTCGACACTGAAAGAAGCTAAAGACCTAGGAATAATCTTAGAGGCTAAAGCATTAATGTGTGACTGTGAACACAATCTTATTATTGACATACCCTGTGCTAAAGCAATAATACCAAGAATTGAAGGAGCAGTTGGTATCGACAGCGGCAAAACAAAAGATATTGCCCTTTTATCACGGGTTAATAAACCTGTTTGCTTTAAGGTATTAGATATAATTTCAAATGAAAATAATGAAACTTTGGTTATTCTCTCCCGAAAAGCCGCACAGGAAGAGTGTTTAGAAAATTATATAGAGTTTTTAAGAAGCGGAGATGTTATACCGGCTAAAATCACACATATAGAACAGTTCGGATGCTTTGTTGACATTGGCTGCGGAATTGCTTCTCTTATCCCGATTGACGCTATATCTGTATCGAGAATATCACATCCGTCTGACAGATTTTATAACGGTCAGGATATTTTTGCAGTTGTTAAAAACAAAGAAGATGAAAGAGTTTTTTTAACTCATAAAGAACTTCTCGGAACATGGTCGGAAAATGCTGATTTGTTTGAGGTTGGTCAAACTGTCGGAGGAATAATACGCTCTATTGAAAATTACGGAATATTTATCGAACTTACTCCTAATCTTGCAGGACTTGCAGAACCAAGAGACAATACATATATCGGTCAATCTGCAAGTGTTTTTATTAAGTCGATAATTCCTGAAAAAATGAAAGTCAAGTTAATTATTGTAGATGTATTTTCAAACAGCGGATATGATAAATCTCTCAACTACTACATAACAGAAGGCCATATCGACAAGTGGAATTATTCAACAGATAACTGTCCAAAACAAATACATACCGAGTTTTAGAAACAAGCGGCTAAGGATATTTCCTCCTAGCCGCTTGTTTAACAATATTTAATTATATTTATCAGCAGCAATATTTTTCAAAATCCTCTGTACTGCCTATCATAACTATTCTCTCTCCCCAATTACTTTTCGTCTATACTGAAAAGCTGTCTGTTCCTGCTTGTTGTCACCGAATTCATAATAAATCTTATTTTTAAGCTCGTCAGGAAGATACTGCTGTTTTATATAATGATTAGGATAATCATGCGGATACTTATAATTTTGACCTTTTACTTCAGCATCATCACCGTCAAAATGCATATTCTGCAAATGTCTTGGTATAGGTCCTGTCATGCCGTTTTTAACATCAGCAATTGCTTTATTAATCGCATTATAAGCACTGTTTGATTTAGGCGAAGTGCACAAAAGTATAATCGCTTCCGCTAAGGGTATTCTAGCCTCGGGAAGCCCCAACTGCAATGCACTGTCAACACAAGCTTTAACAACAGGCACTGCCATAGGATAAGCAAGACCTATATCCTCAGAAGCAATAACAAGAAGACGCCTGCATAAAGAAATAATATCCCCAGCTGTCATCAGTCTTGCTGCATAATGAAGTGCTGCATTCTCATCGCTTCCTCTTATTGATTTCTGAAAAGCTGATAAGATATCATAATGCTCATCTCCGTCTCTGTCATAACGCATATTGCTCTTCTGAGTTAGAAGCTTTGCATTTTCAAGAGTTATTTCTAAAAACTCATCATTTTTATTAGTAGATAAAACACAAAGCTCAACTGTATTAAGAGATTTTCTCACATCTCCTCCGCATCCGGAAGAAATATACTCAACGACTCCGTTTTCAAGCCTTAACCGTACACCCATTTCATCTGCAATAATTTGAAAAGCTCGCTTGACAGCCGGTATAACATCATTTGAATTAACCTGTTTGAATTCAAAAACCGTTGAACGGCTTATAATTGCATTAAAAACATAGAAATACGGATTTTCAGTAGTTGAAGCAATAAGAGTAATTTTCCCGTTTTCTATATACTCCAACAGTGATTGCTGCTGTTTTTTATTAAGATACTGAATTTCATCTAAATAAAGCAAAATTCCATTAAAGCCTTCAAAAGTTTCGGTTTCTGCAATAATTGCCTTTATGTCAGAAATAGATGCAGATGTTCCGTTCAACTTATACATCTTCAGGTTTGTATTCTCAGCTATGATTCTTGCAACAGTAGTCTTTCCTGTTCCTGACGGACCGTAAAAAATCATATTGGGAATTTGTCCGCTTTCGATTATTCGTCTAAGCGGTTTATTTTCTCCCAACAAATGAGATTGACCGACAACTTCATCAAGCTTTTTCGGTCTTATTCGATCTGCCAAAGGCTTGTTCATTGTCGGTCAACTCCTATAGTTTATTTCGATAAGGGGCAACGCCCCGTCATTCAACAAACGACCGAACATTAGCCCCTTAGGATTTCAGTGGAAATTGTTCCCCCACTTAAAGGACATGGTCTTATTAATAAAGCGGATACTTTTGACAAAGCTCATTAACTTTAGTTCTGATTTCATCAGCCTTATTCTCAAAATCGGTCGCAGTGAGATAAATACACTCTGCAATTACTTCCATATCATCTTCTTTCAGTCCTCTTGTAGTAACAGCAGGAGTACCGATTCTTATTCCGCTGGTGATAAACGGACTTTGTGGGTCATTAGGAATAGCATTCTTATTTACTGTGATATAAACTTCATCAAGTCTGTGCTCTAAATCCTTGCCTGTGATATTAAACGGCTGTAAATCAACCAGCATCAAGTGATTATCCGTTCCTCCTGAAACAAGCCTGAAGCCTCTTTTTACAAGACCCTCTGCCAAAGCATTGGCGTTTAAGACAACCTGATGCTGATATTCTTTAAACTCAGGCTTTAAAGCTTCGCCGAAGCATACTGCTTTTCCTGCAATAACGTGCTCTAAAGGACCTCCCTGAGTTCCAGGGAAAATTGCCTTATTAATTTTCTTTGCAAGTTCCTCGTCGTTTGTAAGGATAAGTCCGCCTCTTGGTCCTCTTAGTGTTTTATGAGTCGTTGTTGTAACAACATCGGCAAAAGGCACAGGTGAAGGATGTTCGCCGGCGGCAACAAGTCCTGCAATATGTGCCATATCAACCATAAAATATGCACCGACTTCTTTTGCTATCTTTGAAATTCTTTCAAAATCAATAACTCTCGGATAAGCAGAAGCACCCGCTACAATAAGCTTAGGCTGACATTCTTTTGCCTGTTTTTCAAGCTCATCATAATCAATTCTCTCATTGTCACCAAGCTCATAAGAAACAAAATTAAAATACTTTCCGCTCATATTTACAGGACTACCGTGTGTTAGGTGTCCGCCGTGTGCCAAACTCATACCCATAATTGTATCGCCCGGATTAACTAATGCAAAATAAGTTGCAAGATTAGCCTGAGCACCTGAGTGAGGCTGAACATTTGCAAATTTTGCACCGAAAAGCTTGCAAGCTCTGTCTATAGCTATATTTTCAACAACATCAACACATTGACATCCGCCGTAATATCTCTTCGCAGGATAACCTTCAGCATATTTATTAGTCAAAACACTTCCCATTGCTGCCATTACAGGTCCCGAAACAATGTTTTCACTTGCAATTAATTCAAGATTTCTTCTCTGACGAGCAAGCTCTGCGTCCATTGCTTCTCCGACTTCCTTGTCATATTCCTTTACATATCCTATTGAATCCATCATGTCCATAATGTCATTCTCCTTAAAAAAATAATATACAATTATTATATACTATATTTCTTTTTATTTCAAGTTGTTTTTTATGAAATACACATATAATTTGAGAGCTTGAAAAGAATTTATAATTGTGCTATACTAAAACATTGGAATTCCTAAAACAAAGGAGATGCTTTAAAATATGCCAATAAGAATACCTAATAATCTTCCTGCCTTTTCAACCTTTGAAGAAGAGAACATATTTGCAATACCAAATGACAGGGCTGAACATCAGGATATCAGACCTTTGGAAATTGCCATTGTAAATTTAATGCCGAAAAAAATCGAAACAGAAACACAATTTTTAAAACTTTTATCTAACACTCCTCTTCAGGTAAATATCGAACTTATTCAAATGGCTTCACATAAATCTAAAAATACCCCTATAGAACACTTGCTTTCCTTTTATAAAACTTTTGAAGAAATAAAACACAACAGATATGACGGACTTATAATTACAGGTGCTCCTGTTGAACAAATGGAATACGAGGATGTAGATTACTGGAGTGAAATCTGCGAAATATTTGAATGGTCAAAAACCAATGTTTATTCTACAATTCATGTGTGCTGGGGTGCACAGGCCGGTCTTTATTATCACTATGGCATACCTAAATATCAACTTGATAAAAAAATGTTCGGCGTTTTTCCTCACAAGGTGCTTCACCCTAAGCATCCGCTTTTAAACGGATTTGATGATATTTTTATGGTTCCTCACTCAAGATATACCGAAATCAGGAAAGAAGATATTGAAAAAGTTGATGAACTGACAATTCTTACTGAATCCGATATCAGCGGAGTGCATATTGTAGCAGACAAAACCGACAGGCAGTTCTTTTTAACAGGACACTCTGAATATGATAAACGAACTCTTGCTAATGAGTATAAGCGTGATATTGATAAAGGCTTGAATATTGATGTTCCATATAATTATTTTCCTGATGATAATCCGAATAACAAACCGCTTCATTCGTGGATATGTCATGCTAATCTGATGTTCTCTAACTGGTTGAACTATTTAGTATATCAGGCAACGCCTTTTGATTTGAATAACCTTGAAAAAATATAATTATAAACTAAAATCCCTGACAATGGAGTCAGGGATTTTTTATATTCTTACATTAAATAATTTTCTTTGCTTTTTTTCCTCTGTGAATTTCAGGGCCCGCACCGTTCGTTACACAAGCTTCATTAATTACAATCCGAACCACATCTTCTTCCGAAGGAGCTGTAAACATAACATTCATCAATATTCCTTCAACAACAGCACGCAGTCCTCTTGCTCCGGTTTTCTGCTCAATAGCCTTTTTGGCAATCGCAGCCTTGGCTTCTTCGGTAAATACTAATTCAATATTGTCATAATCAAACAGCCTTGTATACTGTTTAACCAGAGAATTTTTCGGCTGAGTGAGAATTTTAACCAAAGCATCTTCATCTAAATCATTCAGCACTGTAATTACAGGAAGTCTTCCCACAAGCTCAGGAACCAGACCGTATTTAACTAAATCCTGAGGCTCAGCCTTTTCAAATATATTTATATTTGACTTGTCACTTCGAGATTTAACTTCACTGCCAAAACCTAAAGATGACTTGTCGGTTCTCTTATTAATAATCTTTTGAAGTCCGTCAAACGCTCCGCCGCATATAAACAAAATATTCTTTGTATCAATCTGAATAAATTCCTGATGCGGATGCTTTCTTCCTCCCTGAGGAGGAACATTTGAAACACAGCCTTCAATAATTTTCAAAAGCGCCTGCTGAACACCTTCACCGCTGACATCTCTTGTAATTGATGTGTTTTCACTTTTTCTGGAAATTTTATCGATTTCATCAATATAAATTATTCCTCTTTGTGCGGCCTCAATATCATAATCAGCAGCCTGAATAAGCCGTGTAAGCACATTTTCCACATCATCACCGACATATCCTGCCTCTGTCAATGTCGTTGCATCAGCTATAGCAAAAGGAACATTGAGTATCTTAGCCAGAGTTTGTGCCAAAAGTGTTTTTCCTGTTCCGGTAGGTCCTAAAAGAAGAATATTGCTCTTTTGAATTTCAACATCATCATCGCTTTTATTTTTATTGTTTAAAATTCGTTTATAGTGATTATATACAGATACGGCCAAAGAAATCTTTGCATCATCCTGACCTATTACATATTGATCTAAAACATTTTTAATATCAATTGGCTTAGTAAGTGTAATTTTATTCTTTTCATTAGCTGAATCCTTCTTTGATTTATCAGAAGAATTTTTTCGGTCATTTCGGCGGACAGCGTCACCCTGCTGTTCTATAATATCATAGCAGAACATCACGCAGTTATCGCAAATATGCACATCACCCGCTGAAAAGAGATTTCTTACCTGATTTTCAGCCGAACCGCAAAAATCACAGATTTTTAATCCGTCCTTATTAGGCATAAGCACCGTCCTTATCTTTTTGTAATAACCTTATCGACCAAGCCGTATTGCATTGCTTGCTCAGCTGTCATATAATTATCTCTTTCACAATCCCTGTGGATTGTTTCAATATCTTTAGAGCAATTCTCTGCCAGTATTCTTTCAAGTCTTTCTCTTGTTTTAAGCATATTCTCAGCATGAATCTGAATATCAGTTTGCTGTCCGCTTATTCCGCCGCCTGAAATCAAAGGCTGGTGAATCAGAATTTCACTGTTAGGCAGTGCAAATCTCTTCCCTTTGGCACCGCTTGAAAGCAAAAATGAACCAAATGAAGCTGCCAGACCCATACAAATAGTCGAAACATCACACTTAATATATTGCATTGTATCATAAATCGCAAAACCTGCGGTTACAGAGCCTCCCGGACTGTTAATATAAAGGTCTATATCCTTATCAGGATCCTGACCTTCTAAATATAAAAGCTGTGCAACTACAACACTTGCAACTGCATCATCAATAGGTCCCGTAAGCATTACAATTCTATCATTTAACAGTCTTGAGAATATGTCATAGCTTCTTTCACCATGACTGGTCTGTTCAACAACATAAGGGACAAGTGTCGACATAATATCTCCTCCATTTCAATTTGTTCATATACGCTTATCGCCCACAAACTTTGCGGGCGAATAAGTATTTTATTTAGTTACTTAATTTTTGCAGAATCCTTAATAAGTTCTACTGCTTTGCCTACTGCTACATCTTTCTTCAGTGCATCAGGAGTTACATATAATTTCACCTGGTCAACATCCATCTTGTAAGCGTCAGCCATTTTCTTGAATTCTTCTTCAACTTCATCGTCTGAAACTTCAATATTTTCATCAGCTGAAATCTTTTCAAGTGCAAGTCTTAATTTAACCTGTTTTTCAGCCTGCTCACGATATGTTTTCTTTAAAGTATCCATATCAGAACCTGTATACTGAAGGTACATTTCCAGACTGATTCCCTGAGGTGCAAGTCTTTGAGTCATATCCTGAATCATTTCATCAACTCTGTTTTCAAACATAATTTCAGGAATTTCACCCTCAACATTATCAATAACCTGATCAAACAAAGCACCTTCAACTTCAGAGTTTGCTCTGTTTTCTTCAGCATCTTCAAGCTTTTTCTTTATGTCAGCCTTTAGTTCATCAACTGTGTCAAATTCAGTTGTATCCTTAACGAAATCATCGTCAAGCTCAGGCAGTTCTTTAGCTTTAATTTCATGAAGCTTAATTTTAAATACAGCGTCCTGACCTGCAAGTTCAGGTGCACCGTATTCATCAGGAAATTTAACATTAATGTCAAACTCATCGCCGATGCTGTGTCCGCATACCTGCTCTTCAAAGCCCGGAATAAACTGTCCGCTTCCGAGTGAAAGTGTAAATTTTTCAGCTTTTCCGCCTTCAAAAGGAACGCCGTCCTTATAGCCGTCGAAATCGATAACAACATCATCGCCGTTTTGGCAGGCTCTGTCGTCAACATCGATTATTCTCATGCCCTTTTGTCTCAGATTATCAATATCCTTGTTTATATCTTCCTCAGTAATATCTTTGACAGTTTTTACTGCTTCTAATCCTTTATACTTCTTAATTGTCACTTCAGGCTTTGTTATACATGTAACTTTAAGTTCAATTCCCTTTTCTTTATCAACAGAAAGAACCTCAACATCCGGTCTTGCAACCAGCTCAAACCCTGCTTCTGCAACAGCTGTATCAACCTCACCGGGAACTAAAGCATTCACAGCGTCTTCAAAGAAAACGCCCTCACCGTATTCTTTCTCAATGAGCTTTCTTGTTGCTTTACCTTTTCTAAAACCCGGAACGGAAATATTCTTTTTTTGCTTTTGATAAGCTTTTTCAATGGCAGCTTCAAAAGCTTCGGCAGAAATCTCTATCTCCAATTCATGTTTATTTGTTTCAACTTCTTTGTTAGATTTAACACTCATTTTGACATCCTCCAAATTTTTAAAATATCTTTAATATTATATCACAGTCGGCAACACATTTCAAGACATATTTGTAAATTTTAATCATTAATTATGTCAGTTATATCCAAAGGGTCAAATTCGAGATAATCACTTGATATAAGCCTGTACATAATATCATCAACAATGCCATCTATAGCATAATTTGTCGCACTTCCGTGAATGTGCCCGTAAAAGCATTTCTTTATATTATATTTTTGAATAACCTCAAGTATTTCATAGTTTTTGTCATTTGCATAAATAGGCGGATAATGCAAAAAAACAACAGGTCTCAAATTTTCTTTTAAGGCAGACTGAATAGACATCTCAAGTCTTCCCGCCTCTCGCATTAGAACCTTTTTATCGGCGGCAATTCCGTTTTCATTAATCCATCCTCTGGTACCGCATATTCCTATATTATTGTATCTGTAGTGATTATTGTTCAAGATTGAAAAAGTCTTAAAGCCATTATCTGAAAAAAACTTGTCCATTTTTGTCTTAGTTTCCCACCAATAATCGTGATTACCTTTTAATAAAATTTTTTTTCCGTTTAATTTTTCAACAAACTGAAAATCAGGCAGCGCTTCATTTAAGTTATTAGCCCATGAAAAATCGCCGGCAAGTACAACTGTATCTTCAGGTTTGATTTTTTCCTGCCAGTTTTCTTTCAAACGGTTCTGATAATCCTCCCATCCTCTGAAAATATCCATTGGTTTATTAACACCAAAAGATAAATGAAGGTCTCCGATAGTAAATAATGACAAACTTAATCCTCCGATTTCCCAAAAAATTCTGAATATTATTTTATTTTCTGCTTATAATAATTTTGCAAGACAAACTTGCGAAAGTGAGATTAGCGTGAAAATACTTCACGCATATTTTTGAGCCTTTGCCGCAGAAATATTTGCGACAATTCAGTCCGAGCCGAAATCGGCTCAAATTTCACAGAAAGGAGCCTTTGAAAAACAAAGGCAAGGTGATTGATATGCAAAACGAAAAAATTCAAGGAATCAACTGTGATGTTTCAAGCTGTGTTTACAACAGAGATAACTGCCAGTGTGTTGCAGGTAAAGTAGATATTTGCTGCTGCTGCGATAAGCCTGACTGCTGCGATGAAACAATTTGCAGAACATTTAAGCCAAAGGGCTAAATCACAGAAAATCGTCTGTCTTAACCGGCAGACGATTTTACATAGCAACGTAATGTTGCATCCTCCCTGCCTTTGATAAATTTAATTAATGTTATAAAAAGATTAACGGCAGGTCGAACACAGTTGAAAAACCAAATTATTAACGCTTTTGTACAACGGCGGGCTAAACATGCAATTTAGCAAAAATAATAATTTTATCTTGTTACCATTTACAAATTTTACTAACGACATACATAAATACTACTTCTGTATGTCCAGTGTTTTTAAAACAAAGTTCTTCATATCAGTCTTATCTATAGTGTCTTTAAAACGAATTTCTTTATCCTTAAGCTCTGCCAATGATGCAGGAATCTCCAGCTTTGAAGTCTCAAAAAGCTTATCTACAAGCTCGAACTCATCCATTTCAGAATCAAATTCACCGAGTGCTTCCAAAACGCTGTTTGAAAACTTATATGGACTGGCAGTTGACGCAATTACAGTCTTTGTTTCGTCACCTGTTTTAGCTTTATAGTCCTCATAAACCTTCACCGCAACGGCTGTATGAGTATCACAGGTATAAGAGTACTTATCATACTGTTCTTTAATGCAAGCCTTAGTCTGCATGTCATCACAGTAACCTGCACAAAACTCTTCTTTAAGAATATTCTTTACTGTATCCGAAACTTCATACCTTCCGTTTTCTGAAAGTGCAGTAAACCATTCTCTTATCTGACTGTCATCTTCACCGCAGATATGATAAAGAAGTCTTTCTAAATTAGAAGAAATTAAAATATCCATAGACGGTGAAATTGTTGTATAAAACTTTCTGTTTCTGTCATAAACACCTGTGTTCAAGAAATCTGTAAGAACATTATTAGAGTTTGACGCACAAATAAGCTTATTAACAGGTATACCCATTTTCTTGGCATAATATGCTGCCAGTATGTTTCCGAAATTTCCTGTCGGTACAACTATATTAATCTTTTCACCAAGTTCAATTTCTTTGTCAAAAACCAGCTGAGCATATGAAGACACATAATATATAATCTGAGGTGCAAGCCTTCCCCAGTTGATTGAATTTGCAGATGAGAACATTAGTCCGTTTTCGCTGAGCTTATTTTCAACTTCTTTATCTGTGAATATCGCCTTTACACCGTTCTGGGCGTCATCAAAGTTGCCGCTTATAGCACATACAGAAACATTTTCACCCTCCTGAGTTGTCATTTGTTTCTTTTGCATTGCAGAAACACCGTCAACAGGATAAAACACCATAATTTGTGTTCCCTCAACATTTTTAAAACCTTCAAGTGCAGCTTTACCTGTATCACCGGAGGTTGCAACTAAAATAACAACCTTTTTATCAAGATTAATCTTTTTTGAAGATGTAGTTATCAAATACGGAAGAATCTGCAAAGCCATATCTTTGAAGGCACAAGTAGGACCGTGCCAAAGCTCTAACATATATGTTCCGTCAAACAGATGTGCAAGCTCACAGATATTCTTTGTATCAAAATTCTTATCAGAATACGCATTATCAACACAATATCTGATTTCGGAATCACTGAAATCGGTAAGAAATTTTGAAAAAACAAATGCCGCTCTGTCAGGATAACTCATTTCACCCATTGTTTTTATATCATCAAATGTAATTTCAGGTATTTCACTCGGAACAAATAATCCCCCGTCTTTTGAAATACCCTGTGCAATAGCCTGTGCAGATGTCACATTAACACTGCTGTCCCTTGTACTCTTATAATACATAAAATCCTCCTGTATAATCTATATATTTAACTTTAAATTATCTGCTGTTATCAAATGCATTTATATAATACTTCAGCTTAATAACCTTATCATTTTTGACCTCAACTACCGCAGCGTCAAATCTGCACTTAGGTGTGGTATCCAATTTTCCCAAAAACCTTTCAGCAGCATATATAATATGCCTTCTCTTGGCTGCGGTCAGAGCCTGCTCACCGGAAATTAAAGCACCGAATTTTCTGGTTTTAACTTCAACAAAACACAAAGTTTCGTTTTTCTTAGCGATTATATCAATTTCACCGCCTTTGACAGTGAAATTCCTGACCACAATTTCATATCCGTTTTTTTGAAGATAATCACAAACCGTTTGTTCGCCTAAATTACCTATTTCTCTGTTTTTCATTACTTATTTAAAACCTTTTTTAAAAAGCTTGGTCTATGTACAGGCGAAACACCGAACTTTTCAATCATTTCATAATGAAGCTTTGTTCCATACCCTTTATGTTTTGAAAACCGGTACCGAGGATATTCTTCATCTAAAGCTTTCATATATCTGTCTCTTGCAACCTTTGCTAAAATTGAAGCTGCCGCTATTGACTGTGATTTTGCATCACCCTTAACAACCGTTTGAGTATCAACGCCGTCAAGCTCAGGTGACTTGTTCCCGTCAATCAAAGCAAGCTCAGGTTTAATTTCAAGTCCTTCAACAGCCCTTTTCATAGCAAGCATTGCAGCATTTAAAATATTAATCTGCTCAATTTCATCAACACTTGCAGCTGCTATGCAATAAGCCTTTGCTTTGTCGGTTATAACATCAAACAGAAGTTCTCTTTTCTTTTCACTTAGCTTTTTGGAATCGTTAATTCCCTCTATAATAGTATTTTCGTCGAATATTACCGCAGCAGCATATACATCACCTGCAAGCGGTCCTCTTCCGGCTTCATCAACTCCGCAGAGTATTCTTCCTTTTCTCATTTCATTGTCAAAATCGAATAATTCCATTGTTTTTCCTTAATTCAAATCTTTTGGTGTTTCAATAGAAAGCCTTCCAAGCTTCCCGCTCCTGAATTCATCCACAACAGTTATAGCTGCCCTCTCGGTATTTATTTCACCGCCCGAAACCAGAAAACCACGCTTTTTACCGATTCGCTCTAAAATCTCAAAGCCCAGTGAACAGTTGCTCATTGACATATCGTCTTCATATATATCGTCAAGACTTATATTATATCTTTTTATAATATTATCAGGATATTTTTCAAACAAGAACTGAAGCAATCTGCAGGCAAGATACTCTAAGTCCATAACATCATCCTTAACGGCACCTGTAAAAGCCAAATGCTCACCGACAGTTTTATCCTCGAATTTAGGCCACAAAACCCCAGGCATATCCAAAAGCTCAATTTCATTGCCTATAGATACCCATTGCTTCCCTCTTGTTACCCCCGGTCTGTCCTCAACCTTTGCTCTTTTAGAACCTGCAAGCCTGTTTATAAATGACGATTTTCCCACATTAGGAATCCCGACAATCATTATTCTTATAGGTCTTCCGACCATTCCTTTACTGTTCCATACAGATATTTGTTCTTTTAACAGCTCTTTCAAAGAAGGCAAAAACTTATTTACACCTTTCCCGCTTCGGCAATCGGTGGCAATAGACATGATACCTTTTCTTTTATAATAATCAAGCCACATCGAATTTGCCGTTTCATCAGCGGCATCACATTTATTTAAAATAACAAGTCTTGGTTTTGAACCGACAAGTCTGTCCATCTCGGGATTTCTGCTTGATATGGGAATTCTGGCGTCCGTCATCTCAACAACTGCGTCAACTAACTTTAAGTTAGACTGCATAAGGCGACGCGTTTTTGCCATATGACCGGGAAACCATTGAACACTTATTTCATCGCTCATGTTAAATTCCTTTCACAATTTTATAGAGCTTTTATTTTAAAAATCCAAAGCTGTTAAACGGATAAATTCTCAAAAATGCCTTGCCCAATACATCTTCCGTCGAAACAAATCCGATTACCCTGCTGTCTGTTGAATGATTTCTGTTATCACCCATTACAAAAATCTTACCATCGGGAACAACCATCGGATAGCTTCCGCCGCCGTCACTCAGCATATAGCCTTCATTAGTATAAGGCTCATCTAAAACCTTGCCGTCGACTGTTACGGTATGAGCTGCAATATCAATATCAATAGTCTGACCTTCAGTAGCGATAACTCGTTTGATAATTGTTTTATTCAGTTCTTGGCTGTTGACAACCACAATATCACCTTGTTTAGGTGTGTAAAACAGATGAGAAATAATCAGTCTTTGCCCATCCTCAAGCGTCGGAAGCATTGATTCACCGTCAACAACCACTATTCTAAAAGCAAATGTAAAAATTAAAATGACTACAAAAATCGAAACCGCAATGGATTCAAGCCATTCTAAAACTTCATTCCCTATAGATTTTTTTTTCTTGAATTTATCATAATCCTCGTTACTGTAAATTTCATTTTTAATATCTTCCATATATGCAATCATACTTCACAGCGAAGTATCCTCCTTTTACTATTCAAAATATAATATATATTATTTATTCTAACAAAAAAAGCAACAAATTTCAAGTACTTTTGCAAAAAGAAAAAGGAACAAAAAATTGTTCCTTTCATAACAATTATTTAATTGCTTCTTTAACTTTTGCAGCCTTACCTACTCTGTCTCTCAGATAGTATAGCTTAGCTCTGCGTACACGACCGTGTCTTACGATTTCAACCTTTTCAACAATCGGTGAATGTACAGGGAATACTCTTTCAATACCGCATCCGTGAGCAACACGACGAACTGTAAATGTTTCATTTACACCGCCATGCTTCTTAGCGATAATTGTTCCCTCAAAAATTTGAATTCTTGACTTGTCGCCTTCCTTAATCTTAACATGTACTTTAACAGTATCACCGATATTAAGGACAGGAACCTCAGCTTTTAAGCTTGAATTTGAAATTAGTTTTAAAGCGTCCACTTTAAATACCTCCTATTATTTTCAGACATTCATACATTTTGCTCTGCAAAATCAGAGGACTATCCGCTTTAATGTCTTGCCGATTGGCAGGCATTAACTCTCGTCGCTGTCGGCGACGGTAAATCAAATGCTTATATATTATATCACAACAAAATTTAAAATTCAAGCTATTTTGTAAAAAAAGTTTAAAATTTATGTAATATTGCCCTTAACAAGAGTTATCAGCAAAAAATTTCAGAAACAACTATATAGACAAGTGTAATAATCAGTGAAAAATTAGTTATACCTTTGTATATCATTAATATTATAACACATATTGTCAAAAGAATCAGTACTGCCCGTATTGCCTTATAAGCTGAATTCATTGCTACTGAAACAGAGTCTTCAAAAATCAGCTTTAAAACCCGTCCCCCGTCAAAATATTTATAAGGAAGAAGATTAAAAAGTCCCAGTATCAGACTTGTATATGCAAACTGTGTAAGTATACCTTTAAAAATAAAAAAACAAACTATATTTACACCTGCGCCGGCAAGCAATACATAGATTTCACTCTTTTTGTTATAAAGTCTGTCCTGTTCACTTTTTAGTTTAATACCTCCTCCGTATAGTGTTATTTCATTTATAGGTACAGAAAACTTATACATCATCAGCATATGACCGAACTCATGAATAAAGCAGCATAGCAGTGCGGTTATAACAGCAAAATTGTCACCTATAAAAAATAAAACAGCCAAAACGGCAAAAAAGCTGAATGACAATTTAATCTTATATTCCTTCAAGCGAAATTCCAGCATATTATTTTCCCTTTATATTTATAGTCATACTAAACATATGCTGAAAAAACAATAAATATGAAAACAGTGCTCGACAATATGTCAAGCACTTAAACTTAATATTCTGAACTTTTAACCTTAAATACTATTTTAAAAATACCCGAAAGAATTTTAGGTGTCTTAACTAATACAATTTTCATATGTAATCTCCTCCTGATAATAAGAATACTTTATAATATTCATATCAGACAATTATTGTTACAGTTTAGAAAGACACACAAAAAGAATACCGCTTTTAAAAGAAATAACTGCAAAATCCTCAACTATCTCATTAGAAACACCAAGAGGAAATTTGTTAGTAAGCACTGCGTTGTCAAGAGGATATTTAACACCGTTCTCACAAAGTCCGGTTACTTCATCAGTCATTGAAAATGTTGACAAAGAATATCCTGCTCTATTTTGAAATTTATATTCACCGGGTATAAGCCCCATTATCTCATTGTTTTCATCAATTAGTTTTCCTAAAGCACCGTGATACGCAATAAAGCTGAGCGTCTGCAAATTCGCAACTGTGTGATCCAGCCGTCCGCCTGTCCCGCCGAGAATCAGTATTTCTTCAGCACCTTTGTCAAGAGCATACCTGACAGCTGTCATTGTATCTGTGTCATCTTTCTCAGCCTTTAATTTTTTTACAATTACATCTTCTGGTACATAACCCAATGAATCAAAGTCGCCGATTGCAATATCTATTTCAACATCAGCTTTTTTTAAGGTTTTATAACCCTTATCAGCTGCAATAATGTAATCACATTCTTCAGCAGTTTTTTTCAGCCAACTGAGATTATCAATCCTTCCGCCCCCAGCTATAAGACACTTTCTCATAAGAATCAGTGCTCCCACTCTTTTAAATTTTTAGCTTCTTCAAACATTTTCACATAATTTTCATGCCGTGATTTTGAAATTATACCGTCATTGACTGCTCTTATTATTTCACAGCCCGGCTCGCTTATATGATTGCAGTCCTGAAATTTGCACTTGCCTGTAAATCCGCTGAATTCCCTAAAGCATGATGCAAGTTCATCTTTAAAAATTATATCATATTTGTTAGTATCAAATGATGAAAATCCGGGTGTATCTGCTACATATCCGCCGTCATGCAGTTTAAACAGTTCAACATGTCTGGTTGTATGCTTCCCTCTTCCAAGCTTCTTACTTATTTCACCTGTGTCTAAATTCAAGTCAGGAAAAAGATTATTCAGCAGGCTTGATTTGCCGACTCCTGTATTTCCTGTGAAAGCCGAAAGCTTTCCTGAAAGTATTTCCTTTAACTCTTCACAGCCTTGACCTGTAGTATTATCAACTGCAAAAACACTTATGCCGACATTTTTATATATCGAAACAAGCTCCTCTTCACTTTTTTTATCGGTTTTAGTAAATACTACAACAGGTTCAATGCCTTTATACTCGGCTATTGCAATAAATTTGTCAATAAGCAGAAGATTCGGTGAAGGCTCACAGACAGAATTAACCAGCACAAGGTAATCTAAATTTGCAAGCTGCGGTCTGATAATAAGTGATTTTCTGTCAAACACTTTGCTTATTACAGGCGTTTCACCGTCGGTAATTTGAATTTCTACCCAATCACCGCATACGGGAGACAAATTTCTGTTTCTGAAAACACCTTTTGCCTTGCATTCATATACAACATCAGAGGCCTCTACAAAGTAGATGCCTCCGAGTAATTTTATAATTAATCCCTCTTTAATCATAACTATTCAGCATTGTTTGTGGTCGTCTGACTCCACTGTGTTGTAGGCTCATCTGTTGAAGCACCAGAGGTTGGCTTTTTCGTGCTTTTTGAAGTGTCACGCTCAGGCGTTATAGATGTAAACGCACTTGCGTTAGTTGATGTTGCTGAATAAGTTTTATCTGCAAAGTTCACTTCATAAGATCCATACAATGCAGAATCATCATCTCTTTGAACCTTGATAGAAACCGATTGTTTTCCCTGTCCTGTTACAGGAACTCTTATTGAACCTCCTGCGACGGTTTCTGCATCACCGAGAGCTTGGGTATTTTTTAAGTTTCCGTTTATATAAATCAAAATCTTATAACTTCCCCATGCCCCGACAGGTACGGAAACATCAATATTAACAGTATTAGAAGCAGCCTCACCGGTTGATACGCCTATAGTTATCACAGTATCTCTGTCAACACTTGTTCCCTTTGAAATAGACTGAGTCACAACCAAACCTTTTTCAACTTCATCAGTGTCGACATCGGTTACTTCACATTTTAATTTGTTTTCTTCAAGCAATGCTCTTGCATCGTCTTCGGTTTTACCGATAACCGACGGAACCTTAACCTTAGTCTGCAAAGGCCCGCTGCTGACAAAAACAGTTACTGACGAGCCTTGCGGAACTTCATCATTTGTTTCAGGATTAGTTTTTATTACACGGCCTTCCACTACATCATCATCATGAATCAGACTTTGTACAGGAACAAGATTAAGTCTTTCAAGTTCTGATGCCGCAGCTTCATAGGTTTGATTCTTTAAATCAGGTATTACAGAAGTTTTCGGTCCTTTAGAAACTTTTACAGCAATCTCCGAGCCTTCTTTTTTAATTGTACCGGCAGGAATATCCTGTTCAAAAATTATATTTTGGGCATAATCATTATTGTATTCTTCTGTAATAATAAACTGAAGATTTTCACCGTATTCGTTCTTTGCGTCGATTATCGACTGTCCGATAAAGTTCGGAACTTCAATTTTATTTGTGTTGCTTCCGAAAGCATCAGACTTAATAACCATAAACAGTATTACTACTGCCGCAATGATTACAACAGCAACAGTAACCGCTGACAATATAGGAACTACATATGAACGCTTTCTGACAGGCTCATCATCGTCATCATAATACTCATTAGGATAATAGTTATTATAAGTATCAACAGGCTGATTAGGATCAACATCTATTATCTCATTATTATCAGAAGTATCATCATTTTTCACAGGATTGAAAAAAATCGTAGACTCACTTGACTTATGCGCGTCAAGATCGTTATTGCTTTTATAACCGAAAATGACATCAGGATTATGCTTGAATGTTTCAATATCCTTTATCATTTCAGAAGCCGACTGATATCTTCTTGAAGGATTTCTCTCCATCGCATGATAAACAATCTCTTCTAAAGGTTCCGGAATAGCACTGATAATCTCTCTTGGATTTTTAGCGACCTCCTGCATATGCATAAGAGCAACAGCAACAGGATTTTCAGCGTCGAAAGGTTTTTTCCCTGTAAGCATTTCATAGAGCATCACGCCGACGGAGTATATGTCGCTCTTTTCATCTGTAATATCACCTCTTGCCTGTTCAGGTGATATGTAATGAACCGAACCGATTGTTTTATCAGACAGAGTTTTACCGTCTGACCTTGAAAAGCGTGCGATTCCAAAATCCATTACCTTTATAGTTCCGTCAGAGAAAAGCATAATGTTCTGCGGCTTTATATCTCTGTGAACAATTCCCCTGTCGTGTGCGTGCTGAAGAGCCCTTAAAACCTGTGTAATAAAATGAACAGCGTCTTTCCATCTCAATACGCCCTGCTGTTCTATAAATTCTTTCAGAGTAATACCATCAATATATTCCATAACAATATACTGAATTTCATCGGAGAATCCAACATCGTATATTTTAACAATATTAGGATGAGAAAGTACAGCTATGGCCTTACTTTCATTTCTGAATCTTCTTAAAAATTCTTCATTTTCCGAATATTCATTTTTTAAAATCTTAACGGCAACAGTTCTGTCTTCCATAATGTCAACGGCTTTATAAACATCAGCCATTCCGCCTATTCCGATAAGCTCGGTAATTTCATATCTTCCGTCAAGTTTTTTCCCTATATTCATGTCCAAAACATTATCCTCCCTTTTCACTAATTCATTATAATTGCTACTGTGATATTGTCCTTACCGCCTTTATCTTTTGCATAATTAATCAAATCATTAAGTGATTTTTCAAGCTCTTTGTTATATACATAACTGTAAATAAGCTCATCACTGCAATAATTGGTAAGTCCGTCAGAGCAGATAAGAATTATTGAATTTTCCTTTAGTTCTAACTCAAAATAATCAGGGTCTATGTCTGGTTCGGTTCCTATAGCCTTGGTTATAATATGACTCATTTCATGCTTGTTTTTATCATCTTTCTCTATTTTTCCCTGCTCGTATAAAATCTCTACAATTGTATGGTCGTTAGTTATCTGAGAAATTCCGTTTTCATCAAGCAGATATGCACGACTGTCCCCGACACTTGCAATATAAGCTTTGTCTTTATTTATCAAAGCACCGATACAGGTTGTTCCCATTCCCTTTTTGTCTTCATCTTCCTTAGCTTTTTCATAAACTAAAGTATTTGCTGCTGTCAAAGAAGTTATAAGAGTATTCCTTATACTGTTATCATCAGCATCATTTCTATAGTTTAATGTTATCCTGTCAAATACAGTGTTGGCTGCGATTTCGCTTGCTACCCCTCCGGACTGAGCACCGCCCATCCCATCACAAACAACAGCGGCAACTGTTTTATCATCGATTATTTTAACACAAAACCTGTCTTGATTTTCTTTTCTTGTCATGCCAACATCACTTTTTGCAACTACAAACAAGCTGGCTCACCCTCTTTCTGTGACTTCATATTCTCTCCTTAGCTGACCGCATGCTGCATCAATATCAGCACCAAGTGTTCTTCTGATTGTAGCATTTATACCCAAATCAGTCAGATAACTGCAAAACCGCAATGCAGATTTTCTGTCTGACTTAAAACTTCGTTCTTTAATTTTGTTAACAGGTATTATATTAACATGGCTTTGAATACCACGCAATAGTTTCGATAATCGTTCTGCCTGCTCGTAAGAATCATTAACACCGTCTATTAAAGCATATTCAAAAGAAATACGCCTTTTCGTTTTGCTTATATAAAACTTACATGCATTAATAAGCTCATTAATACTGTATTTATCGTTAACAGGCATTATTTCACTTCTCTTTTCATCAGTTGTAGCATGAAGAGAAATTGAAAGTGTAAGCCCATAATTCTTATCGGCTAAATCATATATTTTCGGAACAATTCCGCAGGTTGAAAGCGAAACATGACGAAGACTCATATTGTGTCCGTCTTTATCACTCAGAATTTCTAAAAACCTGGTCACATTGTCATAGTTATCAAGCGGTTCTCCTATTCCCATCAAAACAATACTTGAAACTTTTACTCCGGAATCTCTTTCGGTTTCATACAGCTGAAGAAGAATTTCCGACGGCGTTAAATTTCTTTTAAATCCCGCAATAGTAGATGCACAGAATTTACAACCCATTTTACAACCTACTTGTGTTGAAACACAAAGACTGTATCCATGATTATATTCCATCAATACTGTTTCTATGTGATTCAAATCTGATAGTTCATATAGATATTTTACAGTATTGTCTATGTTTGACGCAAGTCTTTTTGAAATAATTAGTGATTTTATACAAAATACATCTGATAATTTATCTCTAAACTGTGCAGATAAGTTGCTCATTTTGTCAAAATTTCTGACTTTTTTTACATGAAGCCATTGCCAGATTTGTTTAGCTCTGAACTTTTTCTCACCCAAGAGTAAAATCTTCTCTTCAAGTTCCTCTAATGTGAGCGACAATATATCAATTTTTTCATTATAATTCTCTGTCATTTTCTTTTCTGTATTACCTTTTCTTAATGAGTTTTGCAATAAAAAATCCGTCGCTGTTAAACATTTTTGGCGATATGGTCAGCTTATATTCACAATCATAAATATTTTTAATCCCACTTATATCACCTTTTTCAAACTCAGGGTGATTTTCTAAAAACCAATCTATGATATCATCGTTTTCAGATTTTGAAAGAGTGCAGGTAGAATACACCAAAACTCCTCCCCTTTTTAAATATTCAGAGGATATTTCTAAAATCTTTTTCTGAACACCTTGAAGATTGTTAAATTCCTTTGGATTTTTATATTTTATTTCAGGCTTGCGTCTTATAACACCAAGCCCCGAACATGGAACATCACATAAAACCTTGTCAACTTCACCTATTTTATCACAAAAAACACAAGCGTCATTTACCATAGATTCAACTATCGACAAACCCAATCGCTTAGCACCTTGTTTTATAAGATTAACACGATTTTCGTGTAAGTCACAAGCAATAACTCTGCCTTGATTATTCATAATTTCAGCAATGGTAAAAGCTTTTCCTCCCGGTGCCGAACAAACATCAAGAACTGTTTCATTCGGCTTTGGAGCTAAAATCTCACAGCATATCTGACTAGACAAATCCTGAATATGAAACAATCCTTTTCGATAAACACGAGAATGACTTATAGCACCGATATTTGAAAATTCGACACAGTTATCTGTTTCTTCCCGCTTAGTTATCTCTATTCCGGTTTCTTTTATCTCTTTGATTATTTCATCAGCGGATTTTTTTAAAATGTTCAGACGTGCTGTAACAGGAGGAATTCCTATTGAACTTTCAAGCATATCAAGTGCCAAATCTTCCCCATATTCATTCATCCATTTCTCTATAAGCCATTTCGGACACGAATATTTAACAGATAAGTTTTCTAATTTATCTTCACAAACGGGGATTTGCTTGTTATCTCTTAAGAAAGACCTTAAAACTCCGTTTACATAACCGCTGAGAGCAGGATTTTTCATACGCTTAGCAAGCTTAACGCTTTCATACACTGCCGCTCTGTCCGGTACAGAATCCATAAAAAGCATCTGACAGACCGCCATTCTAAGAAGCTGTAAAACTTCATTTGAAAGCTTTTCGGCAGGCTTTTTAGAATATTTGTTTATTACTGCATCAAGTGTAATCTGATGTTCGATAACACCGTAAAAAAGATTTGTAACAAACTTTTTATCCTGCACAGATAAATCGCTTTCCGCTAATGACTTATCAAGCAAAATATTTGAATAAGAAGAGTTCTTATAAAAATTAATCAGCAGTTTTTTTGTAAAATTCCGTGCATTTTGCATTTAATTTCTCCTGTTATTGCCACCGAAAACAATAAGAACTATTCTCAATAGTGACGCAATTGATGAAATTAAAGCAGCAACATATGTCATAGCCGCAGCACTTAAAACCTTCCTTGCCTTTGGTATCTCGTCATCGTACAGTATACCTTCGGCTTCAAGGGTTTTTAATGCTCTTGAACTGGCATTGAATTCAACCGGCAGTGTAACAAGCTGAAATACAGTTGCAACTGCGAAAAGGCAAATGCCCACAACGGCAATAGTAAATCCAAGCTGTGCAGCTTGTGTACTCTGTGAAGCTTTATACATATTTGAAATTAAAAGTCCGACTATAATAAACAGCATAGACAGCTTTGAACTGAAATTAGTTATAGGCACCATTGCCGAACGGATTTTTATAGGTGTGTAACCAACAGCATGCTGAACTGCGTGTCCGCATTCATGTGCGGCAACGCCGATTGCCGCTACAGATGTGCTGTTATCAACGGAATCCGAAAGTCTTATTGTATTTGAACTCGGGTCAAAGTGGTCGGTTAAATTTCCTTTAATGTGTTCAATTTGGATATTATAAAGTCCGTTTGAATCTAAAATCCGCCTTGCAACTTCCCTTGCGGTAAAACCTCTCGCATTGCTTATCTTAGAAAATTTTTTGTAAGTAGAATTCACTTTAAACTGTGCAAAAAGTGATAATATCAAAGGCGGAATTAAAATTAAAATTGTCCAGTCATAATAATAAAAATAACGCATATTTGCCTCCTTAAAGAAATCGTTTTTACTTTAATATTGTTCCCCTGGAAACAGGTTTTCCCCTTAAATAATCTTCAGATTTCATTCGCTTTGAACCATCAGCCTGTACTTCAATAAACCTTATACTTCCATCAATGCAGGCAACTGTGAAATTCTTTTCATCTAAGATTTCACCCGGTTCGGCGTCAGGCTTAGTTTCAGATACAATTTCCGAACGGTAAACCTTCAGGCGTTTTCCGTCAATTGAAGTGACAGCACACGGCCAATCTGATAAACCGCAGATTTTTTTATGAACATTTAATACAGGATTATCAAATTCAAGCTTTGACAAGTCTTTTGAAAGCATCGGTGCATATGTTGCTTCAGAATTTTTCTGTTTTTGAGGTGTAATTTCACCGCTGTTTAGAGCTTCAATAGTTTTCATCAAAATATCAGCACCCATACAGGATAATCTGTCAAATAGCTCGGACGCTGTTTCATTCTCACCGATTTCAGTCTTTTGGGCAAGTAAAATATCACCTGTATCAAGCCCTTCGTTCATTAGCATAGTCGTTATTCCGGTTTCTGTCTCGCCATTTAAAACAGCCCACTGAATAGGTGCCGCTCCTCTGTATTTAGGAAGCAGTGAACCATGAATATTTACACAGCCAAGCCTGGGTATTTCCAATACTTCTCTAGGAAGTATTTTCCCGTATGCCGCTACAACTATTATATCAGGATTTATATCTTTTATTATTTTTATATATTCATCAGCCTCTTTTTTTAAACTTACCGGCTGATATACAGTTATTCCGTTGTCCTCAGCCAAAACTTTAACAGGCGGCGGAGTTAGCTTATGACCTCTTCCTTTTGGCTTGTCAGGCTGAGTAAAAACAGCTGACACTGAATGATTCGATTTAATCAGTGCATTCAATGCAGGAACTGCAAAATCAGGAGTCCCCATAAATACTATATTCATTAACACTTTAACTATGCTCTGTGTCGAGCATTACTCCTTTCCGCTGTTAAAAAACAACCTGTTCAAAGTCTACTTTTCAGCAGATTCTTCAATATTAACATATTCTTCAATCAACCTTGTGAATACCTTTCCGTCTAAATGGTCACATTCGTGCTGAACACACCTGGCAAAAAGGTCTTCAACCTCTTTTTCATACCAGTTGCCGTTTCTGTCCTGAGCTTTAAATTTTACTTTTTGTGCTCTTGTAACATATCCCCATTCACCGGGACATGAAAGGCAGCCCTCAACACCGTACTGAGTACCGTCAGCTGCTATGATTTCGGGGTTCATAAGTTCATACAAGCCCTCTCCCACATCAATAACAACTGCCCTTCTGAGTATTCCTACCTGCGGTGCCGCAAGCCCTGCGCCGTCAGCCTTTTTCAAAGTGTCCGCCATATCGTCAAGCAATGTCCACAGCTTCTGGTCAAACTTTTCAACAGGCCTGCAAACCTTTGACAAAGCCTCGTCACTTTTATTCAGAATTGTTCTTATAGCCATACTTATACTCATCTTCCCTTCTAAACTTAATACTCCTAAATTCCTATATTGCCGTTTATATCAGCGTATATTCTTACATTTGAGAAATCTTTGTGCTTCATTGCATCTTTAAGTGATGTACTTATAAGCTCTCTGAAATGTTTTTCATTCTTGCATTTAATTATTATTCTGTATCTGTATCTGTTATTAATTTTCCCTATCGAAAATTGAGACGGCCCCAAAACACGAAGAGGAAACTTATAGGACAATTTTTTTATATTTGACTTTAAAATATCTATAAAAATCATTGACGCTTTCTGCGCCTGAATGTCTATCGGTGAATTAATGCCCACAACACATATATCACAAAACGGAGGATACACAAGTGCTTTTCTCAGAGCTATTTCCTGTGCATAAAACTCTTTATAATCCTGTCGTGATGCAAGCTCTAAAACATAGTGCTCAGGCACATATGTCTGTACAAACGCAACACCTTGTTTATCTCCTCTGCCAGACCTTCCGACAACCTGTGTCAGAAGTGAAAAGGTTTTTTCATAACTGTTAAAGCTCCCTGCAAATAAAGCCTTATCTAATGATAAAACTCCCACAAGAGTTACATTCGGGAAATCAAGACCCTTGGCAATCATTTGAGTTCCAAGCATAATATCATACTTTCCTTCTCCGAAAGCCTTAAAGTTATTCTCATATGCAAATCTTGAATAGGTAGTATCAGCATCCATTCTGAGAACTCTGGCATCGGGAAAAAGCCTTTGAACTTCATCTTCAACTCTTTGTGTACCCACGCCTGTCATCTTCAGATGATTACCATGACATTCGGGACACTCATCTTTACAGCCCATAGAATAACCGCAGTAATGACACATAAGACGATTATTCCTTTTATGATATGTCAGCGGGATATTGCAGTTAGGACATTCAATTGGCTTCTTACAGTCAAGACAAGTGATATTAGTGTTAAAGCCTCGCCTGTTAAGAAGCAGAATGCTCTGTTCTTTTTTTTCTAAACACTCTTTTATTCCTTTAATCAGCTCTCTGCTGAAAAGACTGTCATTACCGTCTTTCTCTTCTGACTGCATATCAACTACCACTGCTTTGGGAAGCTTGGCACTTGAATATCTTTTATCAAGTTCAAAAAGATGATAACGCCCGTTTTTAGCGTAGTAATAGCTTTCAAGCGAAGGTGTTGCCGACGCTAAAAGCAATACACAGTTATTATATCCGCATCGCTGAATTGCAATATCTCTCGCATGATATCTGGGAGTGGATTCGGATTTATAGGTATGCTCACCCTCTTCATCCATGATAATTAAGCCCAAATCTTTAATCGGTGCAAAAATTGCACTTCGTGTTCCGATTACGATTTTAGCATCACCGTTTTTTATTCTTTTATATTCATCAACCCTCTGTCCTAATGAAAGGCTTGAATGAATTACCGCCACAATATTGCCGAAATAACTTTTAAACTGTCCGACCATCTGAGGAGTCAGAGATATTTCGGGTACCAGCATTATTGCGGTTTTGTTAGCTTTAACGGTATACTCAATGAGCTTTAAAAAAACAGAAGTCTTTCCGCTTCCGGTAACACCGTAAAGCAAAGCACCGCATGGTTTATTATCATCTATTAATTCTTTTATCCCGTCAAAAGCTTTTCTCTGACTGTCTGATAAAACAATGTCATCAAGAGATTTATTTTCAACGCTCCCCGATTCGACTGTTCTTAAAACTTCATAGTCATACTGTGTTAAAACACGCTTTTGCACAAGCCTTTTTATAATAGTTGATGTGACATTTACCAAATAGCAGATTTCTTTTACAGACGCACTTTTACACTCGTTCAGCAAATTAACCACAAGATTCTGCTTAGGAGTTAAATCAACACAAACTTCACCGGATATATATTCAGGTGACAGTTTGACCATCTTAATCATTTCATCGCCTATGCGTCTTTTGACATTGTCAATCTCTTCTAATACGCCTTTTTCCAAAAGTGAATCTATTACTTTTTGCTTTGTTTTGCTTTCGGTTTGTGATGATAATATTCTGTCAAATTCCTTGTCAGTCTCTGCTGACAGCAGTGCATTAACAAGATTTTGTTCATCACTACTGAGCGGCATATCGATTTGTGCGTTATGGAGTGAGTATTTTTTCACAATATTATAACTGAACCCCGTTGGAACAACACATTTGTAAGCTTCAAAAAGCGTACAAAATGTATTTTCTTTAAGCCAGAAAATGATTTTCATCATTTCTTCGGAAATCAAAGGCTCATCGTCAACAACACTGTGCATAAGCTTTAAATCAGGATTATAGCTTTCTCTCTCATAAAGCCGTGTTATAAAACCAATCCTTCGTCGGTTTCCCTTGCCAAAAGGTACAATTACACGGCATCCTGCTTTAGCAGCAGATGAAAATGTACTTGGAACAGCATAGCTGTACTCGGTATCAAAGCTGTATGCCGTATTGCTTACAGCAACTTTAGCAACCAAATATTTCCCCAGCACATATCTCACCTCAAAGCTTTAGCGTCTTAAACTCGGATCTTCGATTATTTTATAATCTCCGTTTGCAAATTCATCAATTGCTGTCTTAACAGGCTTTTCTTCAAGCGAAATCTTTTCTTCAAAAGCATCGTCAGAAAGCTGTCTTGCTCTTTTTGCAACTGCAATTACAAGCGAATAATAACTCTCATTGTTCTTTAAAATTTGTGATATTGCCGGTCTAAGCATTTTTAAGCACCTCTTCTATTTTACTTTTATTGTTTTCATTTGTCAGTTTTGAAGCCTTTAAAATTGCTTCAAAATCTTCTATTGCCTTTTCAAGCTCGTCATTTATCATTATATAATCATATTCACATGCTTTTTTGATTTCAGCTTCCGCTTCATTAACACGCTTATCAATTATATCCTGTTTCTCAGTACCCCTTTTATTCAAACGGCGTCTCAGTTCGGAAACAGACGGGGGTAAAATGAATATCAAAATTGCTTCACTCATTGCCTTTTTAATCTGCATAGCACCATTTGTTTCTATCTCTAAAATAACATCGATACCTTTATTCAATTTATCTAACACCTTTTGTTTCGGTGTGCCGTAATAATTATCGCAGAACTGTGCGTATTCAAGCATACCTCCGTTTTCGATTTGTTTCTTAAAGTCCTCAACAGAAAGGAAATAATAATTTACTCCGTCTTCTTCACCGTCTCTCGGACATCTTGTTGTCGCCGAAACCGAATAAAACAAATTATCGTTATTTTTTAAAACCTCAGAAAGTATTGTCCCCTTGCCGCAGCCCGAAGGTGCAGACACTACATAAAGCTTACCCTTATTAATCATTGTTATAATATGCCCCTTTACAGAAGCAATCCTCCATTATTATTTACTGAATATTTTAATATAAAAACAGTTTTTTAAATTAACTCACTCAGCATATGAAATATCACAGCTTGAATCAACCCGTCCGGCAACTGTTTCAGGCTGAACAGCTGTCAGAATTATATGGTCACTGTCCATCACTACCACTGCTCTGGTCTTTCTGCCATAGGTTGCATCAATAAGAGTGCCTTTTGATTTTGCATCGCTTATCAGCCTCTTTATAGGTGCTGACTCGGGACTTACTATTGCTATCAGTCTTGAAGATGAAATCATGTTGCCGAAGCCTATATTTATTAACTGCATAAACTTAATCCTCTATTCAATATTCTGAATCTGTTCTCTTATTTTTTCAATCTCGGCTTTCAGGTCAACCACAGTTTTAGTTACCGATAAATCCTGACCCTTTGAGCCGATTGTATTGACCTCACGGTTTAACTCCTGAACAAGAAAATCAAGCTTTCTTCCAACAGGTTCATCACTGTTTATAAGCTCTCTGAACTGAGAAATATGACTATGTAATCTGACTGTTTCTTCATCGACAGCCGTTTTATCCGCAAAAACCGCTACCTCCGTCAGAATTCTCTGCTCATCAATATCCTTATCACCCAGAGTTTCTTTTATTCTGGCATAAAGTCTGTTTGAATAATTTTCGGTTATCTGAGGTGACAGCTTTTCAATTTCACAAGTTTTTTCTTCTATAAAATCAAGCCGTGATAAAATATCGTCAAACATTTTTTCACCCTCGACCTTACGCATGTCAATGAACTTGTCTAACGCACCGATGCAAATCTGCTTAACGGCATTCCAGATAACCTCTTCATCATCCTGAACCTTCTGAATTTTAAACACATCAGAAAATCTCATAATGCTTGATAATGCCAAATCATCTGTCAGCTGCAAAGTCTTATTAGCCTCTCTCAGAGCATTGACATATCCATCAGCGATGTCAAGGTTCACTTCAATTTCAGCTTCTGCTCCCTCAGTCTTAAATATTGTAACCGATGCTTCAACCTTACCTCTTGAAATTCTTTCACTCAGCAAAGATTTCAGTTTTTCATCAAGGTACCCGAAACTCCTCGGAACCCTTGAACTGAATTCAAAATATCTATGATTTACTGAACGGATTTCAACAAGGATTTCATAACCGTCTATAACACCCTGTTCTCGCCCGAAACCGGTCATACTTTTTATCATAACAATCCTCCAAAGGCATAATTTATTTAAAACTTTTAAAAATATACCAAAATATTATTCTTAATTATATCATTATAAATATTATTAAGCAAGCAGTTTTAACAATTTATTAATTTTTATATGTCTGCATGCACAAATTAAGCATTCAAACCTGTAATGATATCTAAAATACTATCCTTTATCATGATGTTTGGATATTTTGAAAAAGTTTTTTCATCAGTTGACCCTGTTAATACTCCGGCAAAATCAACACCTGCATTTTTTGCAGTTTCGGCGTCAATATAACTGTCACCTACATACAAAACCTCTTCCTTTAAAACGCCAAGACGATTTATCATTAAATTCAGTCCTGTCGGGTCAGGCTTGAATACATTTACATCTTCACCGCCGACAATTTCATCTATAGGAAAAGAACCTGCATTTTCAAAGCTGCTCATTATTCTGTATCTGTATTTTGTTGAAACGATTCCTACTTTTTTGCCAGCCTGTTTCAACACCTGCAAAACAGCAAGAACATTTGGATAAAATTCAGTATATTTAACCATATATTCATCTGCAAGGCTGACATAGTATTTTCTCATTTCCAAAACATTATCAGGCATTCGGCCAATTAAAATAGCTATAGAATCTTCAATTGTATTACCTATTGTTCTGAAAATCTCTTCATCGCTCGGCACTCTGTAACCAAAATGTTCAAGACACTTTTTATAGCAAATATATATACCCTTTGTGCTGTCAGCCAAAGTTAAATCAAAATCAAAAATAAAAGCATTATATTTTCCCATGGAAACCACCTTTCATTTCTTATAATTTTCGTAACGCCTATCTTCTTACGGCAAAATCTGAAAAATATGTATTATAAGCTTTTCACGCTGTATGCTCGATATTAAAAGATAAAGGGCAGCTAAAAAACTGCCCGTAAAACTATTCAACAGTAACTGACTTTGCAAGATTTCTAGGCTTATCGACATCATTGCCTCTAAGTACTGAAGTATAATAAGCAATAAGCTGAAGCGGCACTGCTGCTATCATCGGCATCAGCATATCATCAGTAGTAGGAAGACCGATTACTAAATCCGCTGCATCTTCATCAACACTCATTGACGAGTGTGTAATTAATATTACTTTTGCTCCTCGTGCTTTAACTTCTTTAACATTGCTTATTGTTTTATCAAACAACTCACGCTGTGTTGCAACAGCAATTACAGGCATTCCGTCATTAACAAGCGATATAGGTCCGTGTTTCAATTCACCCGCAGCATAAGCTTCTGAATGAATATATGAAATTTCCTTAAGCTTTAATGAACCTTCCATACTCAGTGCATAATCAAGACCCCTGCCGATATAGAAAAGATTATCGGCATTCATAAGCTGAGATGCAACATATGATACATCTTCTTTATCCTTTAAAACTTCTTCGATTTTTCCCGGTATTCCCTGAAGGACTGAAACAAGGCGTTTACACTCATATTCAGTAATTATTCCGTTAGCATACGCAAGCTCAAACGCAAGCATATAAAATACTGAAATCTGTACCATATAAGCCTTTGTGGAAGCCACTGAAATCTCAGGCCCTGCATGCGAATATATAACATAATCCGACTCCCTGGCAATAGACGAGCCTTTAACATTGACAATCGACATGGTAGTCGCACCGATTTTTTTAGCTAATCTGAGAGAAGCCAAAGTATCTGCTGTTTCACCTGACTGTGAAACTAAAATTACCAAGTCTTTATCAGTTAATATAGGATTTCTATATCTGAACTCAGAAGCTACATCAACAGTTACAGGAATTCTTGTAAGCTTCTCAATCACATATTTTCCTACAGTTCCGGCATACATCGCGGTACCGCATGCAACAACAAATATATGTTCAAAGCTTCCGAGAAGTTCCTGAGAAATACCCGATTCGGAAAAGTCAGGCATTCCGTCCACTATTCTCGGTGAAATAGTAGTTTTTACAGCATTAGGCTGTTCGTGAATTTCTTTGAGCATAAAATGCTCATATCCGCCTTTTTCGGCAGCTTCCAAGTCCCAATTAGCAGTTAAAAGCTCCTTTTGAACAGTTCTTCCGTGAATGTCAAAAAACTCAATCTTATCTGCCTTCAAAACTGCTATCTCATTCTCATCTAATAGATAGTAATCTTTTGTATATTTTATTATCGCCGGAACATCAGAAGCGATAAAACTTTCACCGTTTCCCTTTCCGACGATAAGAGGAGAATCTTTTCTAATGGCAAAAATCTCATCAGGAAAATCTTTAAATAATATCCCCAATGCATAAGAGCCTTCAATCTCAGACACAGCTCTTGCAATCGTTTCACGAGGATCTCCGTTATAATAATAATCTAAAAGCTTAGCGACCGTTTCCGTATCGGTTTGACTTATAAACTCATAGCCCTTGCTCTCTAAAAAATCTTTTATCTTTTTATAATTTTCAATAATACCGTTGTGTACAATAGTAATATTTGCATTGCCGTGAGGGTGAGAATTGATATCGGATGGTTCACCGTGAGTTGCCCATCTTGTATGACCTATTCCGCAAGTTCCCTTAAGCCAGCCTTCTTTGTCCATTTTTTCTTCAAGTCCCAAAAGACGGCCTTTATTTTTCTTAGTCAAAAGCTCACCGTTTTGAACTACCGCCACCCCGGCAGAGTCATAGCCTCTGTATTCAAGCTTTGACAATGAATCCAGTAATATTTTTGTACAGTCTTTTTGTCCCACATAACCTACTATCCCACACATAAAATTCGTCTCCAATCATTACCTTTTATGCAATTTCTCTATCTTTTATAATTGCATTTTGTTTAACAATAATTATAGATCTTTATAATCAGTTATATAATATCATAATTTTATTTATAAATCAAGTAAAAGGACTTTATTTTAAAAATGATTTATGTTATACTTAATTATAAGCTTTTTAATTGCGTTATATGAAAATATCAGAAAGATGGTCACAATTATGAACTTAAAAGAAGAATTTATAAGAATTTATACAGAAAACATTAAAAGAGAAGGAGCAAAAGAACTTTTAGAATATCTGACAGATGAAAGCAAATGTGATTTTTTTTCTGCACCCGCATCAACAAGGTATCATGGTGCATATGAAGGAGGTCTTTTAGAACACAGTATCAATGTATATAAGTGCTTAAAAGATTATCTGAGCAGGGACAAAATCAAAGAAGAGTTCGGACTCTCATTCAGTGATGAAACAATTGCAATTGTAGCTCTTCTGCATGACATGTGTAAAATTAATGTATATAAAACAAGTATGCGTAATGTTAAGGACAGCAGCGGTCAATGGGTTAAAGTTCCTTTCTATCAGTTTGAAGACAATCTTCCGTACGGTCACGGAGAAAAATCTGTTTACATGATAAGCGGATATATGCGGCTTTCCCGCGATGAGGCTTTTGCTGTTCGATATCATATGGGATTTTCGGGTGAAGAAAATAAAAATTCAATCGGGAATGCACTTGATATGTTCCCTCTGGCGCTCGCCTTAAACATTGCAGATATGGAGGCTACTTTTCTTTTAGAGGGAAGAAACGGGTAAAATCATGCATAAAGTCCTGATTATCAGGGCTTTTTATTTTGAAAAATTAACATTATATGATATAATGTTATTAATCTATTATGTACGGAATCCGGTGATAAAATGCTTGAACTCAGTTCTATATACAAGCCGATTACGGCTACACCTTTCAAAAAAAACGAACTTTATTGCGAAATTGAACCCTGTGACGAATTGAAGCCTTATATCCGATGTTTCTGGGGCACACCTTATCCGGTTATAAAAAAACAAGATTCTATACAAGAGCCGACTATTGTAATTCCAGACACTTGTATGGATATTATATTTGATATAAACTATACAAAAAACAGATACAACAGCTGTTTTTGTGCAATAGACGAAAAACCATATAAAGCTTACGATCAATGTCACTCAGATGAAATATCAATATTTTCTATCAGGTTTCATTCGTGGTCAGCTGCATTATTCACCGACAAGTCATTAAAAAGCACTAAAAACAACACTTATAATGTAAACGATTTCTTTAATGATATAAAACAAGAGCTTGAACCTGTTTTGTTTGATTTAAAAACTTTAACAGACAAAATCAAATTTGCACAAAAAATTCTAATAAAAAAGCTAAACTTAAATCGGCAGAACAATGATATTTTAAACTCGCTTTATTATATTATTTCATCAAACGGAACTATAAAAATGTCAGAGCTTTCAATGAAAACCGCATTATCTTTAAAACAGTTAGAACGAATTTTTAATGAACATATAGGACTATCTCCTAAATCACTGTCATCTCTTATAAGATATCAACTATTGTGGCAGGATATTATTTATAATAAAAATTTTAATATACATAATGCCATTGAAAAATATAATTATTTCGATCAGGCACATTTGCTTAATGATTTTAAAAGACGCCATTTAATGAGTCCAAGTAATGCAATGCAGTTTGCCTCAAAAAAATGATGTCGATTTTTTACAATACTTTTTTATAATATCATTTATAATATCATATATGGAGGTGCGTGTATGAAAAACTTTTCAGATTTTTGCGAAGAACTTTTAAAAAGCGGATTCTCAATGGGCGGAGGCAATGATAAAGGCATTTTTGCAATTGTTCCATATGATTGGAAAAATCAAGCCGATTTGGATACTCCTATAAAATGGCATACCGGTGATCCAGAAACCGACCCATGGGAATGGCGTATGCGTGTACTTGAAGAACGCAGTGATATTGCTTATGCCAAGCTGTTTTTCAAAACAAGCGGTTATATAACCAAAGATTGGTATTCATACTTTTTCTCAATAAGACGAGGTGATATTGATTTTGACACAGCATATAATGAAGGTAAAATCAGTCATACTGAAAAAATTATTTATGATATAATTCGTTCAAATGACACTGTTGCCCTTCATGAAATAAAACAGCTCGGTAATTTTTCTAAAGAAGATAACAGCAAATTTGACAAATCAATAACCGACCTGCAAATGAAAATGTTTATCACAGTCTGCGGACGAGTACCGAAAATAGGAAAAGACGGAAAACCGTACGGCTGGAACAGCACTGTTTTTTCAACAGTTGAAAGCTTTTGGAATAAAAGAGGAATAAAACTGAAAAATATTAATACGGAAGATGCATTTAAAAAAATACAGAAGCAAATTCTATCTTTAAATCCAAATGCAGATGAAAAGAAAATAAAAAAATTTATATGCGGTTAGGAGGAGTGAAAAATGACTGTTTTTGAAAAAGCAAAAGCTTTTATTTACCGCAATGCCAGACCTCTTGATTTAGCACGATGGCAATATCATTTTGAAAACGGAAATAAAGAAAACATATTGAAAGCGCTTTCTTTTTATCAGAATGATGACGGTGGTTTCGGACATGCTATTGAAGCAGACAGCTTCAATCCAAACTCTGCTCCTATTCAAACATGGGCAGCTACAGAAATTCTCAGAGAAATCGATTTTAAAGATAAAAATCACCCTATCATAAAAGGAATATTAAATTATTTAGACAGCGGTTCTGATTTTGATACTTTAAACAATCAATGGCTGAATACTGTTCCAAGCAACAACAATTATCCTCATGCTGTTTGGTGGCAATACGGAGAAAACGGAAGTGAGTTTAAATATAATCCAACAGCTTCTCTTGCCGGATTTATAATTAGATTTGCTGATAAAAACAGTGAGCTTTATAAAAAAGGATGTAACATTGCAAAACAAGCATTTGAATACTTTATTAAAAATGTACCTTTTGAAGAAATGCATGTTATTAATTGTTTTATCAGGCTCTATGAGTATTGTTCAGAGTCTGATTCAGTACTGTTTGATATGTCAGTTTTTAAAAATAAACTAATTGAACAAGTTAATTCAAACATATGTAAAGATACAGATAAATGGCAAAAAGAATATGTTACTCTTCCATCAAGCTTTATTAAAAACAAAAAAAGTATTTTTTATACTGATAATTCTGATATTGCCGAAGCAGAATGTGAATTTATACTTAACAATCAGCTTCCTGACGGTGCTTTTCCTGTACCGTTTCAATGGTTTAACGAATACAAAGAATCTGAAATTGCTATTAACTGGTGGAAATCAGAAATAATCATTAATAATATGCGTTATTTATCCCAGATGGGAAAGATATAGCAAATTTACTTAATATTTAAATACAATATATCACAAGAAAGCTCTGAACAAATCAGAGCTTTTATTGTGTGTAATTTAATATATTATATAAATATATACAATTGCTATATAAATTCACATAAAAAGAGAGAGTACAGAGTTATTTTTCTGCACTCTCATTTTAGTTATATTCTATAAAACTAAATTATTAACATTAACTACATTACAAATAAAATATATATGTTCACCACTTATAACTAATCTCATGTTTTTCTAATATGTTATGTATAATCTTCATTTTAGACTTGCTTAAATATAGAAATCCCTGTTTCTCTTCACAATACAAAACTGAATCGCCTTTAAAATCTATCCCAAATGTTAAATCGTCAATCTTGATTTTTATCCCATTTGTGCAAAAATACTCTTCTCCGACAGCAATAAATCTATGCCATTTCATAGCATTAACTATTTCCCTGCCTTCTTCTTTGGTTATCTCAGTTTCCCTTAATACCTTAACATCAGCGTTTTCATTCGGCAAATAAAACGGAAATAAAAACAAAGATATTACATATAAATAAGAAACAATTAAAACTATTAGAGCAATATTTTTCTTTTTTATTTTTTTCATTATAAATAACTCCTATAAATAAAGTACACCATTAAATCCAAAGGTTCTTTTTGAAATCACTTTACCGAACCAAATAAATCTTTTTTGATAATAAAAATTTACCCATTTACCATACTTTTTAAGATTAACTGATGATGCAAAATATTTTCTCTTATTTGTATTCATATCTTTATAATAAAGTAATAACCCCTATATCTAAGCATATTAATGTAAACAATAGTATTTGTATCCTTTTCTACCGTGCAGTTACCCCATGCGTCATAGGTGTATTCCGCCACACAGTTGCTTGTACTGTCAAGTATAGCAATTATGTCGCCCTGAAGATTTGTTACATAATAGTACTCTTTGCCGTTAAATTCAAAGCTTATCGGTGTATCTCCGTCATAGCGGAAGTACCATTTGTTATTATCTCCGTTTGTCTGTGCTGTCAGCTTGTCGCCGTTTCAGTAATAATTGAACTTTACATTCCTTATTGTCTTGCTTGTGCGCAGTCCGTCTATATCTGTTAATATATAATTTACAAATAAATAGAATAAATACTGGTATCAATACTATCAATTTTATTATTTTGACTAATAATTTTTGCTTTTTCACCTTTAGAAAAATATTTATTATTTAACCACCATATCAAAGATTCTGTGCTTACTTCAGGTGCCATTTTTTTACCATTGATATATGTCCAAAACGGATGATCGTTTGATTTGCAATGTATAAAATCATCAAATTTCTTAATAACTGATTTTAATTCATTTATCTTTTCAATTGGCATCGAAATTATATCATAATGAAATAACATTTGAATATTTATAATCATTTTAATTCTCCTTACCATAGCAAAAAGAAAGCGTGACTTTTATTTTTTCTTCCATTAACATGAAAATGGTAATAATAACCGATTGTATCATACTTTCCATTATCTATTTCCGGTCCAACAGGTTTTTTATTATTTCCCGCAGCTTTAGCAACAGACTTTGCTTCTGACCTAGTTACCGTAAATATAGAGTTACCTTTTCTCATTTCAGTTACTGCTTGTGAATATGATAATCTCCTACCCAGATCTACATAATTGCTTCGTACCGTTGCACTCCAATACCTATTTTTAGAATTTCGTCTAACATTGTTTTTTATTTTGTTGTCTGCTCTAACAACTGTTAAATATGAAGATATAGCAGCATACAAAGCTTTTAACTTGCTAACACTCCATTTTTTCAGTTTACTTACACCACTTTTTAATGAATCCCACGCCGAACTCATTCCATTACCTACGGAAGTACAGAAATTTCTCCATGAAGATGAATTAACTATTGCAGAATAACAAAGAACGATTACAAAAACTGCTGCAATACTAATAGCCAATCCTATTTCTGCAAAAAATTTACCGCTAGGATCTTTCTTGTTTACCGGATTATTATCACAATAAGCGAAAAGATTATTAGAAACCATTCCGTCATTCGCTCCAATTAATGAAGCCTCATCCGCATTAATAAACCTACCGATACCCGCATCATAGTAACGGCTCTGCAAATAATACAGCCCGGTATCACTGTCAAAGTAATAACCCCTATATCTCAGCGGATTTATATTAGCAATACTATCCTTATTAGTTACAATAGTATAATTACCCCATGCGTCGTAGCTGTATTCCGCAACGCAGTTGCCTGTACTGTCAAGTATCGCAATTATGTCGCCCTAATTATGTCGCCCTGTAGATTTGTTACATAATAGTACTCTTTGCCGTTAAACTCAAAGCTTATCGGTGTATCTCCGTCATAGCGGATCTTGTTATCATTAAGTTTCTTTAAACACAGTCCAGTTGCCTTCTATATCACCTTTAAAATCCTTAACTTCTAATGTTTCCATATCAATAACTTTTCTCAACTTTTTATTTCTAACATAAAAGTTTTCATTGTAATTTAGGTAGTATGTTTCCTTAGCATTTTGTAATGAAAGAATCGTTTTTGAATCAGCAACTAAATCAGAATAATTGTCATTATTTGTCAATTCAGTCTTTTTGATTTCAATTTTATCATCTAGCACGTAAAATAGCAGATTGTTATTTATCTTATAAATATATCCGTCTATCCCTGAAACGATAATTGTATTATTATCCTCCTGCAGATAATTTTCATCTTTGTAGTTACTTATTTCATTATTAAAGGAAATTATTATAAATATCGCAAGCACTAGAATTACACTAATCAATATCATAACTGCAACTAATATACTTGTTAAAATTTTGTTAGAAAACTTCATAATCCTACTCCCTTATTTCTTTATAGAATAATTAAACTCACAATAAGCTGACCAATAATATATATTTATTACTCCGAATTTCATTGGATAATACCCACCATAATTATTAATTAATCTAACAATTATAGTTTTTTCTTTTTTTCCAAATAATCTAAAATCATATTTATCAATTACAGCAATACTTACCTTATAATTCTTATATTTTTTATTCTCTGATACATATTGAACTCTCATAACAAAAGAGCTTACTGCACCTATTGAACAAAGTAAATCTCTATCAGCCTGACAAGATGCACCATAAAATTCTATATACTGTTTTTTTGTGTATGTGCCCTTTTTAGCCTTTTTTGCATATTTTTTTATTCTTTTTTGTACAATTTTTGAATTTCTAAACCTTTCCTTCATCACATTAGCAATAGGTAAACATAAATCATTCAAATGAAACATAAACTCTGTTGTATGTGCAACCGATGCTGCTAACCCGTACATTATAAAACTAAGTTGATAATCTGAAACAAACCTAAATCCTAAATATAAAAATCCTCCTAAGATATATCTGGAAATTCTACCTGATTTATCAATTCTACATATACAATTATTATTACAATACGTAAACAGGTTATTAGAAACCATTCCGCCATTTGCTCCAATTAAAATAGGCTCATCCGCATTAACAAACCTACCCGTTTTACTGTCATAATACCTACTCTGCAAATAGTAAAGGTTAGTATCGCTGTCATAGTAATACCCACGATATCTCAGCGG
>UQYQ01000018.1 GCA_900545345.1 uncultured Ruminococcus sp.
GGTTTATACAAGTCAAGCAATATAAAAAAGAGCAACAAGGCTAAAACGGTAAGTGCAAACTCGGTAAAGGTAGTTGCCAGTAGCGGAATAGCTAAAGGCGGTCGAGAGCTTGTAAAGGTTTTGTATGACAATAAGTATTATTGGGCAATAAGAAAAAACAGACTTGGCAAAAAGCAGTTGGAAAGGAAATAAAGTAATGAGTATTAAAGATATTATAGTTATGATTTGCGGAATAGTGGGCGGAGCAATTTCCGCTGCTTTCGGCGGCTGGAATCACTTTCTCACAACACTAGTGTTCTTTATGGGAGTAGATTTTATCACAGGTATGATAGTTGCAGGAGTGTTCAAAAAGAGTAGAAAAACAGCCAATGGAGCGTTGGAAAGCAATATCGGCTGGAAAGGGCTAATAAAAAAAGGCGTTGCTATGTTAGTTGTACTTATAGCACACAGGCTTGATATGGTTATCGGTTCTACATTCATTCGAGATAGTGTTGTTATAGCGTTTATACTTAACGAACTTATCTCGATAACTGAGAATGTAGGTTTAATGGGAGTGCATATTCCTGATGCGATTATAAAAGCAATTGATGTTCTGAAAGAGAAAGAAGAAAAGTAAATACATAATGAGACAGCCCTCTGAGTTAGAAATTGTTAATCTAACTTTGAGGGCTGTTTTTTGTTTGTAAATGGTTAAATTAATAAGTTGTACTCAAATGTGCAACTTTTAGTTTTTTATACAATATATATTTTATTGCAGTACCATTGCAATATCAATAATCAAAAAAGCACGATAAATTGGCGTTTATCGAGCCTTGTAACTTGGCACCCCCTACCAGAATCGAACTGATAACTAATCCTTAGGAGGGACTTGTTATATCCATTTAACTAAGGGGGCTTATGTTATAACTATTGTATTATATCATACATTTTTCGATTTCACAATAGCATTTTTATATTTTTTTAAATGATATATATTTTTGACACATAATTTTACCAAATGTGTGCATAGTAATTTTGGAGGTGAAGTAAAATGATGACTTCAAAAGATTTACTTTATGTTGAAGATGCACTAGGTCACGAAAAATACTTTAAAACTCAGTGTCAGGAAGTAATATCAAAGCTTCAGGATTCACAGCTTAAAGACTGTGTAACTAGTTTATCAAACAAGCATGAACAAATATTTAAAAGCTTTTACGGTTTACTTTAGGAGGAAAAACTATGAATGATAAGGATTTAATGGAAGGACTTCTGCTTACTGAAAAAGGTGTTTGTGACCTCTATATGCACGGAACTATAGAATCAACACCGGGCAATGTCCGTCAAGCCTTTGCAAAGGCACTTAATGAGTCGCTTTGTATGCAGAATACTCTTTATGAACAAATGTCACAAAAAGGCTGGTATCCCGAAAAGCCGGTCGAACAGCAAAAGATAGACGAAGTTAAACAAAAATTTTCAGCTCAGGGTTAATAATAAAGTGCAGAGAAAATAAAAATCTCTGCACTTTTTATTTTATATCCAATTCATAAGTTAAATCGTGAAGCAGCAAAATTATACTTAGCATTTTTTCAATAAGGGCAAAGCCCGTCATTCAACGATTGACCACGGGCTTTAGCCCTTAGAGTTTCAGTTGGAGATTGAACTCCAACTGAAAGTCTATAATGTCCGCCACCTTAGAGGTGGGGGGGACATCGGTCATAAGTTATAAATCTATATCATAAATATTTAATATAGACTTAAAAAAGAAGGTATAAAAAAATGAATGCATATAAAAAAATAATTATTAAATCAATTTGCGTTATACTTGCAGTTATCACAACACCTATGTTTATTTTTATCGGTGTAAACTATGGGGATAAAATTTTAGATATTACAGGCTCAATGGCGGCTTCTTCAGCAAAAATGTCATTTGGGAACAATACAGATTACATAACAGAGTTATCAAAAAAAATCGGTGCAACTTTAATCAATGAGCCCTCAACTGAATTCAACAGGGTTAATCTCGGGGGAAAATCATGGGCACTTGATATGGCACCTAATGAAACAGAAGCCAGCAATGATTCAAAGAAAAATACAAAATCATATAAAAGCATAGTTGAAAACAGCGACAGCATAACAGAAAAAAATCCTCTTCCCTACCCTAAAAAAATTGAGTCACATGACGGAAAAATCGAAGATGTTCACTACGGAACTTATTCAGATACAAGCTTTATCACATTATCAAGCGGTGCTCAGGTGAGAAACTGCACTGAGGTAAACAACAAAAAAATTCTAAAACAAAGTGAGAAATCTCCCGGCTTTAATATTGAACTTAACAGTGATAAACCACAGGTTTTAATTTATCACACCCACACAACAGAGAGCTTTGAACCATATTCAAGAAACTATTATGACAAGTCCTTTAGCTGCAAAACCACCGACGCTAAAAAAAATATGATTTCAGTGGGCAACGCAATATGCAAACAGCTTGAAAAAAACGGAATAAAAACCGTTCATTCGACGACAATACACGATTATCCCGACTATAATTCCGCCTACGATTTAAGCTATAATACCGTTTCAAAAATTTTAAAAAAGTATCCGTCAATAAAAGTAGTATTAGATATTCACAGAGACGCAATTGAAAAAGAAAACGGACTAAGACTTTCGCCGATTACCGAAGTAAACGGAAAGCGTGCAGCACAATTGATGATAATATCCTGTGCTGATTATGAAGATGGGTCAATGGGTATGCCAAACTACATGGATAATCTGACCTTCGCCTGCTCACTTCAATCTCAAATTGAAACTGATTATCCCGGTCTTGACCGTCCTGTTCTGTTCGATTATAGAAATTACAATCAATCGCTTTCAACCGGTGCATTGCTGATTGAGGTAGGCAGTCATGGAAACTCTATTGATGAAGCCGTGTATACAGGAGAGCTTCTTGGCAAATCACTTTCAAATGCATTATCAAAATTAGCAAAATGATAAAATGATAACGCCTAACTTACAGTCTGGAAAGTCAGGCGTTTAATTTATTATTTTTTGCTAAAATAACATTTTATCTGTTGGAGTATCACCAGTAGAATCAGCATAAATCTCCATTATTTTATCAAGAGTCATATTTCTTCTCTCTTCACCGCTGATATACGCTAAAATATTACCCTGACTTAGCACAAGCGTCTTGTTGCCGTACTCAAGTGCATTTGAAACATTATGAGTTATCATTAATGTTGTAATATTATTCTCCCTGACAATTCTTTCTGTAATAGACATCACCTTTTCAGCAGTAACAGGGTCAAGTGCCGCTGTGTGTTCATCTAAAAGAAGCAGCTTTGGTGTAACAATTGTCGCCATAAGAAGCGTTAATGCCTGACGCTGTCCTCCCGACAATAGTCCTACCGGAGTTTTCATTCTGTCTTCAAGTCCGATATCAAGCATGCTTAACTTTTCTCTGAACAACTTTAAATCCTTTTTAGAAATGCCTATAGAAAGACTTCTTTTCTTCCCTCTTGAATATGCTAAGCCTAAGTTTTCTTCAATAGTCATATTAGGGGCAGTTCCTTTTAAAGGGTCTTGAAAAAGCCTTCCTATTAACCTTGCACGCTTATGTTCTTTTGCATAAGTGATGTTTTTTTCACCTATAAAAATCTTACCACTGTCTATATTGCAGCTTCCGCATACAGCGTTCATAAGAGTTGATTTTCCCGAACCGTTTGACCCAATGACTGTAACAAAATCACCGTTGTCAAGATTAAGATTTATATTTTTCAGTGCTTTTCTCTCATTCACGGTATTTGCATTAAAGGTGACGCTTACATTCTCAAGTCTTAGCATTTTGAAACACCGCCTTTGCCCTTTAAAATATATCTCTTATAAAAATCAATGACAAATCTTTTAACCGCAGGAACTGCAATAGCTATTGCAACAATCACAGCAGAAAACAGTTTAGTGTAATTGCTGTCCATACCAAGTCCCATTGCAAATGCAAGAATATATCTGTAAGCGGTTGCACCTATTATAGCAGAAAGAATTCCAAATAAAATAGTGTGCTTTTTAAAGAATATTTCACCGATTATTATTGAAGCTAGACCTACAACCAACATTCCGGTTCCGCTGTTTGTATCACCGGCACTTGAATACTGTGCATACATAGCGCCTGATAACGATACCAGTGAGTTTGCCAGCGCAAAACCGATTATCTTCATGGTGTCGGAATTTATAGATGACGCTCTTACCATAAATTCATTATCACCTGTGGCTCTTAGTGACATTCCAAGCTGTGTTTTCAAAAACAAAAATAACAGCAAAGAAACCGCTATCAGAACTATTCCTCCGACAATGACTTTGTTATTTTCTCCGAAAATGTTTTCAAAGTATGTAAACAAGGTGTCCTTTTTCCAAAGTGAAATATTAGGTCTTGACATTATCTTCAGATTAATTGAATATAGTGAAGTCATTGTAATTATTCCTGCCAAAATGGGCTGAACTTTTAATTTGGTTATTAAAATTCCAGTCACACTTCCTGCAATTGCTCCTGCTATCACAGCTAAGATAATTCCCCTTATCGGATGACCGTTATAAGCGTTCATAACTGACATAGCAACGCCGAGAGTGAATGTTCCGTCAACCGACAAATCAGGTATATCAAGTATTCTGAACGAAATAAAAATACCCAATGCTAAAAAAGAGAAAATTAACCCCTTCTCAAAAGTACCTGTAACAACCGACTCAGTCATCTGGGTGTTAATGATTAATAAAAGCAATACAATTAAAATCAACTTAGGTATAAGAGATATTATATTTCTTTTATTAATTCTGTCTTTTAATATCATAATATCATTCCTTATTTCAATATAAAACAACAAAATTGTTATAAAATATAATAGTAGAGTAAAACAAGTTACTCTACTATATAATCACCGGTTAAATCTGACGCTTTAACAGCTTATAACAACTAATCAAAGAATACTGTTTTTTCTGCGTTTGCAATTTCATCAGGAATTTCATATCCTATTGTTTTTGCTGTTGACTTGTTTATAAATGTACTTAAGTCTTCGTTGAACACTTTTACAGGAATTTCAGAAGCTTTCTTTTCGCCTTTCAAAATAGAAGCAACCATGTTTGCTGTCTCAATTCCCAAATCATTGTACTGAATTCCGACTGTCGCAAATCCGCCGTCCTGAACCATAGAATCTGCTCCTACATACATAGGCTTCTTAGCTTTGTTCATAACTTCAGCTACTGTTCCCATAGCACCGGCAACTGTATTATCATTAGGTGAAAATACCGCATCACACTTAGCAGCAAGTGTTGATATAGCTTCCTGAACCTCTGATGTGTTAGTTGCAGAAGCAATTTCAAGCTTGATTCCTTTGTCCTTGCAGTAGCTCTTTACCTTCTCTAAACAAGAAACCGAATTATCCTCACCTGTATTATACAGATAACCTAAAGTTTTGATATCCGGTGTGGCTGTTAAAGCGAAGTCCAAAATCTTTGAAATCTCAAGAGCATCTGATGTACCTGTAATGTTTCCTCCTGTATTGTCAAGAGAATCTACAATTCCGGCAGCAATAGGGTCTGTCACTGCAGAAAAAACAACAGGAATGTCTGCTGAATACGGTGCTGCTAACTGAGCACATGGGGTAGTAATAGCAACTATAACATCTGCACCGTCAGCTTTAAACTGGTCAAGAATCTGTGTTACTGTCGTTGATTCACCGTTCGCTTGTTTGCAGTCAATTGTACAGTTATCACCATCTTTGAAGCCCAAAGTCTCAAGCTGGCCTTTTACTGCATCACGGATTGTATTGAGTGAATTGTGCTCCATAATCTGAACAATACCTATTTTATAGTTATTGTCTGTGTTCTCAATCTTACTGTCTGAAGATGAATCTTCCTTTCCGCAGGCTGTCATCATTGAGAGCGACAAAACAGCCGCACTGATTATTGCTAATGTTTTTCTGAATTTCATTATGCATTCTCCCTTTTATATAAAAATTGTGTATATATCTTACAAAAAAATATTATACTTTAATTTAATTAAATCATATTTTGTTTTATTTGTCAAGATTTCATTGTTATTTTTGTGACAAATTTTAGTTGAATATATGTGTATATTATGCTATGATATTTATGTATTAATTTGATTTAGGAGGATTTTTGCTGTGGAAGAAATTTTCGAAATAAAATCCTGCACCGGTGCCGAACTGCATTGCAGAAAATGGTTCAACCCTTTACTTTCTGAGTATAAGGCGGTTATTCAGCTTGTACACGGAATGGAGGAACATATAGGCCGTTATGCTGATTTTGCCGAATTTTTGGCGGATGAAGGCTATATTGTTTTCGGGCATGACCACTTGGGACACGGAAATACAGCTAAAATCAAGCGTGACTTTGGTTATTTTAGTGACAAAAACGGTTGGGAAATCCTTTGTAAGGATATTCACATCTATCAAAACGCAATTTCTTCTTTATATCCTGACATTCCTTATATTCTTTTCGGGCACAGCATGGGCTCGCTTCTTGTCAGGACTTATGTTACTAAGTACAGCGACAAATTAGACGGTTTAATTATATCAGGAACAAGCGGACAGAGATTTGGACTGTCTATTGCGAAATTACAAACAAAAATCATTGAAGCATTCAGAGGTAAAAGATACAGAAGCAAGTATATTAAAAGTCTTGTTACAGGTTCGTTTAACCGCAAATTTAAACCCAATCTCACCGAAGCTGATTGGATAAGCTCTGATGAAGAAAATGTACAAAAATACCTTGCAGATCCGCTTTGCTCAAGCACATTTACAGTATCAGCTTATTATGAACTTATTAGCGGTACACAGTATCTTTCAAGACAAAAAAACATCAATAAAACACCAAACATTCCTATTTTAATTTTTTCAGGTGATAAAGACCCCGTAGGAGCAAACGGCAAAGGAGTTAACCGTGTTTACAGAATGCTGAAAAAAGCCGGTGTTGAAGATGTCACTTTGAAACTATTTCACAACGGCCGACATGAAATGCTCAACGAAGTTAACAAAGGCGAGGTATATGACCTGATAAAGCGTTGGCTTTGGGCAAAGCTTGGATAGCTTAAATAAACTAATAAATCCCAACTCAAATTGAGTTGGGATTTTTATTTTATACAAAATCCGCCCCCAGCATTAGCTGAGGACGGAATGTATGCAATTTAAATTTGCTTATTTAACTTTAACTTTTCTAAGTTTCTTGTTCCACTTACTATATACCTTAACAGTCTTGTTATTAGCATCTTTGTAAGTAGCGTATGCTCTTACTCTTACATAGTAAGTCTTCTTGCTCTTAATCTTCTTGTTCTTGATTGTGAGCTTTGTCTTCTTAAGGTCCTTCTTGAAGATAACTTTCTTGAAGTTCTTCTTAGCTGAAACTTGTACTTGGTATCCGGTTGCTTTCTTAACCTTCTTCCAGGTTACATTAATCTTCTTCTTAGCCTTGCTCTTAGCTGTAAGCTTAGTGATCTTAGCCTGCTTCATTGCCTTCTTAGCAGTAGCCTTATCCTTCTTAACAGCTTCAGGGCTTCTTGTTGCATCTGAACCTGTAGTTGTAGCAACTGAAGGTTTTGTAACTGATGGAGGTTCTGTTGGATTTGAATCAGTTGGGTTTGAATCTGTTGGATTTGATGAATGTGGTGGAGTCGGTTCATCACCCTTTAAAGCCTTAACAGCCTTTTCAACTGAATCTTTAGCAACATTCATTTCACTTACAAGCGGAAGCTTCTTAGCTATGATAGTTTCAGCTGCCTTGATAGCCTTTTCTAATTCAGCTACCTTATCAGCGTCTGCGCCGGTTGTATCAACAGTCTTAGCTGCTTCTACAGCTGCAATCAAATCTCCGTTAGGAACAACTATATCCTTAGTTGAGAAGATTACTTCATCATCACTGTTTAATAGTTCTACTTGAGTTACAGAGAATACATGTTTGCTCCAGTTGTATGTATAACCATAGAACCAATACTGGTCGCCTTCCTTTAGAGGATTATCTAAAGTAAATGTTGCTGTATGACCCTTAGTTCCGTTTGCTGGCCAGCCGGAACCCTTTTGTGACTGCTCAGCAGTTTCAGCTGAGTTTACAGAAGCTTTAAACTTAAATTCTGTCATCTGGTTATATGCACAGTTAGGTGTCATGTCGAATGTAACCTTAACCTTTTCTGCACCGGCCATCTTAGCTGTTGCTGTACCCTCTAAGAATGTCTCGTATGCACCCTGCATAACTTCCTTGATAACATCAGGATAAGCATATGAAGGTACAAGTGAATCAACAGACTCGCTGATTGCTCTGATTGATTTCTTGATAGGTCCTACAAGTTCCTTAGAATCAAGCTGTTTAGCAGCTTCGATAGCTTCGGTTAGTTTAGCATATGAAGCTTCCTGATAGTCGCTTGCAATCAGCTTTTCAGCCTCTGCAATCTTATCGGCAAGCTCTGCAAAAGCAGCCTTATTGTCTGCAGCGATTAAGTTAGCGATTGATTTATCAATTGCTTCAACTGCTGCGTCAGCCTGATTCTGATTAGCAGCATAGTTAGCGATTACTGATTCAGCCATTGTTACAGCTGAAGCAAGTACACTTGAAGTTCCGTCTGTGTAGCTCTCTAAATCCATTTCGGCAACTTCAGCTAATTTTTCCTTTAACTGTGTGAAGTTAGCACCGTATTTGATAGTAGCTGTTGATGGCTTACGAGATGATACAGTTGTATATGATGTATCATCGTATACATAGATTGTTCCCTTAACATTCTGAAGTCCCGAACTCTGAGCTGTAGCGATTGTACCTAAAAGATAAATGTTAAGCTCTGGGTTTGTACATCCGTAGAATGTATTGTTTTGAACTGTTGTTATTTTGTTTGAAACAACTGCTTTTTCAAGTGAAGTACAGTTATGGAACATATATGTACCCATAGTTGTTACACTGTTTGGAATGTTTGCTTCTACAAGACCTGTACATCCGTAGAAGATGCTGTTAGCAAGGGTCTTGACACCTGTTGGAATTATAGCAGATGTAAGTGATGTACAGCTGTGGAATGTTTCCATCTTGATTTCTTCGAGGTTCTTAGAAATCTTAAGTGTTGCAGCAGCTGAACAACCCTTGAATGCTTTCTGACCGAGTGCTGTAACTGAGTCAGGAATGTTGATAGCTGTGATAGCTGTGTCGCCCTCAAATGCAGAATCACCAATACTCTCTAAACCGTTATTAAGTGTTAGAGTAGCAAGCTTTGTACAGCCAGAGAATGCATTGTTTCCAATAGATGTTAGGCTGTTAGGTGTTGTTACTGCTGTTAGAGCTGTACAACCTCTGAATGCACTGTTACCGATTGTTGCACAATTACTCTTGCTTGTTTCACTTGTTGAATTATAACCTGTGAATGTCAATGAAGTCATTGCAGTACAGCCACTGAATGCACTGGTACCGATTTCTTTTACAGTGATAGGGATTGTTACGCTTCTTAGTCCTGTACAACCGCTGAATGCACTGTTTTCGATTGTAGCAAGCTTAGCACTTGAACCTGTTGGGAAGCTGATGCTTGTTAAATTTGTAGCATTAGCAAATGCATTAGCTTTGATTGTTTCAACTGTTGAAGGAACAGTGAATGATGAGTAATATCTTCCGGCAGGATAAGCAATTAATTCTGTCTGATCAAAATTGTACAGAACGCCGTTGCTGTCTGTTGAAAATACTGTGCTTTCCGGATGTGCGGTAATCTTCTCTAATCCGGAACCGCTGAATGTATTGCCGCTGACAGTTTCCAAGTTCTTTGGAAGTACAACTTCACTGAGGCTTGTAGCACCTTTAAACACATTTACGCCCATTCTTGTTATATCGTCAGGTAATGATACAGATGTAAGAGCTGTACAATTCTGGAACAAAGTATCCGGAATTTCTGTTACAGCCGGTGGAACTGCGAAAGATGTAAGCCCTGAGCCGTCAAATGCAGAAGCACCTAATTTTTTAACTGTGCTTGGAAGCATAAGTGATGTCAATGCAGTACAAGCACCGAACGCATTTGTACCTACTTCCTCAAGCTTGTATGAAGTGAACTCAACATTTGCGAGAGATTGGCAACTATAAAATGCTAATGACCCAATGCTTGTAACACCGCTTGGAATCTTAATCTTAGTAATTGCTGTTCTTGAGAACATACCGGAAGGAATAGCTGTCATGTTATCCGGCAGTGTTGCTTCTGTTAAAGAACTACAACGTGAGAATACATTGGAGCCGATTGTTGTCCATGTACTTGGTACATTTACAGATGTGATGCCTATTCCTTCGAATGCATAACTTCCCACAGAGTTCAAAGATCCAGAGAAAGGACCGATTGTTGTCATAGCAGCACAGTTTTGAAATGCATATGATCCTATTTTCTCCAATCTGCCTCTTCCGCCCTGATATATAGCGTTCCACATGCTGCCGGTTAATGCAGTACAGCCGCGGAAAGCATAGTCGCCGATTGTTTTCAGATTTGCATATGCTGAAAAATCAGTCAAACCTGTACATCCGTCAAATGCATAATTAGGAATAGCTTCAACCCTAGATTCACATGAAACTTTTTTCAATGCTCTACAGTTCTGGAATGCATAAGCACCGATTGTAGCATTTATTGTAATACCGTTTTCATTGTTGAATATCTTTGAACAGTCAGCGAAAGCATACTGTCCTATACTTGTAACTGAGCTTGGCAGAGAAGTAACACTTTCCAAAGCACTGTTATTCTGGAAAGCATAATCACCTATAGTCTGAAGCTTGCTTGGAAGACCCTGAACATTAGCTGTTACAGTTTCCATCTTAGGCTCGTTGCCTTCTGCTACAGTTGTGTCAGCACCGCTTTCAGAGTCGATATACAGCAGATTACCGCTTTCATCTGTAGCTTGCTGCTGCACCTCGGCTGTAGCAGTTGTCTGAATTGTTGTAAGTCCTGTACACTTGTAGAATGCTTTTTCACCGATTGATGTTATATTGTCGGACATTGTAACCTTTTTAAGTGCGGTAGCATTACCGGTGCCGTTAAGGTTGAAAGCATAGTCTCCTATAGATGTAACATCCGAACCGATTACAATTTCAGTTATGTTTGAAAAATAATTGTGGAATGCATAATTTCCGACTGATTTTACGCCGTCACCGATAACTACTTTTGTAATGCTGTTTCTTGAACGATACCATGGTGTGTTCCTACCAGCAGTATAGTTATCCATAGCTGCGCCGCCTTCTTCTTCGCACCAGATGTTAAGTGTTCCGCTTGTTACTTCATACTTAAGTTTTCCGGCGGTTGATGCAGCGAAGCTAGTGATTGTCATTGAACCGAGCATAGCAGTACAAGCCATAGCAGCTGCAGCCACAAATGACAAAAGTTTCTTGAACTTCATACTTTTTCCTCTTTTCTTCTAAAATTATTCATATCCAGATAATAGCCCAAAGCTAGTATCATCTGTTTTATGCTTGTATAAGCATTATTGCCCCACCAGCGGGCAAAACCTTCCCTCCTTCTTTGCATTATTTAAAATTCTACAATACCTTCTAAATAATATTTACCCGAAGTAAAATCGCAAAGAAATATTATAGACTTTGTAGATTTTATTAAATATACACATATAAGTGTTATATAACCAAATTATATCACTCAATCAGCACATTGTCAACACCGAACGACAATATTTTGTTTTTATTTCCATAGTAATTACTGGTTCAATATCAATAATTATACACATAAATGTAAAAAAAATATTAAATTTAATATAAAAATATGAAAACACATATACAGGAAATATATGTATATAGTATTCAACAAATAAAGCTGTACTCCGAATATGGAATACAGCTTTCAATAAGGGGCAGTGCTCTGTCATTCAACAAACGACCGGACGTAGTCGTTGTTATATTATTTACTGTTTACTTAGAATTCTTCATAAACTTATCATAAGCTTCACGAAGTTCCTTAGATGTCTCCTCAGGGCATGTAGGATTGCAGTGAGCCCACACACCTGTTTCAGAAGAAGCATTAAACTTAATTTTATCAGATGACCTCATCGGCGGGAAAAATTCAATATGAAAATGGAAGTCTTCCATATAATCACCGCTGTTCACAGGAGCGTTATGCATACACATCATATAAGGGAACTTCATATCAAAAAGACTGTCAAGCATACCGACGGTTTGTTTGATTGTTTGTCCCAAAACATATCTTTCTTCTTTATTAAAGTCAGTTATATATTGCTTATGGTCATTAGCAAAAATATAAACACCATAAGGATATTCGGTAAAGAACGGTAAGAACACGGTAAAATATTCATTCTTGAAAATAATTCTTCTTCCGTCAGCGATTTCGTGCTCCAGCATATCGCAGTAAATGCATTTGCCCTTTTCGGCTAAATGCTCTTTTGCCGATTCGGCCTCAAGCTGAATTTTTTTAGGAATGAACGGATAACCGTACATCTGGCCATGAGGGTGAGGCATTGTAACGCCGACTGCTTCCCCTCTGTTTTCAAAAATAAAAACATATTTTATTTTCTCATCAGCCGCCATAGCCGAAAATCTTTCACACCACAAATCAACAAGCTTTGAAACATGGTCATCAGTCAGCTCAGGCAATGTTGCCGTATGACTTGGTGAGTACAAAATGACCTCACATTTGCCGTAATTTTTATCAACCTTAAAAAAGTCGTTGGCAACATCGTCAGGCTCAGGCGGGTTTTGTGACAATGCAGGAAAATCATTATCGTATTTAAGCACTTCATAATCAGGTACATTACCAAATGACGGACAGAAAGGACAATAATCCTTCGGCATCTGCGGTCTTGCCTGTCTGTTAGAAGCTATCATAACCCAATCCTTTGTAAACGGGTGCCATCTAAGCTCTGCCATAAATAAATCCTCCAGTATAAAATCACAGCACAATAAAATCCATACTGCGACAAAATTCTAAAAAATATTGTATCATATTTTAAAATTATTTGCAACTTCTGCTTTTATTATAATATATCCCGAATAAATATATGTATAAATTTTAATCACTTATTTTATCAATCACTATTGACAAAATCGGAACCATAACAGCACATGCGATTGAAATTAACAACATTTTAAAGCTTAGAGGAACCGCAGAAAAAATAACTGACAATCCCGGCAGATACATAACAAGCAGCAAAACTATCAATGAGGCTAAAACCGACAAAACCAAAAAAATGTTATTGAATATTTTAATTTTAAATAAATTTTTTTCCTCGCTCTTGCACTCAAAAACATGAATAAGCTGACTTAATACAAGTGTGAATAATGCACATGTCCGTGCTAAAGCTTCGTTTTCGCCGAGTGCCAGTGCAATGACAAAGCTTGCGAGAGTACAAAGTCCTATAAATATTCCCCTGAATATTATTTTTGATAACAACCCGCCTGAAAAGAAGTTTTCATCAGTCTTTCTCGGAGGTTTGTGTAAAACATCATCATCGACAGGTTCAAGACCCAACGCTACAGCAGGCAGTCCGTCTGTAACAAGGTTTACCAAAAGTATCTGTGCAGGAAGAAGCACTATCGGAAGTCCCATCAAAATACCTAAAAACATGACACAGACTTCTCCGATATTGCAAGACAGCAAATATCTTACAAACTTTCTTATATTTGAAAAAATCCCTCTTCCGTTTTTAACTGCCATAACTATAGTTTTAAAATTATCATCTAAAAGGGTAATATCACTGACGCTTTTCGTGACATCAGTGCCGCTTCCCATTGCAATTCCCACAGATGCTTCTTTTATCGCCGGAGCGTCATTTACTCCGTCACCTGTCATAGCAACAATCTCTCCGTTTTCTTTTAAAAGCCTGACTATTCTAAGCTTATGGGCAGGACTGACCCTTGAAAGCACTCTTACTTTTTTCAGTGCAAGAACAAGCTCACCGTCATTCATTGAATCTATTTCACTTCCGTTTAAAGCTTCTTCTTCACTCTTTATTATACCTGCTCTTTTAGCAATTTCACAGGCTGTGAGCTTATGGTCGCCGGTAAGCATTATTACTTTGATTTTTGCCCTTTTGCACAAAGCTATTGACCTCTTGATTTCGGGTCTCAGAGGGTCCAGCAAGCCCATAATACCCAAAAATATATTTTTATCTCCGATAACCTCTGAAAACGCAATAACCCTAAGCCCGTTCTTGGACATTTCATCACGTTTTTTCTCTATAGCTTTAATTTCATAACCGCTTAACATCTTCAGCTCTTTTCCCTGAAAATAAAAACTGCAGTCATTCAAAATTACATCCAGTGCACCTTTGGTATACTCAATTTCAAGTCCCGATTTATCTTTAACACGAACTGTCATTTTACGCTTTTCACTTTCAAAAGGGTCTTCAAAAAGCCTGATAAACGACTCGCTTTCCGATGTAATATTCGCAGCCAGTCCGGCTATCTTCATTGCCGCTTCCACAGGATCTCCCGTGGTTTCATATGTCCTTTTGATATTTCTTCGGTTTCTTGTATTATTTCCTATAAGCTCTTCTTTTACCCAAATTTGTGCGTTGTTGCACGCTACACCGCATCTTATCATTTCATACAGTGACGGCAAAGCTATAGGTTCAGCCTTTATATCTTCACCTTTTAAATATATCAAATCACTGCCTTTGGCTTCTCTTATTTCAAAATCATTTTCAATTGTTGAAAGCTCTGAAACTCTCATTTTATTTTCAGTTAATGTTCCCGTCTTATCAGTACATATAACTGTAGCTGAGCCTAATGTCTCAACCGAATGAAGTCTTCTTACCAGTGCATTTTGTTTGAGCATTCTGGAAACCGCCAATGCAAGTGCTATGGTCACCGCCGCAGGAAGCCCCTCGGGAATTGCAGCAATAGCAATTGAAAGGCCTGTCATAAGCATAGTGAAAACATTTTCACCCCGTATAATCCCCGCTGCTGTGACAATAACGCAAATGGCCATGCATATTACCGCCAAGACTTTAGAAAGCGATTTCAGCTTTTTCTGAAGCGGTGTTTCTCCCGACTCTATTGAATGAAGCATACTGCCGACCTTACCCATCTGAGTGTCCTTGCCTGTACTTGTAACCTCTGCAACGGCATTTCCCCTTGTGACAACACCGCCCATGTAAATCATATACTTTAAATTCAAATCAGAAAAAAAGTTTTCGTTTTCTCTTGCTTTTTTAGAAACTGCTTTTGCTTCACCTGTTAAGACCGACTCATCGCAGCTTAAAAAATTCTGTTCCTTTATGTATGCATCGCATGGAATTCTATCTCCTGTTTCGACCTCAAAAACATCACCGATAACCATATCCTCAGACGGGATATTCACAATTTTCCCGTCACGATAAACCTTGGCTGTCGGAGCGGCAAGCTTTTCTAAAGACATAAGCGTTTTTTCTGTCCTGAACTCTTGTATAAATCCTATTATTGAGTTAAGCGCTACTATTACTATAATTGTAAATGCATCATATACCTCTCCTAAAAAAACGGATACAACTGTAGCTGCCAAAAGAATTATAACTAAAATATCCTTAAACTGATTTGAGAATATCTTAAGTGCACTTGGTTTTTTTGCTCTTTCAAGCAGATTTTTTCCATAAAGCTTTTGCCTTCTTTTCGCTTCTTCACTGCTCAACCCTATGATATTTTCTGTGCTGATTTCATTTTTATCTAATATGTCTAACATTTTTAACCTCCATACAATGCAAACAACATTTTATATTATCATGTAACCTTATTAGTTTATGTTTTATACTTATTCAGCTTGTACTTTAGATATGCTTAGCATTTTATTTATTTTAAAATGAATATAAAAATATAATCATATCTATGTAAAAAACATTGATTTGTAATGTTAATAGTAGTATAATAATATCAATAATTTGAGAAAAAATATTAACCTAATATCCTTAAAAGGAGGAATGCTCCGAACATGGAGCAAAATTACAATATATGCGTTTCAATACATACGGAATAACCGATATCGGAAAATACAGAAAAAATAATGAAGACGCTTTTATAATAGGCGAAAAAATCTGCACAAACGGCTCTCTTGAAACAGAAATGTCTCCTCCGTTTTTTGCAGCAGTCTGTGATGGTGTCGGAGGAGAAAAAGCAGGAGAAATAGCCTCTCTGCTTACCTTGGAAAAACTTCTTATGACCACATACTCAAAAGTAACTGAGCTGAAAACAAGAGTTTTTGAAATTCACGACGAGCTTATTGAATACGGAAGAGAACATCCTGAATCATTCAATATGCAAACAACTCTGTGTCTTATTGCTTTTGATGCCGATAACAATATTTCCTGTATTAATGTCGGTGACAGCAGAGCGTATTTGCTTAAATCAGGCAGAATCAAACAGATTTCAACCGATCAGTCGCTAAGCGAATTTTTAAACGAAACAGGAAGAACAAAAATATTTGAACAGGACAGCGAAAAAATAAAGCATGTGATTATTTCATCACTGGGCAATTCAAAGCAGTATCCTATGGTTGACTTAACCAATGTATCGGAAAAACTTGAAAAAGGCGACACTTTGATGATATGCTCTGACGGAGTTTCCGATAAACTGTCAAATGATGATATTAAGACTTCGCTTACAGGGTGCGTATCGATAAGCGATAAAGCAAACAGCCTTATAAACAAGGCAGTTCAGAACGGAAGCCGTGACAATTTATCGGTGATTTTAATAGAAGCTCAAAATTAATTCATAATACATTTTAAATTGAAAATAATAACAATAAGCTGTAAACCGGCAAAGACACGCAATAAAGGAATGAAGATAAAATGTTTAATATAAGCGAAGCGGAAACAAAAGAATTTACAGAAAAATATGAAATATGCGACGCACATGCACATATCTTCCCTGAGAAGATTTCACAAAAAGCAGTGTCGTCAATAGGAAGCTTTTATGATATTCCTATGACATTTAAAAACGCAACAGCAGATGAACTCATTGAAAGCGGAAACCAAATAGGTGTTACTCATTATCTGGTTTGTTCAACGGCAACAGTACATCATCAGGTTGAAAGTATAAACAGTTTTATTATACAAGAGTGCAGGCTTCACCCTGAGTTTATCGGGTTCGGAACTCTTCACCCTGATTATGATAATATAGAAAACGAAGTTAAACGAATTATGGACAGCGGTTTAAAAGGAATAAAAATCCACCCTGACTTTCAGCGGTTTTATATCGACGAAGACAAAGCGTTTAAAATATATGAAGCCATTGAAGGGAAGCTTCCTATACTCATTCATATGGGTGACCCCAGATATGATTATTCCCGGCCGAAGAGGCTTGAGAATATAATGAAAGCTTTTCCGAAGCTTGATGTTTTCGCTGCACATCTAGGGGGATATGAAAGATGGGACGAGGCTGTCACTTGTCTTTTCGGAAAAAATATTCATTTTGATTCAAGTTCATCTCTTGAATTTATGTCAGCTGAATACGCAAGGGATATTATCAGAGGCTTCGGCGCTGATAATATTTTCTTCGGAACCGATTTTCCTATGTGGGACCATTTCAGTGAAGTTCAGCGATTTATGAAATTAAACCTCAGCGACGATGAAAACAAAAAAATACTGAGCGGGAATTTTAAAAGGTTTTTTAAATTAAAATAAAAAGGAGTATAAAACTATGTTAATACTTTGGAGCTTTTGCTATTTAATACTTGCTGCATTAATCGTGGTTCTTTCGGTCAAGCTTGCCGACTATGTAGATTTAATTGACAAAAAAACTAACATATCCGGTGCATTTATCGGTGGTGTTATTTTAGCCGCTGTTACATCTCTGCCTGAGCTTTTCACTTCATTTTCGGCAGTTGTTGTAATTAAAAATCCAAGCCTTGTTATCGGAAACATTTTAGGAAGCAATCTTTTCAACATTACAATATTCGGTATAATACTGATAATATGGGCAAAAAAATTTGCTTTGGCATCGGTCGGAAAAAGTCATTTTAAAATAACGGCATTTACACTGTTTCTTTTTGCTTTAATGTTCCTTGCGGTAACTCTCGGTCTGGATTTCACCTTATTTAACATAAGTATTTATACTGTAATTATTATTATCACATATATCTTTTCAATCAGATATATGGCAAACGACGATAGCGACAATGATGAAGAAACAAACAATCCTCTCACTATAAAACAAATAGCCGTAAGATTTGTAATTCTGTCGGTTATTTTAGTCGGTGTTTCAATCACAATAACTTATGTCACTGACATTTTAGCTGACGGTTTCAATCTCGGTGCCACAATAGCAGGTGCATTGTTCTTAGGAATTGCGACAAGCCTGCCGGAACTTACCTCAACCTTTGCACTGGCTAAAAAATCAAACTTCAATGCTGCAACAGGAAATATTTTAGGAAGCGGAGTATTTAACTTTGCGATACTCGCTGTTGCCGACCTTTTATACAGAGGCGGTTCGGTATTTGAAAGCAAAGATTCGAATTCTCTTATTGTATTCGGATTTACTGCAACACTTTTAACCGGAATTTGCCTGTTCTTAAAAAACAAAAATTCCGGCAGCAGCAAAAGCCTTCCGATAGTTTGCAGGATTATGGGCTGTGCAATTGTAATCTGCTATATTTTATTTATAGTATTATCATAAATCCGGGAGGAAGCTAAATTGACAAATAATATATATGACAACCGTGAACTTTCATGGTTAAAATTCAATCAGCGTGTTTTAGATGAATCGAATGATACATCTGTTCCGCTTCTGGAACGATTGGTTTTTTCATCAATATACTCAAGCAACCTTGATGAATTTTTTATGGTCCGTGTGGGTTCACTTCATGACCAGATGCTTTTAGATGATGATGACCGTGACGGAAAAACTAAAATGAAACCATCAGAGCAATTAAATGCAATCTTCAAAAGAGTTGCACAGTTAAACGAAAAACATGACAAATATTTTGAAGAATTATCAAAGGAATTAAAAGATAAAGGTGTAAAACAAGTTGATGTAAAAGACCTTTCAAAAGAAGATAAAGATTTTGTTGACAAGTTTTTCAAGTACGAAGTAAGCCCTTTTTTATCTCCTCAGATTGTCGATAAAAGACATCCTTTCCCTTTTTTGAAAGGAAAAGAAATATACACTCTTACCAGACTTACTTCTAAATCTAATATAGTAATCGGCATAGTAAATACATCAGGTGTATTTTCACGGGTCTTGTTTCTTCCCGGTAAAAAGAAAATCAGATATATGTTGGTCGAAGATATAATTCTTCACAACGCAGGCAAAATCTTTTCAAATTACAAAGTCGAAGAAAAAAGCCTCATCAGAATAACACGAAATGCAGATATCGATGTTAAGGAAGCCCTTTTTGACCAGGAAATGGACTTTAGAGGTGCAATGTCAGAGCTTATCAAAAAGCGTAAAAAATTATGTGCTGTAAGAGTACAGCTTTCAAAAGAGCTTTCATCTTCCACTGTTTCCGAGCTTTCAAACCGTTTAGATATACATAAAAAGCAGTTTTTTGTTGAAAAATCACCGCTTGATATGTCATATGTTTTCACAGTAAAAGACAAAGCCAAAGACCGCTCTGAGCTTTTTTTCAAAGAGCAGGTTCCTCAGAAATCTCCTATGATTAATGAAAATGAATCAATGATTTCACAAATAGATAAAAAAGATATTTTTCTTTCTTATCCATATGAAAGCATTAAACCGTTTATCAAGCTGTTAAAAGAAGCAGCTCATGATGATAGTGTTGCTTCTATAAAAATCACTCTTTATCGGGTTGCAAAAAACAGTAAAATTGTTGAAGCATTAATCGACGCTGCCGAAAACGGCAAAGATGTATTGGTTTTGGTAGAACTAAGGGCAAGATTTGATGAAGAAAACAACATTGACTGGTCTAAGCGGCTTGAGGACGCAGGAGTTAAAGTAATTTACGGTCCCGAAGATTTAAAAGTTCATTCAAAGCTGCTGCTTATAACAAGAAAATCAGGTAAAAAAGCTAAATACACCGTTCAGATAGGAACAGGTAATTATAATGAAAAAACATCAGCACTTTACACAGATGTATGCCTTATGACATCTCATCAAGGCATTGCCCAAGACGCAATAAATGTTTTTAATGCACTTGCAACTAACACACTTGTCGAATCAGCTGACCATCTTTTAGTTGCTCCGAAAGATCTTCGTCCTCAGCTTATTGAAATGATGAACGCAGAAATCCAAAAAGCAAAGGAAGGCAAAGAAACATATATCGGTGTTAAAGCGAATTCACTCACCGATAAGGTTCTGATAAAAAAACTTATTGAATGCTCGAAAGCCGGTGTTAAAATTGAGCTGGTAATCCGAGGAATATGCTGTTTGATTCCCGGTATTAAAGGAGAAACCGAAAACATAAAAATTGTTTCTATTGTAGGAAGATATTTAGAACACGCAAGGTTTTATATTTTCGGTGCAAACACTGAACAAAAAGTGTATATTTCCTCAGCAGATTTTATGACAAGAAATACTATCAGGCGTGTTGAGGTTGCCGTTCCTATATATGACCCTCAAATAAAACTTAGAATTTTTAACTATTTTAAAACACAAATCAATGACAATGTCAAAGGCCGCATTCTGCAGCCGAACGGCGCTTATAAAAAACAAAAACAGGATGACTTTGACGCTGTTGACGCACAGCAGATATTCTTTGATGAAGCATATAAAAATGCTTCAATGTTAAAGCCCGCTGAGCCTTTCAAGAAAAAGAAATCACTGTTCAAAAGGTTTTTCTCTGTACTCAGAAAGAGTTAAAGATTTAATTTATAAAAATACAAAACTGCCTTAGATTATGCATAAAGCATAGTCTAAGGCAGTTTTCATTTTCAACAAAAGGCATTGCTCCCTGTCGTAAATATTGACTTCGGTCTTTTAAATAAAAAGAGTTATTTTATATCTATAAAGTAGTTCGTTCAACAGCCTTTTCCCAGCCGAACAAAAGCTGATTTCGCTTAATATCCGAAATATCAGGCGTGAATTCATAATCTATTTTCTGATTTTCTTTTATATCCTTCATGCTCTTCCAAAATCCTGATTTAAGTCCTGCAAGATAAGCACAACCTAAGGCTGTGGTTTCTATGCAGGTCGGGCGTTTGACATTACAGCCTGTGATATCGCTTTGAAACTGCATAAGAAAATTATTTTCGCTTGCACCCCCGTCAACCTTTAGTGTATTTATTTTTATTTTTGAATCTTCTTCCATAATTTTTATAACGGCATTTACCTGATATGCAATAGCTTCAAGTGCAGAGCGTACTATATGTTCACGGGTTGTGCCTCTTGATAAACCGCATAAAACACCTCTGGCATCAGTGTTCCAATACGGTGCACCGAGTCCTACAAATGCAGGAACAAAATAAACACCGTTTGTGTTTTCAACCGAAAGTGCCAAAGGCTCACTTTGAGCAGCAGAATCGATTATTCTCAGTCCGTCACGAAGCCATTGAATGGCAGCTCCTGCCACAAAAATCGAACCCTCAGAAGCATAGCTTACTTTTCCTCCGACACTCCATGCAATTGTTGAAAGCAAACCATTTTGAGATAATACAAGCCTTTCACCTGTATTCATTAATAAAAATGCTCCTGTGCCGTATGTGCATTTAAAATCACCTTGACTAAAGCATGCCTGACCGAACAATGATGCTTGCTGATCACCTGCAACACCGCAAATTTTAATTTTCCCTTTTCCTATCAATTCTGTATATCCGTAATCATCACTTGATTCTAAAACCTTAGGAAGCATATTTTTAGGAATGTCAAGAAGCTTTAAAATATCACTGTCCCACTCAAGTGTATTGATGTTAAAAAGCATAGTTCTTGAAGCATTAGAAAAATCTGTTGCATGAACTCTGCCTTCAGTAAGCTTCCATATTATAAAGCTGTCAACTGTTCCGAACAAAAGCCTGCCCTTTTCAGCCTTTTCACGAACCCCCTTAACATTGTCAAGTATCCATTTTATTTTTGTTGCCGAAAAATAAGGGTCAATAATCAGCCCTGTTTTCTCCCTAATCATATCCGAATATCCTTGAGTGATAAGCTCCTTGCAGTAATTTGAGGTTCTTCTGCACTGCCAGACAACAGCATTATATACAGGTTCACCGGTTTCTTTATCCCATATAATTGTTGTTTCACGCTGGTTAGTGATGCCTATTGAGGATATATCACCTGCATCCAGTCCCTTGCACAAAAGCACTTCTTTTGCAGCAGAAATCAGAGAATTCCAAATATCCTTTGGGTTATGTTCAACATATCCGTTTTCTTTAAAAATCTGTGGAAATTCTTTTTGCTTCTGAGCTATTATCTCGCCTGATTTATTAAATAAAATTGCACGGGAGGAGGTTGTTCCCTGATCAAGTGCTAAAATATATTTTTTCATTTTACAGATTCCTTTCTTTCACACTAAAACCTCAATGATTACAACAATTATAACATACTTATCGACAAAAAGAAATAAGAAAAAATAAGAAAAAGCATGTATCGCTCTTGACATTTGATTGAAAAAGGTATACAATAGTTACAAATTGGTTACACCAATCTGTTTGACATAACATACATATATAAATAGATATAAAGAACGGACATGCTCTGAAAAAAGCATGATAACAAAACGGAGGATATATGAAAAACAGCAGAAGGATTAAGAAATTCGCTGCTTTAGTTCTTTCATTTTCAATAACGGCTTGTGTATTTTCAATTAATAATTACAACAGCAGTGAAATACAGTCATCAGCTGCACCTACATATGAAGATTACCAAAGACAAATAGCTGATTTAGAAAGCCAGGAAAAAGAGCTTGATAAGCAGATTTCAAAAAATGCCCAAAGCCTTGCCGATGAACAGGCAAAGCAGGAAGCGTTAAACAAAAAAATTTCCACAGTTGAAAGTAAAATTTCTGCTTTTGAAAAATACAGTGCCGAGCTTGAAAACGACTTAGCTGACACTGATGCTAAAATCAGAGAAACTCAGGCTAACATGAAACAGAAGGAAAAGGAAATTAGCGACGGCATTTCCGACTTCAAATCAAGATTAAGGGCAATGTATGTTTCGGGGTCTGAATCTTATGCGGAAATTTTACTTGAATCTGACGATTTTTATGATATTCTTATGAGGTTTGAGCTTGTCAAGAGGGTTGCAAAACATGACAATGATACTATAAATAATCTTCTTGAACTTAAAAAGCAATATGAAGCCGATGAAAAGAAATACCAACAGCAAAAAAGTCAGCTTGAGCAAACTTCTCAAAAATATTCAAAGCAGCTGACAAACCTTTCTAAAGAACAGTCAAACCTCAGTGAATTAAAGGCTCAAAGTGAGCTTGCCGCAGCAAACATTCAAAGTAAAAATCAAGAGCTTAACAATCAAAAGAGTCAGGTTTCAAGTCAAAAAGCTCAGGCTGAATATAACGCAACTACCACAACAACGACAACTACTACAACGACACAGTCAACAACTGCATACAACAGTCAAAACACCAATACAAACTCACCGTCCGGTAATTCAGGCAGCAACGGCGGTTATACAGGTGGAAATACCGGAGGATATTCAGGTGATATCGGTACTGTAATTGCTTATGCTAAAAGCATGGTAGGCGGCTCTTATGTATGGGGCGGTTCAAGCTATCGTGCTACTGACTGTTCAGGTCTTGTAATGCTTTCTTATGCACAGGTAGGAATCTCTCTTCCTCATCTGGCCGCTTCACAGGCAGGGTATGGAAAGGCAGTAAGCTATGACAGTATGCAGCCCGGAGATTTGATTTTCTTCGGTTCAAGCTATTATCATGTTGCTATATACATAGGCGACGGTAAAATGGTACATGCTGAAAACTCAAATACAGGTATTGTGATTTCATATGTATCGTCTTTCTCACGATACAATCCAATCTCTGCAATCAGAAGAATTATATATTAAAAATATAGATAACTCTGTCTGAGTTATCTGTTATACGGAGATGTCGCCTAGTCCGGCTTATGGCGCACGACTGGAACTCGTGTTGACGTTTGTAGCGTCTCGAGGGTTCGAATCCCTCCATCTCCGCCAAAAACCCCGTAAACAATGCGTTTGCGGGGTTTCTTCATTTATGAATTAACGGGCATTAATGATACTTAACGAGTAAAAAATTTAGTATTGTTAGTATAAAGCATTAAATAAAGTCATTTCGCTGATTTTATCTTCTGCTGTACAACAAAAAAGGTGAAGAAATCAAAGTTCTTCACCTTAAAATTTATAAATATTTCTCAAAACAGTAAATAAAATAAACATACCTATAAGTATAAAAGAAGTAATATCTATCCACTTATCTGTTTTATGCTTCTCATATTTTATATAACAATATATTTCTCTGGCAATCATGGCAGCAATAATCGGAGATGTTAAAAACAAAAGCTGATTGGATTTAAACGCTGCTTTAAAGTTTAAATGAAATATATTTATTATCATATGAGAAATTCCGCAGCCCGGACATCTAAGTCCTGTAACCAGTCTTACTAAGCAAGGTATGTAAAACCCAGTAAAATAAGTAACAAAATAATATAAAACACCGATTAACAGAATTGCCGTTAAGAATATGCAAACCTTTTTTGCACGGGATTTCATTCTTTAAAACTGTCTGTTAGCGTCTAAATTATTAAGTTCATTTTGAATCAAAGCATATGAAACATAGCTAAGGCCGAAAATGCCAAGCACTAAGTATAAAATGCCGTTGCTTGAATCACCGGAAGCACCTCTTTGTGCTTTTGCCATATTAATCTTATCCCCTGCCTGGTACAGCCAGAACCATAAATAAATACTGCAGGTAATAATACTCAGCAATACTACTACTCCGCCTGATGTATCATTCTTTCCTGAAATACGGTTTAAATCTTCAGCCATGCAATACAGCCAATAAAATCCATAAATACCGCAGGTGATTATTGTTAAAATAATGCAGACACCTATGCTTCTTGTCATAGGACCGCCTTGATTTGCAAAATTCTGTGCATTCTGATAATCCTGAGAAGGCTGTGCCTGATATACATTGCTCTCCTGCTGTTGTGTTCCGCAATTATTGCAGAAAGTGTCATTATCATCTAACTGAGCACCGCATTTGAAACAAAATTTTGACATAATATCATACTCCCGATAAAATTATTTTCAGTACACATTGATTTATGTTATAACATAATCACTTATATAAAAACATAAATATAACATACCGACAAAAATATTATATCATCTCTGCAATTTCCTGTCAATAAAAAAGAGTGCAGTACAAACTGCACTCTTTTAAATTTTATTATCCCATTACAACAACAATGTCGTTTTGCTCTTTTAATTTATCAGCCGAAACAAGCTTTCCTTCAAGCTCTTCACCGTTTAATGTAACTGATTTAACACCGCTTTCAACATGATTATCATTGACAACCTTGATTGAAAGATGAGTTCCTCTGAAATTCTTTTCGATTTCAAAGCCGTCCCAATCTGACGGAATTGAAGGGTCAATTACAAGACCGTCTGCATTAGGTCTCATACCGCAGATACCCTCAACACAGCCTACCATAACCGTTGAACCTGTACCTGTCAGCCAGTGAACATGTGAACGACCCTCAAACGGTGAACGTGTTGATTCGGTAAACTGTCCGTGAACATATGGTTCAAGAACTCTTATTTCTGCCTTGTCATTCATAGCGGCAGGCGAGCTTTCCATAAAGTATTCAAACGCCCTGTTACCGTGTCCTAAAAGTGATTCGGCAAGAATTGCCCAACCTTGTGACTGTGAGAAAATACCGCCGTTTTCCTTAGTATCAGGATTAAAGATATGCATTAATGCACCGTCAAAATAATCATCTTTGTATGGAGGCTCAAGAAGCTTAACACCATATGGTGTGTTCAAAATTTCGTGAACGCTTTCCATTGCCTTTTCAGCTTGGTCTTTTGAAGCAAAGCCTGAAATAACCGACCAGCTCTGAGGGTTCAGCCACATATTAGCTTCTTTGTCTTTCTTAGCTCCGACTACAACGCCGTTATCGCGAATTCCGCGGATAAATCTGTCTTCATCCCAGCACTTGTCAAGCTCTTCACCAAGCTTGGCCTGTACCTTATTTATATAGTCGATATACTCTGTATCGTTTTTATCCTTTGCCATGTCTTTGATAACGCTCATTGCATAATATAGCTGGAACGCAACGAATGTAGACTCGCCCTTCTTACCTAATCTTAAACAATCGTTCCAGTCTGCATGAAGTCCGGCAGGCATATTATGGTCACCCAAACGCTCCATTGAGAATCTGATAGCATTTTTCAAGTGGTCATAAACTGTATCCTCACCGCCGTTTGCATAAACAATAACCTCATCTAAGAAATCCTTGTTTCCGCTTTCACCGATATATTTTAAAATTGTCGGGAACAGCCATAGTGCGTCATCAGCTCTGTATGACGGGTGTCCTGTTTCTTTTGCATAAACTGAATTCTCATCGTTTTCGTCAGGGAATGTTTCGTGTCCTGCATTGTGGTTAAACTTAACCAAAGGAAGTCCTCCTCCGTTATCAACCTGTGCAGAAAGCATGAAGCGAATCTTGTCTGCCGCAACCTCAGGAGCAAGGTGAATAATACCCTGAATATCCTGAACAGTATCTCTGTATCCGTAACCGTTTCTAAGTCCGCAGTAGATAAATGAAGCAGCTCTTGACCAGATGAATGTAATAAAGCACTGATATGCGTTCCAAACATCAATCATGTTATTAAACTCTTCGCTTGGTGTTTTAATCTGGAAGTTATTCAAAATTCCGTGCCAGTAATTAACGAGTTCTTCAACTTCAGCGTCAACCTTTCCCGGCTCTTCATAGCTTGCTAAAATCTTATCAGCCTCAGCGTTATCTCTCTGACCGAGAACATAAATCAGCTCTTTTGTTTCCCCTGCAGCCAAAGTAAACTCAGACTGCAAAGCACCGCATGCATTAGCATTGAAGTTCATCGCTCCGTCGCACTTGCCGTTTTCAACAGCAATAGGATTTGAGTATGTTCTGTATGGTCCGATGAAGCTGTCAAGATTACCGTTGCATGAAGCTACAGGAGCACCGACTAAGCCGAAAAATCTTTCCCTGTGGTTTGAACCTGTTTCGTCCTTGCCGCTGTTTTCATTGATATGCTGCAAGATTTTGTTGCCTTCAAAGCTTGTTCTTGTGATAAACAATGTATACTGAAGGTTTACCTGATCCTGCTCATAGTTATTGTCATTTGTGAACTCAACAAAACCAAAGGTTGAAAGCTTTCTCTCCTTTGAATCGTTGTTTGTTATTTTGCATCTCCAAACCTCATATGTCTTTCCGTTTGGAACATAGTATGTAGTTTCTGACGCAATATTTGCATATTCACTCTTGATTGTCGTATAAGCTGTTCCGTGATGACATTCATTCTTATATTTATCAAGAGGCTTGCCGACAGGCTGCCATGAAGCTGACCAATAGTCTGCTGTTTCATTGTCACGAATATAAATATATCTGCCCGGAAGAGCCATGTTTGAATTAAAGCGATATCTTGCAATTCTTCCGTTTGCACCGCTTTGTACAAAGCTGTAACCTGCAGCATTGTTTGATATGATAGCACCATACTCAGGTGAACCTAAATAGTTTACCCATGGAGCAGGAGTATCAGGTTTTGTGATAACATATTCCTTGTTTTCAAGGTCAAAGTAACCGTACTTCATATTATCTCTCCTTTATATAAATAAAATATTTTTCCGTCTGCAAGTTTACATTTTTTCCTCACATAAACAGTATCTTTATATTATCATATAAAAACTTACTTGACAAGGGGGGTAATAGGATTTTTTGCAATATTTTTTACTGAAATTATACCTGTATTTGTACAAAAAAAAGAGAGCAGAATCCTCCGCTCTCATAATAGATAAAATAGAGTTCAAATCTACTGTTTGTTTAAATTAACTGTATTAACTGTTTTGAATGTGTTTAAATCCAAAACAGTTACAATATTATCTGAAAAGGCATATAAATAATCCCCTGAATATATTATTCTTTCTGTATTAGAATATGCATTCGATGTATCAATCTTTATTGTTTTCTCAACTGAAAACTTATTGTTGTTATAAGACAAAATCTTAAATCCTTTAATCTCATGTTCATAATCATATTTAACAAAAGGAAATGCGATTATGTTTTTATCTCCGTCAATCAGAAGTGCCTTCGGATCATAAACAGCGTCACTCATAAACTCCGAATTGTAATCTCCGAAGCTTATAGTGTCAATTTCTGTTGTTTTACCGTTTGAATTCTTTTTATACATTGAAAGCTTCAGACCTGTTTCGATTCCGTCCTCGTCAGCGTCAACACCGAAGCCTATCATCAGATTATCTTTAAATACTCTGAGATGTGTTGAATATCCCAGTGCCTTAAGCTCGCTTAATATCTTTGGGTTTTTAGGGTCTGACAAATCAAATGTAAACAGCGGGTCAGTTTGTTCATAGGTAACAACATATGCTCTGTCACCCTCAAATGCTGCGGATTTTATACTTTCACCCTTGGCAATATCGGTTATTTCTCCTGTCTTTTTAAAATCTCTGTCAAAAATTAAAATTGAGTTTTTATCTTCGCCTTTTTTATTTTGAGAAGTTATTGCTATTCTGAAATATCCGTTATATTCATCCATTGAATACTGGTCTAAGACGCTTCCCGAAATTCTCTTGCCGGCAGTTAATTTCACATTTCCTTCAGAAACAGAAAATCTGATAATATTTGTTTTAATTGATACTGAATAGTCCCCGAACTTTATTTTTGAATTAATATATGAACTGTAATCAACAAAACTCATATAAATATTGTCATCATTCATATAAATAGTATCTGCAGTGTTCATATATGCTTTTGAAGATATGCACATATTCTCTTTGGTGACATCAAGTCCCGAAACTATTGAGTAATCCAAATAATCCTCGCCCATAGGTTTATAAATATCAGAAGGTTCTAAACATTTCTTTTTACCTCCACATTCATATGAAGGCACAGCCTTATCATCTTTTTTTATATCCTTAATATCGTCATAATACGGAGAATAATCTGTAACCAGATAGAGATAGTTATTTTTCATTCGGGAATCATTATATTGTCCGTCCTGCGAAAAAGAAGAAATCTCTCTAATATTATTCATATCTGAAATATCAAATGATTTTACAAATGTTTCAGATTGATAATCTTCATAAGATTCTTCAGAATAAACAGCTGTCAAAATATTTTCTGATAAATATAAATAACCGTGCGAAAAGTCATCTTTAGCTGAAAGTTTAATTCTTTTTATCACATTAACCTGTTCTTTATTAAGCTTTGCAAAATACAGCTTTCCATTTAAAATATAATACACATTCTCCCCGTCGGTTTTTATAGCGTCAGCTTCGTCTATACCGTCAACCTGAGTATATGTTTCAGAATGCTCACCTCCGAGATTTTTCGACTTTTGGACCGTGTTCATTTGAGCTGTATCACTTAACTTAGAGCTCATATCACTTTCTAGCATATATTCTTCATTTAATATTTCTGCTTCATCTTTCTTCTCATTAAGTATCCTTTTTATTTCAGAATAATCAGACAACACCTGAATATTATCAAACTCCGATATATCTGTTAAACCGGAATCAACTTCTTTGGATAAATCCGACGTGTTTTTTTCTGTAATATCAATATTTGTATCATTATTCAAAAATTCAAATCCAAATGCAAAAGCAGCAACACACGCAGCAGCAGTCGCCAAAGATATAAGAACTCTTTTAACGATTATTCTATTATTGCTTATGTCAGGCTTTTTACTGTCTTTAAGCATTTTTTCTATATTCTCAGGACTTAGCTCTTCAGGAACAGGATATGCCTTTTCAAGCTCTGATAATGCCTTTGTTTTTTTATCTTTTACATTTATTTTATCATTCATTTATAGTACTCCTTTCTTAAAACTTAAGTTAAAGCTTCTCTCAGACTGATTTTTCCGCGATTAATATAAGTCCTCACAGTTGAGGGATTAATTTCAGTCATTGATGATATCTCCTCACTTGTGTATCCATACAGAACATTTAAGGTTATGCAAAGCCGATATTTTTCCGGAAGCTTCTCAAACTCACTTAACAGCTCAACGCCCGAATACTCATCAAAACGACTTTGAATATTATACCTTTCATCAATCTCAGTCATATCAAAAATTTGATTTGTAATCTCTGTATTATTACGTTCTTCAATATATACCTTTTGATGCTTTTTTATTTTTGAGATTAATATTTTAAACATCCATCTGTCAAACGCCTTTGAGCTTTTCAAATTTTTTATTCCTTTAAAAGCATCTAAAACTGTATCACTTATAATATCCTTAGCGTCATCTTGATTATTCAGATTAGCCAATGCATAATAATACAACCTTTTGTAAATTCCTTCATACAGTTTTGCAAAAGCCGAAGCATCACCTTGCCTTGCTCTTCCAACTAAAATATCATTATCCGTTTGCATAATTTCACCTCCGAATGTTCTTATATTAACGGTCCGTCATTATATATGTGTCATATTTTTCATGTTTTGTTGCAAATAAAAAATATTTTTCTTAAACATACTTTACAATGGGGAGAATAGGATTTTTTGCAATATTTTTTCTGGTTTTATATTAAATTTAAACCGCTCAAGCATCTCTGCCCAAGCGGTTTTCAAATCACATAAAAACATCAGAATAAATTTATTTAACTTTAACTTTCCTTGTCTTCTTAATCCACTTACTATATACTTTCTGAGCCTTTCCATTCTTATCTTTATAAGTTGCAAATGCTCTTACTCTAACATAGTATATCTTTTTGCTCTTAATTTTTTTCTTTATTGTCAACTTATTCTTAGTTGTAAACTTCTCAAAAATTATCTTTTTAAATTTCTTCTTTTCTGAAATCTGAACCTGATAACCCTTAGCCTTCTTAACTTTCTTCCAAGTGACAGTTATCTTTTTCTTTGCCTTACTCTTTGCTTTCAGCTTTGTGATTTTTGCCTGCTTCATTGCCTTTTGAGCAATACTTTTATCCTTTAAAACATCTGCCGCACTTCTTGTTTCTTTTGATGCATTAGTTGATGGAGCTTTAGTATGCGTCGTATTGGTTGAACCTGACGACCCTGTAGAATTATCTGATGATGACACACTTGGAGTATCTGGCCGATTTGTTTTTTGGAATGTCTTGATAACATTTCCTTTATCGTCAAGAAATTCAATGCGTCTGATTAAGAATACATAGTCCGAAGCATCTTTCCATGAACTCGTATATGCTAAGACACTGTAATTGTCCCCTTCTTTTATCTGATTAGCAAGGTCCAGAACTGCTTCTAATGAAGTAAGTCCTGGCATATAACTGTTACCCTTTACAGTATTTTTTATCTCTGTTCCAGAAACTTTCGCTGATAGCTCGATACCTGACCATTCGTTGAATGATGTATCCAAAGCACAATCAAATATATATCTTATCTTTACTGCTCCTGCCATTAAAGTATCAGCTTTTCCGCTTGCTAAAGTAATAGGAATTTTGCCACTGTAAAGTACACCAAGAGCTTCATCTTTTGATATATATGCAGCATTATCAATTTCAGGCGGAATGAATGTTCCGTTGCTAAGCTCCTGAGAAAGAGTTTTTATAACCTTTTCATCGGCTTTTAATTTTATCTTACAATCGGTTCTTGAATAAAAAAAGTCATTATTATCCCACAAAACAGGAATAAAGCCGTAACCCTTAATAAGTCTGAGCATATAATCCATAGCCTCAGACGGGTCAGTTATTTTAGCGTTCTCTGCAAAGTGTATACCCTTATCTTCCGAATATGTAGTAGATGTGATTGATTCTCCAACAAATACAGGAATCCCTTTATCTGAAAACGCTTTTTTTAGAAGCTCTAACTGTCTAATGCTGTATTCTTTCCAGCTTTGATTTCCCACCTGAGAAGCCCCAAAAACACTGTGATCAACATAGTGAACAGATACCATCAATCTTCCCTCTGTTGAATCATTAGGCATCTTGAATGCTTCATTGGTAGTGTTATCAATATTAGTATTATAACCCGATGCAATAAGCATTCTCTTTAAATTGTTTCCGCCCGTAGCCCTTACTGCGTCTACAAACGCCTGATTCATTGTGTTCGTCCAGTCATAAGCTTCACTTTTAGGCAAATCTTCAATCTTATCAGTTTCAGGATTTATAGGACCGCCTCCTAAATATTCGTTATATCCCTCAAATACAAGGTAATCAGAATAGTCTTTAAAATATTCTGCAATCTGCGTCCAGAGATTCGTAAAAATTTCAGCAGATTTTTCTTTTGTGTTACGCCTTATTATAAATTCATCAAAATGATGAATATTTATTACGGTGTAAAGATTAGCATTACGGCAATAATCAACGATTTCCTTAACTCGAGCGATATATTCGTCAGAAATCTTATATTTGCCATCATTCTCCATCATATTGCCCCAAAAAACAGGGATTCTTACCGTATTAAAGCCAGAGGCTTTCATACCGTTAATCATTTCCTGAGTGGTAACAGGAGAACCCCATACTCTTTCATAATCCTGAGGTTTGTTGCTACCCACAATAGGAGGCCATTTATAAGATAAACTCTCACAGTTGCTTGCATTATATGCCTCCATAGTATTGCCCAGATTAATTCCCAGTCCCATGTCATCGGAAAACTCCTGTGCAGTCATGCTATCACGCATTAATCCGTTATCAGCAGCCACTCCTGTAATAGGGAAAATTCCCTGCAATGACAAAGATCCCATAATAGTGCAAACTGCCAATATACAAGTAATTACTTTTTTTATTCTCATAGAAGCATTCCTTTCAAAATTATGAGTTTTTAGTGTTCATTGGGTCAGAACCGATCTCTAATTAATAGCTGAACCTACGGTGACTCGCTAATCACCTTTACGTTACAACGAAATCTTTATCCCCTTATAATAATGCTTTAAAATCTGATCGAATTTATATCCGCCTATGCTTGCATAGAAATGTGCACCCCACTGGCTCATTCCCACACCATGACCGTATCCGTATGTAGTAAAGATAAAGTTTCCATTACTATATTTAACTGTAAACGCAGTAGATTTAAGTCCCATAATATTGCGGATTGTTGCACCGCTCAATGTTTTCTTTCCGTCAATTGAAGCCTTAGCAACATATTTGCCATTATAATTCGATAAAACCTTTATCCAACCAGATGACTTATTTGAAAGCTTTATACCTTCCTTTTCGAGAATTGTCTTTACCAGTGATTTTGACATAGTTTTAGTAACGCCGTAGTTCGGATCGTATTGTGCATCATACTTGCTGTCCACAGATGTCAGATAAGGCAGGCTTCCACCCCAAACATTTGCCGAATCCGCAGTACATCCAGCTGTAGAAGCAGTAAACACAGCATTTATAACTTCTCCGTTATATGTACATACAAGTCCCTCTACAGACTTAACCAGCTTTTCAATCCTTGAGTCATATCCCGGCTTGGCAGCAAGTGTAAGAGTTGTGCCGTTTGCCTTGCTGTATCTCAAAACAGTATATGCCGCAACAGCCTGGGCTTTAATAGCTTCGTCACTCCACGCAGGTCCGACTTCTCCGTTTACAATCTGACAAACGATATCAAATCCGTTTGACTTGATTTTCTTGCCTGTCGAGGCATCTTTTATTTTATAGGTTTCCTTAGATATATCTCTCGTTTTATATGTACCTGACGAAGATTTATTAGGAATATGTGCTTTTGTAACAGCTGTTGTGACAGTTGCTGTTTTAACAGCAGTTTTTTTCTTTTTCTTCTTTATTTTTTTAGTCGTTGCATCAGTGACTGTTCTGCTTGCAGTCTTTTTAACTTTTGCTTCGGCAGTTCTTGATAAAACCGCAGTCTTTTTAACTGCCTTTATTTTGCCGACTGATACTGAGACAGATTCTATCGCCTTTTCGTGAGCCTTGGTTTTATCTTCCTTTTTCACTTTCTGTGAGGTCATGATATTTGCTGTGCTTGTATCAGAAGCTAATATTTTATTAAAATCTGCAATTTCCGAATCAAGCTCATATGCGTCAGGGCCTGCTTTATACCATGTCATAGTGGCAGTGACTGACGTTGAATTATGATTATTCGCCTGAACAGACTTGCTGTCATTTTCATTTGTGTCAAAAGCAACAAATGAAATTATACCTGCACATAAAATAAAGCTTATAACAAATATGATATTTTTATTTCTCATTTTATCAAAAAACGCTTTAGTTTTATACACCGTTTACGCCTCTTTCCAAATACATTTTTAACAAAGAATAAAATTCCTTTAAAACCAATAAAAAGGACTTCTTCTTTGAAAAAATGTCAAAAACTTTTACACATTTTTATAATAATACAAAAAAATAAGAAAGTCAATAGAGACATCGACTTTCTTATCGGTTATTTTGCATAGAGAACTTAGTTATTAACTTTATAAACCTTAAAGTATCTTACTCCCCACTTAATAGCTTCGCTTTCGGAATCAACATATAAATCAAGAACATTGTTTACAATTGCTCCGCCTCTGTCCTCAACAGTGTATACATTACCGTTAAACATCAGCTTTGTTCCGAACGCAAATCTGCTTGGAGCAGCAATGGTTCTGCCTGCTTTACATTTTGTTCCGCTGGCAGTTCTTGCAGAAGAACTTGCCGAATAAGCGGTAATTTTAAATGTACCCAAGCATTCCTTAGATAAATTTTCTTCTGTTGTTGTTACTTTAGTCGGTTTTGAACCTAGGTATGAAGCCATAATATATCCTGACTTGCTTCCGACCTTAACAGGATAAAAACCATTTTCCTCTTCACCGGTAACAATAACCTTTGTTCCCTGACTGACAATTTTAATCACATCAGATGATGTATTAGGCTCTTTTCTGAGCTTTACATCCTCCTGAACATATAAATTGTCGATAATTGTTGTTGTCTTTTTATTTACACTTTTTGTGTTAGTCTTTTTGTTGTCCTTTTTTGCAGTACTTTTCTCTTTATTTACCGCACTCTTTTTTGTCCTTGCTGCAACAGTAGCAGTTGCCTTGACAGTATCTTTCTCTCTCACTGCCGTTGTTTTGCCTGAAGATTTCTCAGCAGCAGTAACCTTTTCTGTTGCTTCTTCAGTCTGAGTTAAATCATACTCAGAAACTCCTGCTTTCCACCAGCTCATTGTAGCTGATTCGGTTGTTGTTGCCTGTGTTTGATTAATCTGGGTTGTGGTTGTTGATGCTTCGGTGTTTGCATCGCTTGTAAGGATAGCCTCGTTATCAGCAAGAGCTGTTAATGAAATAGCTCCGATTGCTAATGCTCCGGCAAGTCCGATACTTAGCTTAGCTCCCAGTCCTTTGAAGAAAGTTTTTCCGTTCAGCTCAAATTCATTGAGCTTACGAGAGACCCCTTCAACAGTGCCCTTCTGCTTCATTTCAATCACTTTGCCTTTCCGACAGCATAAAAAAACAGCTGCCTAAATTTCAAAATGTTCCTCTCCAAGAATTTTTGAAATTATAAAAATTTATTTTACTGCAAAAGCAGTAATTAACCGTTTTGTATACTGAATTGTTTAGTAGTCCCAGCCTTTATACATAGTCACCTGACCCCAAACATCTCTCCAGCATTTCGGAAGATAAATATCTTTGTCTTCCTTTTTCTGATATGAGTCAACCATTTTCTCAATATCTTTTTCTTTTTCATTCTTACGGATTTTTCTTGCTGTGATGACCCATCTTAAATCGTCGACTTCATTAGAACAAGTCGAAAGAGTTAAATACTCGTCATCTTCCCTGCAGTCTATATCATTGGAATACCATGTTCTCTTATCAATACCTTCTTTGAACTTTTTGAATGTATATTTATCATTGTCAAAGTCGGTAAATCGCCAATAATAAAATACTTCTCCGTCATCCTGACTCTCTTTATAATTCGCTATATAAGCACCAATGATTATGTATCTTTCACCATTGGTATACAGCGTGTCAAAATCAATGATAGGGTTTTGTTTTAAAAACTTAACTCCTCTTTTATATTCACCCAAATGAGTGAACATTGTTCCCACACTTCTCATGTTATGACCGTAAACGGTTATAACATCAGGTCTGTGAAACGGTGTTATCGGAACAAAATAATCCGCAAAAAGTGTTCCCGACTCCAGCGTATTTCCGTAAATATCTTTATGAAGATACTCTTTATTATCATCTACCTGAACCACAGGATAGTTGATAAAGCAAGTTTTCGGGTCATTCTTTTTTGCTCTGAATGTATCAATCTTTACCCAGCCGATAATGTCCTGATTAAGCGAGTAAAGCTCATACCATTTAGGCAGCATCTTCTCGGGGATTAACAAATCCTGCTTAGGTAATTCTGCCTTTGCCGCTGATTCTTCATTTGTACCCGGCTCAAACTCCTGAATTTTTGCAAGTGTTTGATATTCTTCATCACTGCCGTTATAAAAATCAATCAGCTCGCCCAGCGACACACAGAAGATAACAATTGATGCTATAAAGATTATCTTTCTGATTATATCTGAAATCGAGTCGCCTTTCCATGGACAAAAATACTTTAACACTCTTAAAAAGAAATTACTGTCGTCTCTGTTTTCAAGACTGGATAGCTCATTTTCAATTGACATTTAAACTACCTCAGCTTTCTTTACAAGCTCAAGAACCATTTCAAAAGCTTCTTTTGTTGTTAATAATCTTATGTCCTCTCTGCCAAGATTCTTATACTTTTTATATAAGCATAAGTTTTCAGTCCGGCACTCTTCTTTAAATCTTACCGACACAAAAACCGTTCCGACAGGACTTTCATCAGTACCGCCGTCAGGTCCTGCAATCCCTGTCACAGCAACTGCAATATCACTTCCCGATAAATCCTTAATCCCTTGCGACATTTCTTCTGCTGTCTGCTTGCTCACAGCCGTATATCTTAATAAGGTTTCCTGTCTTACACCCAATACTTCATTCTTAATTCTGTCTGAATAAGAACAAACTCCGAGTTCAAATACCCCCGAAGCTCCGGGAACAGATGTTACATACTGACTTATCATTCCGCCGGTTAAGCTCTCGGCTGTGCTTATGGAATAATTTTTGTTACAACAATATTTTACTACACACTCAGCAAGTGTGTCAACACTTTCTGTTACCGATTTGTCACATTTGTTATATTGCAACCTTTTCAAACTCCTTTTTTATATATTTTTCACAGTAATTTCAAGCATTTTATTACTGCATATTTAATTTGTTAATTTTTAATATCTAAATAAGCCGTAACTTTTGTTACTTTTTTGTAACCAAATTCAGACATTAACCGCTATATCTTGTGGTTTATTACAGTAAATCGACATTATTTAGATTTTTACATTTTACTTTGTAATCGTTTAGAAACTATTACAAACTTCGACAAATCTTGAGGAAGTTATTCAAAATGCACAAAAACTATCTTTTCGCCTCAATAAACTCACAAGTCGTATTTTCTATTGCTTCGGCAATCAACGGTTGAAAATCAAACATTGCCTGGCCCTCTTCAACCTCTTTAATGCTCGGCTTGGTTTTCGGGTGTTTTGGTGTGAACACAGTACAGCAATCCTCATAAGGCTCTATTGAAATATCAAATGTTTCTATTTTCCGTGATATTGCGATAATCTCGGATTTGTCCATTCCGATAAGCGGACGGAACACCGGTCTGTCAGCAGCAGCATCGGTACAAACCATAGCATACATTGTCTGACTCGCAACCTGACCTATACTTTCCCCCGTGACTAAGCATTGTATTCCGTCTCTTTCGCAAATTCTGTCCGAAATCTCCATCATAAGTCTTCTCATTATAATAGTAAACAAATCCTCAGGACAGTTATTTTTCAGTTCCTCCTGAATTTTAGTGAACGGAACACAATGGAACTTAATTCTTCCTGTATACTCAGCCATACGCTCTGCTAGCTTCACAACTTTAAGCTTTGCACGCTCAGAGGTATAAGGCGGTGCTTCAAAATGTATTGCGTCTAAAACGACTCCTCGCTTTGAAATCATATATCCTGCAACAGGTGAGTCTATTCCGCCTGACAGAAGAAGCATTGCTCTTCCTGAAGTTCCGATAGGTATTCCTCCCGCACCGTCAAGCTTGCCTGCACTGACATAAGCATTATTCTCACGGATTTCAACAAGTACTGTGACATCAGGGTTGTGAACATCAACCTCAAGATGAGGATAAGCGTCTAAAATCATTCCGCCGACTTCCATAGAAATCTCAGGCGATTTAAGATAAAATGTCTTGTCTGCTCTTTTGGTTTCGACCTTAAAGGTCTTTGCACCGAGAAGCTCGTCCTCTAATGCCGGAACAGCGGTTTTATTTATTCCCTCTAAGCTTTTTTCACATTCAAAACTGCGTGAAATTTTAGCTATTCCGAAAATCTTTTTAAGCTTATTTATTACTTCATCTATATTAATATTATCTTCTAATGGCTCTATATAAATAGTAGACTGTGCCCTTGTATAATGAAACTTTCCGACTGAATTCAGTCTTCTTTTTACATTTTTCATCAAGACATCTTCAAAGTTTCTCTTATTCAGACCCTTCAGTGCTATTTCACCGTATTTGCATAAAATAATTTCTTTCATTTATTTATTTCCTTTCAACCAAAACACGATATGTATTAATTTTAATTATCATCTTATTTTAAAAAGCTCTGTCTGTGCATTTTTTATATTCTTTATAAACTCATCAATCTCAAACTTTTCATTTTCATGTGAAAAACTCAGCCGAAGTGTTGTATCAAGCTCTTTGCCGTTATAGTTAAATGCTTTCAAAACATCGCTCTTTTTACCCTTTGAACAAGCTGAACCGCTTGAAACATAAATATCTCTTTGTTCTAAATAGTGAAGCAATGTCTCGGACTTTATATTAGCAACTGTAACACTTGCAATATAAGGCGAGTTCTCGCTGAACTTTCTGACAGACACACCGTCAATGCCTTGAATCTGCCGTTCAAGATAAGAAGAAAGCTCGCACATCTTTTCATATCTCTCGTCAATACTGCTTGAGAAAACTTCAACTGCTGCACCGAAGCCGGCTATATTAGGTACAGCCTCTGTTCCTGAACGCACTCCTTTTTCCTGACCTCCGCCGTAATTTACAGGCAGTACCCTTATACCCTTTTTAACATATAAAGCTCCTATCCCTTTAGGTCCGTAAATTTTATGTCCGCTTAAACTGATAAGGTCTGCACCCAAATTATTTGCATTGATGTTAAACTTCATAAACCCTTGGACACAATCACAGTGAGTTATAACTTTCGGATACAGTCTTTTAACAGCTTTATAAGCCTTTGCTATAGGAAGTATATATCCTGTTTCATTATTGACAAGCTGACATGTCACTAAACAGGTATTATCATCAACCGCCGAAATAATATCCGCAGGCTTTATTTCTCCCGAATTATCAGGTGAAATACGAACTATCTCAAAACCGTTTTCCTCAAGATATTTTATCGGCTGTGAAACCGACGGATGTTCTATAGCCGTTGTGACTATTTTCTTTTTATGCCTGCCTAAAGTTTTAGCCGCACTGAAAATGCTTAGGTTATTGCTTTCTGTCGCACCCGAAGTGAAATAAATACTCTCACTGTCTGCACCCAAAGCCTTAGCTATCTCATCTCTTGCCAGGCTAACAGCTTGTTCAGCTTTAAGCCCCAGCCCATGAAGACTTGAAGGATTACCCCAGTTAGCTTTTAAAGCTTCACATACGGCACTCACCGATTCGGCACAAGGTTTTGTTGTCGCTGCATTATCAAAATATATCATTATATCAGTCCTCTGATTATAGTACAATAAATATAAAATAATTGTATCATATTTTATAGCTTTTTTCAAGGAAGATACGTGATTAATACTAAGCACAGATAAAAGCCTGAATTTTATCAAAACGTTGACACAAATTAAAATTTAAGCTATACTTTCATTAATGTATCGTACCGATATTTATAAAAAACTTATCAGAAAGGACCATTCTATGAAAAAAATCAATTGGGGAATTTTAGCTACAGGAAAAATTGCGGAAACAGTTGCTAAAGCAATGAAATTCCTAGAATCGGATTCGGAAAATAATATGGAGCTTTTGGCAGTCGCTTCACGCTCATTAAATAAATCTCAGGACTTTGCAAAAAGACACAATATTAAAAGAGCATACAAAAGCTATGAGCAGCTCGTCTCAGACCCGGATATAGATGTTGTTTACATTGCAACCCCTATGAGCTGTCATTATGAAAATGTTAAGCTTTGTTTAAATGCGGGTAAAAATGTTTTGTGTGAAAAGTCCGTTACCCTTTGTGCAGAAGAGTTCAGGGAACTTATGAACTTAGCCGAAAGCAAAGGGCTGTTTCTTATGGAAGCCATGTGGATGAAGTTTCTTCCCGCATTCAACAAAGCAAAAGAATGGGCAGAAAAAGGATTAGTCGGAAATATAAAAATGATAAAAGCCGATTTTTCAAATGCGGTTTCATATGATGAAAATGACAGACTGTTTATAAACAGTCTGGGCGGCGGAGCAATACTGGATTTAGGTGTTTATCCGATAACTTTTGTATGCTCTTTTTTAGGAAACCACCCCGATGAAATTCACACATACTCTATAAAAGGACAAACTGATGTTGACTATGATGACAGTATAATTTTAAAGTATAAAGACGCTTATGGTATTACATTCTGCGGATTTGATTTTGAAAATGAAAACAAAGCAATTATAGTCGGTGACAAAGGAAGAATCGTTATGGGTAACTGGTTTTTCTGCACGGCAGAAGCATCTCTTTATGACAGCATGGGAAATATTATCGACAAGCAAGTTCTGCCTTATATGTTCAATGGTTATGAGTTTGAAATTCTGGAAGTGAATAAGTGTTTAAGAGAAGGAAAACTTCAAAGTGACATTATACCTCACTCAGATACTTTGGATGTTATGAGAATAATGGAAACCTGTTTGAACCAAGCAGGCATTGAGTATAAAATATAAACTGATACAGTGAAATAAATCATAAACTGTTTAAATCATTTATTAGAAAAAACTTTCTTGCAGTTCTTTCTTTAAAAAGAATCGACCTGAATTTTTGAATTGAAAAAAAGTCCTGTCACCTTTAACGGTACAGGACTTATATTTTTTATATTATCAGCCGATTGAACGAAAAGCCTCATCAAGGTCATATATAATATCCGCTTTGTTTTCTGTGCCGATTGACAGACGGATTGTATTGGGCTTTATACCCTGTGCTAAAAGTTCACTTTCAGTAAGCTGTGAATGAGTTGTTGTTGCAGGGTGTATTGCCAGAGATTTAACATCAGCTACATTTGCAAGAAGTGAGAACACAGCCAGATTATCAATAAACTTCTTAGCTTCTTTTATTCCGCCCTTAATTTCGATGGTGAAAATCGAACCTCCGCCGTTTGGGAAGTATTTATCATAAAGCTCTTTATAACCGTTTTCTTCTATAGACGGATGATTGATTTTTTCAACTAACGGCTGAGATTTTAAATAATCTATTACTGCCAAAGTATTTTCAACATGTCTCTCAACTCTCAATGACAAAGTTTCAAGCCCCTGTAAAAGCAAAAATGCATTAAACGGTGAAATTGCCGCCCCTGTGTCACGAAGAAGCACAGCTCTTATTCTTGTTACAAATGCGGCATTCGGAACAGCGTCTGCAAATACCACACCGTGATAGCTTTCACATGGTTGTGTCAGACCCGGATATTTGCCGCTTGCTTTCCAGTCAGTCTTTCCGCTTTCAATAATAATACCGCCTAAAGAAGTTCCGTGACCGCCGATAAACTTTGTTGCCGAATGAACGACAATATCAGCACCATGTTCAATAGGTCTTATTAAATAAGGTGTTCCGAATGTATTATCTACTATTAAAATAATTCCTTTCTTATGTGCCAGCTCAGCAAGAGCATCAATGTCGATTATGTTTGAATTCGGGTTTCCGAGTGTTTCAATAAAAATAGCCTTTGTGTTATCCTTTATCGCCTGTTCAAACGGAACAACACCCTCACTTTCATCAGGATCAACAAAAGTAGCATCAATTCCGAAGTCTTTAAGAGTATGCTCTAAAAGATTATATGTACCTCCGTATATCGTTTTGGCTGCGACAATATGATCTCCCGCTCCCGCAATATTTTCAATAGCGTATGTTATAGCTGCCGCACCTGACGCCACTGCAAGTCCGGCCGAACCACCTTCAAGAGCCGCTACTCTCTGCTCCAGAACATCTTGTGTAGGATTAGTGAGACGGCCGTAAATATTACCTGCATCAGCAAGACCGAATCTCGCCTCGGCATGATCACTGTTATCAAAAACATATGATGTTGTTTGATATATCGGTACAGCTCTTGCTCCTGTTGCCGAATCAGCCTCTTCCTGACCGATATGAAGCTGTTTTGTTTCAAAATGAAGTTCTCTTTCTCTTAGTTTGGTGTTTAATTTCTGTGACATATTATTACCTCGTTTCATTTTTTAATAAACTAAACTATTCATATATGTTTAGTATGAATTTATGTATATACGATACCACTTTTATCCGCATTTGTCAATGTGTTATTAAAAAAAATATAAATTTTGTATATATATCATTAAATTCCTACTGAATCTGTATGATACATTATATGATTTGCACAGTACAGAAATTCAAATGCGAAATACCAATATGTATTAAATACAAAATGCAGAACTATTTTAGTTGTTTTATAATTATTCACAGATATATTATTAAAAAGAAATACCCTTGTGATACAATATTTTGATATATGTACAAGCTAGCCTATAATATTCAGAAAGGAATGAAATAAAATGACAGAAGCTTTAGAAACAAATAACAACCATACTAAGGAAAACAAAATGGGTACAATGCCTACAAACAAGCTGCTTATAACAATGTCATTGCCAATGATAATTTCCATGCTGGTTCAGGCACTTTATAACATTGTTGACAGTATATTCGTTGCAAAGATTTCTGAAAATGCACTGACCGCAGTGTCTATGGCATTTCCTGTACAAAGTCTGATGATTGCTTTTGCAGCAGGTACCGGTGTTGGTATTAACTCTTTTTTATCAAAATCACTTGGTGAAAAAAAATTCAAACAAGCAAGCGATTCCGCAAAAAACGGCATATTTCTGGCTTTTATAACATGGATAGCATTTGCGATTTTAGGATTCTTCTTTTCAGAGTTTTTTTATACAGCAATGACTGATGACAAAGAAATCATAGCTTTCGGAACCAGCTATCTGAAAATTGTAACTGTTGCATCACTTGGTGTATTTATGCAGATAACTTTTGAACGTCTGCTGCAGTCGACAGGAAAAACAATATACAGCATGATAATGCAGGGCACAGGAGCTATTATAAACATAATCTTTGACCCTATTTTAATATTCGGATTATTCGGTTTTCCTAAAATGGGAGTAAAAGGTGCTGCTGTCGCTACAGTACTCGGACAGATAATCGCAATGATTATGGGTGCAATTCTCAACACTGTAAAAAACAAAGAAATCAATGTTAATTTAAAAGGATTCAGACCCTCAGGTCATTTGATTAAAAAGATATATGCAGTTGGTTTTCCGTCAATTATAATGCAGTCGGTTACCTCTGTTATGACATATCTTTTAAACAAAATATGCATAAGCTTTACACCTACTGCTGTTTCTGTTGTGGGAATATATTTCAAGCTTCAAAGCTTTATATTTATGCCGATATTCGGTCTTACAAACGGACTCGTGCCTATTGTCGCATACAACTTCGGAGCAAAATATAAAAGCAGAATTATTTCTGTATTAAAACTTGCCGTAATAATTTCTATTTCCTACATGGCACTCGGAGTGATAATTTTCTGGACTATTCCTCAGGTTCTGTTCGGCTTTTTTGAAGCGTCAAACGAGATGCTCAGCATTGGAATACCTGCTTTAAGGTTAATTTCACTGAGCTTTATTCCTGCCGGATTCTGTATAATTATCATCAGTGCATTTCAGGCATTGGGACATGGAGTGTACAGTCTGATAATTTCTGTTGCACGTCAGCTTATTGTGCTTATTCCCGTAGCATATATATCTTCTAAAATTATCGGGTTAAAGGCCGTTTGGGGAGCTTTCCCTATCGCTGAGATAATGTCGCTTTTCCTCTGTATCATATTCAGCAGAAAAGTTTATAAAACAACAGTTGCGGTTATTGACGAATCACCGGCTCAGGCAATTGAAAAAGAAAATGAATAAAACAGGTTTATAAGAAACATAAAAAGCGTTCAGAAAATTCTGAACGCTTTAATTTATTTGCGGAGAATTGACCACGCTTTTAAAACAGCTATTTGCGTTTTTGCATCAGGTATTTCATCATTCATAACCATTTGATAAACCTTATCCAGCGGAATTTTTACTACATCTAAAAATTCATCATCATCTAAATCCTGATTCCCGAAACTCAAATCCTGAGCCATATACATATAGATTACCTCTGTATCATAAGCGACCGTCGGATAAAGCTTTCCTAAATAAGTGATATTGTCGGAAACTGCACCGACTTCTTCTTTAAGCTCTCTTATACCGCATGTTTCAGGGTCTTCACCTTTTTCACGCTTTCCTGCCGGAATTTCAAGCAAAACCTCTTTAAAAGGATACCTGAACTGTCTGACAAACAAAACTTCACCTTTATTATTTATCGGAAGTATACAAACACCGCCTGTATGGTGAACAACTTCACGATAAGCCTCAGCCTCATTTTCAAGCAAAACCTTTTCACGAGTCACTTCGATAATCTTACCGTCATATATTTTTTCAATCGAAATAGTTTTTTCTTCTAAATGCATAATTTTCTCCTGTTCAGTTCTCATAAAAATCTATTGATTTTACTTTTTCTCTTTCCTTTTTTGTTCTTGAAAGCCTTTTCAACACTAAAACATACCCTGCAAGAAGTACAATACCCGAAAGTGATAAAGCTATTCCCTGATTCAGTCCGTAAAGCTCAAAATCAAATCGTATCTTATTTTCTCCTTTATCACAGACAACAGCCATAAGTCCACCGTCAACTTCTTCAATTTCAGCTTTTTTGCCGTTTACCTTTGCACTAAAGCCTTTATCATACGGAACGCTGAAGAAAACAAGGCTTTTCTTTGAAAGCTTAATTTCTGCCGAAAATCCGTCGTTATCCGGTTCAAACTTTGAACAAGATTTTGATTTCTTTTCTTTGCAGGCGTCAATATATGTGCTGTCACCGTTGTATTCATTTATATCATAGTGAGTTAAAATATCATCATATTTCTTTATTTGGTCTTGATTAAGCACCAATGATGAAATAAGATTTCTTGTTTTATTTTCAGTTGATAAATTAGAAAACTCATCATAAGTCAAATATGTGTCATATGCAAATCCCATTGGAATATAGTTTTTATTTTCATACACATTAAAACCATTCTGAGAATTGATATAGCTGAATCCCCTCATATTTAATATGTTATTATTTCTTACTTTCTCATTATCACTGTCTAAACTGCTAAAACGATTAATCCCGAACAGTTTTTCATTTTGTGAGCCTGATAACTCTGTTTCTTCATTTTTGGACTCATCAAAATAATATCTCACCGAAAGCAGACTTCTCAATGCATAGAATGTTTTTTCAGGGCGTGAAGCCACATTTCTCTCTATTCCAAGCATATCATAAAATTTCATAATAGAAGTGGAAACCGTGCTGTTAAAGGCACGAATAGTAGAATATCCCCAAAGCATAGGCCAGTTATCAGTATTCTCACTGGTTTCAATACGATAAAACCCTGCTTCTTCATATGACGGAAGCGTTATATTTTCAGCACCGTTGACAGCCCTTGAAATGTAAATGTCCGGATTAGGGCCCTGTGCTACTCCATAGTATACAGTTGACATCATACTCACAGCACAAGCAAGACAAGTTACAAATGAAACCGTTCTTACATACTTTTTATTTTTCTTAAAATAATAGACCACTGCCAAAAGCCCCGCAAACAAAGCTGCCGAAACAAAAAACTGAATGTAAAAAAGTTCAGGATATTCAGCTATTTCAAAAAACTGATATTTACCGTCATCATCAGCTGACGGAAGAAAGAACACAGCCAAACTTGCAGCTAAAACAACTGCTACAAGAGGTATGCCTTTTTTTATGTCAACAGGCTCATCTGATAATGCATTTTCATCATCAAAGACATACGCTGTCATAAGACACATTATAAGTATCGGCATAAAAAACCATCGTGCATAATATGTCCCCTTAAAAAGCTGAAATGCAGAATTCAAAACAGGAACAAACGCAAATACTATTGATGTTATTATAAGATTCTTCATCCAGTTTTTCTTTTTTGCTCTCATGAAGGCGATTACACCTGCCATTGAAAACATCGGAAGATAACCGGCTATTGATGCCCATCGTGCAGTTTCAGAATTAAATAAATTAACTCTCGCCGGCGGGTCAGGCATCATAAAGAAACCTTGAATAATCCTAAGTATTCTGAACTTATCGGAATAAACTATCATGTCGGTTCCGGTAAGATATTCATCTACACGCGGATTATCACAAATCGAATAATATGACGGAACGAGAACAACGCACGCTATAAATGTTCCTGCAACCGCTTCAAATGCAAGCTTTAAAAACTTAGGTATTGTTATATTAAAATTTTTGTCAGTACATCTGATAATAAAATAAATAATTACGAAAATTACTTCCGATATAAAGAAATAATAGTTTACAACACCGCAAAGGGCAACGCATAAGGCAAATACACCTTTTTTATTGTCCTGAACATTCATTTCAAGTGCTAAAAGCAGCAATGGGAAGAATGCAACCGCATCATGAAAATGATTAAAGAAAACATTATAGGCCTGAAATCCTGAAAAGGCATACAGCATAGCACCGATAAAGCAGGCATTGGTGTTCTTTAAAAATCGTCTCATATAGGCATAAGAAGTTAATGCCGAAACACCTGTTTTTATAGCCAGCAAAAACGGAATAAGCGATATTGTTATGCTTTTCGGAAAAATTTCCGTTATCCAAAAAAACGGACTTCCTGTATTATAGAACGAATAAGATGTGAACAGAGGCGAGCCTAGGTCTGTTCCCCAATCCCAGCCAAAAAGCCCGCCGTTTGCTATAGCTTCGCCAACATGTTTATAAAAAGGAATCTGCTGAGAATTAAAATCACCGTAGTACAAAAAATATCCACCGTTATATATTATCAGCGGAAGCATAATCACAAGCATAATTAGTGCAGCAGCAGAAAATACAATTAAATATTTTTCCTTATGGTCACTATCCAAAGAATTAAAATCTCTTTTGCTTTTTTGTTTTGCAATACTATTTTTCAGTCTATTCATAAAACTTGTCAATCCTTTGTTTTAACACCTTGCAAAAAACGGAACGCCTTTCATTTAAAACATGCAAAATCACAAGGTATATGTCAGAAATATTATTTTGAAACTTCTCTCCAATATGTAAATTATACTATTTTATTTATTTTCAGTCAATATTGAAAAATATCTGCTTATGTGTTATTATGGTTAAAAAGGAGCTGATAAGTGTGAAAAACAATTTTTCACACCCCTGTTTTTAAGCCTTTGCCGTGAAAAGGTATGGCGAAAGTTTCGGCATAGCCGCAACCGGCTCTTAAATCCTCAGAAAGGAGTCCTTTGCATAGCAAAGGCATGATGATTATAATGGTTTTTGAATACACACTTAAAACTGAAAAAGAGAATTTTTACAATGTCACAAGAATGGTCCAGGAGGCTGTTTCAAAAAGCGGAATCAAAAACGGAACCTGTGTTGTTTTTAATCCTCACACAACAGCAGGTATGACTATAAATGAAAACTGTGACCCCGATGTTGTTTCAGATTTACTTTTTGCACTTGATAAAACCTATCCTGACCGTCCTGAATTCAAACACGCAGAGGGCAATACAGCTGCCCACCTGAAAGCAAGCGTTATGGGAAGTTCAGTAACAGTGATTATAAAAAACGGCCGGCTTTTGCTCGGCACTTGGCAGGGAATTTATTTTACTGAATTTGACGGACCGAGAGTAAGAAGTTTTTTTGTAAAAATAAGCGAATAATATACTACATAAATTTTAAGCTGACTTAAATATTATCTTTTTATTACACTATAACAAATGTAAAAAAGCAGGCAACAAGCCTGCTTTTTTTATAAGCTATATCTCATAGTTTTCGCCGTTTAATTTTTTCTGCTCATTTACTAAATCCTCAAGCGTAATATTATCAACGACATCATTTATTGCATCATGAAGCTTCTTCCACACAGATAATGTAACACAAGATTCATTTCTTGTACAGTCATTCTCTTCACCGTCAAGGCAGGCAACCGGAGCCAAGCTTCCTTCAGTGAGTCTGATAATCATCCCCACAGTATAATCCTTTGGACTTTTAGCAAGCTTATAACCGCCGTTTGAGCCTCGAATGCTTTTAACGAATCCTGCTTTTGAAAGTATAGTTATAATTTGCTCTAAATATTTATTTGAAATATTCTGCCGCTGAGAAATAACTTTTAAAGATATATATTCACCATTGTCATTAACAGCTAAATCAACCATTAGCCTCAATGCATATCTTCCTTTTGTAGATATTTTCATTTTATATTTTTATGCTCTTTAAGGTGAGCACTTCCTCCTCCCGAAAAATAAAATTTATCTCAAAAATTTATCATAACTTAAATTCATACTATATAACTAGATTATATAGTATATTTACAATAATGTCAAGAATCAGTTTCAATAAGGGGCAGCGCTCCGTCATTTAACAAACGACCTTGCATTAGCTCCTCAGAGTTTCAGCGGGGATTGTTCTCACCACTGAAAGGCTAAGTTATCCGCCGCATCTAATGCAGCGGATATAGTCGTTGTTATATTTACATTATAAATCATAAACTATTAACCGCTTGATTTATTTACACATTATTTAAACTCAAAAAATAATATATTGATAAATAAAAATCTGTTTAAGAGTAATATTAAAAATATAAATAAAAAACAGAAAGGAAGTTAGACATATGTCAGAATGGCTTAATACAGCATTATTTTATGAGATTTATCCCCAGTCTTTTTATGATACTAATTCAGACGGAATCGGAGATTTAAAAGGAATAATTCAAAAACTTGACTATATCAAAGAAACAGGATTTAATGCAATTTGGATTAACCCTTGTTTTGATTCACCTTTTAATGACGCCGGATATGATGTCAGAGATTATAAAAAAGTTGCACCGAGATACGGCACAAACGAAGATTTAAAAAAACTGTTTTCAGAGGCTCACAAACGCAGTATGCATGTTCTTTTAGATTTGGTTCCGGGTCATACTTCGGTTGAGCATGAATGGTTTTCAGAGTCGAAAAAAGCTGAGAAAAACGAATTCAGTGACAGATATATCTGGACAAACAGCATTTGGGAAAGCACAATAGAACTTCCTTGTATAAGAGGTATTTCTGACAGAGACGCATCATGTGCTGTAAACTTTTTCTCCAGTCAGCCTGCTCTTAATTACGGCAACGCTAATCCTACTTTGGGTTATCAAATGAAACCCGATGATGAAGCACCGCTTCAAACCCGTGAAGCTATAAAAGGTGTAATGAGATTCTGGCTGGATATGGGATGCGACGGATTCAGAGTTGATATGGCAGGTACTCTTGTAAAAAATGACCCTGACGGAAAAGAAAATATAAAATTGTGGCAGGACTTCCGCAGATTTTTGGACAATGAATACCCGGACGCTGTTTTAGTGTCTGAATGGGGTGAACCGGACAAAAGCATAGCAGGAGGATTCCATATGGACTTCATTCTTCAATTCGGTCCTCAATGCTACACATCGCTTTTCAGAAGCGAAAATCCATTCTTCTCAAAAGCAGGAAAAGGAAATATTGCGATTTTCGCAAAAGAGTTTCAAAACTTTTATGAGAAAGCCGATTCAAAAGGTCTTATCTGCATTCCTTCAGGCAATCACGATATGGACAGACTCGCAAGAGGCCGTGATGCAGACGAACTTAAAGTGTGTTTTGCATTTTTACTCTCTATGCCGGGTGCACCTTTTATATATTACGGAGACGAAATAGGAACACAATATCTTGAAGGCCTGACAAGTGTTGAGGGAGGTTATGGAAGGACCGGTTCCAGAACACCTTTGTCATGGGACAAATCATTGCCTAACGACGGTTTTTCTTCTGTGGGAGACAAAAACTGTCTTTATATCAAAATGAACGAAAATCCTAATCGTCCTGATGTGCACAGTCAGCTAAATGATAAAAACAGCTTATTAAATGAGATTAAAAAGCTTATAACATTGAGAAAAACTTATAAATCTTTAGGAAACACAAGCAATTATGAAGTTGTTTTCGCAAAAGAAAACACATATCCGTTTATATACAAAAGATATTGTCATGATGAAGAAATCTATGTGCTGCTTAATCCTTCCGATTCAAGTCAGAATTGCATTGTGCAAACACCTGATATAGCACATGGAGAAATAATTTACTCTATCTATTGTATGGACGGTAAAATAGAGACTGACGAAAAAAGCGGTGAATCACACATTACCATGCCTCCGTGCAGTGCAGTTTTCATAAAATCGAACTAACAAAGGCCCTTGAAGTTTTTAACATTTATACAAACTTTTTTAAATTTAAAAAGGATTTTTATTGACTTTTCACCATAAAAATGTTATATTTAATATTGTATATAAAATTTTGCAGTGTTTTATAATCTGCTGAAAGGAAAAGTTTAAGGTGGATAAGAAAGCTTATCGAAATGTATCGTGCATTGAATTTATGTGTGATTCAAAGACTCTCAGAATTACAGACATAAACGACGATTTTGAAAAAGCGACAGGATACACTTTCGAGTATATAAGAGAAAACTATATCAAGGTTCAGGACCTTTTTATCAGAGGATACTATAATGAGTATTTCCCTTTAATAAAGTCTGACTTAGATAAATACGGCAGAGTAAGTTCGGTTTTACAGCCTATCACCAAATTTGATGAAAATACCGATAAGCAATATTTTGTATACTGCAAATATTCTGATGAAGCTCCTGACCAAATCCATGTCCGTGCTATGGAAATGACCGGATATTTAAAATCAGATGAACAAACTTATTTAGAAGCTCAAAAATATAAAATGATTGAGCGTTATACTAACGAGCTTCACTTTGATTATCAAATCGATACAGATACATTATCCCTAACACCTATTTTTAAAGAAAAATATAATATAGATACTGTTTTTAAAAATTATCTGTCCGGTGATTTTTTAAAAAACACAATCCATCCGGATGATGTTGAAGGCTATATCGGCGAATTTAAAAAATGCTTTAACTGCCAAACATCCGGAGAATTTGATTTCAGGACCAATATATTTGACAGCGATTTTGTTTGGTACCGTGCTAAGTATGTAAGCTTCTTTGAAGAAGACAGAAAAACTATAAATCATATAATCGGCAGAATAATTGCTGTTGAAGATGAAAAGCGTCTTATGGGTGAGCTTGAATCAAATAAAGCTGCTGTTGCAAAGCTTACAACTATGGATTCTCTCACAAATATCTATAACTATAAGAACTTTTCTTTACGGCTTTCAGAATACTTAAAAGAAAACAAAAATTCTGATAAAATTTCTGCAGTTGTATATTCTGATATTGATAACTTCTCATATGTAAACGCTTATTTCGGAACTGAAAATGCAAATAAGCTTTTGGCTGATTTCGCAAATCTTTTAAAGCATCATAAGAAAATCGCCCTATGCGGAAGAGTTTACTGCGATTTCTTTGTTTATGTTATTAAGGGCGATGATAAGGATGATGTTCTTTCTATCATAACTGAAATATATGATAGATTTAAAGCATATACAAAAACAGCATATCCAAAGAGTGATATTTATTTGTCCTCCGGTGTATACTTTTTAACGGAAAAAGATAAAATTCCTCAGCTTGTTGTTGATAATGCAAATCTTGCAAGGCGTCATTCAAAAGGCAACAAACAGGAAATCTTCTCACTATATAAATCTGCTTTCCGTGCAGAAAGAATTAAGGAACAGGAAATTGCTACAAATATTCACATGGCTATACGCAACGGTGAAATCGAAGCTTTCTTCCAGCCGAAGTTTTCATTGAGCGAAAGGAAAATAATCGGTGCTGAAGCACTTGCACGCTGGAGAAATCCCGACGGAACATACCGTCCTCCTTTTGAATTCATAGGGATACTGGAACAGATTGGGTATATTGTCGACTTAGACTGGGAAATCTACAGACAGACTCTTGCAGCATTAAGAGACTGGATTGACAAAGGATATGAAGTTGTTCCTGTTTCGGTTAATTTTTCAAGGCTTCATTCAGACTATCCTGACTTCGGAAAAAGAATAATCGAAATGGCAGACGAATACAATGTGCCTCACGATTTAATCGAGATAGAAATAACAGAAAGTGCAATTGCAAGACAGCATAATATAATGCTCGAAAATCTTGTAAATCTCAGGAACAGCAATTTTATAATAGATATGGACGACTTCGGAACAGGCTATTCATCACTTAGCTTTTTAGTTACTGCCCCTATTGATATAGTTAAAGTCGATAAGGTGTTTGTCGACCAAATCAGTTCGCAAAAAAGCCAGGAATATGTAAAGCATCTCTGTGAACTCATCTCTATCACAGGCAAGGATGTCATATTTGAGGGGGTTGAAACAGAATCTCAGGTAGAATTCTGTAAGGACTGCGGTTTTGACAAGGGTCAGGGCTGGATTTTTGATAAAGCTATTACCATTGATGAATTTGAAGAAAAATATATGAAGCAAAAAGAGATTGAAACTGCATAAAAATATACAAAGTCTCACAGATTTTTTTGTGAGGCTTTTTTATTGTTTTATTTGTTTTTATTGAATATTTAAATTATTTAAATTTTATTATTGATTTTTATAGATAAACTACTATAATAATTTTATAATAGTTAAAACAAAATCCGACAAAAATTTAAGGTGGTTAAAATAATGTTTTTAAGACAAGAGAAAAGCAAAACCGCTTCAATTAATGAAGTTAAAAATCTGTCCGTGTTTTTAAAGATAAAGGGCATACTCAACTTATTATCAGCCTTAACTCTCTTATATGCTGCTGTACGCTTAATTTTCTCAGGCTATAATATTCTTACAAGATTTAATTACGAAGATGATTTTAATGTTAAAATTACAATTTTAATATTAATGTCAATAGGTATATTAATCAGCTTTGCAATTCACATAATTGTATCATTTAAAAACTTTAAATCATTTATCACTGATGTTTTTTCAAATCCAATAGATATTATTCAAAAATACAAAGAATTTTCTACAAACAAAATCATAAAGAGACTAATATTGATAATAATCGGCACTGTTTTATTAAGCAGATATATGGCTGTCAATATCTTGCCGTTTATTTTTTCAATAATAATTAGCAGATACATTTCAAATAATCTGCAAACATTCAATAAAATCGAAAAAAGCATAAAAAAGTCAAAAATAAAGAATACATAGATTATGAATTACATATCAGCAAAAAAGGTGGAGATATTTTATCTTCACCTTTCTTAACTAAATTAATATATTAAAAATATGTAAATGTCAACAGTAAATGCGAAAAAAAGAGAGCGAAAAAACAAATTTGTGAAAACTGTACAAGAAATAATAAAAAAACTAAAAATCGAACTTATATGTATGACAAATTGTACAAATCACAAACTATTT
>UQYQ01000019.1 GCA_900545345.1 uncultured Ruminococcus sp.
CATGTTACAACAGTGGGTTATAACAAGACAGGCAGAAATATAAAAGTTGATTTAGCTGATAGTTATTTGAAAGGAAGTATAACACCTGAAAATTTAACCAGATGGATAAAGCATTTAGATGCCGCTTATGATGCCTATTATGATTTAGTCGGAACTAAGCCGGTCAATGGCTCCAAAATCACAATAAAAGCATCTAGTGACAATTACGGATGGGCATGGGTATATTCTTCAAATAGTGACCCTACTATTTATTGGAAAAAAGATTACATCAGTGATGAATTAAAGGTTATAAATAAAACAGATACATGGTCATTTGGGATTTTGCATGAACTGGGTCATTTATTTGATATAAATGACCGATGGAATTTTGATGCAGAGTTTTGGGCTAACACTAAAATGGTTTATGTACTTGAAACCTTGAACGCAAAAGTTTTGATGAATAACAAGCTTTATACAGGAGCGGAAATAGCTCAGTATTATTACTCGGGTGCAGGTAGCGGTTCATATATTAATACATTAGGAAAATCAGAACCTACATACTCCGGTGATGGATTAACATATATGTTTATACATCTGAAAAATCAAGTTGGTTGGAATGCATTTAAATCTGCATTCAGATATATATCCGATAAAAGAATTGTTGCCCCTCAAAATGATAAATTTAATATGTTTATGAGTATATTGAAAAATAATAGTAATGGTTATGACCCAATGTCAATTTTTACAGCCAAACAAAAAAGTGTTATCAGTTCAGCACTGAATCAAAACAATATAAAATAAATAACTGTATTAGAAAGAAATTTTGTTTATGATATGTATTATCGGTATTTCAAACAAAATTTAAAACTTTTTACTTTAGGAGCATATAAAAACAAGCACTGCATTAGTAGTGCTTGTTTTGTATTAATAGGGATATATTTTTCGAAAATTTATTCAGTAAGATTCTTTACTGCTTTAACTAATTTTAGTACATCTTCAGAAGCATTTAAGCTGTACATCAAACCGTAAGGAATACTGTATTTCCAGTTAACCGGAATTGATATAAGGGCAGGGTGAACATCCTGCCAGCATTCAATAGTGAGAAGAACTTTTCCTGTTTCTGCGCAATGATTAAATACTGATAAATCGTAAAACTGCGGTGTATCCCATATCTGGATTTGAGGGTGATTTTTTTCTAAATCATTGCGTAAAAAGTCATTCACTCCTGAATCTCCTCGTTTAACCATCATAAGTGTTTCTCCGTATAAATCTTCAATATTAATGGTTTTTTTGTTTGCAAGACGATGTTCCCGTGATACAGAAACCATTTTTTTGTACCTGCCAAGCGGGAGAAAGTTACAGAGTTTAAACCAGGCTTTTGAATCACATACGCCTATTAAAAAGTCGAATTTCTTGCCTAATTGAGAAATTTCCGACAGAATTCCTTCATGATTATCTTCAAACGGAACAAGATGCAATTTATACTCAGGAAAATTTTTATTTACATTATACCATAAATCCATAAAAGGTTTTGCAGGATTTAAAAGAGAAGTTCCTATGCAAAATGTAGTATCTTTTGCATGAAGAGCGGCTTTTGCATCTGATATAGTTTTTTTTGAAAAATTAATAATATGTTTTGCATCACGATAAATAATTTTACCTGCATCTGTCAAATGTATACCTGAAGCTGTGCGTTCAATTAGTTTAAGTGCTAGATGCTTTTCGAGTGCGTTCATTTGCTTCATAACGGCTGTAGGTGAAATGTACAGTCGTTCTGCTGCCTTGTTAAGGCTTCCGCAATCGGCTACAGCAATGAAAGTGTCAAGCATGTAATTATACATATTGTCCTCCTGTCATAGTATAAACTTTTTGTTTATACCATAGTAACATATTTGAAATTCCCAGTCAAGCAAAGTTATGATACAATATGAATATAAAAATTTGGGAGGAATTGAAATGTCTAAAAAGTTGATTGTTTATTATTCAAGAGCTTATGAGAATTATGTAAACGGAATGCTGAAAACACTTAAAATAGGAAACACTGAAGCAGCTGCAGATATAATTCAAAAGTTAACTGATGCTGATATTTTCAAAATAGAGCAGGCACAGGATTATTCAAAGGATTATAATGAGTGTATTGCTCAGGCACAATCGGATCAGAAGCGTAATGCCCGACCTGAACTGAAATCTTATCCTGAAAGCATTGATAATTATGATTTGATATATCTTGGTTTTCCTAACTATTGGGGAACAATGCCTATGGCTGTTTTTACTTTTTTAGAGCGTTTTAATTTCAGCGGAAAAACAATAAAACCTTTTTGTACGCATGAGGGCAGCGGAATGGGAAGCAGTGAAAATGATATAAAAATGCTGTGTTCAAATGCAGTTATTAAAAAAGGTCTTGCCATTCATGGAAGCAGAGTGATAAAATCAAAATCTGATATAGAAAAATGGATTGAGGAGGATTAACATATGAAATTAAAAGAAATGAGTGTATTTCCTATAGGAGAGCCTAATAATGCATTTGCTGATTATTTTATCGGACAGAGTTATTTAAATATGCTTTCAACAGAGCAGGTTGCTATCGGAAATGTTACTTTTGAACCTGGGTGCCGCAATAACTGGCATATACATCATGCTGACAACGGAGGAGGTCAAATGCTTATCGTGACAGCAGGTGAGGGTTATTACCAGGAGTATGGTGAAAAGGCAATAAAGATTAAATCAGGAGATATTGTTCATATACCTCCGAATGTTAAGCATTGGCATGGTGCGGCAGCTGATTCTTGGTTTCGGCATCTGGCGATTGAAGTGCCGGGCGATAATTGCAAAACTCAGTGGTGTGAACCTGTTTCTGATGAAGAGTACAAAAAACTGAAATAATTTTGAGAAAGGATTGATTTATATGGCAAAGGTAACAGCAGGAAGAGATGAACTAGGAGAATTTGCTCCTAAGTTTGCACAGCTTAATGACGATATTTTGTTTGGTGAAGTTTGGTCAAGAGAAGATAAACTATCGGCAAGAGACAGAAGTATAGTTACAGTAGTCGCTTTAATGGCAAGCGGCATTTTGGATAGTTCTTTAAAATTTCATCTTCAAAATGCCAAAAATCACGGTGTGACTAAAGAAGAAATTTCAGAAATTCTCACACATGCTGCTTTTTATGCGGGTTGGCCAAAGTCATGGGCAGCATTTCGTATGGCTAAAGAAGTTTGGGACTAGTGTCAGTTAGTCAATTATAGAAAACCGAAAAGGAGAATAATTATGAAAAAAATCGTTGCTTTATTTTTGAGCATGACACTTATGTTAAGTGTTACAGCCTGCAATAATACAGGAGATGAAGATAAATCAAACACTTCCTCTGAAAGTATTACATCTTCTCAAAGTTCAACTAACAATGAGGAAACAGACAGTAAGTCACAAACAACAGAAGAAAATTCATCAGATGAATCGGTAAAGGAGATTAAAACCCTTGTAGCATATTTTTCATGGTCCAGCAACACTGAAAAAATGGCAAAGTCAATAAGTGAACAAACAGGCGGAGATTTATATGAAATTCAGCCTTTGAATCCTTATCCTGAGGATTATACAGAGTGCACTGAGGTTGCTTTAAAAGAGCGTGATGATAATGCCAGACCTAAAATAAAAGACCCTATTGCTTCAATTAAACAATATGACCGCATATTAATCGGTTACCCAATCTGGTGGCATACAGCTCCAATGATTATAGGTTCATTTTTAGAAAGCTATGACCTAACGGGTGTTGAAATTTATCCGTTTGCACAGTCGGCTTCTATGGATAAAGAGCAGTTTAATACATCAATGGAATTTGTCCGTAAATGTGCAGGCAGCGGAACAGTTCACGATGGTCTGTTTGCAAACGCCTCGGATACAAATTCTATTATAAAATATTTAAAAGACAATAAGCTTATAGGTTAAAAAAGGGAGGATAAATTATGGAGTATATAACATTATCAAACGGCATAAAAATGCCTGTTTTGGGCTATGGAGTTTATCAGGTTACAAAAGATGAATGTGAAAGATGCGTTCTTGACGCTTTAAAGGCAGGATATCGTTCAATCGATACAGCACAGTCATATTTTAATGAAGAAGAAGTCGGTTCAGCAATTAAAAAATCAGGCGTACCGAGAGAAGAAATTTTTTTAACATCAAAAGTTTGGATTGAGAACTACGGATATGATGCATGTAAAAAATCTGTAGAAGAATCTCTTAAAAAGCTCAAAACCGATTATTTAGACCTAATGTTGCTTCATCAGCCTTTTGCCGATTATTACGGTGCATGGAGAGCACTTGAGGATTTATATAAAGAGGGAAGACTCAAAGCTATAGGCATTTCAAATTTTTACCCTGACAGAATGGTTGATATTGCTTCATTTGCTGAAATTCGTCCTATGGTCAATCAAGTTGAGGTTCATCCTTTTAATCAACAAATTATTGCAAAAAAATATATGGACAAATATGGTGTTCAGATTGAAGCTTGGGCACCATTCGGCGAAGGCAGAGGAGGTCTTTTCGACAATAAGATTCTAAGAGAAATAGGTGAAAAATATAATAAGACAACAGCGCAGGTTATGCTTCGCTGGCATATTCAGCGAGGCGTGGTTGTAATACCTAAATCTATTCATTATGAACGCATGGTAGAAAACTTTAATGTGTTTGATTTTAAGCTTAGTGATGAGGACATGGCAGAAATATCAAAATTAGATAAAAATGAAAGCTCATTCTTTTCACACTATGACCCTCAAATGGTTGAATGGTTTGTCAACATGGTAGAAGAACGTAAGAATAACCATGACAGCAGTACGGAAAAGAAAAATTGGTAATTTAGTTTTTGAATATTGTCAGCACATAAGATGTGTGCTGACAATATTTTTGTATTTTATATGGTTAAAATTTTTTTCTTATCATATTTGTTCTGATTTTTAATATACTTTTATTAAGTAAAAAAAGGAGGACAAACATTGAAACACAAAAGAATTACAAAAACTTTATCATTACTGTTGACCTTAACATTGTTACTTTGTTCCTGTCAAACTGCTCACGGTTCGGAAAAATTTGAAATCAGAAATGAGGGTATTGCGTCAAACGGCTTTGAAAAAGAAAAAGACAACAATAAACCTGAAGAAAAAGAAACAGGCAACATAAATAAGCAATCAAATAAAGCATATGAACCGCTTAATTATGATGAACAAAAGGCTATTTGGTTCTCTTATATTGATTTAGCAGAATTTATTTCCGGTAATACAAAGCAGGAATTTAAAGCTTCTATAGGTTTAGCTCTTGACGAGGTAAGCAAAGCAGGGTTTAATACCGTCTATATTCACGTACGGGCTTTTGAAGATGCATTTTACAAGTCTGAGCTGTTTCCTAAAACAGCTTATTTAGGTGATAATACATATGACCCGCTTAAAATAATTATATCTAAGGCACATAAGCTGAATTTATCTGTACATGCATGGATAAACCCGTTCAGATGCGGTACAAGCGAAACAATTAATTCAACTGCAGATAATTATACAATTAAAAAGTGGTATAAAGACAAAAATAAAAAAGGTAAATATATTGTAAGTGTAAAAAATGACGAGCATCTGTGGTTAAATCCTGCTTATGACGAAGTCAGAAATTTAGTAGCGGATGGTGCATCAGAAATTGCCGAAAATTACGATATTGACGGTATACATTTCGACGATTATTTTTACCCTACTACTGAAAAGAGTTTTGACCATGAAGCATTTGAAAAATCAGGAACCGATAATTTATCTGAATGGCGTATCGACAATATAAACAAAATGGTTAAGCTTGTGTACGATTCAGTTAAAAAAGTTGATAAAAACATTAAGTTCGGCATCTCACCTCAGGGTAACATTGAAAATGACTACCAGCTTCAGTTTGCAGATGTGAAAACATGGTGCAGCAAGTCAGGATATATTGATTATATAGCACCGCAGGTCTATTATGGATATTCAAGTACAAGTCCTTATAAAGAAACGATAGAGAGATGGAACTCGATAAAAACCAATAAAAATGTTAAGCTTGTAATAGGCTTGGCAGAATATAAAGTAGTAACCGAAGATGAATTTTTAAACAACGAAGGAATAATAGCAAATCAGATAAAGGATGCAAAAAAGCTTTCAAATTACGGCGGGATTGCAATTTATAATTATAAGAACTTATTTAAAGCGGAAAAAAAGTTTTCTGACAGAATAAAGTCAGAATACACTTATATTGCAAAAGAATTAGCCGAAGAATAAGAAAAAATTAAAATTGCATAATGAAAATTTTGTGAAAAGACTTGTCTTTATATGAAAATGCTGATATAATAAAAAGGTAATTTTTTTAGGAGGACAGATAAATGGATATATTTATTAATACTTTAGCAGATGGAAATGCAAATTCAGCTATGTCTTTAGTAAGTCTTGTACCATTAATTCTTATAATTGTTGTGTTTTATTTTTTACTTATAAGACCGCAGAAGAAAAAGGATAAGCAGGATGCACAGATGAGAAAAAACCTGCAGGTCGGTGACGAAGTTGTTACAGCCGGCGGAGTTGTAGGTATAGTATTCTCTATTAAAGAAGATACAGTTGTTGTTGAAACAGGCGGGGACAGAAGTAAAATCAGAGTTAAAAAATGGGCTATTGCACAGAATTTGACTGTTCACGATGATCAATAAAAAGTAATATTTTATAGAAATCCTGAATAAAGTTTATTATAAAGCTTTAGGAGGGATTTTTTGTTTGCACATACAAGAAGGCGTTCCTCAGCGTCTGTTAAAAAAGATATATTTTTTGTTTTAATTGCAATATTAGCAGGATTTCTTATAACCGCACTTGTTTTACTGTTCTTCTCTTTTATCCTTACGAAGATTGACGCACCGGAAAAGGTAATAAAACTGCTTTCTACAGTTGCCCTCGGTGTCGGTACATATTTCGGCGGATACATATGTTCAAAACACAAGCACAACAGAGGGATTTTCAGGGGAGCTTTATGCGGTTTTATAATGTTTTGTACTGTGGTGGTCTTTGGTGCAATATTTGCTGACACAGTTTTATCTTTCAGTGCGACAACGAAACTTATCCTTACACTTGTGTGCGGAGCAATCGGAGGAATAGTCGGTGCTAATTCAAAATTCAAAAGATATTGACAGATTTTTTATATTATGATATACTATAAAAAAACACTTGGAGGAAATATAATGAAACATATCAAGACTATTAATAAAACAAATTTAAAGAAAACAGCTGCTAAAGGCGGATGCGGTAACTGTCAGGCTTCATGCCAGTCTGCATGTAAGACTTCATGCACTGTTGCTAACCAGAAATGCGAAAAAGACGCATAGCAGTTTTAACTTGGTATTTTAAATATTGATTGTTTAGAGGGACAGCATTTGTCCCTTTAATTTTTGCATGGAGGAAATTAAAATGATACATTGCTTTAAGCTAAAAGGATTTAATATTGTTTTAGATGTTCACACCGGAGGGGTTCATGTCGTCGACGATATTACATATGAAATACTTCAAAACATATCTCTTCCGCTTGATGATAAATGCAAAGAAAATGTTATGGATTTGCTGAAAAATAAGTTTTCACCACAAGAAATTGAAGAGTGCTTTAATGAAATTATTGAGCTTTACAAAGAAGGCATTCTTTTCAGCGAAGACGATTATGAAAAGTTTGCCGATTATGCCGTTGCGTCACCTGTAAAAGCTATGTGCCTGCATATTGCACATGACTGCAATTTGAGGTGTAAGTATTGTTTTGCCTCAACCGGTGATTTCGGTGAGGGAAGAAAGCTTATGGACTTAGCAACCGGTAAGGCTGCTATTGATTTTCTTCTTGAAAAATCGGGGAACAGAAAGAATTTAGAGCTTGATTTTTTCGGCGGGGAACCGCTTATGAATTTTGATGTGGTAAAAGAGATAGTTAAATATGCAAGAAGCAAAGAAAAAGAATTTGGCAAAACATTCAGATTTACAATAACCACAAACGGACTTCTTTTGACTGATGACAAAATCGATTTTATTAATAAAGAGATGTCAAATGTAGTTTTATCTATTGACGGAAGAAAAGAAGTCAACGACAGAATGAGAGTTCGTGTAGACGGAAGCGGTAGCTATGATACCATTGTTGATAAGTTTAAAACTTTAGTTTCAAAGCGTGACAGGGACAAGGATTATTATGTAAGAGGTACTTATACAAAATATAATCTTGACTTTTCAAACGATGTTTTGCACCTGTATGATTTAGGATTTGATCAGGTGTCCGTTGAACCTGTTATGGGTGATGAATCTGAGCCATATGTTATTACCGATGCGGATTTGGACAAAATAAACGAAGAATATGATATTTTAGTCGATAAGCTTTCTGAGATAAAAGAAAACGGAGGTTTTTGTAACTTTTTTCATTTCATGCTTGATTTGAATCAAGGTCCTTGTGCAATAAAAAGGCTCAGAGGGTGCGGAAGCGGAAATGAATATGTAGCTGTAACTCCTGACGGTGATATATACCCATGCCACCAATTCGTTGGAATTGAAGAGTTTAAAATGGGTAATTTGCATGATAAAACCTTTGATATGGATATAAAAAATAAATTTGCCAAGACTCATATTTATGCTAAAGATGACTGCAGGGACTGCTGGGCGAAATTTTATTGCAGCGGAGGATGCAATGCAAATAATTACCTTTATGAAGGTGATATTCTAAAGGCTCATAAGCTTTCCTGCAAAATTCAAAGGAAGCGTCTTGAATGTGCTATTCTTATGAGTATTAAAAAAGAGCTTGAAAAGCAAGCATAAGCTTTAAATATTTAACTTATAAAAAGACAGATTGAGATTTCTTCTCAGTCTGTTTTATTTTTTTGTACTAAAATGACAGCTTGTCACATAGAATTTATTACAGATATTTTTAAATAAAAAGAAAGGATGTTTAATATGCAGTCTGCTAAAAGTAAATTGAATATGGCAATTAAGTTGTTAAACCCGAAAATTTCGCATTTATTTTATCAGATGTCTGATGAAGATAAGGCAAAAATAAATGAAATTCGGCTTAGAAACGGCAGATATTTAACTGTATCTGTTTTAGCAAACGAATTCTATATAACTGGAAAAGGAAAAATGTCAGATAATAGCTGTAATGCAGTTTTGATAACCGCTGAAGATATTGATTATACTTATAAAACTGCTTTAAGAAATACAATTTACAGTTTCAAGAGGGAAATTTCTCAGGGATATATTATAACCGAGGGAGGAAACAGAGTAGGTTTTTGCGGAACGGCGGTTTTAGATGAGTACGGAAAAAACGAAACTTTAAAAAATATATCTTCTGTCAGTATAAGAATAGCAAGGGAAGCAATAGGAAGTTCAAATGAATTAATAGACAAGCTGCATCTCAATGACGAATTGAAAAATGTTTTGATTTTAGGTCCTCCGTCAAGCGGAAAAACCACATTGCTTAGAGATTTATGCAGACAAATAGGAAACGAAAAAAGAATATCACTTATAGATGATAAGAATGAGATATCTGCTTCTTTCAAAGCTGCTTCACAAAATGATATAGGAAATTTTACTGATGTGTTTGATTCATACAGCAAGTATTATGGAATTTTATCGGCGGTTAAGATTATGTCACCTCAATTAATCATATGTGATGAAATAGGAACAAAAGATGATTTAGAAGCTCTTGACTATGCAATTAATTCAGGGGTAAACATTATAGCTACTATGCATTCCAATGATATTGATGATGCTTATAAAAAACCATATATGAAAAATTTGTTTTCAAGAAATGCGTTTGACTATATTGTTGTACTTGGAACAAACGAAAGCTTAGGAAAAATTGTTACCATCAGAAAGGCTTAATAATGAAAATAATCGGTATCATGCTTGTGTTTTTCTCATCATCATTGACGGGTGTTTATTTCTCTAATAAGCTAAAAAAGCGAATAAAGATTTTAGAACATATAAATTCAGTTATTATAAATATTAAAATCATAATAGAAGCTCAGAGCCTTACAATAGAGGAACTTTTTTCGGCTCTGGTTTATGAAAAAAAGCTTGAAAATTTTTTTGTTTCTTCATCAGCATTTTTATCATCGGATTATAAGAAAGACATATGCAATGAGTGTAAGAAAAACACATTCTTAACAGATGAAGACAAGCATTTATTTATATCATTCATTAATGATTTAGGTGTAACATATTTAGAAGGTCAATTGTCATTGATTGATGGATATATAAAACAGTTTGAAAATAAAATTACAAAGCTTCAGGCTGAACAGAACTCAAAATGCAGAATGTATAATTCTTTTGGAGTTTTAATCGGTGCTTTTTTATCAATTGTTTTAAGTTGAATATGAAGATTTTAAATATCAGACAGGAGAAGTTATGGAAATTGATTTAGTCTTTAAGATAGCGGCAGTCGGTATAATTGTTGCTGTATTAAACCAGCTTTTAAAGAGGGCAGAGAGAGATGAGCAAGCTATGATGGTTACATTAGCAGGTCTTATTATAGTACTTGTAATTATTGTTAATCAGATTGCATCGCTTTTTGATACAATAAAAAATGTATTTGATTTATAGCTTTTGTAAAACGGAGAAAACTAATGAGCGTTATTTCAGTCGTTGCTCTTTGCATAATAGCGTCTGTTATGTGCAAGGTGCTTGAAAAAGATAATAAAGAAATATCAATGCTTATCGGGATATTTGTAGCCGGGTACATTCTTCTTATGGTAGTAATAAGTTTTTCGGATATATCAGACACAATTGATACACTTTTTTCAAAAGCAAGTATCAGTGACGAGTATATTGAAATTCTTTTTAAAGCTGTGGGAATAAGCTATATTACGCAGTTAGGATGTGACTGCTGCAGAGATTCAGGTGAAAATGCTATGTGCACAGGTGTAGAGCTTTTCGGTAAAATTACTATACTTCTTATATCACTTCCGATATACTCTGCTGTTATTTCTTTGATTGAAGAATTATTAAACTGAGGAATTATGAAAAAAATAATTGTTTTTATATTGTCCTGCTTTATTTTTTGTTTTGTTTTTGGGATTTCTGTATACGCAGAAGATGTTCAAAATGATGCAGAGGCAGTTCAAAGTGAAATTACAAAAGAAGTTGAACATGAAATCAATGCTGATATTCCAAGTGAAGCCGATGATTTTTTAAGGGACAAGGATATATCAATAGAAGACCCCGAATCAGCATCAAAAATCGGAGTAAAGGATTGGTTCGATTACATATTAGGTTTATCTCAAGAGTATTTATCAAAGCCGCTTAAACTTCTTGGTGCTTTGCTTCTTATAATTGTGTTTACTTCAGTTGCGGTAGGTGTAATAAGCAGCAATTCAAAGCTTTTAAATATATTAACAATAATAAGTGTGCTTTCATGCACAGCTATTTTATTTGAAACCATAAGTGATTGTGTTGAAACAGTAAGCAGTACGATATCAAATCTGTCGCTGTTTATTGCATCCTATGTGCCCATTTTTTCAAGTATAGTGGCAACCTGCGGAAATGCTTCAAGCGGAGTATCATATTATGTTTTGGTTCTTCTTTTGTGCGAGGCAATAACATTTGTAATTAATTATATACTGATTCCGTTTATTAGTTTCAGTATGGCTTCTTCAATAGTTGAGTCTATTAATCCTAATTTGTCAGTTAACGGTTTTTCAAAAGGACTGCTAAGTGTCGCTAAATGGACATTAGGTCTTGTTACAACTGTTTTTATAGGAGTAACATCAATACAAAGTATTATAGGCACATCTGTTGATACAGTTGGTGTTAAAGCTGCGAAGTTTGCAGCTTCCAGTATGATACCTGTCGTGGGCGGTGCTATGTCGGATGCATATTCAACTATGATGGGCAGCCTTGCACTTATAAAAAGCAGTGTAGGTGTTATCGGAATAGTTATAATTCTTGTCACTGTATTAAAGCCGGCTGTCATGGTGGTTTGTTTAAAACTATCAGTTTGGTTTGCAGGAGTAATAGCAGCCTTTTTTGAACAAAACAGAATATGTTCGCTTCTAAGGGGAATAAACAGTGTTTTATCAATTCTTCTGGGTATTGTGGCTTGTTTTACTTTGATATTCATTATTTCAACAGCTGTGGTAATGCTTTTGAGCTTTAATATGGTTTAAAAGATGTTTAAAAGGATAGTGATTATAATGGAGCTTTTAAAAAGTGTAACAACTGCATTTTGCTTTGTGGGTCTGGCAGCTACAATATTTGATTATATATCTCCGAGTGAAAACTTCAGAATGAATATAAAACAGATTTTAGCCTTAATACTTATTATTTCAATGCTGACGCCGTTTATCGGTTCAGGGCTGAAACTGAGAATTCCGGAACTTAATGAGATAACCGATTTAAAAGAATACAACGAACTCAATGAAAGTGTCAACAAATCTTATGAGAGTATTTTGAAAAAAACACTGGAAAATAAAGTTCTCACTAAGCTTCAAGGAATTGATGAGAAAATAAAAAAAGTTGTCATACAAGCTAATGTGCATGAATATAATTCATTAGAAGTTGAAAAGACAGAGGTCTATATCAAATCTGACGAGTTATCAGATGATACAAGAGAAAAAATTGAAGTAGAAATTAAAAACAATGTTGGAGAGTCAAAAGTTGAATTCTATAAATATGAAGAGTAAATTTAATCAATCAGTAAGCAGTATAACAGGAAAGCTTCAAAATAAATTCGGACTTTCAAAAAAAGCTTTTATTATATGTATCATAGGAGTTTTAGGGCTGATGCTCATAGTTTTTTCCGAGTTTATTCCAAAAGGCAAATCAGACAAAAGCCATGATGATTCAAGTTCGGTTTTAGATACTGCATATTCGAATACTTTTAAAAGTGATATTGAAAAAGAGCTTAAGGAGATTATCAGCAAAATTGACGGTGTTGGGGAAGTATCATTGATGCTTACCTTAGACGGAACGACTGAGTATGTATACGCCGAAGATGTCGATACTCAGACTGATGAAAACAGCACTGGTAAAAGTGATAAATATAAAAATGAAGTGATTATAGTTGATTCAGACGGAAATGAAACTGCACTAGTAAAAAAGATAATTGAACCAAAAGTAAAAGGTGTTGTTATCGTATGTACAGGGGGAGGGAATATTGAAATAAAAGAGCGTGTTATTAAGGCTGTTTCTTCAGCTTTAAATATATCAACAAACAACATTTGTGTTGAAAAAGGTTAAATGTGGAGGAGATATTATGAAAATTCCAAATTTTATTGTGGGAAAGAAACAAATTATTTTGGCGAGCTTAACACTGTTTTTAGGGCTTGCAATCTATGTCAATTATGCTATGAATACCGATAGCGACGAGATAAAGACTACTAAAGTTGTCAATACGAAATCTTCAAATTACGGAGTAGCAGATTTTGTGAATGAAACAAGCGATAAAGATGACTATTTTGCACAGGCAAGGCTTGACAGAATGACTTCCCGTGATGAAGCTGCACAAACTCTTGAAACAATTATGAACGGGGGAGACTCGACCGACGAAGAAAAAGAGGTTGCCTCAAAGTCTGCAGTTTCTATTTCACAGCTGATAGAATCAGAAAGCAAGGTTGAAAATCTTATCAAAGCTGCAGGTTATGCAGATTGTGTAGTATATCTTGATGGGACAAGTGCGAATATTGTAGTTAAATCCGATGGTTTAGAAAAAGCGCAAGCAGCACAAATAAAGGACATTTTACTTGATGAAGTAGATGTATCAAACGAAAATATAAAAATTTTTGATGTAAAATAGTTGTGTTAATCTCTTTTTAATGGTATAATATTATTAATTATAATATTTCTGTTAAAAAGGAGGAATAAACTATGATGTTTGGTAATCAAAAGGCTCAGGGTCAGCTTAAAGTCAGCAAAGATGTTATACTTACTGTCACTAAAAATGCTGTGCTTAATATTGAAGGCATTTGTTCAATAGCGAATGCAAAGAACAAAATGCTTAAAAACATTTTCTTATCTAAAACAGTTTCTGAATCTATTAACATAGACTTTGTTAATGATACAGTTGAAATATCGATTTATCTTTATGTAAATCCGGGTGTTAAAGTCAAATCAGTCGCTGAACAAGTTCAAAATAATGTTAAGAACGAAGTTCAGTCCATGACCGGTGTGACTGTTTCTAAGGTCAATGTTACTATTTCGGATGTAAAATATAATTAATCTATTTGCCTCATTATCTAAAAGATATTGAGGCTGATGTTGTTAAAAAAGGAAGTGTTTAAGTGAGCTTGTCAAGAAGAAGTATAAGAGAATCGGCGTTTATAATTATATTTGAAAAATCTTTCGGAAATTACGAGCTGGATGAACTGTTTTCTATTGCAGAAGAATCGGAAAACATTCAAATTAATGATAAAGTAAAAGATATTGTAAATGGTGTTTTCACTCATTTAGAAGAATTAGATGAAATTATTTCAAAGTACAGTCAGAAGAGAATTATTGAGCGCATTCCAAAGGTTAATTTATCTGTACTTAGACTTGCTATATACGAAGCTAAATATTCGGAAAATGTTCCTGTGAATGTTGCAATTTCAGAGGCTGTGGCAATTGCCGAAAAATATGCTTTTGAAACTGATTCAAAATTTATAAACGGCGTCTTAGGTGCCTTTTCAAGAAACGGTGAGGCAGAGATGAATGTGTAATGTATTAGGTATTGATACAAGCAACTATACAACCTCTGCTGCCTTAATTGACACAGCAAAAATGATTGTTTATCAGTCGAAAAAACTTCTGCCCGTAAAAAGCGGCGAAATTGGAATAAGGCAGTCAGACGCTGTATTTCATCATACAAAGCAGCTGCCATTAGTTATATCCGAGCTTTTGAGAAATTCAGATATAAAAAACTTATCTGTCAAAGCTGTTGGTGTTTCAAAAAGTCCGAGACTTGTTAAAGATTCATATATGCCTTGTTTTTTGGTCGGTGAAGGTTTTTGCGAATCTTTTACAAAAATTACAGGTGTTAATTTGCATAAGACTTCTCATCAAACAGGCCATGTTCTGTCAGCACTTTATTCTTCGGACAAGCTGGATTTAATTAAAAACAAAGATAGGTTTATTGCTTTTCATATAAGCGGAGGAACTACTGACTGCTTATTGTGTGAGCATGATGATAAAAGTATTTTGAAAATCACACAAATAGGTACATCACTCGACTTAAAAGCCGGACAGGCAATTGACAGAATAGGTGTTAAGTTAGGGCTTGACTTTCCATGCGGTTCGGAGCTTGAAAAATTAGCTTTAAAAAGTGATAAGACTTTTAAAACTAATCCTGCAATAAAAGGTAATGATTGTTGTCTTTCCGGGCTTCAGAACAAATGTGAGAAAATGCTGAGTGACGGAGAACAGATGTATGATATTGCAAAATTTTGTTTAAGTTTTATCAAAGATACGGTTATTGCAATGTCTGAAAGGGCAAGAAAAAGGTACAATGACACACCTATAATTTTTGCAGGCGGTGTGATGTCAAATACAATTATAAAAGAAGAAATACAAAATACTTTTGAAAATGTGTATTTTGCTGAGCCTGAGTTTTCATGTGATAATGCTGTCGGAACAGCTCTTTACGCAGCTATAAAAGAAGGATTGATTTAATGAGTGCTATTTTAACAGTTTCTCAGATAAACAGATATTTAGCCAGTAAAATTCGCAGTGACACGAAGCTTAAAAGCATAGCTATAAAGGGTGAAATATCAAATCTTAATATGGGGTATGCTTCAGGACATTATTATTTTACACTGAAAGACGAAAACAGTTGTATAAAAGCTGTTATGTTTGCCGGTGCGACAAGAAATTTGAAAATTGAGCTTATAAACGGCCTTAATGTTATGGTGCTCGGCAATGTCGATTGCTATGAACGAGACGGTGTATATCAAATAATCGTTACAGATATCCAGCCAATAGGAATCGGTGCTTTGAAAGAAACGGTTGATAATTTAAAAATCAGACTAAAAGACAAAGGTTATTTTGATACAAAAATAAAAAAACAAATTCCATATGCACCAAAGACAATCGGAGTTATAACTTCTGCTGCAGGTGCAGCACTTCAGGACATACTTAATATTTTAAAGAGGCGTTATCCGATTTGCAAGGTTTTTATTTTTCCGACATTAGTTCAGGGAACAGAGGCAGGAGATAATATTGTTCGTGCTCTTGCAGCAGCTGATTCCATGAGTTTGGATACGCTTATTCTTGCCAGGGGCGGCGGCTCGGCTGAAGATCTTTCTGCGTTTAATGAAGAAAAGGTTGCCGATGCAATTTTTAAAACGAATACACCTGTTATTTCGGCTGTTGGACATGAAACTGATTTTACTATTGCCGATTTAACGGCTGATTTGCGTGCACCAACTCCCTCTGCAGCAGCTGAATTGGTTTCACCTGATATTAAAAACTATTTTTCTTTAATAGAAAGCTTAAAATTAAAATTAGCTGAAGCAGTTAAAAATAAAATTTCAAACTCAGAGATGATTTTGAAATCATCATATGAGAGATTTGTTCTAACTTCGCCTGAAAAGCGTATTGAACTTGGTGATGTCAGACTTAGAAATGCTCAGCAAAGGCTTAAAATTTCAATTGAAAACGAACTTAAAAGGAATGACAGTATTTTAAAAGCTTCGGTATCGTTGCTTGATTCATACAGTCCGCTTAAAGTTTTAAGCAGAGGTTACTCGCTGACGATGAAAAATGAAAAAGTAATTACTAAATCTGATGATGTTTCTGTCGGTGATATAATTAATATTAAGTTTTCAAACTCTTCAGTTGACGCTGAAATAAAGAATATAAATTGACAGATAGTTTTATATAAGGAGTTTTATTCATAATATTATGGAGGATTAATATGACATTTGAGGAATCACTAGAAAAATTAAATGCAATAGTTTCAAATCTTGAATCCGGAAAGCTGTCTTTAGAAGAATCTCTTGAAAAGTTTAAAGAGGGTGTTGCTCTTTCAGCAGAGTGTAAAAAAAGACTGGAAGAAGCAAAACTGGTAGTTGAAACTGTTGATGAAAATTATATAAATACTGAGGAATAATTATGAGAGAAATATATGCAGAACAATTGTGTAAGTATCAAGAAAAGATATATACTGAACTTCATGGATTAACAAAAAACAAAGAATTCTATAAAAAAGAAGTAATGCAGGCTATGGAATATTCTATTCTAAGTCCCGGTAAAAGAATTCGGCCTGTTTTAGTTCTTGAATTTTGTAAAATGTGCGGGGGAGACTATCAAAAATTTTATGAGATTGCCTGCTGTATTGAACTTATACATTGTTTTTCGTTAATACATGACGATTTACCTTGTATGGATGACGATGATTTTCGCAGAGGTCAGCCTTCATGTCACAAGAAGTATGGAGAAGCTGAGGCACTTTTAGCAGGTGACGCTTTAAATACTCTTCCATTTGAAATAATTTCAAATGCATATAAAAAAGAGCTGATTTCTGCTGAAAAAGCAATCAGACTGGTTGAAGAGATTTCAAAGGCTGCCGGAATAAACGGAATGATAGGCGGACAGGCTTTTGATATGTATTCGGTTAAAATGAAGCACTTCAATGCCCAGAATCTCAATCTTTTGCACGAACTGAAAACATGTCAGCTTTTAGAGGCATCATGTGCTATGGGATGCATATTGGCAAATGCAGATGATGAAACAATTGAAGAGGCCAGAGAATTCGGTAAAAAGCTAGGATATGCTTTTCAGATTGTAGATGATATTTTAGATGTCGAAGGAAGCTTTGACAATTTGGGCAAGCCAATAGGAAGTGACAAAGACAACGGGAAAATTACTTATGTGTCTTTGGTCGGTCTTGATAAAGCAAAAGACGCCGCTCGTCATCAAACTTTAGAAGCATTAAAAATTTTAGAAAAGTTCGATAATAATGAACTGATGATGGATTTAACTATGGATTTGTTAAACAGAAAAAAATAAAAAATTTTTATTTGGTGTATGAATTATTTTATGCATATTTATGGTGCATTAAAAGTAAGTATTTGTATTGTTCGCCATAAATATTATATAAAAAGAGGATAGCGTGAAAAATACTTTTTCACGCACGTTTTTGAGCCTTTGCCGCAAAAAAGTATTGCGCCGGAACCGACTCAAATTCCGTAGGAAGGAGAGCCTTTGCAAAGCAAAGGCATTGTGATTAAAATGACGGAAGAATACATGGAAAAATTTAATAAGCTTAATTTGCCGGATGATTTAAAAATACTTACATATGAGCAATGCAGAAGATTGTGCGGGGAAATCAGAGATACGCTCATTAAAACCGTATCAGAAAACGGGGGACACTTATCTTCAAATCTTGGTGCAGTAGAGCTTACTTTGGCACTTCACAGAGTTTTTTCTTCGCCAAAGGATAAGTTTGTCTGGGATGTCGGTCATCAATCATATACACATAAAATTTTAACTGGGAGGCTTAAAGATTTTCCAACTCTTAGAAAAGAAAATGGACTTTCGGGATTTTGCAAGCCTGAAGAATCTATACATGATGCATTTATAAGCGGACATAGTTCTAATTCTGTATCGGCTGCTCTTGGAATCGCAGAAGCTATGAAAATGAACGGTGATAATCATCATGCTGTAGCAATTCTGGGTGACGGTGCAGCGACCGGGGGATTATCTTTTGAAGGTTTAAATAATGCAGGAAAAAGCAATACAAATTTGATTGTTGTTTTGAATTATAATGAGATGTCAATTTCAAAAAATGTCGGTGCTTTCGCAAAATATTTGTCTAACTTCAGAACAAAGGATTCTTATAAAAAAACCAAGACAATTGTCGAGCGTGCACTTGATAATATTCCTGTTATCGGACAGCCTATAAAAGAAACTCTGAAATTCTCTAAAGATACTGTTAAAAATTCTATTTTCAGAACTACTATTTTTGAAGACTTGGGTTTTGAATTTGTTGGTCCGGTCAACGGGCACAATTTAAAAGAGCTCGAAGAAGCACTTCATGTGGCTAAATCCATGCACAAACCTGTTGTTGTACAGGTCAATACAATAAAAGGCAAAGGATATGCACCTGCTGAGGAAAATCCGGGAGAATATCATGGAGTTAGTTCTTTTGAACTGAAAACGGGAAATCCTGATATTTGTAAAAGCGACAGCTTTTCAACTGTTTTCGGCGACGAGCTTTCACGCTTAGCAGACAATGATGAAAGAATTTGTGCGATAACAGCGGCAATGAAATACGGTACGGGTCTTGACAAATTTGCAAAATCCCATAGAAATAGATTTTTCGATGTAGGCATAGCTGAGGGACACGCCCTTACTTTTGCAGGTGGTCTTGCTTCAATGGGGAAGATTCCTGTGTTTGCAGTATATTCTTCTTTTTTGCAAAGAGGATATGATGAGATTATTCACGATTTGGCTATTTCAAAAGCACATGCTGTTATCGGTGTTGACAGAGCGGGTATTGTAGGGGAAGACGGAATAACTCATCAGGGGATTTTTGATGTTTCATTTCTTTCTTCTATTCCCGGAATTACAATTTATTCTCCCGGTAATTACAGTGAGCTGAAAGCTTGTATTTCAAAAGGAATATATGAAGATGAAGGTATAATTGCCATTCGATATCCAAGAGGAAAGGAAAAAGAATGTGTTTTAAAGAAACATACTGTTTCAACTGATTATGAGATTTATAATAATAATTCTAAAACGCTTGCTATAACTTATGGACGATTGTTTAACGAAGTTTCTGCTGCATATGAAAAATTATTAGATAATGACAAAACAATTGATGTGCTAAAGCTTATAAACTTAAATTCTATTGATGAAAGTTTGATTGAAAAGATAAAATCATACCAGAATGTTTATTTTTTCGAAGAAGCTTATTATAACGGTTCTGTTTCACAAAAGCTCAATAATTATATAAGTAACATGAGTTGCAAAGCAATATATAATTTTGTTCCGCAGGCGTCCGTTGCTTCTTCACTTGAACATCTCGGTTTGTCAGGTGAACAGATTTACAGAAAACTTAATTCGGAGATTTAGCCAATGAGTGAAAGACTTGATATAGAATTGGTAAGAAGAGGACTTTCTTCAACACGCTCAAAAGCGCAAAACATGATAAAGAATTCTGCTGTTTGTGTTAATGAAAAGATAATAGCCAAACCTTCTTTTTCAGTTGATAAAACCGATGAAATAAAAATTGTCGGTGAAACGCTTAAATATGTCGGCAAGGGTGGGTTAAAGCTTGAAAAAGCAATCCATGAATTTAAAATAGATTTAAACGGAAAAGTATGCGTAGATTTTGGAGCTTCAACAGGAGGATTTACTGATTGTATGATTCAAAACGGGGCATGTTATGTTTATGCTGTAGATGTAGGTAAAAATCAATTGGATAAAGATTTATCAAAAAATTTAAAAGTAAAAAACATTGAAAATACAAACATAAAAACAGTTACTAGGTCAATGTTTGAAAAAAGTATTGATTTTTGTTCGGTTGATCTTTCGTTTATTTCTTTGTCATTTGCAATTCCTGTAGTTTATGATGTGTTATCAGATAACGGTGAAGCAGTTTTGCTGATTAAACCCCAATTTGAAGCCGGTCCTGAGTATCTTTCAAAAAAAGGAATTGTTAAAGACAGGAAGATACATGTTAAGATAATTGAAAGAGTTATTACGCTTGCGAAGAATTCCGGATTTAGTATTTTAAATCTTTCTTTTTCTCCGATTAAAGGCGGAGACGGCAATATAGAGTATTTAGCTTATTTAAAAAAGAAAAATAACTTAAAACCTTTTAGCGCTGATTTTAAATACATTGTAGATGATGCTTTTAAAATTTTAAACTGAAACTGGAGGAAAACTCGTGAATATTTTTATATTTCCCAATTTAAAGAAAGACAATTGCGAAAAATATGTCCGTGAGGCTGTTAATATTTTAATAAAAAATGGTGCAGAACTTTCTATGGAGTGTAAATATAAATCTGTATTTTCTGATTTGAATTTTATTACATTCTCAAAAATCGATGAATTGGCGTCCAAATGTGATATAATACTGGCTGTAGGAGGAGACGGAACAATTTTAAAATCTTCTGCTGCTGCATGTAAATATTATAAGCCAATACTCGGTCTTAACTGCGGAAGACTTGGATTCATGTGTACTCTTGAACACAGTGACATTGAACTTTTGAACAATATTTGTAATAGCGATTTTGAAATACAGAATAGAATTATGCTTGATGGTGTTGTAACAAAGTCAAACGGTGAACAAAAGATGTTTACAGCTTTAAATGACATTGTTGTTTCAAAACCCCAGCATAGTAAGATTTCTGATTTTGAAGTATCGAAGTCTGGAAAGGTAATATCTTCAATAAGAGCAGACGGTTTAATTTTTTCTACTCCTACAGGTGCAACTGCGTATTCACTTTCTGCCGGAGGACCCATAATTGAACCTGATATGGAGTGTATAGAGTTCACTCCTATATGCCCACATTCTTTGCTTTCAAGAACTTTGATTTTTTCTAAAGCTTCAAAGCTTTTTGTAAAATTTTATACAAACTCTGATGAATGTTTCGGATTATCAGTTGACGGGGTAAGCAAGGAAGATATATCATCCCAGGATGTTCTGACTATTTCTGCATCTGAAAAGTATATAAAATTAATTGACATTAAAGGCGGAAGCTTTTTTGATTCTGTAAATTCTAAGCTGATGAGACCTTTAAAAGCTGTTATGGAGGATAGTGATAATGTCTAAATTATTAAGACAAAAGGCACTTATAGATTTAATTACCGGGAATAATGTTTCTACACAACAGGAGCTTCAGGATAAATTAAGGGATGCTGGGTTTGAAACAACACAGGCAACGATTTCCCGTGATATTAAAGAGTTATCATTAATCAAAACAGTTTCTTCTGACGGAGTTTATAAATACGATATTCCGTCTAGTATAAAAGACAGGGGCAAAAGTCCTAATGAACTTTTGAAAAACATTTTTAAAGAAGCAGTTGTTTCAGTTAACTTTGCTCAGAATATCGTCGTAATTAAATGCCATGTCGGAATGGCTCAGGCTGTTTGTGCAAAACTGGATAATGCAGAATTTAATGCTGTTGTCGGAACATTAGCAGGTGATGATACAATTTTTGTTGTATTAAAGAGCGAAGCATTTGCAATTGAATTTGTTGGTATGCTGAACAATTATCTTATATAAGTCATATTCTTCAAATGAATTTTAATTTTGAATGAGAAGAGGTTTAGATTAATGCTCACAGAATTATATATAGAAAATCTTGCAGTTATTGAAAAATCTGTGATTACATTCGGTGAAAAACTTAATGTGTTTACAGGTGAAACAGGTGCGGGAAAATCAATTTTAATAAACGGCATTAATGCTCTGCTTGGACAGCGTATAACTAAAGATATTGTTCGTACAAATACCAAAAAAGCAATTATTTCGGCGGTATTTAATGATGTGCCTGAAGAAGTTTTTTCTGTTCTTTCGCAAAACGGTATTGACAGCGAAGATGTTCTTATTATTTCAAGAGAAATTTCATCCGATGGGAAAAGTGTAGCAAGAATTAATTCCCGTCCTGTTAATCTGACGGTTCTAAAAGATATAGGCTCGCTTTTAATTAACATTCATGGTCAGCATGACAGTCAGATTCTTTTATCACCTCAAAAGCATATTCAAATTTTAGATTCATACGGCAATCTTGAAACTGTTCTTGAAGATTATCGCAAATCTTTCAGAGAGCTTCAGTATGTCTCAAAGCAAATAAAGCAGATTTCAATTAATCAACAGAACAAAATTGACAGAATACAACACTTAAAAAAAATAATTGAAGAGATTTCTTCACTTGAGCTTAAAGAAAATGAAGATGAAGAAATTGAAGCTGAATTTACGCTTTCCAACAATGCCGTTGAGGTTAAGTCCGCTGTAAATCAAGTTATAAATCTTATAGAAAACGATAATGGTATAAGCAGTAATCTATTTAGTTCGTCAGATCATCTTGAAAACTATACTGATGTGTTTTCCGACTTAGAATCTCTGGTTAACAGGATTAAATCCGTAAAGATAGAAATAGATGATATTGCAGGTGAGCTTAATCATCTTTCTTCTTTGCTTGATGTCAATCCTGAAAGATATGCATATGTCTCGTCAAGATATGACAACATAATAAAAATAAAGAAAAAATACGGACCGGAGTTGTCTGACGTATTTAATACATTGGATAATGCCGTAAAAGAGCTTGAAGCATTAACAAATGATGATAATAATATTGAAGTTCTGAAATTGAAAAGAGATAAGTTGTTGGAGCAAACATCTAAAAAGGCAAAAGAAATGTCTATAATGCGTGAAAGCACAGGAAAAAAATTTATAAACGAGGTTACTTCCGAGCTTGAATTTTTAAATATGCCAAATGTTAAGCTGAAAATATCAAATTCAACAGGCAAACTCACAATAAACGGAATGGACAATATAGAATTTCTGATTTCTGCGAATTTAGGAGAGGAACCGAAGCCTATTGCTAAAATTGCTTCCGGCGGTGAACTTTCCCGCATTATGCTTGCACTTAAAAGCGTAATAGCTGATAAGGATAATACACCTACAATGATTTTTGATGAAATCGATACAGGAGTAAGCGGCCGTGCCGCACAGAAAATAGGAATTAAACTGCATGAAATTTCAAGAAACAGACAAGTGATATGTGTTACTCACTTAGCACAGATTGCAGTTTCAGGCGATACTCATTTTCTTATCGAAAAGAAAACAGATGACGAAAAGACTAAAACATCAGTCAGTGAACTGATTTCTCTTGAACAAAGGAAACAGGAAATTGCAAGAATTATAAGCGGAGACAGCAGGTCTGAAACATCTCTTGCTAATGCTGAGGAAATGTTAAACAGTATAAATCATTATTAATTTAAACGATAAAATCGGCGGGTTCAGGTCTGCCGATTTTATTTGCTTAATTTGACTTTTTTAGCTTGAAATGATATAATTAAGTAACTTTATATAAGGAATGATGATATAATGAAAGTTACATTGTTAACATATACACCAGAGCCGGAAAAGACAATTGCGGCAGCAGCAAAACTGTGTTATGCAAGTTCGGATATCGATACTTTGCTTGATGGTTTGACTGAGGAAAAAAGTATTGGTTTTTTAAATATGCTTTCTGATTTAGGACATGAAAGCCCTATTGAACATGTTTCTTTTACTTTTGGGATTGAAGGAGTTTCCCGTGCACTTTTAGCACAAATAACAAGACACAGAATAGCTTCTTTTTCTGTTCAAAGTCAAAGATATGTTGAAGAAAAGAATTATGAGTTTGTCACTCCGCCTGAAATTGCCGCAATCCCCGAAGCTTTAGAGGAATTTAACAGTCAGATGAACTCTGCAATTTCAAGTTATAACAAGCTTGCGGATATTTTAAAAGAGAAACATTTTAATACATTCGTTTCAGAAGGATTTGATGAAAAAGAGGCTAAAAGAAAAGCACAGAAAAAAGCTATAGAGGATGCAAGATTTGTTCTTCCTAATGCATGTGATACCAAAATGATTATGACAATGAATGCCAGAAGTCTTTTAAATTTTTTTAAACTTAGGTGCTGTTCAAGGGCACAATGGGAAATTAAAGCACTTGCTGACCAAATGCTCAGGCTTTGTTCACAGGTCGCTCCGACTATATTTAAAAATGCAGGCCCTAGCTGTCTGCGTGGCAAATGTGCCGAAGGTAAAATGACTTGCGGTAAGATGCTGGAAGTTCAGCAATTTTATAAGGAGCTGAAAAATGATAAATAACTCAAGACTTGTTGTCATTGAAGGACTAGACGGCAGTGGAAAATCAACTCAATTTGAAATAATTGATAGTATTTTTGCACAAAATAATATTCCTCATAAGTCAATCAGTTTCCCTGATTATAATAATCCGTCGTCTTCTTTAGTTAAAATGTATCTTGGCGGTGAATTCTCACAAAATGCCGAAGATATTAATGCATATGCTGCATCAAGCTTTTATGCGGTTGACAGATATGCAAGCTTTAAACTTTTTTGGGAGGACGCTTATAATAACGGGGATATAATTCTTGCAAGCAGATATGTTACATCTAATGCAATATATCAAATGGTTAAGTGTAAAAAGAACGAATGGGATAGCTATTTAGACTGGCTTTATGAGTATGAATACGAAAAGTTAGGATTACCAAAGCCTGATTTAGTAATATTTCTTGATATGCCGGTTGAAGTTTCACAAAGGCTTATGACAAGCAGGTATGACGGTGATGAAAGCAAAAAAGATATTCACGAGGTGAATGTTGAGTTTTTGAAAAACTGTCGTGAAGCTGCTCTTTATGCAGCGGACAAGCAAAATTGGAAAATTATAAACTGCAGTGACGGAAAAGCTCCTTTATCTGTGAATACTATCACAGATAAAATTATGGAAGAAATAAAAAAACTAAGTTAGTTTAAGAAAAAGAAGGGTACAATGTTTAATTTCAGAGAAATTGAATTAAGTGACAAGGTTTGGATAGATGAGCTTTTATCTAAATCGGATTTTATGGGATGCGAATATTCTTTTGCCAATAATGTGGCATGGAGAAGACTTAACGACTCTGTTATTTCAAGATATAACGATTTTTATTTAATTTCAACTTCAGATGATGATAACATTTATCTGACTTATCCTGCCGGAGAAGGTGACATTTCAGATTTTATTGTTTTATTTAATAATTTCTGTAAGAATAACGGTAAGAAATTTGTTTTGTCGTCCGTATCCTCTGAAAATTTAGAATTCCTAAAAGGAAATTTTAATGATAAAATTGAAGAAATTAAATCTAATCCTGACTACTATGATTATATATACAATGCAGATGATTTAATTAATCTGAGAGGGAAAAAATATCATTCAAAAAGAAATCACATCAGCAATTTTAAAAAGCAGCCATGGGTATATAAAGAACTAACACACGATCTTTTTGATGACTGTATAGAATTTATAACTAAATCATACAACCATAAAAACGATCCGGATGATTTTTCGTCTATTGTTGAACAATATGCAATAAATACCTTTTTCAATAACTTTGAATATATGAATTTAAAGGGCGGTGTTTTATATCAAAACAACAATATAGTAGGCGTCACAATTGGTGAAAAAATTAATTCTGACACCTTAGTTGTTCATATTGAAAAAGCTTCCGCTTCGGTTAACGGTGCTTATCCGACTATATGCAATGAATTTGCAAAAGCTAATGCGTATGATTTAAAGTATATAAATAGGGAAGAGGATTTAGGTATTGAAGGCTTGAGGAAATCAAAAAGGTCTTATAATCCATGCTTTATGCTTGAGAAGCATACTGTTATCTTTAAATAAAATGTAATATACAAGGAGATAAATTTTATGGTATATGTGTTTTTAGCAAACGGATTTGAAGAGATTGAAGCTTTGGCAGCGGTTGATATTTTAAGAAGGGCGGAAATAGATTTAAAGACTGTTGGAATAGGTTCTAACATTATTCGAGGTTCACATGACATTCCGGTTATTACTGATTTAGACTCTAATGAGATTGAACTTAATGAACAATTGGAAATGATAGTTCTTCCGGGCGGTATGCCGGGAACTCTTAATCTTGAAGAAAACTCAAATGTTCAAAAAGCAATTGAGTATTGCCTTGATAATAATAAATATATTTCAGCTATTTGTGCAGCACCGTCTATTCTTGGTCATAAGGGCATTTTGGACGGAAAAGAAGCTACTTGCTTTCCGGGTTTTGAAAAAGAGCTCGGACAAGCAGTATATTCAAGTAATTTAGTTGTCAATGACGGAAAAATAACTACAGCAAAGGGTGCAGGCTGTGCGGTAAAATTCGGACTTAAATTAGTTGAGTTGCTTGTGTCAAAAGATAAATCCGAAGCACTTGAGGCGTCTTTGCAATGCAAATAAACAGTATTAAAAATGAAAAGAATATATTAAGAAGAGATATTTTAAAAAGACGCAATGAAATTAATGATAAGGATAAAAAAGACAGAAATTTTAAGATATTAAACATATTAACTCAGTTGAAAGAAGTTAAGGATTCAGATTGTTTTTGTACTTATGTTTCAAAAATTAATGAAGTTGATACAACTTTTCTAATTGAACATCTGTTGGTTATGAATAAGAACGTGTATGTGCCTAAGAGTGAACCAAATAGCAGCATTATGAAATTTTATAAAATCAACTTTCTTTCTGAACTCAGCTTGGGGGCATTTTCAGTTTTGGAACCGAATTCATTGCAGGAAGAATATATAGAATACGGTAAATATGATGTATGTATTGTTCCTGCGCTTAGCTTTGATAAACGTGGTTTCAGACTGGGATATGGAAAAGGATATTATGACAGGTTTTTAAAAGACTTCAAAGGTATAAAAATCGGTCTTTGTTATGAGGAATTTGTGACAGAAATTCTTCCGAAATATGAAACCGATATTGCTGTTGATATGATTATAACAGAAAATGAAACAATATTATGCAAAGGTGGAAAGTAATATGGATGAAAATGAGAAGAAATTAAACAATTCAAATAATAAAAATGATGATTTTGATATTGATTCTCAATTAGACGATTTTTTAAATGAAAGTCTTAAAGCATCTGAAGCACTCAATTCGATTGTCGGTGAGGACAAAAGTGAAAATGTTGTTGCTTCAGCTGATGTAACTTTGACAAATCTTGAAATCAGAAAGCTTGCTGCAAAAGTAAACGAAAGTGATAATAAGATACATAATGATAAAGACGAATCTTTAGAAAATGTATCTAAGAAGATTTCTAAAGAAGATATTATTTCATCAGAAAGTGATGATTTATCCCTGAGTGTTGATGATATTTTATCAGACATCAACCCTGATGATAAAAATACAGAGATTGAATCTGAAAATGAAATTGAAAAAAGCGATGTCAGTGAAGTCATTGCTCAACCAGACAATAATATTGATAAACCATATAGTATAAATAGTTCTAAAGGAAAATTCAATATAAATATCGATTATTCAAAAAGTGATACTCTTGATAGCAAAATCAGTCATAAACTTATAAACAATAAAAATAATTTATCTGATAAAAAAAGAAAAAATAAAAAAGTTAAAGTCAACAATTCAATTTTTACAGGTCTTATTGTAACTATAATAGTGTTAGTTGTTTCTGTATCACTTGCTTTCTTTGGGATTTCAATCGGTTTAGAATATTTAGGTATAAACAAGAGTGATTCGGTAATAAAACTCAACATAAAAGAAGGTTCGAATACTAACGACATTGCACAACAGCTGGAAGATGCGGGAATTATTGATAATCAATTTTTATTTAAAGTTATTGTCAATTTGAAAAATGCCGGTTCATCTATGAAGCCCGGAGATATAGAACTGAAACCAAGTTCGTCATATGCAGATAAAATTGATGCTTTAATGCAGCAAAGGCAGTCTTTTAAAACAGTTTCGGTTGTTTTTCCGGAGGGAATTGATTTGCTCGGTGCTGCAAAGTTATTAGAACAAAAAGGTGTTATTTCCGATTATCAGGAGCTTATATACACATTTAATCATGAAAAGTTCGGTTATGATTTTGAAAGTATAATTGATAATCAGGGTAATAAGTTTTACTCAATGGAAGGATACTTCTATCCTGACACCTATGATTTCTATCTTGACGATTCTTCTTATAATGTTGTAAAGAAAGTAAGAGAACATTTCAATTCAAAAATTACAAGCAGCATGAAAGAAGCTATGCAGAAAAGCGGAATGTCTATGGATCAAGTTATAACACTCGCTTCTATCGTTCAGGCTGAAGCCGGGTCCGTTAAGGATATGCCTAAGGTTGCTTCTGTTTTCTTAAATAGAATGAATGACTCAGCGAATTTCCCAAGACTTGAATCGGATGCAACCGGGAACTATTATAATGATGTAATCAAAATTGAAGCTAAGAACTCAAAGGCTTATACTGAAAGCGAAACTAAAGCTTTTAAAGATTTATACGATACTTATGTTGCTAACGGACTTCCGGCAGGACCGATATGCAATCCGGGAATAGATGCAATAAACGCTGTATTAAATCCGGAAAAAACTGATTATTTGTATTTCTGTTCAAACTTGAAAACCAAAAAGACTTACTTTGCGAAAACACTTGCTAATCACAAAAAGAATCTTAAAAAAGCTGGATTAACAGACTAATTTATATGGAGGCAAATACTTAAATGGATTTAAGCAATTTGGAAGTTTTATCACCGGCAGGAGATATGGAAAGACTTGAAGCAGCACTTGATTTCGGTGCAGATGCTGTGTATCTCGGCGGAAAGCATTTCGGAATGAGAGCAGGTCCTGCAAATTTTGATAATCATGAACTTAAAATTGCTGTTGATATGGCACATAAGCGTGGTGTGTTAGTGTATTTAACCTGTAATACATTGCCTCATAACGATGAAATTCCTTATTTTGAAAACTTTATAAAAAATGCTGTTGATGCAAATGTTGACGCAGTAATAGTAAATGACATTGGGCTTTTATCATTAGTGAAAAAATACGCTCCTCAAATGGAAGTTCATATTTCAACTCAAGCGGGAATTGTAAATTATGTTACAGCTAATGAATTTTATAATATGGGAGCAAAGCGAGTGGTTTTAGCAAGGGAACTGTCAATAGACGAAATTGCTGAAATCAGAGCTAAAACACCTAATGACTTAGATATTGAATGTTTTGTACATGGTGCAATGTGTGTCAGCTTTTCAGGAAGATGTCTTCTATCAAGTTATTTAGTTAATCGTGATGCAAACAGGGGAGAGTGTGCACAGCCTTGCAGATGGGGATATCATCTCATGGAGGAAAAGCGTGACGGACAGTATTTTCCTGTATTTGAAGATGAAAAAGGCACATATATTTTAAATGCAAAAGATATGTGTATGATTGAACATCTTGATAAGCTTGCCGACGCCGGAATTAAGAGCCTTAAAATTGAAGGAAGGGCTAAATCTGCATACTATGTTTCTGTTGTTACAAACGCTTATAGAATGGCAGTGGATTTTCTAAGAAAAAATCCAAATGATTATGATAAATTACCTAAATGGATTAAAGATGAAGTATATAGAGTAAGCCATCGTGCATACTGCACAGGATTTTTTTTCGGACACCCTAATGAACAGACAAAAACACAATACTATGAAAACAGCGGATATATCAGAGAGTATGATGTTGTTGCAATAATTGAAGAGTGCCGTGACGGAAAAATATATGCAACACAGCGAAACAAGTTCAACAGGGGAGATGAGCTTGAAGTTTTATCTCCGGGTAAAGAACCTATCATAATTACTGCTGATAAATTATATAACGAAAAAGGTGAAGAAATAGAAACTGCAAACCATGCAACTATGAAGTTTTCTCTTGATTGCGATAAAGTCTTTGAAAGAAATGCTATTATCAGAATGAAAAAATAAACTTTATGCCCCTTATATCTTATTGATGTTTAGGGGTATAAAATTTATTTTAAACTGAGTTTACATATATTTTTTCAGCTTCAAAAATTAAACAAGAGGAACAAAAACATGAATAATTTAAAAGTCGCACTTATGCAGCTATTGCCTGAAGATAATCTTTCAGGTAATTTGGATAAGGGCATTGAATATTGTAAGCGTGCAAAACAAATGGGCGCTGATATCGCACTTTTTCCGGAAATGTGGTCTTGTGGTTATACTATACCTCAAAATAATGATAAGCTTAATAACCTGGCAATAAATTCAGATGATGAATTTGTATTAACTTTTAAAAAAATGGCAAAAGAGCTTGATATGGCAATAGCAATAACATTTCTTGAAAAACACAGCGACAGTTATAGAAATTCAATGTGTCTGTTTGACAGATTTGGAAATCTTGCTTTTACTTATGCTAAAGTGCATACTTGTGATTTTGGAGATGAAAGAGTTCTTACAGCAGGTAACGATTTTTATATTGCTGATTTAGATACTAAAATAGGTAATATAAAAATAGGAGCTATGATTTGCTATGACAGAGAATTTCCTGAAAGTGCTAGAATTTTAATGCTGAAAGGTGCAGAAATAATATTGGTTCCGAATGCTTGCCCGATGGAAATTAATCGGCTCTCACAGCTTCGTGCCAGAGCATATGAAAACATGGTAGGAATAGCTACAGCAAATTATCCAAAAGGCAAACCGGATTGTAATGGCCATTCATCAGCGTTTGACGGCATAGCATATGAAGCAGACGAACCTTGTTCCCGTGATATGCTGAGTATCGAAGCAGGGGAGGAAGAGGGAATTTTTATTGCAGATTTTCCTATTGACAGAATTCGTGAATATAGAAAAAGAGAAGTTCACGGAAATGCATACAGACATCCAAAAAAATATAAACTGCTTATAGATGAAGCAAAAAATGAACCGTTTATACGAAAAGATTATAAAAATTGAATCAATATAAGACATAGAACAAAAAAACCTCCTGCAGATTTAGAAATTCCAAGAGGTTTTTTTGTTTATTCTTTTGACTTAATAGCTTTGTTATTGGCAAGCGGTGATGATTCGGCAGCTTTTTTTAAATTTTCATTAGAAAGATGGGTATAAATTTCTGTAGTTGAAATACTTTTGTGGCCTAAAACTTCTTTTAAAACCAGCGGGTCAACTCCGCCATGCTGATACATTAAAGTTGCTGCTGTGTGTCTTAGTTTATGAGTGGTTATGCCTAGATTTCCAAGTCCTGCATTCATAAGATTTTTTTCCACTATACGCTGTATCTGTCTTGTACACAAACGATTGCCTTTGGCAGATACAAAAATAGCATTTTGCTCCGACTGAGTATTAGGTCTTACTTTGAACCATCCATTTAAAGCATCTATGCAAGATTGATTTAAGTATACAATTCTTTCCTTTCGACCTTTACCAAACAAACGCAAGGTTTTATTATCAATACTATAATCGTTAAAATTAAGTGCTGCAAGCTCACTCAATCTCATTCCGCAATTTAAGAAAAGATTTATTATGCAATAATCCCGTTCAAAATATCTTGATTTGATACTTTTTAAAAGCAGTTCACTTTGTTCAAGCGAAAGATATTTCGGAAGCCCGCTTTTGACTCTTGGCAGTTCCAAATCAGCTAATGGATTCTTAGGAATTAGTAAAGCTTTAGAATGCAAAAAATAAAACAACTGTTTTATAGCTGAAGTTTTTCTTGCTCGTGTTCTGGCAGAATTGTCACGATCTTGTTTTAAATAGTTCAGATACTCATAAGCGTCAGACAAAGTGAACTCTTTCAACCATTCAATCGGAACATCAGAAATAGTAATTTCATCAATTGAAACATTATCAGGCACAAGTCCTTTGCGATATTTTAAGTAACGCAAAAAAGTTCTTATATCAAGATAATATGCTTCTTCCGTACGGTCAGCTCTGTCTCTTATCAGTTTTAGGTTCATAAGAAATTGTCTGACATATTCGGGACAGTCATCGTTGTATTCCTTTTTCATCTTTTCTCCTTCCCTTAATGTCACTAAATTTATATTTAGTGACATCTTATGTTATTTCATTCTAACACATAAGTTTGTGTTTGTCAATCCCCTTAAACTATTTCAATAGAAAATAACTATAAAAACCTCTCTCATTTTGAGAAAGGTTTTTGCCTAATTCAGCTCAGCAACAGTAACACCGTCTTCACCCTCACCATAAACTCCTCGGCGTGACGATTTCACTTGCTTATGATGTTTTAAATGATTCCTTACTGCATTTTTCAGAACTCCGGTTCCTTTTCCATGAATTATTGTTATAACTCCAATATGTGATAAAATTGCATTGTCTATAAACCTATCAAGCTCATACAAGCCTTCGTCAACCGCATATCCTCTAATGTCAAGCTCAAATGAAGCTTTTCGGCTTGCAACTGATTGAACATTTTTTGTTGACACTTTACTTTCAATTTTTTTGTTGTTAAGAGTGACCTTCTCTTTTTCTTTTAAACGAAGTTTTGAAATATGAATTTTAGTTTTCATAATTCCGGCTTGAATGTAACAGTATCCGCTGTCATCAGGAGGTGTAACTACAATCCCCTTTGCATTTGTATCAGTGATGAGAACATTGTCACCTTTTTTCAGAGGTCTTGGAAGCTTGTATTCATTACCCTTTTTAGAATTTACAGGATTTGCCTCATTATAAAGCTTGTTAATTGTGGTTTTAGCTTTATGTTTTGCATCAATCGCTCTTTTTTCAAAATTATCTTTATTCTTCTGCTTCTTTATTTCTTTTAGTTCATCAAGAAGTACATCAGATTCTCGTTCAACTCTTGTAATGATAGCATTAGCCTCTCTTGAAGCTTTATCGATAATACTTTGTTTGCTTTTTTCAAGCTCATCACGTTCTTGTTCAAGTTCGTTTTTTAATCTGTTCAGTTCGGTCTTTAAAGCTTCAGCAGTTATTCTGTTTTTTTCATATTGCTGTCGTTCATTCTCAAGCCTTTCTAAAACGGTTTCAAACTGCTTATTCTCACTGTTTATAAGCCTTTTTGAAGAATTTATGATTTCTTCATTCATACCAAGCTTTAAGGCTATTTCAAAAGCATTTGATTTTCCCGGTGTGCCGAAAATCAATTTATATGTCGGCTGAAGAGTTTTGGTATCAAATTCACAGGAAGCGTTCACTATGCCATCGGTTTCCAAAGCATACATTTTAAGTTCCTGATAATGAGTAGTTGTAACAATTTCAGCACCGTTTTCTTTTAGTTTGTTTATTATGGAAACAGCAAGTGCTGCACCCTCAACCGGATCTGTTCCCGAACCAAGCTCATCTAACAAAACCAAAGACTTGTTATCAGCGGTTTTTATTATATCAATAACTTTATTAATATGTGAGGAAAAAGTAGAAAGATTTTGTTCAATTGACTGGCTGTCACCTATATCAACCAAAATCTTATTGAATATTGATATTTTACTTCCGTCAGAAACAGGTATTAATAAACCGCACATAGTCATAAGCGTTAAAAGACCAACAGTTTTAAGTATTACGGTTTTACCGCCGGTATTCGGACCTGTAATAACAACAACATGCTTATCATTTCCCATACTAAAATCAATAGGAACAACTTTTTCTTTGTCGATAAGCGGATGTCTGGCTTTTTTTAAATGTATAACACCATTATCAGATATTATAGGCGGAATTGCATTCATTTTCGCAGCAAGATTTGCTTTTGAAAAGTATAAATCTAACTGCTTAATAGCATTTAAGTTAGAGAAAAATTGCTCTTTAAAATCAGCACAAAGTGATGAAAGCTCGGCAATAATTCTATTAATTTCGTCTTTTTCCTCACCTATCAATATTTGAATGTCATTGTTAGCTTCAACAACACTTATTGGTTCAACGAAAATTGTTGAACCGCTTCCTGATGTTGCATGAATAAGCCCCGGAACATCACTTTTATTTTCAGTTTTAACAGGAACAACAAAACGACCGTCACGAACTGTTATTATTGCCTCTTGCAAATATTTTTGTGTTGATTTAGAGCGTATCATCTTCTCTAAATTCTCACGTATTTTTACACTTGCTTGATTAATCTTTTTTCTGATTCTGCTAAGTTCAGGACTTGCATCATCTGCCAGTTCTTCCTCATTGATTATTGATGCTTGAAGCTTTTTTTCAAGAAATTCATTTGCAAAAAGGCTGTCAAATAAATAATCTAAAACTGTTTGTTCATCTGAAAATTGATTTCTGTAATTTATTAATTCATGTGATTGAATAAGTACATCCTTTATTTTTAAAAGATTTTTAAGCGATAATGTTGAGCCTGTATCTGCTAATTTTATAGAATCGGTTATATCGGAAATATTGTGAAATGCAGGTGTACCGAATTTAACAGACAGATTGAAAGCTGTATCTGTCTTATCAATTTCTTTTTTTACTTTACTGAGTTCATAAATTGGATGAGTTTTCAGTGCCAGTTTCTTTGACATTTCGCTGGAACATTCGTTTGCCAGCAGTTCTAAAATTTTATGTAGTTCAAGTGTCATATAATCCTTAAATAGTTTTTTCAATGATTTTCTCCTTGTTAAATCTTTAAATTGCGTTAAAAAATACTTTTAAAATAATCAAGTGTTTTAAAAGTATGATTTATATGTGAAAAAATATATCTGTCTGTAATTTTATTAATTTCTTTTAAAAGTTTTTCCGAAACTTTAATATTAAATAAAATACTCATATCGGAAAGAGCTATATGTCTAAGTGCTGATACGGTACTTTCATTTAACGGTATAATATTATATCCGTCTGTCCCCGAAAAGCAGTTGTCGCAATACAGCTTCCCGGCCTGAATATCAAAATGCATTATTTTATGAGAATATATATTGCAAACACAACATCCAATCAAGTTAGGGATAAGCCCTATTTCAGATATTAATCTGAATTCAAAAATTGATTTAAGAAGCATAATTTGGTGAGTATCTTTTTCAAGAAAATATAAAGTGTTAAGTAAAAGCTTTAATATGATTTCATAAGACTCGTCAGCGTCATACGAAAGAACTGTATATTTTAAAAGCTCTGCGAAATAAGAAGCAAGTGCCAATTTTCTTATATCAAATCTCAAATCATAAAAAGTATTTTCAATTTCCGAACTGTTTAAATAATACCTTTCTCCTCTTTTGTTGACGCAGAATTTGGAGTATGAAAACAAACCAGTAGAAGCAGCAGTTTTGGAATTCAGCTTTCTTCCGCCTTTTACTGTGACTTCAATTATTCCATGGTCCTTAGTAAAAATATCAATGAACTTATCATTCTCTCCGTAAGCTCTCTCCCCTATTACTACTCCCATTGTTGTCAGTAGCATTTATTTGTACTCCTTCTTTATTTGAGTTATATTTATTATATTTTAAATAATCTGAAATTTTCCCTGTTTTACAAAAAATCTCCCAAAGCTTATCCATAATAACACCGTCCTATAAAATTGTTGATATTATTATGGTAATCAAATATATGTGTAATATAAGAGGTAATTCATTCTAATGTTATTTATTGGTTAAACCGAAGTTTCTTATAATCCCCTCTTTATTTCTCCATCCTTCTTTAACTTTAACCCAGCATTGAAGATTAACTTTAATTTGAAAGAAAGATTCAAGCTCAATTCTTGCATCTTTTCCTATTTTCTGAAGCATTGAACCTCGTTTTCCGATAATAATACCCTTATGAGATTCCCTTTCACAAAAAATCACAGCACTGATATCAAGAACTGCTTCATTATTGCGGTTATCATGCTCAGAAACTTCTTCGATAGCGACAGCGATTCCATGAGGAATTTCATCATTTAAGTTTAACAGCGCTTTTTCTCTTATTATTTCTGCCATAATGACTTTTTCCGGTTGGTCTGTCAAAGCATCATCAGGAAAATAATGAGGTTCTTCCTGCGCATTTTTATCAATAGCTTTAAAAACTAAATCCAGCCCGTCATTTTCTAAAACGCTGATTGGTATTATATCCTCAAAGTCGTATAGCTTTGAATATTCACTAAGTATTTGAATTAAAACAGATTTATCACTGAGTAAATCAACCTTGTTAACTGCCAAAATAACCTTTTTATTTGTACGCTTAAAACTGTTTATAAGTGAAATCTCATTATCACCGATTTTTTTTGTACAATCAACAACAAAAATAGCTGTTTCGACATCTTTAACAGCTTCATTAATATTATCAACCATGTGTGCTGAAAGCTTTGTTTTTGCTTTATGCATACCAGGTGTATCAATAAATATATACTGAGTTTCCCCTTTTGTAACTATGCCTGTTATCTTTGTTCTGGTCGTCTGAGGCTTGTGGCTTACGGCAGCTATTTTTTCTCCTACCATTGCATTTAAAAGAGATGATTTTCCTACATTAGCCCTTCCTACAATAGACACGAACGCTGTTTTGGTTGCCATTTATCTTTTCTCCTTATTTTCTGTCGTAATATTCTTCGGTTTAAATAAAGTAAATATGAATAATATGCTAAACACTATCGAGACAAATAACAATATAACCCTCATCAAACTTGACTTAAAATAGTTAAAGATATCGGTTAAAACATTCAAATTAATAAAAAACATTATTCCTATTATAGCTGCAATAATAGCTGAAATTAAAACAGCTCCGGCGGCAGTGTCTTTAGCCCTTTTAGCTTTTTTATGGTATGACGGCGAGGCCAAATCCACAGCGTCTTCTATTGCAGTATTAAACATTTCCGAAGATATAACCAGTGCTATAACCGCCAATATAACCCCGTACTCTGTTTTAGTGAAACTGTAAAAACTTGAAAACCATAGAACATAGGCAGCTGAAACTATGTGAACTCTCATATGACGCTCACTTTTAACAGCCGATAATATCCCGACAAATGCATTTTTAAAACTGTTTATTATAATCTTAATCATTTATTCAGTAATATAGGAGCTTTGTCTGGATACACCAAGCTTGTCCAGTATTTTTTCTTCTGTTTCACGCATATTTCGTGCTTCAACTCCGCCGTTTTCATGGTCATATCCTAAAAGATGAAGCATTGAGTGTACTGTTAAAAATCCAATTTCACGCTCCAAAGAATGCCCGTATAGTTTTGCCTGTTTTAAAGCTGTTTGAATAGAAATGACAATATCACCGAGCATATATGCTCCTGTTTCATTGTTATAGTCATAAACACCGTTTTCACCTAAAGGAAAGGATAAAACATCAGTGGATTTATCAACATCCCTGTATTCATAATTTAACTTGTGAATTTCATCATCACTAACAAAAGAAACACTAACTTCTGCATTGTCTGAAAAATTCTCATTATCCAAAACTGCATTGCAGCTTCTTCTGATAAGAAGTCTGATTCCAACGGGTATTTTAATGTCCTTTTGATTATTTGCTATTGAAACTTTTGTTTTTCCCATTATTTTTAAATCCTTTCTTTTCAGAATTGAATTTCTCATATGCTTTTATAATATCCTGAACTAATCGGTGTCTTACAACATCACTTTCATTAAATGTGTTAATAAATATATCATCAACATCTTTTAAAACCTTTGTTGCCTGAATAAGTCCTGAACTTTTTGCGTCAGGAAGATCGATTTGTGTTATATCACCCGTTATAACTATCTTACTGTTAAAACCAAGTCGTGTTAAAAACATTTTCATTTGTTCAGGGGTTGTATTTTGTGCCTCATCAAGAATTATAAAAGCATCATCTAATGTGCGGCCTCTCATATATGCCAGTGGTGCAACCTCAATACATCCTCTTTCCTGCTGTTTTGCAAAAGTGTCAGGTCCGAGCATCTCAAACAAAGCATCATATAGAGGTCTTAAATATGGGTCTACTTTGTCCTGCAAGTCGCCGGGCAGGAATCCAAGTTTTTCACCTGCTTCTACCGCAGGTCTTGTAAGAATTATTTTATTTACTTCATGATTTCTGAAAGCTTTTACTGCCATTGCAACTGCCAGATATGTTTTTCCGGTTCCGGCAGGCCCCACTCCGATTACAATTGTATTATCTCTTATAGCGTCAACATATTTCTTCTGACCCAAAGTTTTCGGCTTAACGATTTTCCCGCTTGTTGTAACACAAATACCGTCATCATTTAATTTTGTAAGTTCTTTTTGTGCACCTTCTCTAACTAAGGAAAAAACATATCTTATACTCTGCTCATTAATCTGGTCACCCTTATTTGCAAGAAAAATTAATGAATCTATAGCTTGCTCGGCGTTTTTTACATTTTCCTCATCACCGGTAATTTTGATGTCAGTTCCTCTATTTAATATCACTACATTATACTGTTTTTGAATCAAATTAACATTTTCATCAAAATTACCGAAAATATTTAATATTGTTTCCAAAGTGTCAACATTTACAATTCTTTCAACCATTTGTTCACCCAGTTAATTTTTATATTCTTTGTATTTAATTCTTCTGCTGATAATTTCATTTTCAAAGAAACAAAATCTGTGATTTTAAAGTCATACAAATATATAGCAGAAACTCTTATTAAGATTATCTCTTTGAGGTTATTATACCATAAACTTTAAAAAAAATAAAGCAATTTTATTTATTTTGTCAATAATTCTTTTTCTATGGCGATATTTCCGTTTAATTTATATTTAACAGTAATTGACAGACCTTTTTTAGTTTCTTTAGTTTCGAGTTCTTTGTTCAAAATCTTTTTATCCTTTAAAAAATTTGTCTCATAGATTTTTATTTTATTTAGAAGCTTTTCTTTTGCTTCTTTTTTGGAAAGTTTAACATTCTCAAAATAATATTTGTCATATGATTTTTTCGATATCCCAACCGGCAGCTTAAAACCTAAAAAAGAAAAATTAGATCTGCTGTCTGTCATAATATAATTTCCCTCTACCTTTTTACCGATAGATATTGGTACTTCTAAATCAAAAACAGTAAAATATTTTCTTGTTTTATCATTTTCAATAATAATTTTTTGTTCATCTTTAAAATCCTGTTCGAATGTAATACTCTCATCATAATCTGCCATTATCTCTCCTTTGCAATGGCATAACATAAGCTTAGCCTCATCCTTTTTACTTTCATCGACTGCTTTTGCTCTATATTTTCCGCTAACAAGTACATCACCTTTTTTTACTTTTTTTCCTACTACTTTCATAAGCTTTCCGATATAGACATTTACATCAGTTATTACCGCATCATGACTTGCAACTAAGTTCGTAACAGGTCGTATTTTTGTCATTTCAGGTTCTTTTGTTTTTTCTAATACATCTACAACAAGGACGGAACCATTGTTTCTTAATGTTATCCATGCAAAATTTTTTGAATTTAACATCATATAGCTTTCTGATTTTGAAAAATCAATACTTGGAATAAAACTGCCTATATCTATATTTTGCTGTTTTAGTAAGGCTTTTATTTCATTATCTAAATCACTGTTTCCTCCGGTAATTTCGATTTTTAAAACAATGTTGGAAAGAATAAAAATTATAGTTACTGCAGTTAATATTCCTGCTATTAATCCATATCTGAACCTGTACCTGCAAATTTTCGGAAAAAAACCTTTTGATTTTACAGACTCAATTTCATAATGTTTATCAGTGCATATTTTTTTTATAAGTTTTAGTTTTAAAAAAGAAACCGAAATATGTATTTTCCCTCTTTTGGCTGTTATTTTTTTAATCGGAACATTATTTTTTGACAATTCATTTATTAATCCCGTAGAGTTATCACTTTTGATTATCAAATCAGTTTTTCCTGTTATAAAATTAAGCGCCACTGCATCTCTCTCCTAAAATTATTTAACTGTTTTTTTTCTTTTTTCATTTATTTCAATTCTGTCAATTTCACCGACTACTTCAGCGTATCCTGAAGAATATGATGTAAGCTTTAACTCACCCCCCCATATGCTGATATTGCAATCACAGGTTTTTATTATTATTAAAGCGTCATTACATTCTAAAATTTTTTTGAAGCTTTCTATTACAATTTTTTTTGTTCCGTAAATATTTATATTTGATGCGGTACCTGTCACCTCGCCTAAAAAATTACCAAGCTTATGGTTTTTCATTATAATTCTCCTTTTTTAATATATTTTAAAGCTGCGATAAAATAAAAATCTTTCTCATTAATTATATTATTATTTTATCTGTCATATACATTTAGCAGCATAATATTATTAAATAAATCAGAAAGGACAGAGACTTCATGGCAAAAGCTAAAAATTATATTTTATACATATTTATAATTCTTTTCGGAATTTTGTCAATAATAATGTCATCTCAAATATCTGACGAAATAATTATTGCTGTTAACAGATGTTTGTTTGTTATTATTCCTTCACTGTTTTCGTTTCTTGTTTTTTCCGATTTAATTTTAAAATCAGGTTGTTATAAATTTATCTGCAAACCATTTTCACTTATTTCCAAATACATATTCAAAATGGACAGTCATCTTTTCTTTGTTTTTTTGCTAGGAAATATTTGCGGATATCCGATAGGTTTTAAATTACTGAATAATTTATACGAACAAAATAAAATAAGTAAATTTACAGCTGAAATAATGTCATGCTACTGTTATGCCTCAGGTCCGTCATTTGTCATCGGACTTGTAGGAATAACTATGTTTTCATCTAAGCTTATAGGTATAATTATATTTCTTGCTAATTTTTTTTCTAATGCAGCCATTGCAATAGTTCTGAATCGTGTTGTTAGAATTCCGAATATAAATAATTCTTCTAAGTTAAAAACAAAAGTATCTGTTGTAGATTCAGTTCAAAGTGCATCAAAAAGCTTATTTCTTATTTGTTCTATGATTGTTATGTTCGCTTCAATTATAGGAATACTGAAAGGGTTCAATCTATTTAACATTATTAAATTTGACATTTTACCGTTTTTAGAAATCACATATGTTGTTGATATGACTGTAATCTCAGCAGATGTTATTCCTTTGATATCTGCATTGATTTCTTTCGGCGGCATTTGTGTTTTGTTTCAGCTGAAGGCATTATCAAGAGGTTTGTCACTTAAATATATATTGGTTTCAAGATTCCCTGCATTTTTCTTGTCAGCTCTTTTTGCCAGAATAATGATAAACATATTTGACATAAAGATACATGCAGCAGCTGCTGATGCTTATATAAGCGGAAAATCGATTGGTTTTACTGATGCTAAAAGCTATATGCCAGCAATTCTTATGATAATAATGATGTTTATTTTAATTTTGACAAAAGAAAAGAACCCACTGAAAAAGTAGGTTCTAAAGTATTAATTATCAATTTTTTTAAGAATAATTTCTTTCATCATTCCCGGATTAGCCTGGCCTTTGGAAGCTTTCATACATTGTCCGACTAAGTATCCTAAAGCATTTGTTTTTCCGCCTTTATAATCGTTTACGGATTTTTCATTATTTGCAATGACTTCATCGGCAATTGCTTCTAAAGCCGATGAATCTGATACCTGTGCAAGTGACTTTTCTTTTATGATTTCATCTATGTCTTTATCTTCATTGATAATAATTTCAAAAATAGTTTTACCGGCACTGTTAGAAATTTTGCCATCGTTTATAAGTTTAATAATATAAAGAAGTTTTTTTGCAGTGAGCTTTGTATCAGAAATGTTTTTGCCTGTTTCATTACAATACTTTGCAACATCGCTTAATATCCAATTTGAAACGCTTTTAGCAATTGAGACATTATCACATACACACTCATCAAATAGCCTTGATTTTTCAATATCTTCCGCAATAAATGATGCGTCTTTTTGAGATAACCCAAATTGTTTTACATATCTTACAATTTTTTTATTTGGAAGCTCAGGAATTTCGCTTTTTAGCTTTTGTATTCTGTCTTTGTCAACAACAATAGTCAGCAAATCAGGTTCAGGGAAATATCTGTAGTCCTGTGCGTCTTCTTTGCTTCTCATTGAAAGACTCACGCCTTTTGTATCATCCCACCTGCGTGTTTCCTGAACAACCTGACCGCCTGATTCTAAAATTTCAATCTGTCTGTTTACTTCAAAGTCAATTCCTCTTACTGCTGCTGAGAAGCTGTTTACATTTTTCATCTCTGAACGAGTTCCGAAAGGTTCACCGGGTTTATGCACAGATACATTTACATCGCATCTGATAGAACCCTCCTGCATCTTACAATCGCTTATGTTCAGGTATTGGAGAATCGACTTAATTGTTTCAAGATATGCATGTGCTTCAGCTGAACTTCGCATATCAGGCTCAGAAACAATCTCTATCAATGGAACACCGCATCTGTTAAGGTCAACAAGAGAGCCTGAAAATTTGTCAGAATGAAGAAGCTTTCCGGCGTCTTCTTCGATATGAATTCTGGTTACTCCAATTCTCCTTTCTTCACCGTCAACTAAGATGTCTAAGTATCCATTTTCACAAAGCGGAACTTCTGCCTGAGAAATCTGATAAGCCTTTGGCAGGTCAGGATAAAAATAATTCTTTCTGTCCTGCTTGCAAACATCATTAATTGTACAATTTAAAGCATGTCCCATCTTAATAGCATAATCCACTACCTTTTCGTTTAATGTAGGAAGTGCTCCGGGCATTCCCATGCAAATCGGACAAACCTGAGTGTTTACCTCTAATCCGAAAGCATTTTTGCAATCACAGTATATTTTAGAATCAGTATTGAGCTCAGCATGAACTTCAAGACCTATTACAACCTCATAGCCTTTAACCATAATATCTTATACCCTCCTATTTTTAAAGCAACGGAACTTTGAAGCCGCCGACTATATTTTCATAAGTATTTGCTGTGTTTAACAAAGTCTGCTCGCAGAACTTATTTCCGACAAGCTGAAGTCCAATAGGAAGCCCTTTATCGTCATAGCCGCATGGTATGCTCATGGCAGGAAGCCCTGCAATGTTTATAGTTACTGTGCATATATCCGTTGCATACATTTTAAGAGGATTATCCATATTCTCACCGATTTTAAAAGCAGTAGACGGAACAGTAGGTGTACATATAACATCAATATCTTTGAATACTTCATTAAATTCAGCAGATACTCTTCTTTGAACAAGCTTAGCTTTTTTATAATAAGCGTCAAAGAAGCCTGAACTTAACACGAAGGTTCCAAGAAGTATTCTTCTCTTAACCTCTTCACCGAAGCCCTCTGAACGAGTTCTTTCATACATATCGATTAGACTGTCAAACTCTTTAGCTCGGTAACCGTATTTGACACCGTCATATCTTGCCAAGTTAGATGAAGCCTCAGCAGAAGATATGATATAATATGCTGATAAAGCATAATTTGTAGACGGCAAACTAATCTCCTTGACCAATGCACCGTTCTCTTCTAAAACCTTTACAGCAGAATAAACAGCATTTTTTACATTATTATCAATACCGTCACCGAAATATTCTTTAGGAACACCTATTTTAAGTCCTCTTACATCAGATTTTAAATTTGCTAAGTAATCGGAAACTTCAACATCAGCAGAAGTTGCATCATATTTATCATGTCCTGATATTACAGATTGAAGCATAGCAACATCTTTGACAGTGCGTCCGATTGGTCCTATCTGGTCAAGAGAAGAAGCAAAAGCAACAAGACCGAAACGAGATACTCTTCCGTAAGTAGGCTTAAGACCTACTGCACCGCAGTATGAAGCCGGCTGACGAATAGAACCGCCGGTATCAGAGCCCAGTGAAACAACAGCTTCACATGCTGAAACAGAAGCAGCCGAGCCGCCTGAAGAACCGCCCGGAATTCGATCGAAATCAAACGGGTTTTTTGTCTTTTTAACATAAGATGTTTCAGTAGATGAGCCCATAGCAAACTCGTCCATGTTGAGTTTACCTGTTATAACCATATCAGCATTGTTAATCTTATCGACAACGGTTGCATTGAAAGGCGGAACATAGTTTTCAAGCATCTTAGACGAGCATGTTGTTTTAAGCCCCTTCGTTGAAATGTTATCTTTAATTCCAATTGGTATTCCGGCTAAAGGTGAAAGTACATCACCGTTTGAAAGCTTTTGGTCAACTTCTTCTGCTTTCTTCAACGCATTTTCTTTGTTCAGAGTAACATATGAATCAACTTTTTCTTCAACAGATTCAATTCTGTCAAAAACTGATTTTGTAATTTCCACAGAGCTTGTCTGCTTATTTTTCAGCATCCCTGAAAGCTCATAAGCACTTTTTTCATATAAATTCATTTAAAAGCTCCTCCTATTCTACAGTCTTCGGAACAACAAGGCAGCCGGCGGTAACATGAGGTGCATTTTTTGTCAATTCATCTCGTGAGAATTTCTTTTCCCCTACCTTGTCTTCTCTTAAAGTCATTGCGTTTTCAGGGTCAAGCAAAGGTTCATCTTTTATATCATCAGGCAGGTTTTCTACCATATCTACAATCCCCTGCATATCATTTTCAAACTTTTTGAGTTCTTCATCGTCAATACGAAGTCTCGCAAGCTTTGCAATGTGTTTAATGTCAATATTCATTTATTTTCCTCCTTGTATAAGAATAATTTATACTATAATTTATCGGCAGGATAATTATCGATTAAAAAAACTTTTGTTTTAAAGTATTGTTCAAAAAACTTTATCTTTTCATAAATTTCATCAGCAGTATATTTTTCATTACTGACAATCCATTTGGTTTCTACATCATCTTCTCTTACTGCAACAGCAATAACATCACCCACATAATTATCAATAGGATAATCTATACTGCTGTCTAAAATATATGCATCTTGCTCATGCATATCTCCGCCTATGACACCTGGAACAAAACCATAATTAACTTCATAAGCGTGTCCGTGATGAATATACCCTATTGGTCTGTCAACAGTTACATTAACCTTCATTTTATCACTCCGTCATTTTTAAAAATTCGTCTTCGGTAATAATTTTTATGCCTAAGCTTTCAGCCTTTGTAAGCTTACTTCCTGTATCTTCACCGGCTAAAACAAAGTCAGTTTTCTTTGATACAGAACCGCTTGCTTTTCCGCCGAATTTTTCAATAATTTCTTTTGCTTCTGAACGCTTCAGTGATGGCAAGGTTCCTGTCAGTACAAAAGTTTTTCCTTCAAACCTGTTATCAAGCTGCACTTTTTCATATGAGATATTTACACCATATGATTTTAGTCTGTTAATAATCTCCAGCCTGTTAGGTTCTCTAAAAGCCTTACAAACACTTTCTGCCATTACTTCACCGAACCCGTCTATCTCAGCTATTTCTTCGGCAGTTGCATTAATTATATTATCTAAGTTTCCAAACTTATCACATAAAAGCTTAGCAGAAGCACTTCCTATATTTCTGATACCAAGACCGAAAATTAATCTGTCAAGTGAGTTATTCTTTGACTTTTCGATTGAAGTAAGCAAATTATTAACTGACTTTTCTTTAAAATTTTCAAGCATAAGCAAATCATTTTCATTTAATGTGTATAAATCAGCCACAGACTCAATTAATTTGTTATTAATCAAAGTATCAACAATAGCTGGACCGAGTCCGTCGATGTTCATTGCACCCTTAGAAGCAAAATGCACAATGCTTCTGTATATCTGTGCCGGACAGTTGACATTAGGGCATCTGATTGCACTTTCATCGGCTTCTCTTATAAGTTTAGTTCCGCAGTCAGGACATATTTTAGGAAGCTTAAAACTCCCTTGTTTTCCACATGATTTTGAAACACTTAACACTTCGGGAATTATATCCCCGGCTTTTCTGACTTTAATTATATCACCTATTGAAATATTTTTCTCATCAATAAAATCCTGATTGTGAAGTGTTGCTCTGGATACTGAAGTTCCTGCTAAAATGATAGGGTCAAAAACAGCCACAGGAGTTACCGCACCTGTTCTTCCGACATTAACTTCAATATCTAAAAGCTTAGTTTCCTTTTCCTCCGGCGGAAATTTATAAGCAACTGCCCATTTAGGAGTTTTAGCAGTAGAACCCATCTGCTCACGCTCTGCAAAATTATCAACTTTAATAACAACGCCGTCTATATCATAGCTGAGAGAAAATCTTCTTTCACCTATATCCTGAATTTTAGTTTTTATATCTCGAAAGCTGTTTAGCCTTTCATATTCAGGCACAACTTTAAAACCTTGTTCTTTTAAATAATCAAGTGATTCCTTGTGCGAGAAAAGCTCTTTTCCCTCAATTTGCTGAACATTAAAACAAAATATGTCAAGTTTGCGCTTAGCAGCAATTTTAGGGTCTTTTTGCCTGAGTGAGCCTGCTGCTGCATTTCTTGGGTTTTTAAAAGGCTGCTCATCATTTAATTCCTGTTCTGTCACAAGAGATTTAAAAACGGACTTCGGCATATAAACCTCACCTCTTACTTCTAAAAAAGGAATAGGTTTATTCAGTTTTAACGGAATAGACATTATCGTTTTTAAATTAGCTGTAACATCTTCTCCCACAAATCCGTCACCACGAGTTGAACCCCTTATAAAATTACCGTTTTCATATTCAAGAGATACAGAAAGACCGTCAATCTTAGGTTCAATACAGAATTCGGTGTCAGGATTAATTTCAAATGTTTTATTTATAAAACTTTCTACTTGGTCATAAGAGAATACATCCTGAAGGCTTGCCATCTGAACTTTATGTTCAACCTTATTAAAAATAGATATTGCCTCTCCGCCTACTCTTTGAGTTGGTGAATCTAATCGTACTAATTCAGGAAACTGTTCTTCTAAACCCTTCAGTTCCTGCTGCATCATATCATAGTCATAATCATCTATATCGGGGTTATCTTCAACATAATACTTATGACTATGATAATTCAGCGTTTCAACAAGCTTATTTATTCTTTTTTCAGCTTCATTAATATCCATAATAATCTCCTAAAAAATATACATGTATATTATACCACATTTTGCATTAATAAAGCTAGTATTTTAATAATATTTATTAATTTTTTAAGATATTGAAGCATATCTTTCGGGGATTTCCCCAACAATTACGGTTTCGGCAAGTAAAAATTCAGTTTTCACATTAGATTTGTATGTTCCGGAAGATGTAACAGCTAGAATATCCGCACTTACATAAATATAAATCTGATGCAGAGTTTGATTGATTCCCGCACTTTTAAAAGAACTTTTAATATTTGTTTTAACGCTTCCCTCTTTTTCAAAATGTATTGTGATATCAGGACCTATACCGCTGAAAAAGTTTATCCCTGCTATTGTACCGACTGATATGTCAAAAGAATTTTTTTCTCTGTCCTCAAACCCTTTGTTTATTTCATCTGATATTTGGGATTTAAGCTTGTTTATGTTTGAAGAAACACATGATACCGATGTTATTTGATTATCCGAGTTTTTATTTATTTCCACTAAATCGTTATATGTATATGATTCATCATTAAGAGTATCTTGTATAGCAGTATTTATCATATCAGTTGCATTGTTTTCGCATTTATAAACTGCAATATCACGCAGTTTCAGTTTAATCTGATGATTAAGCATAAAGAAAATTATAACTGCCAGACCAATAAAAAAAATCAGAAAGATACGCAGCTTGTTTTTTTGTTTCTTGCTTTTAGATTTAGCCCTCAAATTGCATTGCTCCTTTCAGATAAATATTAATAACTTATTATATTCATCAAACTGAAAAGAGTGAAAAAAGCTATCAGAAGTTAATCTGATAGCTTTATGCCTTTTTAATAAATTTTACTTGCCGAGGGCTTTTTTTGCCGTCTTTACAATATTTTCAGATGAAAGACCGAACTCTTTTAACAGGTCAACAGCAGGTCCTGAATGACCGAATTCATCGTTAACGCCGATTTTAATAACCTTTGTAGGAAGGCTTTCAGTCACAACATCTGAAACTGCAGAGCCAAGCCCGCCTATTACGCTGTGTTCTTCAACAGTCAACAGAAGTCCCGTATCCTTAGCGGCTTCAAGAATTATATCCTTATCAATTGGTTTGATAGTGTGAATATTAATAACTCTTGCATTGATTCCGTCTTTTTTAAGCTCTTCAGCAGCAGCTAAAGCCTCTGAAACCATAAGACCCGTCGCAATGATTGCAATATCATTACCATCTGTAAGCTTAATACCCTTGCCCAGTTCAAACTTATATGTTTCTCTATCGTTAAAAATAGGGGCAGCTAAACGACCGAATCTTAAATAAACAGGTCCGTCATGAAGAATAGCAGCTTCAACAGCGGCTCTTGCTTCAACATCATCAGCAGGATTGATAATTGTCATTCCGGGAATTGTTCTCATAAGAGCAATGTCTTCGTTGCATTGGTGGGTTGCACCGTCTTCACCAACTGAAATACCGGCATGAGTAGCACCGATTTTAACATTCAAATGAGGATAA
>UQYQ01000020.1 GCA_900545345.1 uncultured Ruminococcus sp.
AAACTACAGTGTATCCTTTTGCAACAAAAGAAACATAGCATCTTGTTAGTTGATCTTGTAATGACCTGATCTCAGCATCTGTTCCCCAAACATCAGTATATCCTGAAGCTGAAGAACTTCCTTCTCCGCAGAATCCCCAAGGCTGATAATAGTGAACAGAAATCATTATTCTTTGCTCGTTTGCAGGAATTGATTTATCTCTGTTAGTGTCAGTAGGGAGCTTGAATCCATAATCTCCTACAGTGTACTCAATATCAGTGTTCCAGCCAGGAATTAAAAGCCAACGTTTATCGTTGTTTGCACCGGTTTTACGAACTGTGTCAACAAAGATTTGGTTATACTTGTTGATGTTTTCATAATAAGTTCTGTTAGGTGTAGTATATGTGTTGTCGAATTCTTCGTTCATTGATTCAAAAATAAGATGTTCGTCATATGTCTTGAATGTTTCAGCAATCTGTCTCCAGCTAGCCTCATACTTAGCTCTGATTGTAACTTGTTCACTTTCAGAAGCGTTACATAAGAGCCATGCACCGTTGTTTACCATAGTATTGTATCCGTCACCGTGCATATTGATTATTGTGTAAAGTCCCTCAGATAATGCCATATCAACAACTTCTTTTATTCTGGCAAGCCACGAAGAATCAATAGTATAATTAGGTCCGTCTCCTATCTTTGAAAAATAAGAAACAGGAATTCTTACGCTTTTAAATCCGGCATCTTTGATCATTTTAAATGTATTCTGTGTAACTGTTGGATTTCCCCATGCGGTTTCACTAGGTGTTCTGCCGAGAACTGCCTCGAATTGGTTTCCCAAGTTCCAGCCGGCACCCATTGCTTCTGTAATTTTTGCTTGGTTTAGATTTGTAAACTCATCAACAGCACTTACAGGAGCAGAGAATGAACATAGTGTTGCTGATAAAGCCATGACAGTACACATCAAACCTGAAATAATTTTGCTTTTTTTCATGTTTTACCTCTTTTCTTGCCTTAATACAATAGCAGATTAGTTTTATAAGCTGATAGCAGGGGAATATACCCCCGCTAATCTCTATACTAAACAATTTCTAGTATAGAGATTGTTCAGCTTTAATTTTTATTTAGTTTTAACTTTTCTGAGCTGTTTATTCCATTTGCTGTATACTCTGATAGTTTTGTTATTTGTATCTTTGTATGTAGCAAATGCTCTTACTCTTACGAAGTATGTCTTTTTGCTCTTAATCTTTTTATTCTTGATTGTAAGCTTTGTCTTCTTAAGATCTTTCTTAAAGATAATTTTGCTCTTCTTGAATTTCTTGTTTGTTGAAACCTGAACCTGATAGCCTGTAGCTTTTTTAACTTTCTTCCAGGTTACATTGATCTTTTTCTTAGCCTTGCTCTTAACTTTTAGGCTTGTTAGTTTTGCTTGTTTCATAGCCTTCTTAGCAGCAGCCTTATCCTTCTTAACAGCTGCAGGGTTTCTTGTTGTTTTATTTGGTGTAGGAACTGCTGATGGCTTTGCAGCACTAGGCTTTGTTGGTTCTGGCTTTGTAGGATTTGGCTTTGTTTGGTCAGGTTTTATTGGTTCTGGATCTGTAGGCTTAGGTTTAGTAGGCAAAGGCAGTGTAGGGTCAACTTCATAGATACAAAATTCAATTTTTTTGGAATCAATTACTAAACATGCAGATTTATCAATTGAATCAAATGTACCTGAAAGTCCTTGCCATATATTGACTAATCCATTGTTGTAATTGTCACTTGTGAGACTATTTCCGATTTTGAGGTCAGCACTATCAAACACATAACCGTTTATTGTTATGCTGTTTACAGTCATTGTTTGAGCACCCTCTAATGTAGCAAATCCTAAATTCCAGAATGATGTAACTTCACCTTCAGGAGCAACTGTGTAATCATTAGTACCGGCAGAAACCTTCATTGTATAAGTCGGAACATCACCTGTACCTGCGAATTGATATGAGAAATCTAAGTCGTCACTTGATGTGATATTGTAAGTAACTTCTGTTATGTTTTTAGCAAAAGGTCTTACGTTTGAAGGTCTCTCACCTTGTTTTAGTGCATTCATTGCATTTAAAAGGGAATTATATGCAGCTTCACGCTGAGCATCTGTTGAAGAAACGTTCTTTGAAACCTTTTTTGCATTGTCAAGCTCTGTCACAAGTTTTGACCATGTTTCTTCTGTATAGTTGACTTCAAGCAGATTTTCTACAATAGAAATAAGTCTTGTAAGATTTTCATCTGCTGAAGAATAAACGCTTACTATTGAATTAATAATTTCCGGCATAACAATTTTGCACGAACTTCTGTTTATAAGTCCGAAGCTGTTTGAAACTGCGCCGTTATCCCAGTATACAGGAACACATCCGTATTTTTTTGAAAGTTCGCACAGCGTTTTACAGTAATGTGCTCTGAACTTATTGTTTTCAGGGTCAGAGCTTGATTTATTGATAGCACCGAACTCACCGATTATAACAGGGTAGCCTTGTGTTACAAACTTGTCATAAACTTTTTTAATCTGAGTTTCCATTGATGCTTCTGTTTGTCCGTAAGAAGGTGTCTTACTTGGATCAGCGTCCTTACCCCACTGTGAATATTTACCGTTTGTGCCGTCTCCGCAGAAGTCCCAAGGATTATAGTAGTGTACAGATACCATGATTCTTTTGCCGTTAATACTGCTGTCCAAATTATTATCAGTAGGGATTTTGAATGAATAACCTCCCTGAGGATAAACTGTTTGATCTATGTCTGTATTCCATCCCGGAACCAACAGCCATCTTTTTGCGTTGTTGCTTCCTGTTTTACGAACTGTATCAACGAAAATCTGGTTATATGCATTAATGTTTTCATATGCTGACCAGTTTTGTCCGCCGTATTTGCCGTCAAATTCTTCGTTCATTGATTCAAAAATCAAATGTTCGTCATAATCTTTGTAAATATTGGCTATCTGTCTCCAGCAAGCTTCATATTTAGCTTTTATTTCAACTTGTTTTTCTGCCGGTTCAGCACATAAGAGCCAGCCGCCGTCAACGGTGTAATATCCGTCACCGTGCATATTTATTATTACATAAAGACCTTCATCTATAGCATAGTCTACAACTTCTTTTACTCTGTTGAGCCATGCAGAGTCTATTGTATAATCAGGACCTGCACCGATTTTAGATAAATAGGAAACAGGGATTCTGATTGAATTAAATCCTGCTTCTTTTACAGTATGGATAAGTTCCTTTTTAATAACAGGATTACTCCAAGCTGTTTCACTAGGAACTCCGTTTTGTGCTGCTTCAAGCTGGTTTCCTAGGTTCCAGCCGGCACCCATTGCTTCGACAATCTGTGATTGACTTAAATCATTGAAATCAGCGGCACTTGCTGTTGTAGCAGTAAGTGAACTAACTGTTGCTGATATTGCCATTATTGAGCAAATCAATCCAGAAAGCAGTTTTTTTGTTTTCATGTTTTTACCTCATTTCTTATTTTTAATATGTAGATTATATAGTATAATAACATACATAAATTTAACTTTTTACGCTGCCTTTTAGAAGGCTGAAAATGTTTTTACAATGTGATATTTTTTATACAGCAGGTTCGTTTTTTACTTAACTTTTACTTTTCTGAGCTGTTTATTCCATTTGCTGTATACTCTGATAGTCTTGTTATTTGTATCCTTGTATGCAGCAAATGCTCTTACTCTTACGAAGTATGTCTTTTTGCTCTTAATCTTTTTATTCTTGATTGTGAGCTTTGTCTTCTTAATATCTTTCTTAAAGATAATTTTGCTCTTCTTGAACTTCTTGTTTGTTGAAACCTGAACCTGATAGCCTTTTGCTTTTTTAACTTTTTTCCAGGAAACATTTATTTTTTTCTTTGATTTGCTTTTAACAGTAAGCTTGGTAATTTTAGCTTGCTTCATTGCTTTTTGAACTGTATTCTTGTTCCTTTTAACGATTTGCTCATGACTCAGAGTGTTAGATGAACCGCCGATTATATTCTTTGTAGGTTTAGGTTCTGCTGTTGTCTTAGTAGGGTCAGGACTTGCAGAAGTATCTTCTGAGCTTGGTTCCGAAGGCTGAGTAGGAGCAGGTTCAATCTCCTTCGAAAGATTTTTAATAACCTCTGAATCGGTAGATGATTTTATTTTATATTGAGTTCTTGAGTAGAAATTGTTATTCGTATCCCATAAAACAGGAACAAAATCATAGCTTGTGATAAGTCTCAGTATGTAATCAAGTGCGTCGGAAGACTTTTTAACAGTTGCATTGCCTGCAAAGTTTTCGCTTGGATAAACAGAAGTAGTTTCGCCTATGAATACAGGAATACCTTTATCGGAAAATGCTTTCTTTAAAAGGTTGCATTGATTAATGCTGTAGGTTTTCCAGTTTTCATTTCCTATCTGATTTGTCCAGTACATAGAGTTATCAACATAGTGAACAGAAACCATCAGTCTGTCTTTAACCGCATCTGTAGGAATTTTGAAATTAGAATTTGTTGTCAGGTCAATGTTTGTCCAATAGCCTGAAACAACGAGCATTCTGTTGGCATTATTTCCGCCGGTTGCTCTAACAGCACTTACAAAAGCCTGATTCATTTTATTAGTCCAGTCATATCCTTCATCTCTAGGAAGATCAGTAATTTTTCCGTTTGAACCTATCTGACCTCCGCCAAGATATTCGTTAAAGCCTTCAAAAACAAGATAATCTGAATAATCTTTGAAGTAATTAGCTATCTGAGTCCAAAGATTTGTAAAAATCTCAACGCATTTCTCTTTAGAATAACGTCTGATAATGAACTCATCGAAGTGGTGAATGTTAATTACCGTGTAAAGACCGTCATTTCGACAGTAGTCAACAATTTCTTTAACTCTTCCTATGTACTCATCGGAAATAGTGAAAGTTCCGTCGTTTTTCATCATGTTTCCCCAGAAAACAGGAATTCTGACAGTTTTAAATCCGGCGTCCTTCATACCGTCAATAACCTTTTGTGTAGTTTCAACGGCACCCCAGACTTTTTCATAGTTTTCCGGTTTGTTGTTACCTACAATAGGAGGCCACTTGTATGATGCACTTTCACAATTTGTTGCATCATATGCCTCCATTGTGTTGCCAAGATTTATGCCAAGTCCCATTTCTTCTGCAAATCGCTGGGCGGTAATGGAACTTCTCATTTTCCCGTCGTCTGAACCGGTATCAGATGTACCTGATACTGATGAAACCACTTGTACGGACAAAGAAGAAATGATAGAGAATGATGCCACGATACACGCAAGTGCTTTTTTCATTTTCATAATAATACTCCTTTGTTAATCAGTTTTGCATAAGTATACTACTATAATAATTATATCAAATTTAAAAGCTAAATAACATTGGTTATTTAGCTAAAATACACAGCATAATTTTATTCAATTTGACATAATAAAAAAAGACAGATAATAAAATCTGTCTTTAAAAAATGTATAATAATATAGTATAGTTAAATTAAAAACCTATTATTTTACTGAAATCAGCAGAAATAATTTCTTCAAGCTCTTCAGCTTTTTGCCTGTCTTTGTCTGTTGTCGTGTAATATGCTTTGATTTTAGGTTCTGTTCCTGACGGACGAATAATAACTTTAGCGTTGTTTTCAAGTATAAATGATATTACATCTGATTTAGGAAGAGTTATTGTTTCTTCCTCGTTGCTTGTTAAATTCTTTTTAATACTTTCTTTATAATCGGCAATTGCCAAAACTTTTAATCCGCCTATTGCAGCAGGTGGATTTTGCCTTAACTCTGCCATTATTTCAGCCATTCTTTCCATACCCGAAAGACCTTCACAAATGAAACTCTTTTGAGTGTGAACGAAATTGCCGTACTTTTTATAAAGATTTTCTCTTGCTTGAATTAAAGAAATTCCCTGGGTGCGATAAAAGGCTGTCATTTCACAAACGAGCATTGAAGCTACAACAGCGTCTTTATCTCTTACATAAGAGCCGGCAAGATAACCGTAGCTCTCTTCAAATCCAAAGATGTATCTGTCCTCTTCATTATTTTCTTCAAGCATTCCGATTTGCTCGCCGATAAATTTAAAGCCTGTTAAAACTTCAATCATTTCAACATTATAAGCTTCGGCGATTTTTGCGATAATATCAGTTGAAACTATAGTTTTTACGGTGATAGGGTTTTTAGGCATGGTTCCGAGCTTTGTTCTTTCATGACAGATATATTCAAGAAGTAAAGCACCGACTTCATTACCTGAGAACAAAACAAAATCTCCGTTGCCGTCAGGAACAGCGATTCCCATTCTGTCGGCGTCAGGGTCAGACGCTAAAAGCAAATCGGGTTTAACTTCATAAGACAGTTCAAGACCTTTCTGAAGAGCCTCTTTGATTTCGGGATTAGGGAAAGGACAGGTAGGGAAGTTACCGTCAGGAAGTTCCTGTTCGGGAACGACAGTTACATCCTTAACACCGATATTTTTCAGAATTTGTCTTATAGGTTTGTTTCCTGTACCGTTGAGCGGAGTATAAACTACTTTCAGTCCGCTTTCGGCTACAATTTCAGGATGAATACTCTGTTCTTTGACTTTTTCAAGATATCTGTCAAATACAGCCTGTGAAATATATTCTATTTTTCCGCTGTTGATTCCTTCTTCAAAATCAATAACCTTTGCACCGCTCAGAACATCGACATGAGATATTTTTTCCAAAACGATGTCAGCAGCCTGAGGCGGCATCTGACAACCATCTGAGCCATATACTTTATAGCCGTTGTATTTAGCAGGATTGTGAGAAGCGGTAATAACAATACCTGAGTCGCATTTAAGTTCTCTTACCGCAAATGAAAGCATAGGAGTAGGCATAAGCTCAGGGTAAATATAAACCTTTATCCCGTTCGCAGCAAGGACACCGGCTGCCTCTTTTGCAAAAATATCAGATTTAATTCTTGAGTCATATGCAATAGCAACTGAGCCGTTTTTAAATTCCTGATTAACATAGTCAGCCAATCCTTGTGTAGCCTGACGGACAGTATATATATTCATTCTGTTTGTACCTGCACCGATAACTCCTCTGAGTCCTGCGGTACCGAATTTTAATGAAATAGCAAATCTGTCCTCAATTTCCGAATCATTTCCCTCAATGCTTTTAAGTTCAGGGATTAAATCAGCGTCATCAACAGCTTTTTCACACCATAATTTATATAGTTCTTTAACTGTCATAATATCACCTCATAATTTTTAATTCATTTAACTCAACGGCGTTAATTGCTGCAGTAAAACAGAAAAGAGTAAGCCGTTATTGAAATTGTTCTCAGCAAAAAGCAAAGGACAATTCAGATAAAAAAACCTTTTCTATTATAACATAAATTTTTCATCTTTCAAGGTGTTTTGTCAAATGTTCACTTATTTGTTAAAAAGTTATCATATTAATTGCAGTTTTTCGGTTTTAAAATTAATTTCCCGAATGTATTGTATTCTGATAAAAAATAGGTTAAAATTAAACGGTAATATACTTTTTAAAATAAAAGCGGCCTGTTTTACAGCCGCATATTACATACTATATATATTCTATTATTTTAATTGTTAATAAGTTACTTAAACAAAGGTTTGGTGTGAAATGGAGCATAATCTGAATCAGTTAAAGATATTTTATACAGTTGCGTCTGAAGGGAATATTTCAAAAGCTGCAAGAAAGCTTTTCATTTCTCAGCCTGCGATAAGTATGGCTGTTTCAAAATTGGAGGAAAATCTGGATGTTATGCTTTTAAAGCGTTCAGCCAAAGGTGTTCACCTGACATATGAAGGGAAAATACTTTTTGAACAGCTTAAAACTGCATTTAATGCTATTGATATAGGCGAACAGAAAATTAAAAACATAAAAAACCTGGGTGTAGGAAAAATTAAAATAGGAGCCTCTGCAAGTCTTTGCAAGTACATTCTCATACCTTTTTTAAAAGAATATATAGAAGAAAACCCGCATATCAAGATAGTGATTGAGTGTCAGTCATCCGCTAAGAGCTTAGAGCTTTTAGAAAACGGCAAGCTTGATATAGCCCTTGTTGTTCAGCCTGAAAACAATACAAAGTCTGAATTTTTAGCATTAGGTGAGTTTGAAGATATATTTATTGCTAACAAGACATATATTGATAATCTCATTTTAAGAGAGAAAAAAGATTTAACAACTAATGACATTTTAAAAAAAGGGAACTTAATGCTTTTAGACGAAGAGAATCTCTCAAGAGTATTTGTCGATAAATATCTCAAAGAAAATAAGATTGAGGCAAAAGGGATAATCGAAGTAACAAACATGGATTTGCTTATAGATTTTGCAAAAATCGGCATGGGAATTTCATGTGTTATTAAACAGTTTGTAAATGATGATTTAAAACAGGGAAATATAACAGAGCTTATGCTTGAAACCCCAATGAATAAGCGTACAATAGGATTTGTTTATCCATATGCTAAATCCAGAAGTACTTCAGCAAATTTGTTTATAGATTTTATTAAAGGAAAAATGTAAATCAGCTTGCGTTTTTGTGTGCACTTTTAAAGATTAAGGCTGTTATAAAACCAAAAAGCAAAGCAGCACTTATTCCGGCAGCGGCAGCAGTGAGTCCGCCTGTGAATATACCGAGTATTCCGTTTTTGTCTATATCTTCTCTTACACCCTTGCTCAAAAGGTATCCGAAGCCTGTTAAAGGAACTGTCGCACCGCCTCCTGCAAAGTCTATTATACGTTTATAGAGGTTTAGCCCTCCGAGTATAACTCCTGCCACAACATATGCAACGAGTATTCTTGCAGGTGTCAGTTTAGTATAATCTATAAGAATTTGTCCTATTGCACAGAAGAGGCCTCCGATTAAAAATGCCATTAAATATTCCATAATTACCACAACGCCTTTGCTTTGCAAAGTTCTCCTTTCTTTGATAATTTGTTTTGATTTCACATATATATGAATTGTTATTTAAAGCAATTTTCAAATGCTCGTGTGAAAGTTTTATACTTATATATTTAATATACTATTCTTTATCATGTGAAAGCCATACAGCATGTGCAATGCTGGGGATACTTTCACCCTGCTGATTTAGAGTAGGCGACATTAAGGCACCGGTTGCGAGGAACAGTATATTTCTCATTGAGCCCGATTTAAGCTGCGGAAGAAAATAACCGCACAGCATACTTGCCGCACATCCGCATCCGCTTCCGCCTGCGTGTACATCCTGGTCGTCACAGTCGAATATCATAAGACCGCAGTCGCTGTGCTGCTTTGATATATCTATACCGTCGTCACCAAGGAGCTTTAAAAGCAGTCTTGTTCCGACTTTGCCCAAATCTCCTGTTACGATTTTATCGAAGTCACAGGCTTTTTTGCCGGTGTCTTTTAGGAATTGTTTTATAGTTTCATAAGCAGCCGGTGCCATTGCGGCACCCATGTTATTTGCGTCTGTTACGCCCATATCCTGAACAGTTCCTATTGTGACAGCACGAACATACGGAGCACTGTCCTCACCTGAAACCACAACAGCACCGCTTGCAGTAGCTGTCCATTGAGATGTCGGAGTTCTTTGACCTCCGTATTCAATGGGAAATCTGTACTGCCTTTCTGCTGTGCAGAAGTGTGACGATGTAACCGCAAGGACATTTTTTCCGACACTGTTATCGGCCATAAGCGATGAAAGTAAAAGCCCTTCTGCCATTGTAGAACAAGCACCGTATATCCCTAAAAAGGGAATGTTAATATCTCTTATGCCGTATGTTGTACCTACGCATTGATTCAGCAAATCACCGCCGAACATAAAATCTATATCTTTAGGCTTTAAATCAGCTTTTCTCAAAGCTAACATTATTGCCTGTTTTTGCATTTCACTTTCTGCCTTTTCAAAAGTTTCGGTGGTAAAGTAAGGGTCGTTGTTTATTTTGTCAAAATAGTCACCCATAGGACCTTCTCCTTCTTTTTTTCCTCCTACACAGGCATAAGTCCTGACATTTGGGCAATTATTTAATATATAAGTACACTTGCTTAATCTTTTAGACATTTATATACCTCCGATTATATTATAAAAAATTTTTTGAACTTGTTTAAAGCTAGTTTTTACAAAATCAGTGTAGTTTATTCAAAATTAACAAGTGTAAATAGACTTTTTAAATTTCAAATTAATAAATAATAATTTGTAAGCTGTGTTTCAGCGTTTGTGTTAATGTAAATCAAGAAAGAAATGGAGTTTTAATAATGAATACAAATCGAAACAATCAAAACCTCAGAACGGATATTCCAAAGGGAAGAAGTACAAGCAGGATTAAAAATGCTTCACAAAGTCAGGGATTTGCCAATAAGGATTTATATGGTTCAAGTGTGCAGCAGAGAACTGCTTCAAACATAAACAGTCATCAGTACAAATCAAGAAACACTTTTTCGGGAAACGCTTACAATCAAAATTTTAATGTGAATAATCATAATAACAGGCAAAATAGTCAACAAAGAGCAAATTACAGCCATCAGCCGAAAAAAAGAAACCATGATAACAGCGGTGAAATGAGTGAATCGACAATGGTTAAGGTAATAGTAGGTTCTATTTTGGGTGCTGTACTTTTGGCAGTCATTATAATAGTCGCACTGTGTTTTATGGATTTTCAGCTTTAATATATTAATGAATAAAAGCATAAAAGACGCAGTAAATTAAAACTGCGTCTTTCTTTGTGTGATTATTTATTATTCAATAGTAACTTTTTTTATTTTTTGTTCTTTAAGAGGTCTGTCCCTGTAATCAGTCGGTGTTGAAGCAATTTCATCAACTGCGTCCATACCCTCAATAACTTTACCGAATGCAGCATACTGACCGTCTAAGTGAGGTGCGTCTGCGTGCATAATAAAGAATTGTGAGCCCGCTGAGTTCGGGTCGGCGGTTCTTGCCATTGAAAGAACACCCCGTGTATGCTTCAAATCATTCGGGACGCCGTTTGCCAAAAATTCACCTTTGATTCTTTCCTTAGGTCCGCCCATTCCCGTACCGTCGGGGCAGCCGCCCTGAATCATAAATCCGGGAATAACCCTGTGGAAAATAAGTCCGTTGTAAAAACCTTCATTTATAAGCTTTTCAAAGTTTGCGACTGTAATAGGTGCAATATCAGGATAAAGCTCCGCTTTGATTTTCTTTCCGTTTTCAAGTTCAAAAATAACCATTTTTCTGATTTCCTTTCATATTTGTTTTTAGTATGTAATTACTTTATCACATATAACTCATAAAATCAAGAAATAATTTATTTTATAAAAACAGGTTGTTTTACCAAAAAATCTATTGACTTTAAAACTTTATTATGTTTATATATACTTATAGTATAATTGTTTATTTATTTGTATGAGGTAGAGAAAATGATTAAAAAAAGAATTGTTAAATCTCTTGACAGAGAATGGTCTTTTCATTTGGGTGATATAAAACCTGAAATCGGTGTTGATCACGGCAGTATTTATAACACTTCAAAAGCAGGTTCTGAACTGGGAGTTCCTCAAAGTGATTTTGATTCAAGGGACTGGGAAAGAGTTGACCTTCCGCATGATTGGTCTGTTAAGCGTGAGTTTGACGAATCAGGCTCTCCGTCATGGGGATACAAGCCTAAAGGCAAGGCTTGGTACAGAAAATCATTTCCTCTTGACGCAGATTTCGAGGGTAAGCAGATTACAATAGATTTTGACGGGATAACAAAAAACGCAGTTGTATATTTTAACGGTTCGATTGTAAAAAGAAGTTTTACAGGATATGTACCGTTCAGTATAGATATTACTGACAGAGCTGTTCTGGGCGGAGCACCTAATACGCTTGCTGTTTTTGCAGATGCAGATGACTGGGAAGGCTGGTGGTATGAGGGAGCCGGCATATACCGTCATGTATGGCTGAATGTTAAAAACAAAGTCAATATAGATAAATACGGTGTTTTTGTAAATCCTAAAAAACTTTCGGACACTAATTGGAATGTTGAAATAGAAACAGTTATAAATAACAGATATTATAATAATGAAGTTGTCTCGCTTGAAACTAAGATTTATGAGCTTAATAAGGATTTAAAAATTGTCGGAGGATGTATAGCAAGCGGTACAACGGATATGATTGTTTATGAATATTCTAAAAGAGAATTTATGCAGAATATCTGTGTTAAAGAACCAAATCTTTGGGATATAAAAAATCCCAATCTATATAAAGCAGTTTCGGTTGTATACATAAACGGTGAACAGGTTGATGAATGCGAAACAGTATTTGGATTCAGAACAATAAAGTTTGATTCATATAAAGGATTTTTCTTAAACGGGAAACCTGTCAAGATTCTGGGTACCTGCAATCATCAGGATCATGGCGGTTTGGGTGTTGCTTTGCCTGACAGTATAAACGAATATCGTATTCAAAGACTTAGAGAAATGGGTTCAAATGCGTACAGATGTGCACATGGAATGCCGTCTAAAGAGCTTTTGGATGCCTGCGACAGAATGGGTATGCTTGTTATGGACGAGAACCGTTTGTTTGAAACAAATGATGATAATTTGGAAAATATAAGAACAATGGTTCGCCGTGACAGAAATCATCCATCAGTTATAATGTATTCTGTTTTTAATGAGGAGCCTTTGCAGTCAGCACCTGAAGGCAGAAAAATGGCCGAGCGGATTAAAGCTGAAATCAAACTGCTTGATAATACGAGGTTTGTGACAGGTGCAATGCACGGAGGTGTTTTAGAGGAAAACGGGGCGGCAAATGCTCTTGATGTATGCGGTATAAATTATCAGCCTCAGAGTTATGATGATTTTCATGAAAAATATCCGAGAATTCCGATAATAGCAAGTGAAACGACATCTGCTTTTTCTGTCAGAGGCTGTTATAAAAAAGATGAAGAAGTGCACGAGATTTCAGGATATGATGAAAACGCATCTGACTGGGGAAATACCGTTCGTGAAACATGGGACTATGTATTAAACCGTGATTTTGTAAGCGGGGCTTTTATGTGGACGGGTTTTGACTATTTAGGCGAGCCGACACCTTATGAATGGCCGTCTGTTTCAAGTTTTTTCGGTATGATGGATACTTGCGGTTTTCCTAAAGACGGTTATTATCTTTCAAAGGCAATCTTTTCAAAAGAACCGGTTTGCTATGCTGTTCCTCATTGGAACTGGAAGGGTAAAGAAGGAACAATTATCAAGGTTATGTCAATGACAAACTGCGATGAGGCAGAGCTTTTTATAAACGGAAACTCTAAAGGCAAGAAGCCGATAGATAAATTGAAACAGGCGATTTGGAATGTTCCGTTTGAGAGCGGCGAACTCAAGCTTGTCGGATATATAGGAACAAAAGTCGCAGCTGTTGATATAAAAAACACAACGGGTGATGCGGTTGATTTAATTATAAAACCTTGGCGTAATTATATGTACAATGACGGCTGTGATGCTATACCGGTAAATATTTATGCTGTTGATGAAAACGGGGAAGTGGTTCCAGATGCAAACTTCAAAATCAAGTTTTTTGCAGACGGAGGAAAGGTTCTGGGAATGGCTAACGGAAATCCGAATTGTCATGAGGACTTTGCTTCAAATGAGCGTTCTGTATTCAACGGCTGCTGTCAAGCTGTTGTTAGGTTGAACGAGGGTGCGGAATCCTTGACATTAACTACTCAAACTGATATAATTAATGTTGTTTGTGACGACATTCAAATTTTAGAAAGAGAAAGTATTCCTTTTGTTGAGAGCATTGAGGAATTGTACATATCTAACTGGAGAATGTCTGTAGAATTATCAGATGAAAAGCCTGACCCGAATGCTGTTTTTTTGTCTTTTGATATGAATTCCCTTGAACCTGTGAGCGTTACGAACGGTGCGCAGGAGAAGTTTTCCGAAAATTCAGGTAAGTATGCATTGTACAGAGCAAAGGTAAACATTCCCGATAAAATAAACGGAAAGAAACCGATGCTGCATTTTAACAGCATTTGGGGAATATGTGAGGTTTATATAGACGGTATCAAAATAGCTGACTGCGATTATGAATGGCCTTGCGGATTAGATGCCGAATTAAAAGGATTCAGCGGCAAAAAAGAAATTACCGTTATAATTAAAAGCAGGAATTTCGGTGCGGGAATCTGTTCATCTGTTGTAATACGATAGAAAGATAATGCTTTTAAATTTCATACTATTATTTGAAAATTAAATCTAATCTGAATTTTATATTAAGTGAGGAAAATATTAAATGAAATTCAAGGTCTTGTGTTTTTGTCTTGTTTTTGTAATGAGTTTTACATTATTCGGATGTGATGAAAAAAAGACTGAAAATAACTCTGAAAGTAAATCATCTTTTACTGAGAAAACAACTTCTTCATTATCGGATGAGAATAAAACTGCTGCCAAATCAAAGGCGATGAAGTCGAAAACAACAACGACTACAACAGGCACAAGGGAATATAAACCTGCTCCTGTAAATATAAATCAATATAACAAATACAGTTTTTCAATGAGCGGTTTTGATACTGTGACAAGTATTAATGATTTTAACGATTATTTAGATGAACTTCAGAATGTTATATCCGATTGTAATTTTAATATTTCATTCAGTTATGAAAATATGGATACAGGTGCATATATAAGCTGTAACGAAACAAAGAAGTATGCTACATGCAGCACAATTAAAACGCCGTTTGCAGGTTCGCTTCTGAAGTCTGGAATAGATATTAATCAAAAGATAACTAAAACTGTCAATTGGCCCGGCGACGGCGGGTATGTTGCAAATATAAAAACAGGCACACAATTGACTGTCAAACAGCTTATAAGATATGCGGTTCAGCGAAGTGATAACACTGCATATTATAATTTGGTAAAGCACTTCGGGTATACTCAGTTTAACAGCGATTTAAGGTCAATAGGGGCAAATTATTCACTTGGTGATTCGTGGATATTTACTTATTGCACAAGTGCGGATATGTTAAAATGTTATAAAGAGATTTATAAATACGGTGAAAAAACCGATTTAGGAAAATGGCTTATTAATTTAATGCAGGACACTGATGTCAACAGACAAATCGGGAAAGCTCTTGACAGCAAATATGAAGTTTCTCAGAAGTACGGTTCTGACTATAGTGAAAAACAATATCACGATTGTGCAATAGTATATGCTGATTCTCCGTTTGTGCTGTGTATTTTCACAAATCAGTATCCTGAAACTGACCAAAGTGACAAAGTGTTTATAGAAATTGCTAACATTATTGACAGGATTAATAATGTTATATATATTAAATAAATTATTGCGAAGTGCAGGTTTGAAAAAGCATTTTCAAGCTGCTGATTTTACTTGCCTGGCACCGCAAATATCGAAAGGAGGAGTGCTCTTAAAGGAGCATGAAAGAAAATGGAAGATATCAAAATGTATTCCTTGCATATGGGCAAGGCAAAATGTGCCGTTGATTTAGGCGACGGCTCTGAAAGAGGAGAGTATGTCAATCAGGATTATATTCTCAATAAAATGGGAAGACCACACAGAAGTATAAGTTTAATGTACTGTTATTATCCGCTGGACAAGGAATGGCCGGGAAGAATTTCAGAAGTAATGAAAGATGCTGATATTTCATTCCAATGGGATTATCCATATGATGATTATTTTACATATAAGGGTGGACTCGGAGGTACAACTGACGATGAGCCTTTTACTTATATGAGAGATGTTCGCCGTCACGGTCAGGATGTTATTCTTACACTTACAATAGATCCTAATGTTAGTGATGAGCATTTAATCGCGATAGCTAACGACCTTAGACCTTTCGGAAGAATGATGCTAAGAATCAATCACGAGGCAACAGGTGACTGGTTCTCATTTACAAAGAGAGCAACTTATGCTGAAATCGGTGAATTCTACTGTCGCTTCAACAAAATTTTAAAAGAGCACGCTCCTAACGTTCAGACGATTTTGTGCATCGGAGGTGTAGAAGATCCGAGTACTGGAAAGATCGAAAAGGAAGAAGAGTTTAAACAAGCTGTTCTCGATACTGATATCTGGAGCATTGACAAGTATATGGCTCTTCACTGGGGCTGGCCTTTTGATGTTGCTGAAAAGGGAGGAAACTCTTTCAGTAGATCAAAGGTTGACGATGTTTTCGATTATACAAAGGCTGCATATGAAAGATTCAAGGAGCTTAACGGCGGAGTAGCAAAGCCTATGGTTATGAGTGAGTTCAATGCCGATGGTGATGTTACAGGTCCTTATGATCAAGCAGATATGGTAAAGGAATACTGCGACAGGGTAAAGAGGGAAGAAGTTACTTGGTATACCGGCTTTACATTTTATCAGTTCAGAGACAGAGGACGTTTGGGACTTGAGATCGAAGACCCGAACAATCCGGATGTTGGAATAGAGCAGCCAGTTATGAAAACATATAAAGAAATCATTCACGATGATTATTTCTATCCTGAAATGACTCAGGGCGAAGAGCTTTCACTTCCATGTAAGCTTCGCTGGGGCGGTGCTGAAGATGCAGAGGGAATTGCTATTCCTCTTCATTTTGAAAAGAATCCTCATTTCTGCGAGCTCGTTTTTGACGAAGACGACGAGTCAAACCTAATGTTTGAGATAAACGGAAAATGGTTCTATAAATCACCTAAGGCAAAAACAATCGATATGATGAGTGCATTCTTTGAGAAGCCTTTAGAAGGTGAGTGCGATATGACATTAAAAATCTTTGCACCTCCTGCAAGCGGTGAGAATGATTTATCTATAGAAGACGGTCTTATGAATTCATATACAACAATTGAGAAGCTTCCTAAAATCAGAATTCGTTTTGAGCCTATAGAACTATAAGCAATGGTGATGTTGTATTTATTCTGCCTTTGGCGAGTTTGATGATATGCAAAACGGCGGGCTGAACATAGTGAAAACTTAAAACTAAGCGTTTCAAATCACGTTTCGTATTTTACGGAGCGTGATTTTTTTATTTAACTTTATTATTTGCTTTATGCATTTATATGTGTTATAATTCTATAGGATTATTATGAGAAATTTAGGAGCGTTTAGATGATTATATATAATGCTAAAATTTATACAATGAATGAAAACGACGACATAATCGAAAACGGTTATATCGAATATAGAAACGGAAAAATCATCAGTGTTCAAAGCGATTCGCCAAGCGTTATCGGTGATGAAATGATTGACGCTGAGGGAAGTTCTCTTTATCCGGGATTTATTGACGCACATACTCATATAGGGCTTTTTACAAGCGGTGTTGGTATTGAGGGAGAGGATTTCAATGAAGATTCTGACCCTGTAACCCCTCAGCTCAGTGTGACAGACGGCATAAATCCTATGGACTGTGCTTTTGAAGATGCGAGAAACGCGGGAATCACAGCTGTTGTCGTTTCTCCTGGAAGTTCAAATGCAATCTGCGGAAGTATTATCGCAATGAAAACAAAAGGCAAGCGAATTGATAATATGTCTTTAGGCGAAATAGGCATGAAGATAAGTTTTGGTGAAAATCCTAAGATGACATATCTTGACAAAGATGCATCACCTGTTACAAGAATGGCAATAGCTGCACTTATCCGTGAAGCACTAAAAAAAGCACAGAGATATATTGAAGATAAGGAAAATGAAGATGAAGCTCCTGAATATGATGCAAAATGTGAGGCTTTGATTCCACTTCTTAAAGGAAAGGTGAAAGCACATTTTCATTGCCATAGGGCAGATGATATTTTCACGGCAATAAGAATTGCCAAAGAATTCAATTTAGAATATGTGCTTATACACTGTACAGAAGGGCATTTAATTGCAGATGAACTGAAAGAAGAAAATGCATCTGCTGTGATTGGTCCGATTATCTGTGATAAATCAAAACCTGAGCTTGCTAATTTAACACCTGCAAACAGTGGAATACTAAATTCATCGGGTATTGAAATTTCGATTTGTACAGACCATAGTGAGGTTCCTATCCAGTATCTTCCTTTATCTGTGGGAATAGCTGTGAAAAACGGACTTGAATTTTATGAGGGTTTAAAAGCGATTACAAAAACTCCTGCAAAACAGCTAGGTTTGTTTGACAGAATAGGTTCTATTGAGGTCGGAAAAGATGCAGATCTTGTGATGTTTAATACAAATCCTTTTGAAGTTTTCAGCAGCCCATTGAAAGTAATTATAAATGGAGATGAAGTTTAAATGAGAGAAATAAGTGTAAAGAAAATAGAGGAAAAGGTTGCAGAGCTTTGTATAAGTGCAAACTTGTATCTTCCGAGTGATTTGGAAGACTGTATAAAATGCAGAGCGTGTGAGGAAAAATCCGGAGTCGGCAAAAATGTTTTTGCTGATATAGTTGATAATATAAACGTTGCAAGAGAGCAGACTATTCCTATTTGTCAGGATACCGGCATGGCGGTTATATTTTTAGAGATAGGTCAGGATGTTCACTTTGTCGGCGGGTCTTTATATGAAGCGATTAATAATGGGGTAGCAAAGGGCTATACAGACGGATATTTAAGGAAGTCAATAGTATCTGACCCTTTAGAGAGAGTGAACACTAATGATAATACACCTGCTGTTATACATACTAAAATAGCAGACGGTGATAAAGTTAAGATTATGGTTGCACCAAAAGGTTTCGGCAGTGAGAATATGTCAGCATTGAAGATGATGACTCCTTCTGTTACTCATGAAGAGATAATTGATTTTGTTGTAGATACAGTAGCATGTGCAGGTTCAAATCCATGTCCTCCTATTGTTGTAGGCGTAGGCATCGGCGGGGATTTTGAAAGCTGTGCATACAATGCAAAAAAAGCACTGTGCCGTCCTGTATCAGTCAGAAATCCTAAAGCTCTTTATGAAGATTTAGAGAAGCGTATGCTTGAGAAAATCAACAAGCTGGGCATAGGACCTCAGGGATTTGGAGGAACAGTAACAGCTTTAGCTGTAAATATTGAACAGGCACCGACGCATATTGCAGGGCTTCCTGTAGCAGTAAATATAGGCTGCCATGTGACAAGGCACGCAGAAGTAATAATATAGATAAAATGAAAAAAACATGACCAGTGTTATATTGAATAGGAGGAATTGAGTTGAAATTAAGTGCGAAAGAATTATATAAAAGCTTTGGTGAAAAGAAAGTCTTAAAGGGCGTTGGATTTGAGGCAGAAGGAGGAAAAGCCTTAGGACTTTTAGGAAGAAACGGTGCAGGCAAAACGACTATTATCAGAATACTTATGGGGGTTTTTCCTGCTGACAGCGGTGAAGTTTTATTCGATGGAAATCCAATCAACAGAAGTGAGATAAATTTCGGATATCTTCCTGAAGAAAGAGGACTTTATCCTAAAAAAGTAATTATAGACCAGCTTATATATTTCGGAATGTTAAAAGGCATGAGCAAAAAAGAAGCAGAAGCCTCTGCTGATAAGCTTCTTGAAAGGCTTGGCATGACTGAATATCGAAGCAAAAGACTTGATACTTTATCAAAGGGCAACAGTCAGAAGATACAGCTTGCGGCAGCACTTATTTCGAATCCTGATATAGTTATACTTGACGAGCCGTTTTCGGGACTTGACCCTGTTAATGCAATATTACTGAAAGATGTTATTAAAGAAATTATCGCTGATGGAAAAATTGTTCTTTTTTCATCACATCAAATGAATTATATTGAAGAATTCTGCGATGATATAGCTATACTTAATGGCGGTGAGATAGTATTGTCGGGAAAAATCAATGATATAAAAAGAAGCTATGACAGAAGAACGATTATAGTTGAATCTAAAGATATAAGCGAGATTAAAAAATACTTGAGCGAGAAAAGTGTAATAGACGATAACAAACTTAAAGTAACGCTGGACAGAGCAGCAGACAAAAATAAACTTATTTCAAAACTGTCGGAAAGCGGTTTTGACATTGACAGTATAAGTGTATTTGAACCTTCTTTGAACGATATATTTATAGAATATACAGAAGACAGAGTTTAAAAAAGAAAGGAAATTAAAATGAAACAGTTTTTTAATATATTCAAATTTGAATTCGGTTCGTATCTGAAGAATAAAGTGTTTATCGGTGTTACGCTGGTACTTGTACTGGTTATAGGTGTGGTATTATTCTGGCCGAGAATCAGTGATTCACTGGGATTCGGTCAAAATACCGAAAACAGCGAAGAAAAGTCGGTTATTATGCTTTCTGACAGCACAGATTTTAATCCAAGTCAAACGCTTGAGCTGTTTCAAGCTTCTATGCAGGATAAAACCATTGAGCTTACAAATAAAAGCATTGATGATTTAACGGCTTCTGTTGATAATGAAGAATGTGACGGAGCGATAGTTATTACTGGCCCTACCACATATAAGTATATAGTAAAAAACTTAGGACTTTATGACGCCACAACAGAAATTGTGAATGAAGTAATGCAGACTAAATACCGTATAGAAAGCATAGTGAATCTGGGTGTTTCTCCTGAACAGGCAGGTGATATATTATCTGCTCAGATTGAAAGCGAAACTATTCAAACAGGAAAAGACCAGATGAAGAACTTTTTCTACACATATATTTTAATCTTTGCTCTTTATATGGCTATTATGCTTTACGGTCAGTTTGTGGCGACCGGCGTTGCAACAGAAAAAAGCTCAAGAGCTATGGAACTTTTAATAACAAGTGCAAAGCCTGTGAATCTTATGTTCGGAAAGGTTATAGGAATCGGCTCAGCGGGAATTTTACAGCTTGTTTTGGTATTCGGTTCTTCTTTTGTTTTCTTTAATATCAACAAAGATTACTGGGCTGATAATCAAATAGTAAATTCAATTTTCAATATGCCTGTTTCTATTCTTTTGTATACAATTCTTTTCTTTGTGCTTGGATATTTCATTTATTCTTTCTTATACGGAGCAGTCGGCTCGCTCGTATCTAAGGTTGAAGATTTGAATACTGCGGTTACTCCGATTACTTTTATTTTTATTGCCGCATTTATTATTATAATGTTCTCACTGGGAAGCGGAGAAGTTGACAGCTTGTTAATGGTTGTTGCTTCTTATGTGCCGCTCACTTCACCTATGGCAATGTTTGTGCGTATAGCTATGGGAGAAGTTGCAGCTTATGAGATAATAATATCGGTTGCAATTTTATTTGCTTCAACTGCTCTGATAGGGTATTTATCAGCCAAGATTTATCAGATGGGAGTTTTAATGTACGGAAAGACACCTAATCTTTTCAAAGCGATTAAATCACTTAGAGAAAAGTAAAAATGATTATCAGAAAATATAACTCATCTGATTGTGAATCTCTGACAATGTTGTTCTATAATACTGTTCATTATGTTAATTCAAAAGATTATACAAAAGAACAGCTTGATGCATGGGCGTCGGGAAATGCAGATTTATCGGAATGGAATCAGACATTTTTAAAAACTTATACAGTTGTTGCTGTAGAAAGTAATGTTTTAATCGGTTTTGGAAATATTGATAATACAGGGTATTTAGACATGTTATATGTTCATAAAGACTATCAGCGTAAGGGGATAGCGACAGCAATATGTAAAGAACTTGAAAAATATTTCTATGCCGGCAAAATTACATCACATGTTTCAATTACTGCAAAGCCTTTCTTTGAGAACAGAGGATATAAAGTCGTCAGAGAACAGCAAGTTGAAAGAAAAGGTGTTAGATTAACAAATTATATTATGGAGAAGCAATTTGATTAGAAGATTTAAAATAAGTGATATTGAAAGAGTTATGCAGATTTGGTTCGATGTAAATACTCATACACATAATTTTATTTCTGAAAGCTATTGGGAAGATAATTTTGATAGTGTAAAGAATATATTGCCTCAGGCAGAAATTTATGTATATGAAGCAGATTCGGATATTCAGGGATTTATAGGGCTTAAAGATAATTATATAGCAGGTATTTTTGTTGATGAAAATATGCAGTCTAAAGGTATCGGAAAGCAGTTATTGGATTTTGTAAAAGGAATTAAGAATAGTTTAACTTTACAGGTTTATACGAAAAATGAGCGAGCTGTAAAGTTTTATGAAAGAGAAAATTTCAAAATACATGAAGAAAAAACAGATGAGAACACTAAAGAACATGAGTTGTTAATGCTTTGGAAGAGGTAATAAATGAGCAAAAAGCTTTCAGATATGAGTCTTGAAGAACTTTGGCAGTTGTTTCCTATAATTTTAACCGAGCATCAGCCAAGCTGGAGTGAATGGTATAAAGAGGAAGCTGACATGCTGAGCAATGTTTTACCGCAAAATATTAGAATAAGTCATATAGGGAGCACTTCTGTAAAAAAGATATGGGCAAAACCTATTATTGATATTTTGGTGGAAATACCTTTAAATGATGATATGAATGATATAAAAGACATATTGTCAAAATCAGGTTGGCTGTGCATGAGCCAAAGTGAAAGCAGAATTTCGTTTAATAAAGGTTATACAGAAAATGGGTTTGCTGAGAGGGTATTTCATTTGCATTTGAGATATGCAGGTGATAATGATGAACTTTATTTCAGAGATTACCTTAATCAACATATTGATGCTGCAAAAGAATATGAGAAATTAAAACTGGATTTATGGAAACGGTTTGAATATGATAGAGATGGATATACAAACGAAAAGACGGATTTCATTAAAAAGTATACGGATATAGCAAAAAGGGAATATAGGCTCAAATATTCTGATTAATTATGAAAAGTGAAAATTATGAAGAATTTAAATATATTATAAAAAATAAATTTCAAAATAATATTGACAAAGCGGTGTTGATGTGCTAAACTATTTTAGTGGTGTTTGCCGGTGTGATGGAATTGGCAGACGTGCTGGACTCAAAATCCAGTGGTGGAGACACCGTACCGGTTCGACCCCGGTCACCGGCACCATACACAAACCTCGATGAAAATAGTTTTATCGGGGTTTTTTTATTGTCATTGCTGAGCGGTATTATAAAATCTGAGAATATGAAAGGCAGTCAGAACGTAAGTAAATTCTGACTGCCTTATTTTATGCTCGTATTAAGTAACGGGATATTTACAGGCTATTTCAAAAAATCATTACAGCGGTAAATCCTTCTTTTGAAAACGGAATTTACCGATTGCATAAGTAACGATTGAAACTCCGGCGAGTACGCAAAGTTTCCAAACAAATGAGAAGTCTACATCGCCACTGCCGACTGTCGAAAGTGCATTTATGTCATAAAGTCCCACAAGAGTCAGTTTGTTGAAAATATCCAGTTCTTCTACGCCGATTCCCACATTGACCATATCTTGCGAACCAAACATACCGAGCAGGGAGGCAATAAAACACCATACAGCAATGCCGCCGCCAAATGCCATTGATCTGCTGCTTTGGTTAAACAGACAACTACCCATATAGCAAATACCGCCGATTGCTTCCGCAAGCAGATACATACCAATATAAAGAGCAATGTTCATTTTGACATTCACTTCACCAAGCATAACGGAAGACGCTACAATTCGGGCGATACAGCCTATCGCACAAATAATCATGGGTGATACGATCAAAAATATCATTTGTGTATTTGCAACGGCAGAACGCTTGGTAGGTGTTGCCAGAACGTAAGCCAATGAACCGCTGTCTACCTGATTTACAATAAGCGAGTTTCCGACAATGACAATAAACAGGAAAATCGGAATAAGCCCCATTAAGGTAAAATACATCTTGTTGATCATGGCTGTTCTATCCATATTCGTCATTACTTCCAGTCGTTCTGACGAAATACCCATTGTTCCGAGAATGCTTTGCAGTGCATCGTTGAGATCTAAGTCTTTACCCGAGAACACGCCTTGCTCGTCTTGCAGAGCATATACATATTCAAACTGATCTACATAGTTTGCTATGGAACCGTTTTCATCTTTAAGAACCTCAATGTCTTCTGCCAGTTTTTCGGAACTGAATTCTGTATCCTGTGTGCTCATTTCGGCAAAAGCATTATCATATAATGATTTGTCATCTGTTGCCATAAAATCGTCAGCAGAAAGAGTAACGCCTGTGGTTTGACTATAATTGGCGTTATAAGCTGCCATTACAAACAAGTGGGAATATAAATCAGCCTGTGCATCTGTTTTATCTTTGGAATTTTCCATATCTCCCATAATGCTCAACGCAAAGGTAATAACGGAAGTCATCATACAGATAACAAGGCAGATGATAAGCGTCAATATCCAGTTGGATTTGATATTCTGTTTCATCAATGGTTTTGAAAAGAACTTTGATTCTTTTGATTTGGTTTGCATTTATTTATCTCCTTTCGTAAAAGCACTGTTAAATCTGTCTTGGATGGTTATATGGTTTTCAGAAAGAGAAACCAGTCTGTATTTAGTCAAAAGATTTATGAGCCGCTTTGTGTTATCTCTGTCAATTTGAATGGTACACTGTAAGCCGTTTTGTGTTATGGCAGCAAAATTACATTCCTTTGCAAAACTGTCAGAATCTTCTGCTTGCTCAAATACAACGGTAAAATGTTTTTGATTTTCATGTCGCAGAGCGTAAACATCCACAATATCAATTAGTTTTCCGTTTTTGATAATTGCCGTTCTGTCGCATACCTCTTCGATTTCTTCAAAGATGTGGCTGGACATAAATACCGTTTTCCCTTTTGCTTTTTCCTCACGTATCAAATCCAAAAAGACTTCACGCATCAAAGGATCGAGACCGGTGGTCGGTTCATCAAGGATCAGCAGCTCCCGATCGCCCATTAAAGCAGATACTAGAGCGGTTTTCTGCTTCATACCTTTTGACATACGTTTCAAATTTGCTGTAGGGTCGAGCTGAAACATTTTAATTAGCTTGTTCATATAAGTAAAATCGGTTACGCCGAGATATTCAGCCTGTAATTTCAGAAAATCCGTACCGCTTGACAGTTTCGGAAAAGCAATTTCTCCGGGAACATAGCTGACAAACGGCTTAATATCAATAGACCGTTTCCACGCATCTATACCGAACACCGTAGCATTGCCGATGTCAGGGCGGATAAATCCCATCATATTGCGGATCGTAGTGGTTTTTCCAGAGCCGTTTGTACCGATAAAACCGAAAACCTCTCCCTTTTTAACTTCGAGAGAAATATCAAAAATACCGTGTTCCTTACCGTAATCCTTTGTAAGGTGCTCTGTTTTTATAACAATATCGTTCATTTGTGCACCTCCTCAAAGGTCTTGTCATTTTTATAGAATCCCATAAAGTAATCTTCCAGCGTAAACGGAATTTCCTGAAACTCTGTCACTGCCAGATTGCTGATATCCGAAAGCAGCTCATTGACGCTGTTTTTCGGAATAACGATTCTTGCACGCAGTTTCTTTTCGTTCTTTGAATGGAATGTATAATTTAAAGCGGTAAAAATATCAAAGGACTTTTTGTCATAAAAGGTTACACGGTAGATTTTGCTGTCACGGTTTTTCAAATCATCAGCGTTAAAATCCGAAACAATTTTACCGTCCTTAATGATCGAGATGCGATCACAAGTAGCATCTACCTCATGGAAAATGTGTGATGATAGCAAAATCGTTTTGCCACGCTTCTTTTCGGAAAGCACAAAATCAATAAAGGTCTGCTGCATAACAGGATCAAGCCCGGATGTGGGTTCGTCTAAAATAAGAATATCGGGATCGTGAATAAAAGCGGTAACAACGGCGAGCTTACGGCGAACACCCAAGCTCATTTTATGTATCGGCATAGAAGGGTCCAATTCGAATCGTAAAAGCAATTATTGAGATAAGCGGAGTCTGTTATACCTCGCATTTTCATTTGCATATCAAGAAGTTCTGTTCCTTTAAGCCCCTTTGGAAATGCAATTTCTCCCGGAAGGTATCCTACATCAAACTTTAATTGTGCAGCATTTTCCCAACTATCAAAACCGAGAATAGCTGTACTTCCGCTTTGTGGTTTTGAAAATCCCATCAAATGTCGAATTGTCGTGGTCTTTCCGGCTCCATTTGGACCGAGAAATCCGTAACACATACCTTTTTCCACTTTCAGTGAAACACTGAAAACACCTCTTTCATGACCGTAATCTTTTGTCAAGCGGTCTACTTCAATAACAGGCATTCTATCACTCCTTGCTAATTTATTATTTGCTCTTGACTTTTACCAACAACATGTTGTATAGTATATCATAAACCACTTCATTTAACAACCGACAAACATCAAAATGTTGTTGGGCAATAAAGAGGGGGACTTTTGATGAAAAAACAGCCGGAACAGACAGCTCGCACAAGGCAAAAAATGATTAATACTTTTTGGGAACTTGCTGAAAAGCAGGGGCTTGACAATGTGACTATAAGTGCTATTACAAAAAAATCCGGTTTGAATCGCGGTACCTTTTATGTATATTTTCAGAACATGGATGATTTATTGGAGCAGGCAGAAGACGATATTATCTGTGACCTTCGTGCAAAAATTCGTACCGCTGTTGACGAGGATGGATTTAATAACTTTGAAACCGTATTCCCAAAAATCATCGATATCTATGCAATGTACGACGATAAACTGTTTATTATGCTCGGCAAGCATGGTGATCCGTATTTTTATGACAAAATCAAAGCGGATGTTTCATCCTCTTTTCGTGAGATATTCAGCCAATCACAATATTTAGAAAATATCGAATATATTACTGCATATGTCACCTCTGGTTTAATCGGACTGCTTACATATTGGCACGACACGGGAAAGAAAATAAGCATTGTGGAACTTACGAAAATCGTTCATTCCTTTCTGACAGAACGTTTACTTGGTATGATGACTTAATGGTGAATATTGGTGTCACATAATCCACCGGCATGCCAAGACGCAGAGCCGATGAATTGCCGAGAAATTCATCAGCTTTTTATCTGCTTTAATAGCTTGAGCTTTTTCTTTATTTTGCGTTTATAATATTCCAAAATTCATCTTGCTTATGGTTAGATTAACAGAAAAACAACCCACAAATTACACCTCATTAAAAGTACTTTTAGGGATAGAATATTTTTATAATTTGATTTTTAATTCGGAGGTGAAAAAAGTGGCTAAAGAATCTCTTAAAATATGGACGGTTTTTTTGTTTGGATGCTTTGCATACGGATTGGCTGAACTAATTGCCAGGGGACATACTCATATATCTATGGGACTTCTCGGAGGAGTGTGTATGATATTTATAAGTATCTTAAATGACAGAAGGGGTTTAGGGTTCGGACTTTTGCCGGCTTGCATTATTTCGGCACTATTCATAACTGTGATGGAATATGCAACAGGTGAAATATTGAATATATGGCTTAGATTAGGCGTTTGGGATTATTCTGAAATGCCTATGAATTTCAGAGGACAAATCTGTCTGCCGTTTTCGCTTTTATGGATATTTATGTCAGGGTTAGGTTTTGCACTTGATAATTTTATAAGAATTAATATATTCGGCGACATTGGAATTCCTTTTTTTAATAGGAAAATAGGTTCAAAGGCTTGACTTTTTGATATATTTTGGTATAATTAATTTAATAAACTATTATTAATATTTACGGCGTTGAAGGAATTATCCGTTTTGTGATTTTTTAAAGAGAGAAAACATATGCTGAAAGTTTTCAAAAATCTATTCGGTGGCTAACCTGAGCCTTGCGGCAAAAACCGCAACGCATATCTGCGTTAAAGATATCGAGTGGTCGAAATTTTTTATTTCGGCAATTTGGGTGGTACCACGGATTTAAGCTTCGTCCCATTTTTTGGGGTGAAGCTTTTTTATTTTGTAATCATTTAATCTGTTTTTTGTGCCGTATTTTTTACTGAAAGGAAAGTATCATAATGAAATGGACAGGACTTAATGAACTGAGAGAATCATATTTAAAATTTTTTGAGAGTAAGGGACATCTTAGGGTTAAAAGCTTTCCGCTTGTTCCTCAAAATGATAACAGCCTGCTTTTGATTAATGCAGGAATGGCTCCGCTTAAACCTTACTTTACAGGGCAGGATGAACCGCCTTGCGTCAGAATGACCGACTGTCAAAAGTGTATTAGAACGGGAGATATTGAAAATGTCGGAAAGACAGCCCGTCACGGTACTTTCTTTGAAATGCTGGGTAACTGGTCTTTCGGTGAGTATTTTAAAGAAGAAGCTATCGAGTGGGCCTGGGAGTATTGCACTGAGGTTTTAGAGATTCCTGTTGAGCGTCTTTATGTTTCTGTATATGAAGATGACGACGAAGCGTTAGAGATATGGAACAAGAAGATAGGACTTCCTCTTGAAAAGATATTTAAAATGGGGAAAGAGGACAATTTCTGGGAAGCGGGAATTGACGGACCATGCGGACCTTGTTCTGAAATTTATTATGACAGGGGAGAGGAATACGGCTGCGGAAAACCTGATTGTACAGTAGGTTGTGACTGTGACAGATATATGGAATTCTGGAACCTTGTTTTCACACAGTTTGAAAGACATGAGGACGGAACATATACGCCTCTCAAACAGAAGAATATTGATACGGGAATGGGTCTTGAAAGACTTGCTGCTATGATGCAGAATGTTGACTCGATTTTCGATGTTGATACAATAAAGGCTGTAAGGGATAAGGTTTGTGAGATAGCCGGCTGTGAATATGGCAAGGACCACAAAAAGGATGTTTCTATCCGTGTTATTACCGACCATATCCGTTCAGTTGTGTTTATGGCTTCAGACGGTGTTCTTCCTTCAAATGAAGGCAGAGGCTATGTAATGAGAAGGCTTTTAAGGCGTGCGGTTCGTCATGGAAAGCTTTTGGGTATAAACGGAAGATTTATAAAAGATATAATTAAAACCGTTGTTGATTCGTCTAAGTGTGAATATGAAGAGCTTGAAGAGAAGTATGATTATATTTCAAAGCTTTTGGAAAATGAAGAGAAAAACTTTAACGAAACAATTGACAGAGGCATGACTATTTTAGACGGTTATATATTCAATATGACCGAGAACGGAAAAAACGAGCTTGACGGAAAATCATGCTTTACACTTTTCGATACTTACGGTTTCCCGATTGATTTAACTAAGGAAATTCTTGAAGAAAAAGGCTTCACCTGCGACGAAGAGGGATTTGCCGATTGTATGAATGAGCAGAAGGAAAGGGCCAGAAAAGCCAGAGGCGGCTCTAAATACATGGGTGCAGAGGACACAATTTTCCAGACTATTGACAAGACTTATCATACAGAATTTGTTGGTTATGATAAGACAGAACAGGTTTCTGTTATCGACTATTTAACAACCGATGATGAGTTAATTGAGAATGCCGGCTGCGGCGACGAAGTGTATGTTATTTGTGCTAAAACTCCTTTCTATGCAGAAAGCGGCGGACAAGTAGGCGATATTGGAATAATTGAAACCAAAACCGGCAAGGCAGAAGTTATGGATACTCAAAAGGTTGTCGGCGGAAAATTTGCGCATAAAGTTAAAATTGTCGAGGGTGCTTTATCAAAGGGTCAGGCAGCAGAGCTCAAAATTGATATTTCAAACAGAATGTCAATAATGAGAAACCATTCATGTGCGCACTTGCTTCAGGCAGCCCTAAGGGAGGTTTTAGGCGACCATGTTCACCAGTCAGGACAATTAGTTGATGCTGACAGAGTAAGATTTGACTTTTCTCATTTTGAAGCAATGACATTTGAACAGATTAGCAAGGTCGAAAAACTTGTGAACCAAAAGATTTTTGAGGCTATTGATATTCAGGTTAAGGAAATGCCGATAGATGAAGCTAAAAAGCTAGGTGCTATGGCACTTTTCGGTGAAAAGTACGGTGAAGTTGTAAGAGTAGTAAGCATGGGCGATTTCTCTGTTGAATTCTGCGGGGGAACACATCTTTCAAATACATCTCAAATCGGTCTGTTTAAGATAGTTTCAGAGAATTCCGTTGCTGCCGGTGTGAGAAGAATTGAGGGCGTAACAGGAAGAGGACTTTATAAATTCTTAAACGAACTTGATGATATTGTTGTTAAAACAGCAAAGGCTTTAAAAATCAGCAAGCCTTCCGATGTTGTTGAAAGAAGTATAGCTTTAAATCAGCAGGTAAAAGATTTTGAAAAGGAAATAGCAAGATTAAAAACAAAGATTGTTGAATCTGAACTTGAAAAAGTACTTGAAGATTGGAAATCGGTTTGCGGTGTTAAGCTTATGGCAACAATGTTTACAAATGCAACAGCTAATATGCTGAGAACCTTCGGAGACAGAATAAAATCATATGATGAGCCTATGATAGCTGTTTTTGCGGGAACAGGTGATTCTAAGGGACAGTTCTTGGCAGTATGTTCAAAGAAGGCTTTGGAAAAGGGTGCTCATGCAGGAAAGCTTATTCAGCAAGTTGCTGCCGTTACCGGCGGAAAAGGCGGAGGACGCCCTGATATGGCTATGGCAGGAATAGGAGATAAGTTTAAGATTGACGAAGCATTGTCAATGGTAACTGATTTTGTAACAGAGATGCTAGGTGAATAGAAGATTTGATTTTTGTAAGTAATAGATTAAGGAGGAGTGCTCTTTGCAAGAGCAGGAATGTATTATGGATGATTGTTTATTTTGTAAAATTGTAAGAGGTGAGATTCCCAGCACTAAAATTTATGAAGATGATTTAGTGTATGCATTTAAAGATATTGAACCGATTGCACCTGTTCATTATCTTGTAATACCTAAAGAACATATTAAAAATGCGGCAGAAATCAATTCCGAAAACTCTGCTGTAATCGCACACATATATGAAGTTATAGCTAAGATTGCAAAAGATGAAGGGCTTGACGATGGATTCAGGGTTGTGAATAACTGCGGCGAAATCGCAGGTCAGACGGTATTTCATATTCATTTTCATCTTTTGGCAGGAAGAGAGCTTGAATGGCCGGCAGGATAACCGATTGCAAATTTGTTTTGTTTTTGTAATAAGGCTCAATTTTAATACCTTTAGACATCTTCGGAAAATTTGACTTTAATCAGGAAATGGTGATTATTAATGAAGCGAAAAATGGCTTGGATAGGTTTTTCTTATCTTTTCGGACTGTTTATCGCTTCATTTTTTAATATAGCACAAAACCTTATTATTGTTGTTTCGTTATTTCTTATAGCCGTTGTTTTGTTCGTATCATTAAAGAAAAATCGGGGATTGATTTTAATTGTTTCAGTTCCTGTTTTAATGGCAATACTGTCGAACATTACATATACTAGGTTTTGTTATAATGAAATAGTTTCTTATGATAACAAAAATGTGAGCTTCAGCGGGAAAATAATAGATATAAGTGAGAAAGCTTCAGATAAGGTATTGCTAACAGTTAAAGGCAAGATAAACGGTGAAACTAATGCTGAAATTGTAACCTACACTGATATGACTGAAATGGATTATGATGACAATATCAGCTTTAAAGGTACAATGCAAAGACCTCGGAACACAGTAAGCTTTGCGTCTGAGGATTATTATAAACCAAAAGGCATATATCTCAGCTGCTTTGATGCAAGTGATTTAAAAATATCTGAGAAATCTTTTTCAATACGCAGATATATAATGCATTACAGAGATTACTTATTCGATAAAATTAACAGCATACTTCCGGGTGATGAGGGTGCTTTTATCGGTGCTATGCTTTGCGGTGACAAATCCGAAATGTCACAGTCAGTTAAGCTTTCACTTTATCGAACGGGAATAGGACATATTTTTGCTGTATCCGGAACACATTTGGTGATTATTGTATCTATTATTTTAGTGTTATTAAACACATTAAGGCTTAATCGTATAATGAAATTTGTTGTTCTTGAAATGTTTGTGATTGCATTTATTATATTTTCAGGTGCTTCAAGTTCGGTTATAAGAGCCGGATTAATGCTGTCAATAATTTATATATCAGATTTGTTCAAAAGAAAATCTGATACTTTGAATACGCTCGGACTGTGTGCAGTTATTCTGACTGCTTTCAATCCGTATCTGATTAAAAATATGTCTTTTGTACTTTCTATGAGCGGTGCATTTTCAATAGGTGTAGCATCTCCGTTGGTAATTGGCAAACTTAAGTTTAAAGGAAGATTTACTAAACTAAAAAAGAATATAGTTTCACTGATTACATTATCGCTTTGTATGTTTCCTGTAAGTGTGTTTTGTTTTAATGAAGTATCACTGATATCTCCTGTTTCAAACATGATATTGATACCTGTATGCTCGTTTGCATTAGTATTAGCTGTAATAGTTGCCTTGGTTGGAGGATTAAGTTTTTTTGCAAATCCACTGATTATTGCTGCAGGACTTTGCATTAAATTTGTTTTATTTACAGCTAGTCTTTTGAATAAAATTCCATTTAGCTATATTTCTACGGGGAATAATTATTTGAAGGTATTTGTTCTTCTGGCGGCAATTGTTTCAGCGGTATTTTTATTTAAGTTCAGAAAAGATATTAAAAAAGCATTTTTGCCGGTAATAATGAGCGTTGTTATAGTGATTGTCGGAACTACTGCATCTGTTGTTTTAGATAAAAACACACTTCACCTTTTTCTCTTATCTGACAAAGTTTCGTGTTCTTTGCTGTTGTATAAAGGGAATCAAGCTGTTATAATAGATTTATATGGAAAAGGAAACATGTCTCAGGCTATACAGAATTACATAGAGAAGTTCGGGATAAAGCAAGTTAAAGCTTTATTTATAAATAATAAAAACGCAGATAATGTCAGTTCTGCATATAATAAATCAATTTTTGCCGATATAGATAATATTTTCAGAACAAGCAATGGTATATCGAATGAAGATATAGAGTATGTATCTGAAAACACTTTAGTTAAAACAGACGGATATGAAATTACGGTTTTAAAAGACGGCGGTTATTTAGTTTCTTACAGAGGTATAACTGTCGAATGTTCAAAAACAATTGAAAATTCAGTGTTTGACACAAACTTAAAAATATTATATGATGATAAAAGACTAATGTATGAAAATATAGATATTTCTTTAGAAAGTGACGGCGGTGACGCCTTTCATATAAAGCTTTTTGGCAATACGGATTTTTCAGTAAACAGATTGGATTTTTAAAGGAGGAGGTTGTTAAATGCCTCAGTTAAGTGATATAGAAGCTGCAAAACGAATTCGTACAGGCACTGTTGATAACCTCTATTTTTTCTACGGACATGATATTGCATCTGTTGAAGCGTATACAAAAAAACTTATTTTGAAGGTTGTTCCGCAGGAAAGTCAAGATATGAACCTTCATGTTTTTGAGGGTAAAAAACTTGATTTAGGAGAATTGAGTGATGTATGCGACGCACTTCCTATGTTTGCTGAAAGGACATGCGTAGTAATAAATGATTTGGATATCGAAGCTTTGAGAAAAGATGATATGACTTATCTTAAAAATATTTTGTCTGACCTTCCGCCGACTACTGTTGTAATAATTTATTCAACAGGTATTAATGTTTATAAATCAAAAACACGGCTTTTAGATAAGACAGGAAGATTCTCGGCATTCTGTGCAAAGAACGGTGTTTCATGTGAGTTTAAATTTAAATCGCAGAATGATTTGTCTAAAATAATAATTTCTAAGGTTGAGAAGCAGGGAAGTTATATATCTAAATCAAGTGCTGTTTATCTTGCACAAAAAACTTTATGTGATATGCTTATTGCGAATAATGAAATTTTAAAGCTTTGTGCTTATGCCGGCGGCAGAGAGATTACTAATGCTGATATTGACCTTTTATGTTCGGCACAGGTTGAAACCGATTCTTTCAGGCTTGCTGACGCTATAGCAAAAGGTGATGCAAAAAAAGCTTTCGGCATTCTTGAGACTCTTTATGCTGACCAGCTTGATTCAATAACAATAATAGGCGGAATTTCATCATCGTTTATTGACCTTTACAGAGCCAGACTTGCAAGAGATACTAAGAGAATCGCAAAAGATGCAGCTGATGATTTTTCATATCCTAAAAATCTTGAATTTAAAATACAAAATGCTTACAGAGATTGTTCGGGCTATAAAACAGACAGACTTAGGAAATGTATTCAATATTTAAGTGAAGCGGATTTGGATATGAAGTCTTCAAATATTGATACAAGAATTATACTTGAAAAAACAATAACCAAAATGCTTATGCAAAAGTTTTAGTATTTTGCAGGTTTTGTATTTAAAAGTTTATAACAATGAAAGGAAGTACATTGATGGCTGTACAAAAAATGATTCATTTAGACAAGGCTGTCATTGTTGAGGGCAAGTATGACAAAATAAAACTGAGTTCTATTTTTGATGCACCTATAATTGTAACTGGTGGGTTCGGCATATATAAAAGCAAAGAAACCATAAGCTTAATAAAGTTTTATGCCGATAACGGCGGAATTATTATTTTAACCGATTCTGACAGCGCTGGATTTCAGATTAGAAATCATATAAAGGGATTGGTTTCACAAGATAAGATAACCAATGTTTATATCCCTGAAATTTTTGGTAAAGAAAAGCGTAAGGTCAAGCCTTCAAAAGCCGGAACTCTCGGTGTTGAAGGCGTTGATAAGGATATAATAATTGAAGCGTTTAAAAAAGCGGGAGTACTTTTTGACAATGATTCAGACAGTATAAAAAAAAGAGATGAAAGTGACTATATAACAAAGTTTGATTTTTATGATTTAGGACTAATGGGACAGACTGACAGCAAGGATAAGCGTCAGGCTCTTTTAAAAAGCTTGAATTTGCCTGGTCATATTTCTACGAATGCGATGATAGATTTGTTAAACAGAATGATGACAAAAAGCGAGCTTTTAGAAAGACTCGATAAAAATCAGTTTTAAATAAACAGGAATAATAAAAAGGAGGATAAACATGACTGAGGATAAAATGCGATATTCTCATTTAATTGATTTGAATGATTATCCGGTTGAATGGTGGGAGCATGTTGTAAACTTAGGAAAAACAATTTATGAAAATCCTGAAAAATATGCTCACGAGCTTGACGGAAAAATAATGGGTACTTTGTTTTATGAACCTTCGACAAGAACGCAGATGTCTTTTCAGACTGCTATGTTGAAACTTGGGGGAACAATTATCGGATTTGATAATCCATCAAGTTCTTCTGTTTCAAAGGGTGAGAATTTAAAAGACACAACTAAAATTGTCAGCAGTTATGCAGATGTTCTGGTTATAAGACATCCGCTTCCGGGTGCAGCAAAAGCAGCAGCACTAACAGCTGATTGTCCGCTTATTAATGCAGGGGACGGCGGTCATCTTCATCCTACGCAGACATTGACAGACATGCTTACGCTGAAACTTGAAAAGGGAAGACTTGAAAATCTGACAATCGGTCTTTGCGGTGATTTGAAATTCGGAAGAACAGTTCACTCCCTTGTAAAAGCAATGTCCTGCTTTAAGGGCAATAAATTCGTCTTTTTTTCAACACCTGAGCTTCAAATTCCGTCTTACATAAGAGATATTTTAGATGCAGGCGGTATTGAATATGAAGAAATTGATGCTTTAGAAAAAGGTATAGATAAGCTTGATGTTTTATATATGACGAGAATTCAAAGAGAGAGATTTGCATCTGAAGAAGAATATTCGGCACAAAAGGATGTTTATGTTCTTGACAGGAAAAAACTTATGCTTTCAAAGCCTGATTTAGCGATTTTGCATCCGCTTCCGAGGGTTGATGAAATAACTGTTGATGTTGACAGTGACAGCAGAGCGTGCTACTTTAAACAGGCAAAATACGGTGTCTATGTGAGAATGGCACTTATTCTTACCTTGTTGAATGAAAAGCATTATAAGCCAAAGCTTATTTTGGGGAAAGAATATAAAACAGTTTATTGTTCAAATGAAAAGTGCATTACAAACTTTGAACATTATCTTCCGAAAACATTTAAAGGGATTGGTGATAATTTAGAATGTGAGTTCTGTAACGAAAGAACTTTGCTTAAATAAAAAAACACACTTGCCGCAGATAAAGATAAGGCATAAAGAATAAAAAAATATAAAGAACAAAACAAAGCTATTTTATTTAGAATGTGTAGGTAAAAAGCTATGGGAAAACAAAATAAGCGTACTTTTATTTATTGGGACAGGGTTGTTTTAGCTCTGTGCATATTTGTTCTGATTGTTATTTTTATAATATTGGGGATAAGGGGAATTATACATCTGTTTTCAGATGACGGAGAGAAAAACAGTGCACAGGCAGTTAATGCAAGTGCCGAAATGATGATTTCCGATGGTCAGAAACTTCTTGTGTGTATTGACGCAGGTCATGGAGGAGAAGAGGACTGCGGTGCGGTTTCAAAAGACAAATCAAGGTATGAGAGCAATGATGATTTAAAAATTGCACTTGCGGTTGAAAAGTATCTTAAAGACCATGGTGCAGATGTTCTTATGATAAGAAATGACGATACATATGTAGAACTGTACAGCAGGGCTGAAAAGGCAAATGACGCTGAGGCTGATTTATTTGTTTCACTTCATCGAAACAGTGCTGAAATCGGTCAGGGTGTCGAGGTCTGGGTGAATTATGATGCACCGAGTGATGATACCTTGCTTGCAAATAATATTTTAAAAGGTATTGATAAAGTCGGCGTAAGTCAGAACAGGGGAGTACAATTCGGTTATCAGGGATATGCTCCGTCTGCGAAAGTTAATTATGTTGTCAATGAAAAATCTGATATGCCCAGCTGTTTGGTTGAGCTTGGATTTATTACTGATGATAAAGATAATAAACTTTTCGATAAAAATCTTGATGATTACGCAGCGGCAATAGCTGATTCCATCATTAAATCAGCTGTTGAGCTTAATATAATTGAGCTGAATAGTATAATGAAAAACTAAATAAAAAAATCCTGAGAAAGCTTTTTGACTGACTCAGGATTTTTTTATTATACTGAAATATTATTTTTTATTTTCGTCTGAAATTATGCCTTTAAGTCCCGCTGCAAGTCCCGCTAAGCTTTGAATTTCAGAAGGAATGATTATTTTTGTTGCTTTTCCGTCTGCTGCTTTTTGGAAAGCTTCTAAACTCTTTAATTGAATAACCTGTTCGTTAGGGTTTGCTTCGTTAAGCTTTTTAATACTGTCAGCAAGTGCAAGCTGAACTGTTTCAATAGCTTTAGCTTCACCCTCGGCTTCAAGAATTTTCTTTTGTTTAACAGCATCAGCTTTTAAAATTTCCGCTTGTTTCTCTGCTTCGGCAGCTAGGATTTTAGATTCTTTTTCACCTTCTGCAACTAAAATAGCAGATTTCTTTTCACCCTCAGCCTGAAGAATCTTTTCACGGCGTTCACGCTCAGCCTTCATCTGCTTTTCCATAGCGTCCTGAATCTCACGAGGAGGAAGAATATTTTTAAGTTCAACACGGTTGACCTTTATGCCCCAACGGTCAGTGGCTTCATCAAGTATAACAGTAATTTTAGTGTTTATTGTGTCACGGGATGTGAGAGTTGCGTCTAGCTCAAGCTCGCCTATTATGTTACGAAGAGTTGTTGCTGTCAGGTTTTCAATTGCGGAAAGCGGACGCTCAACACCATATGTGTATTGCTTAGCATCTGTCACCTGAAAGAAAACTACGGTGTCAATTTGCATAGTAACATTATCCTTAGTGATAACAGCCTGAGGCTTAAAGTCAACAACCTGTTCTTTTATAGAAACCTTTTTAGCCACACGGTCAATAAAAGGAATGAGGAAATGAAGTCCTGTTTGCCATGACGCACGATAAGCGCCGAATCTTTCAATTACATAAACCTGTGCCTGAGGGACAACCTTGATGCACGAAATGATTATAATAAGGATTATTGCAATAACAATTAGAATAGGGATATAAGCTTCCATAAGAATACCTCCGTTTATAAATTATTTTTCAACATAGAGCTTTGAACCTTCAACTTTAACAACAGTCACATGAGAATCTTTTTCAATTAATTCACCTGATTGTGAAATTGCCGTCCAATAAACGCCTTCAAGTTTTACCCGTCCGACTGCTTTTTTATTATCGATGTCTTCTGTTACCAAAGCTGTTTTACCGACATTCAGCTGAAGATTAGTATCGACATTGTTTGAAGCCAGCTTTTTTGCAACTGGTCTTGTGCAGACAAGAAGTATTGCTGAAACCACAATAAATACAATCAGCTGTATCCAAATTGGAACTTCAAATACAGCCAAAAGCAATGAAGCCAGCGAGCCTACGGCAAACCAAATGGATACAAGTGCCATTGATGTTGCAAATTCGGCAGCGGCAAACACTACAAAAGCAATAAGCCATATGTACAGATAAGCTTCCAAATGAATGACCTCCTGTAGAAAAATGTGAAGAAAATTCAGTTTTCTTCTTTTTGTAGTATATCACAACTTGATTTAAAATACAACAGGTTTTAACAGATGATTTATTATTGATACTGAATAAAGTTATAGCTGACGAAAAATATAGATTTATATAATCCATTAAGAAATCAGATAAAGATAACCCCCAAATTGTTTTAAGGCAGCAGAAACAAAAATGTGGAGTGAATATTACTTATTAGAGGAAACGGAAAATGAAAAAATTCATATTTGAGCAATTAGATGGAACTCATAAACAGCAAAGTGATTACTTTATCCCGTATCTAACCTTGCTGATATAGCAAGAAGAAATAGGCATATGGGAACGGCTGCATTTTGACAGTCTGATGATGAGGTGGATATATATTACCCCACACCCTTTGTATATAAATTTAAAAAGTATACTTTATGTACTTTTGTTAGGCAGCTTGACAATTTACTGTCGAAGGGATATAATCAAGGTACCTAATAAAAAACGGGGAGGTTTGATTTATGTCAGAAAAAAATACTTGTTTCAATTGTAGGAGGCACTGTGATTTGAGCGAACCGCAATGCGGCAGAGGGGAAAAATATAGCCGCACCGAAGAAATGCCGGAGCAGCATGGGAAAGAACACTATTATGAGATGCGTACAGCACATTACCTTGCATCAGATATGAATGACAAGCTGATTATCAATCTGCGGGATTTAAGTCATATGATGCACTTGCTATATGAAGGAAAAGCAAGCCAGAAGCGTATTTTAATTATTCTGAATGAGACAGAAACAATTACGCAGAGAGATTTGACAGAGCGTTTGGGAATTCAGCCGGGGTCGGCCAGTGAAATTCTTTCAAAATTGGAAAGAGCGGGATGGATACTCCGTACCCGAAATGAAGACGATCGCAGAACAACGGATGTCTGCTTGACAGACAGTGGCAGGGAGCTTGCCGCAGAGGCTTTGGTACAGCGTAGAAAACGGCATGAGGAGATGTTTTCGTGCCTTTCGGGAGATGAGAGACAGAAACTGTTGTCATTGTTGGAAAAAGTCTGTGCAGATTGGAGAACCCGTTACAGCGAACACGGACATCATCATAATGATCATCACGAATGTCATGAACATCACAGTAGTCATAGACACCATGGAGGAAAATGACATGTGGAAATATATCAGGAAATATCTGTTTTTGGCTGTTATTGCAGGCTTATTTATGGTTGGGGAGGTGCTTATGGATCTGCTCCAGCCGGGTCTTATGAGTCGGATTGTGGATGACGGCGTCCTCGGTGTGAACAAAGGGGGCATCCCTAATCTGAATCTGATTTGGAGGCTTGGACTGCAAATGATCGGACTTGTTTTGCTGGGAGGGCTTTGCGGTTCTCTCAATAATGTGTTCGTTCATGTGTCCAGTCAGAATATCGGGAACGGGATTCGGAAGGACTGCTTCCGCAGGATCATGACATTCTCCTTACCTCAGATTGACCGCTTCGGAACAGGTTCACTGGTGACGAGGGTGACGAATGATATCACACAGGTGCAGTCGTTTGTTTCGTTGTTTGTGCGGGGGATGATCCGCACTTTGCTTCTTATCTTCGGAAGTATGTATTTTATGTTTCGGTTGAATCAATACTTTGGGCTGATCGTACTGTGCGTCTTTCCGTTTCTGGTGGGAGTTATTGCTTTCTGTCTGTGGAAAGCGAATCCACTGTTCTCCAAATTACAGGAAAAGCTTGACTCCATTAATGCCATTATGCAGGAGGATGTGTCCGGCATCCGTATCACTAAAGCCTGTGTACGGGAAACCTATGAGAAGCTGCGCTTTGGAAAGGCAAATGGCGAGCTGGTCAAAACACAGTTGAAAATCCTTATAATCTTTGCATTTATGAATCCTCTTACAAATATGCTTATGTATGTGTCGGTAACTGTCATTTTATTGGCAGGGTCGTTTGAGGTAGGAAAGGGCAGCGCCATGCCTGGAACCGTCATGGCGGCGATTACCTATACCACGCAGCTCCTCAACGGTATTCTGATGCTTGTCATGCTGTTTCAGAATATTTCCAGAGGACTTACTTCGTGGAAGAGGTTTAAGGAGGTACTGGAAAGCGCTCCGGAACTTATGGACGGCTCTTTTGACGGGACGACAGAGGTGCAGGGTGAAATTGAATTTCGTGATGTATCCTTTGCCTACCCAGGAAGCAGTCAGAGTGTGCTTTCAAATATTAATCTGATTATACATAAAGGGGAAACCGTGGCGCTCATGGGAGCTACCGGTTGCGGAAAAACATCTCTTGCCGGTCTGATACCGCGCTTTTACGATGTAAGTGCGGGAATGGTTCTGGTAGACGGAATCGATGTTAAGGAGTACCGGCAGGAGGTGCTACGGGAAAAAATTTCCGTAGCCCTGCAAAAAAGTGAACTATTTGGCACGACAATCGCAGAAAATATTGAATGGGGGCTGCCCGGTGCGGACGATGTAGCGTTATAATCCGCTGCCACCATTGCACAGGCGGACGGCTTTATCTCTTCCACTGCAAAAGGATATGAGACTCTTGTCGCAGAACGCGGCATGAGCCTGTCCGGCGGACAAAGGCAGCGGATTTCGATTGCAAGGGCAGTGGCAAAGCCTGCCGAAATTTTTATCTTTGACGATTCCACCAGCGCCCTTGATCTGAAAACCGAAGCGAATTTATACCGGGCGTTAAAAGAGTCGCATCCTCAAAGCACGAAGATTATCATCGCACAGAGGATTGCTTCTGTCCGCACGGCAGACCGGATTGTTGTTTTGGAAAACGGCAGGATTTTGGCTTGCGGCACACACGAGGAATTGCTGAAATCCTGTCGGACTTATCAGGATATTTATCATTCATAGCTCGGAGAGGAGGCTTAAAAGCTCATGAGTACAGATCGTAATCGAAAACCTGCCGGGAGTAATATTCCCGGAATGATGAATCGGCATGAACGTTTTGCGGAAGCGGAGCATGCCGACAATATTCGAGCGACGCTCAGGCGTATTTTCACTTACTTTTTAAGTGAAAAAGTACTGGTAGCCTGCATGTTGGCGGCAGTTATATCAGGCACGATATGCGGCATTTATGCGCCGAGTCTTCAAAGCAGTGCCGTTGACATGATTGCCGGAGAAAAATCGGGAGTCCTCTCTCATGCGCTGCTGCTTATGCTTTCTGCTTATTTGCTTTACAGTGTTTGCGGGCTGCTGCAGGGATTGTTCAGTGCACGGCTCAGCCAGAATGTAGTAAAGCGGATGCGAGAGGAGCTGTTTGGGAAGATCATGGACCTGCCGATATGCTATCTTGACACCCATTCCCATGGCGATGTGATGAGTCGAATGACCAATGACGTTGAAAATATTTCCACTACGGTTTCCCAATCCCTGCCGTCGCTTTTTTCAGGTGTGCTTACCATAATCGGTACTGTAGCGATTATGCTGAGGTACTGCTGGCAGCTTGCTCTGCTCAGCTTTGCTACCGTGCTGCTGACATTTCTGGCGACCAAAATTCTTTCGGGGAACGTACGAAGGTTTTCCCGTAAACGTCAGATGCTGTTGGGGCAGTTGAACGGAACCGTAGAAGAAATGGTTTCCGGTTATCGCACGGTTGTGGCATATAATCACCAGAAGATTACAACGGATGATTTCTGTGACACGGCGGATTCCCTCACAAAAGCCGGGATCAAAACGGATATTTTCAGCGGCGTTATGGGACCGGTCATGAATTGTATCGGAAATATCGGTTTTGTCATCATTGCTGCTTTCGGCGGCTATTTCTCTGTGAAAGGACTGATTTCGGTGGGCGTGATTTCAGCTTTTATTGTTTATGCGAAACAGTTCAGCCGTCCTATCAATGAAATTGCACAGATTTACGGACAGCTGCAGACGGCGATTGCCGGTGCGGAGCGTGTATTCGCCGTATTGGATGAAAATGAGGAAGACGGAAACGGCGTGGCGCTTACGAAGGAGGAAAAAGCGTCAGTCACATTCAAAAACGTGAGTTTCTCTTATGAGTCGGGAAACCCTGTGATTCGGAATTTTACGCTGACAGTCCCCACCGGCAAAAAAGTGGCGCTGGTGGGTGCAACCGGTAGCGGCAAGACTACTATAGTCAACCTGCTCATGCGTTTTTATGATACAGACAGCGGAGAGATTTGCATAAACGAACAGAATATACGGGATGTTGCAAGGGCCAGTCTGCGAAAGAATGTGGCTATTGTTCTACAGGACACGGTTTTGTTTTCCGACACAGTCCGCAGTAATCTGAAATACGGAAATGAAGCAGCCACAGACAAACAGCTTGAGGAAGCGGCAGAAATGAGTCAGTGTCGGGAAATGATTGAGTTTCTTCCGCAAGGATATGACACAGTACTGACCGGTTCCGGCACAAATATCAGTCAGGGGCAGCGGCAACTCCTGTCCATTGCCCGTGCGTTTGTTGCCAATCCGAAAATCCTGATTTTGGATGAAGCAACATCCAATGTGGATACCCGCACCGAAAAAGCAATACAGGATGCCATGCAGCGCATTATGCAGGGGCGTACCAGCATTGTGATCGCACACCGCTTGTCTACAATAAGGGATTCTGATCTTATTGTGGTTATGGATCACGGCGAGATCGCGGAAATCGGCGATCATGAGGCGTTGCTTGCGAAAAAAGGGAAATACCATGAGCTGTACATGACTCAGTATGCGGGGCTTGCAACATAACTTCAAACAGGCTGAATACAGGCAAAGACAGGAGAAAATCATCACATATCTTTTTTTATCTCTGTCTTTTTTAACACATGTACAAAAATAATATAATAAAGAGAAGAAAAACTGTTGCAAATTACAATTTTATATGATATAATAAATTTAAATATTATAACGTGTGTAAATGTATTTAATTAAATATGACTGTTTTTTTACAGTTATTAACATTGTTTGATAAATTTATATGCGTAATCGAATAATTGTCAAATTGACAAATTTTATTAACTATAGGATTCAGGAGGAATAATATGAAATTTAAAAGATTAATTTCAGGTGCAGCGGCAATTGCTTTGGCTGTGTCTTCATTAAGCTTTTCAGCTTTTGCAAACCCAGATGCAAAGCCTGGAGAAATCGGTTTTGAAACCGGTCAGGAGAGAAATGATTCAGATGATTTTGACTTTTTAGA
>UQYQ01000021.1 GCA_900545345.1 uncultured Ruminococcus sp.
GTTTTTCGAGTGCTTGACTATTATATCACACCTCTTCCCTTTTGTCAATATCCTTTTTTCGTTTTTTTCGGGGTTTTATTTAATATGTGAATTTTATACAAAAAAATAATCAATTCAGGACGTTTTATGGTTCATAAAAACCAACAAAACGCCCTGAAATTAAAAATGCTCTATTTGTTTTTTATAAATCGTGACTTAATACTTTCGCCGCCTTTGACTAATTGAAAGTTTTGAACAGGTTTAATAAAAAAATAATAAAAATCCGGCAAGATACTTTGAATGCTATGCTCTTTTTTAAATGATGTTGACATTTCACTTTCTGTATAAAAATATTTAGAAAAATATTTGCTTATATTTGATGTAATATCATCATCACCATAACCGCACTCATCGCCGATTGTTAAATCACATGTATACCAAATACCATCTATTTTTACAGTATTCCATGTATGATCTTTACTGCATAGGACCTGTGAATTAATACCATAGTATTGACACATCATTTGAAAAACACATGTATATGTTCCGCATACACCGGCAACACTCTTTTCGGCTTCCGAAGACAAAACACGATACATTGTTGAATCCGCTTTCCAAAGGTCATATCCATATTTTGACGGCTTATCCTTCTCATAATAAATCTTATTGCATAGATAATTGTATATAACAGTCACTTTTTCGTAGTCAGTCATATTATCAGTAAAGTTGCTTGACTTAAAATCATCTAATAATACTCTGGTTTCATAATAATGATCCCATATTTCAGACAAACTTTTGCGCTGAAGATTATTCAATGAGGAATTCATATTTGATTTTGTTTTGGATATCAAATTGTAAAGATCTGTATAGATTTTTCTGGCCGGAGCAGTAACACTTTTATTTTTGATATTTTTATATGTATACTTTTTATTCTGACTATAAGCTTTTTTAAACTTCTTATTTTTAACGATTTTATACATATATTCTGCCGTGGAAATTTTTGATTTATAATCAGATAAGTCAGATGAAAAATTACTCCAGTCTAAATAGCTGTATTTAGTATATCCGGAACCATCATCGTTTTTAATTAATGTTAAAGTCCGCAGTAACGAATTCGTACTATTAATAATAGAACCGATTTTTTTAGGATTATATTTTTCTGTATTGGTTTTTTTAATCTTAACAGATTTAGATTTACTGTACTTACCGTAAACTCTTTTTAGCTTTTTATTATACTTGAACTCTTTATATCCTCTTAGCTTTACATAATAAGTTTTTCCCGGTTTGAATCCGTTCAGCTTCAGCGTATTCAGCTTTCTGCTCTTTACAACAATAAACTTGTTTCCCTTGGAAAACTTTTTATCAGTTGATACTTTTAATCTATAACCGGTAACACCCTTTAACTTTTTCCATTTAAGACTCATCTGACCTTTTCTGTCTGATGAAATAGATATTATTTTCCCCCTGGGAATTTTTTTTACGGTTTTAGCAAATACTAATTTATTATCCAAAGCTAATGAAACAATAATTATCAAGCTAAGTAAAAATGCTGTCGATTTCCTGAAAATTGCTTTCATTTTTTCTACCCCAATCATTTATAAATACACTGTATTGTTTTCCCAATCCATAAATAAAATATGAGAATGCTGAGAATACTTTTGATTATTGTAAATCACTTTTTTAAAACTAATTCAAAGAACATGTAAAATCAGTATGTTAATAAACAAATGTTGAAAATAATTATATCATATAAAAATTCTATTTACAAGTAAGATATTTACACCATGACTTCTGATGAAAAATATCTTGATTTTTGTTGACATATATGTAATTCAGTTGTATAATAATTTTATAATTCAATAACCTTATCAAGAGTGGCGGAGGAAACAGGTCCTTTGAAGCCCGGCAACCTAATTTGTTTATTAAGGTGCTAAATCCTGCGGTAATAAATCCGAAAGATGAGGAATTTATATTTTAAATTCAGGCGTTTCGGTTTTGGAACGCTTTTTTATTTATGCTAATTTTTTAGGAGGAATATAAAAATGGCTAGAAATCTTTTTACATCTGAATCTGTTACGGAAGGACATCCGGATAAAATATGCGATCAGGTATCAGACGCTGTGTTAGATGCAATGCTCGAACAAGACCCTTACTCAAGAGTTGCATGTGAAACTGTCACAACAACCGGTATGGTTATGTGCATGGGTGAAATTACTACAAAAGCACAGGTTGACATTCCCGAAATAGTAAGAAATACAGTAAATGAAATCGGATATAACAATGACGATTATGGCTTTAACGGTAACACTTGTTCTGTTATAACAACAATAGACAAGCAGTCTCCCGATATTGCGCAGGGTGTAGATAATGCTTTAGAGGGACGAGATGAAAACTTAAACGATATAGGTGCGGGTGACCAGGGAATGATGTTCGGTTATGCCTGCAACGAAACTCCGGAGCTTATGCCAATGCCTATTTCGCTTGCACAAAAGCTTGCGTTAAAGCTTACAGAAGTCAGAAAGAACGGAACTCTTTCATATCTTCGCCCTGACGGAAAAACTCAGGTAACGGTTGAATATGACGAAAACAACAAACCTATAAGAGTGGACGCTGTTGTTGTTTCATCACAGCACGATGAAAATGTCACACTTGAACAAATCAGAAAAGACATTATTGAAAATGTTGTTAAAAAAGTAATACCAACTGAACTGTTAGATGAAAATACCAAGTATTTTGTAAATCCAACCGGACGGTTTGTTATCGGAGGTCCTCACGGTGACAGCGGACTTACAGGAAGAAAAATTATTGTTGACACATACGGAGGAATGGGCCGTCACGGCGGCGGTGCTTTTTCAGGAAAAGACCCGACAAAAGTCGACCGGTCAGCAGCATATATGGCAAGATATGTTGCAAAAAATATTGTTGCAGCAGGGCTTGCCGACAAGTGTGAAGTTCAGCTTGCATATGCTATAGGGGTGGCGTCACCTGTATCCGTAATGATTGATATTGAAACTTTCGGCACAAGCAGCTTAAATCCAAACAAATTAAGTGAAGCTGTCAGCAAAGTTTTTGATCTCAGACCTTCAGCTATTATTGAAACACTCGGTCTTCGCAAACCTATTTACAAAAAACTTGCAGCATACGGACACATGGGCCGTGAAGATTTAGGCGTTGCTTGGGAAAAGACTGACAAAGTTGACGAGTTGAGAAAAGCAGTTTTATAAAATTTAATAAATAAAACAGTAAAACGCAGGTAAATATTAAATTACCTGCGTTTTTTACATACGATATTTATAAAACTATTCTTTCGTTTTCACTTGAATTCGGTCTTGTCATGAGCTCTCTTAATGCAATGTCTACTTTTTTGTCTTTAAATAAAACCGAATAAAGCTGTTCGGTAATAGGCATTTCTACTTTCTGTTTTTTTGCAAGTGCATATGCTGTCTTAGTGCAATGATAACCCTCAACAGTACCGACAATTCTTATTGCATCATCAGGAGCAGTTCCCTCACCTATTAAAATACCGGCCCGTCGGTTTCTTGAATGCATACTGGTACATGTAACTATCAAATCACCTATTCCGGTCAATCCTGCAAAAGTGCTGGTATTTGCACCTAACGAAGCACCAAGACGGGCAATTTCACTTATTCCCCTTGTCATCAGTGCCGCTTTTGTGTTATCACCGTAACCCATGCCGTCACAGATACCGGCAGCCAAAGCAATTATGTTTTTTAAAGAGCCGCCGATTTCACAGCCGACAACATCATCATTAATATATATTCTGAGAACTTCACTTGACATTGCATTCTGAATGTATTTTGAAGCTTCGTGATCCTTTGAAGATACAACAACAGTTGTCGGTATACCCTTTGCAATTTCCTCAGCATGGGACGGACCTGTAAGCACAACCACTCTGTTTTTTTCAAAAACCTCTGAAACCACAACGCTCATTCGTTTAAGTGAGCCGTCTTCAAGACCTTTTGAAGTATTGACGATATATGTTTTTTCATCAATATAAGGTTTGGCTGTTTCACAGGTTTCTCTGACAAAAGATGAAGGAATTCCGACAACTACTATATCTTTTCCTTTTACACATGAAATATCAGTTGTAAGCTTTATGCTTTTAGGAATAATCGCCCCGGGAAGCTTTGCTTTTAATTCACCCGTTCTTTCAATAGTATCTATCTCATCTTTAAACTTAGACCAAACTGTTACATCATGACCCAGCTTGTCACACATAACCGCAAGTGCAAGTCCGAACCCTCCTGAACCAAGAATAACAACATCTGCCATAGCAATCCTCCTAACACTGAGCTTTAACACCCATATAATTAATTATTTTTTGAAGCTTAATTTGTTTTCCTCATGGTTTTTAAGCCTGATAATATTTGATTTGTGCTTATACACTATCAGCACAGAAAAAGCAGTGGCAAAAATCACATTAATAACAATGCCGTCATATCCTCGAAGCAATTGCGTAAAACCTGTGAAAAAAGGATTTGCTATCGCCGAAACAATAGAACCCAAAGAAACATATTTTGTAATTGAAACTAAAACAATAAATACAGCCAGACATAACAATGTAGGAATCGGGTCAACGGCAAGCATAGTAGCACAGGCTGTGAGAACACCTTTTCCGCCCTTAAATCCATAATAAAGCGGAAACACATGACCCAATACAACGCATATACCCGCAACATATCCGATAAATAAATCATCACCGAAAAACAGCACGCCTAAAACACCTGTCACAATTAATCTTGCGGTTATTACTGCGATAATTCCTTTTACAAGGTCGCATAAAAGCGTCAGCAATGCAGCCCCCTTGCCATATGTCCTAAAAACATTAGTAAGTCCCGCACTATTGCTTCCGTACTTTCTTATATCATCGTGCTTTAAAATTCTGCATACTATAATTGCGGAATTTAAACTTCCGAAAAGGTATGAAACTACAGCTGTAACAGCAATGCATAAAAAATCTGTCACAATAATCCTCCTAATCCAAAAGGGACATCTCCCCAGTCATATACCATGATTATTTTGTATCGTTTGCTCCTCGTTCTCTAACTATAAATCTAACGGGAGTTCCCTCAAGACCGAATGTTTCACGAATTTGATTTTCCAAATACCTTTGATATGAAAAATGAAAAAGCTCAGCTTTATTCACAAAAGTAACAAATGTCGGCGGTTTAGTTGTAGGCTGAGTCATATAATAAATTTTCAGTCTCTTGCCTTTATCAGACGGCGGCTGAACTCTGCTTGTTGCATAAGCTAATACATCATTCAGCTTTCCTGTTGAAATTCTGATAGAATTCTTCTCGGCAACAAACTTTATAATATCGAAAAGCTTATCAAGCCTCTGTCCTGTTTTGGCAGATACAAATACAAACGGAACATATGACATGAAACTAAAATCATTCTTCAGTTTATCAGTGTACTCATCCATTGTCTTTGTATCTTTTTCTACAGCATCCCATTTATTTATTGCTACAACGCAAGCCTTACCCTGCTCATGAGCATAGCCTGCAACCTTAGAATCCTGTTCAGTAAAACCGACTGTTGCGTCAATCACAATAACCGCAACATCTGCACGGTCAACTGCCATATATGCTCTCAGTACACTGTATTTTTCTATACTCTCTAACACTTTAGATTTTTTTCTGATGCCGGCTGTATCAATGAAAACAAATTTACCCTTTTCATTTTCAACAGTCGTATCAGTTGCGTCACGGGTTGTTCCTGCGATGTCAGAAACAATCACCCTTTCCTCACCACATATTTTATTGATTATTGATGATTTTCCTGCGTTAGGCTTTCCGATTACAGCCACTTTTATAGCGTCATCAGCTTCATCGTTTTCATCAGATTCAGAAAAATATTTTATCACCTCGTCAAGCAAATCACCTGTTCCATGACCGTGAACTGACGAAACAGCAATCGGGTCGCCAATCCCAAGATTATAAAACTCGTAAATTTCAGGAGGTGTATTTCCGACATTATCACATTTATTTACGCAAAGTACAACAGGCTTTCCGGATTTCATAAGCATTGATGCTACATCATAATCATTTGCCGTAACACCCGTTCTTATATCTGTTATGAAAACAATTACATCAGCACTTGCAATAGCAACCTCTGCCTGACGCTTCATCTGAGAAAGAATAATATCATCTGTTTTAGGCTCAATACCGCCTGTATCAACAAGCATAAACTGATGTCCGAGCCACTCGCATTTTGAATAAATTCTGTCTCTTGTAACACCGGGCGTATCCTCAACTATAGAAAGCTTTTGACCTATAAGCTTGTTAAACAATGTAGACTTTCCGACATTAGGTCTTCCTACAATTGCAACAACAGGTAATGCCATAAATCTCACTCCTTTCATTTAATCATCTGAATTTTTACACGAAAAAAGCAGAGAAGGAAAAACTCCACCTCTGCTTTACAAAGATGTTACTTAAGCGTCACTTTTCTTAATCACTTCTACACCCTTATAAAATCCGCAATTTTTACAAACTTTATGTGGAGCTGTTAGCTCACCGCAATTAGTACACTTGCTTAAAGCCGGTGCATCTAATTTCCAAACAGCAGAACGTCTTTTGTCACGTCTGGCTTTGGATACCTTTCTCTTTGGTACTGCCATTTTGGCACCTCCTCTTAGGATATTTTAATAAGTATTGTTGCGGCTATTAACTCTTTGAGCATTCGCAAGTCGCTTCGTTCAGGTTTTGTCCGCAAACAAAGCATAAGCCCTTGCAGTCTTCCTTACATAATATCTTTGAAGGCAGCTGCAACAATAAATCAGAAATAGCCAACTCATTCAAGTCAAGAATCATATTTTCACATACAATATGTTCATCATCCTCAGTTCTTGAGTTTTGAACCAATGTATGTTCAAAATCATAATCATATTCCTGCTCAAACTTTTTGAGACATCTGTCGCAAACGTGATTCAAAACAAAACTAACATGAAATTTAATAGTTACAATTCCCGCTCTGTTTTCAACTTCCCCGTTTATCGATACAGGTGTTTTAAATGAAACCGCTTTGTAGCCTTCAAGCTCCTCCAAAGGGATTTTGTAATGAAGCTCTTTGCGTTCACCCACTATATCAAATAGCTGTTTTAATTGTAATTCCATTATAACACCTCAAACATCACAAATTACATTATAACTATTATACTTCTCATTGTCAATAGTTTTTATGTAATTTTTCTAAACAACTCCTGTTTTAAGATTACATAAATGCCTTAACCTTTTCAGGAAGTTCCTGTGCATCAGTTGATACTGTAAAGATAATTTTCACATCTTTAGCATGAGCATTAAGCTTTTCAAACATAGCACCGAGTTCATCATAATCTCTTCCGCCGATTTTAAGTATTCCGTCAACGAATATTTCCTGTATGTCGTAATTTCCTGCAAGCATACCCATTACGAAACCGTAAAATGTATCATAGCTTTCAATTGCATACTCTTCTGCGTCAACAAGCCTTACACTGTGCGGCAGATCATAAGTAAGTTTCATTCCTTTTTCAATACAAACAACATTTCCTGTTGCGTTATTTGAAGCTTCAGTAATTTTGTCAACTAAAATTTTAGTTTTTCCTGTTCCTTTTTTTCCTGTTATAATGCTAATCATAATAACACTCCGTTCCGCCCGTATGGGCAATTTATTTTACCGAAAAATTATTTCTTCGGAAATAGCTAAATTTAACCCCACTTGAAGAGAACTATTTCAGCTTCTCTTCAAGTGCAGCTTTCTGGTCTTCATATCCAGGCTTGCCTAAAAGTGCAAACATATTCTTTTTATAACTTTCAACACCGGGCTGATTAAAAGGATTAACCCCAAGAATATAGCCTGAAATTGCACAAGCCTTTTCAAAGAAATATACCATCTCTCCGAAGTTTTCTTCATCAAGTGCGTCAACTTCAATAACTACATTAGGAACTCCTCCGTCAGTATGTGCTAAAATTGTACCCTCAAGAGCCTTTCTGTTTACATCAGACATATTCTGATTTGTCAAAAAGTTCAGTCCGTCAAGATTTTCAGCGTCTTCTTCTAAGAACAAGTCCTGCTTAGGCTTCTTTATATCAACTACTGTTTCAAACATTATTCTCGAACCGTCCTGAATGAATTGTCCGAGTGAGTGAAGATCGGTTGAGAATGTAGCTGATGAAGGATAAATACCTTTGTTATCTTTTCCCTCACTCTCGCCGTAAAGCTGTTTCCACCATTCAGCCATCATTGTAAAACTCGGGTCATAAGAAACAAGCATTTCAACTGACTTGCCTTTTCTGTTCAGAATGTTTCTGATAGCTGCATATTTGTAACAGTCGTTGCCGTCATCTTTAGAATACTTATCCTGTCCGATTTTTGCACCTGCCATAATTCTGTCAATATCACAGCCTGCAACGGCGATAGGAAGAAGTCCTACAGCAGTTAAAACAGAGAATCTTCCGCCGACATCATCAGCAATGACAAATGTTTCATATCCCTCTTTGTCAGACAATTCCTTCAATGTTCCTCTGGCAGCGTCAGTTGTAGCAAAAATTCTGTTCTTTGCCTCATCTTTTCCATACTTATCTTCAACCAGCTTTTTAAAAATTCTGAAAGCCAGTGCAGGTTCTGTTGTTGTTCCTGATTTTGAAATAACATTAACACAGATGTCTTTTCCCTCGCAAATAGAAAGAATTTCCTGCATATATGTCGGGTTGATATTGTTGCCGACAAAATAAATGTCAGGAGTATCTTTTTTAATATTGTTATAAAAAGGTGATTTTAAAAGTTCAATAGCAGCTCTTGCCCCTAAATATGAACCTCCGATACCGATAACAATAAGAATATCAGCCTTCTCTTTAATTCTTTCCGCTGCCGCCTTAATTCTTTCAAATTCATCTTTATCATAATTTTCAGGAAGTTTAACCCAACCTAAAAAATCATTTCCCAGACCGTTTCTGTTCTCGATTGTATTATGTGCGTCAGTAATCTGTGCTTTCATTGCTTCAATTTCATGTTCATCAATAAAAGACTTCAAATATTTTGAATTTAATTTAATTGCCACTTTCCAAATTCCTTTCTATTTTTTAACTAACCTTATTTTACTATAAAACAAGATAATTTTCAAGTGTTCTTTATGTCAACTTTTCGCGTCTGTCAAGTTTTGTGCAATTAATACAACAATGTTACTAATTTCTTAGCAAACTTAACAAAAGTTTTTTGAATGCACCCACTAAATCTATGCGCTCCACCTCTTCTTTCGTATATATATTGTGTTTTAGCATTTCTTTTGTTCCCATTTTAAAAACAAGCTCTCCAACCTTAGTATTCGCAGGTACAGGAGCTTCTATTTTATCTATTCTGTCGAATTTTATATTAATTTCACTTGCTGTTCCTCTTTTTATAACCAGCCTTGTTACTCCGTCAATATAAGTGTCTGTTTTAAGCACTGAACCGTGTGTCACATTGATAGGTTCTAAAGCATCTTCGGGAATTTCCGGTATAAACATATCATATCCGTCGAAACCGAAATTAAGCATTGATTTTGCGTCACTTGCTTTGCTGTCATTGTCTTTTGATTTTAATGCAACCGCTACAAGACTCATCTTGTTTCTCGAAGCTGATGCTGCTATACAGTTGCCTGCCTTTTCTGAAGCACATGCTTTAAGACCGCTTATTCCCTTATAATTCTTTACCAAAGTATTCAAATTTACAAGCTCGGCTTTACCTCCCCTTACTGTATCCATCCATGCAGTAAAATAACCTTTTAAATTTCCGTGCTTTAAAAGCTCTGCTGATAAAACAGCTATATCCTTTGCTGTAGAAATATTAGAATCACTGATTCCGGAACAATCCACAAAAACCGTGTCATTCATACCTAAAGCTTCGGCACGCTCATTCATTAACTGAACAAAAGCTTCTTCACTTCCTGATATCCCTTCAGCTAAAACCGTACAAGCATCATTAGCGTTTCCGATTGTAATAGATTTCAGCAGTTCTTCAACAGCTATTTCCTCACCGACATTAAGCCAAATCTGTGAACCTTGCTTTGAATTTGCCGTTGAAGATGTAATAAGTTTTTTATCAAGTGTGAATTTCTTATCGGTTTCAATCTTTTCACTTGTAAGAAGTATAGTCATAAGCTTTGTCAAATATGAAACCGGAGCTTTTTCATCAGCTTTCTTATTATATAATATTGTTCCCGTAGAGGCTTCATATAATACAGCTTTTTCCGCTGTTACCGAAAGTCCTGTTTCCTTTTGCTCATTTGCCGAATCAAGTGCCGTTGCAACAGTCTTGGGTATTTCTCCGTCAGCAAAAGTTTTAGTGAAAAACATTGAAATTGTTATAATGCAAAGCATAAAAGCTATTAGATTTTTTACGATTTTCATATTGATACTCCCTTTCTTATCGTTATGATACTTTATATTTTGCAAAAGATACTATTACTAATAGATTTTATGCGACAAGCATAGGTTTATGCTATAATGCAAGCTTCAAAATTACGTAATTTATTTATTCAAACAGCAAACGATTGAAAACTAAATTCTAAAGACTTCAGAGAATGTCCGCTGCCAGGGTAATAAAAAAGCGGTACAGTAAAAGCTGTACCGCAGATAATATTAAGTTTAGTTATAATTTGTTTACTTAACTATAAATTTAGAAATCTGACCGAATAATGCTTCTGTATCATCTGTGTAAGCAATAAGCTCAATAGCATTTGATAAATCCAAACTGAAAATACCCATAATTGACTTTGCATCAACTGCATATCTTCCTGAAACTAAATCCACTTCAAAATCACACATTGATACAGCACTTACAAATTCCTTTACATCTGAAATTGATTGTAATAACACTTTTGCTTTTGTCATAATAAATTCCTCCTAATTAATGTTTTATTGCTGAAAACCCTTAGGAATTCAGAGAATTTTCTTAATTCTCTACCTAAAATATAACACATTTTCTTTGATTGTCAAGAGAAATTTGAAAAAAAAAAGTAAATATAGTATAATGTTCAAGTATAATAAAAAACCAAAAGAATATTTGTGCATATTTAACAATAAGATATTATGTCATTTGTGTAATATGCATATGAAAGGTAAATAAATGAAAATATTTTACTATACTCTTGGCTGTAAAGTAAACCACTATGAAACCGAAGCTTTAAAAGAAAAATTCAAACTTCTCGGCCATAAAGCCGTCAAATCAATAAAAGAAGCCGACGCTGCTGTTGTAAATTCATGCACTGTAACCGGACAGGCTAATTTAAAATGCAGACAGATACTGCACAAAATTAAAAGGCAAAATCAAAACTGCATACTTATCTTAACCGGCTGTTTTCCTCAGGCATTTGAAAGTGAAGTCAGAGGATTTGAATTCTGTGATATAATATGCGGTTCATCAAATAAAATGAACATCCCGAATATGCTTTTAGATTTCATAAATGTAAATAATATCGACGGCAATGGAAACAGAAAACAAATAATCAGTATTGAAAAGCATTTAAAAAATGACAAAATCGAAGATATGCTCATAAGCGGATACGAAAATAAAACAAGAGCTAATGTTAAAATTCAGGACGGCTGTGACCAATACTGTACTTATTGTATTATTCCCTATGCAAGAGGTCATATTCGTTCAAAAGGACTTGAAGAAATAAAAAATGAGATAACAGGACTCGCAAAAAACGGACACAAAGAAATTATACTGGTTGGGATTAACCTTTGCTGTTACGGAAAGGATTTGGAGGGAGATATAAGGCTTATCGATGCAATTGAAACCGCCTGCTCAATTGACGGAATCGAACGGGTAAGACTTGGTTCTATTGAGCCTGAAATGATTTCAGACCGCGATATCGAAAGGATGTCAAAACTAAAAAAGCTTTGCCCTCAGTTTCATCTGTCACTTCAAAGCGGATGTGATAAAACACTTAAAGAAATGAACAGAAAATATACATCTGCCGAATATGAGGCTTTATGCAAAAAACTCAGAAAAAGCTTCCCTGACTGTGCGTTGACTACTGATGTTATGGTTGGCTTCCCCGGTGAAAGCGATAAGGATTTTAAAGAATCTTTAAACTTTGTAAAAAAAATAAAGTTTGCCAAAGTTCATATATTCCCATATTCAAAACGAGAAGGAACTATTGCCGCGAAGCGTGACGACCAAATCAAAAACAGCGAAAAAGAAAAGCGTGCTAAAACCATGGAATATGAATGTATAAAGGCATCAAATGAATTTTTAAACTCTCAAATCGGAAAAATATTTCCTGTGTTGTTTGAAAAAGAAAAATCCCCTGATTATTTTGAAGGTCATACTCCTAATTTCACATTTGTAAAAATTCCGAAAAAAAACCTCAAAATACCTCAAAACAGTTTGCGAAAAACAATATTATATGTTAAAATAGAAAAAGCTGAAAAAAATTATTGTATAGGCAGTTTTGTTGACGATTAAAGTCAAGAAAAATCTGTCTGCAAAATATAAATACAAGGAGCTGTAAAAATGCCAGTTTATCGAATTTATGTTGAAAAGAAGCCAAGTTATGCTTCACAGGCTGAGACTCTTCTCAGCGGGATTAAGTCAGTTTTGAAAATTCCCGATTTAACGGGAATAAGGATTGTAAACCGCTATGACACAGAAGGGTTGTCGGAAGAGGATTTTAAAAAGTGTATTCCCGTGGTTTTCTCAGAGCCTTCTGTTGATGTTATCTATAATGATATTCCAAAACTTCAGAGCAATGAGAATATAATAGCTGTCGAATACCTCCCGGGTCAATTTGACCAAAGAGCTGATTCATGCGCTCAGTGTATTTCCCTGCTTACAGGAGGAAACCGTCCTACCGTTAAATCGGCAACTATTTATATTCTTCAGGGAGATATCTCGGAAAAAGACATAAATGATGTTAAAAATTATATTATCAACCCTGTTGAAAGCCGTGAAGCTTCACTAAAGCCTGTTGACACTTTAGATATTAAATATGACATTCCCGAAAGAGTAATCACGATTGAAGGGTTTATTTATTCCAGTGATTTAGAGCTTAAAGCTTTAATGACTTCACTTGGTCTTGCAATGGATTTTGACGATATTAAATTCTGTCAGGACTACTTTAAAAATGTAGAGAAAAGAAATCCTACAATTACCGAAATTCGTATGATTGACACATACTGGTCTGACCACTGCCGTCACACCACATTTTCCACTATCATTGACGAGGTTGATGTCAGAACTCCTTATATTGAAGAAACATTCAAGGATTATTTGAAAACAAGAAAGAAGCTTTATGACGGAAGAACAGACAAGCCTGTTACTTTAATGGACCTTGCTGTTATCGGTGCTAAAAAGCTGAGCAGTGAAGGTCTTTTGGCTGAGCTTGACGAAAGTGAAGAAATAAATGCCTGCTCAGTTAAAATCAAAGTTGATGTTGACGGACAGAATGAAGACTGGCTTTTGATGTTTAAAAACGAAACTCACAATCACCCTACAGAAATCGAGCCTTTCGGCGGTGCTGCTACATGTCTGGGCGGTGCAATCCGTGATCCGCTTTCAGGTCGTTCATATGTTTATCAGGCAATGAGAGTTACAGGTGCTTCAAATCCTTTGGTTCCTTTTGAAGATACAGTTGCAGGAAAGCTTCCTCAGAGAAAAATTACAGAGGGTGCTGCAAACGGTTATTCTTCTTACGGTAACCAAATCGGTCTTGCTACCGGTCATGTAAGTGAGATTTATCATCCTGGATATGTCGCAAAGAGAATGGAAATAGGTGCCGTTATCGGTGCGGCTCCGGCTTCAAATGTACGCCGTGAGCGTCCTGAGCCTGATGATATTGTTGTTCTTCTCGGCGGTAAAACAGGCCGTGACGGCTGCGGCGGTGCAACAGGTTCTTCAAAATCACATACTATGGATTCGTTGGAAACCTGCGGTGCTGAGGTTCAGAAAGGTAACGCTCCCGAAGAGAGAAAGCTTCAAAGACTTTTCAGAAACCCTGATGTTACCAGAATGATTAAAAGATGCAATGACTTTGGTGCAGGCGGAGTTTCTGTTGCTATCGGTGAGTTAACAGACGGTCTTGAAATCGACCTTGACGCTGTAACTAAAAAATACGACGGCCTTGACGGAACAGAGCTTGCAATTTCCGAATCACAGGAAAGAATGGCTGTTGTTATTGCAAAGAGCGATGTAGAAAGGTTCTTAGCAGAGGCTGAAAAGGAAAACATTGAGGCTACTGTTGTTGCTCATGTGACTGATGACAGACGCTTGAGAATGCACTGGAAAGGCAACGAAATTGTTAATCTGTCCCGTGATTTCCTGAACTCAAACGGTGCTGAAAAACATACAAAGATTACTATTACTGACCCTTATATGATTACAAATGACGGTAATATAGACAACAGTCCTGAAAAGTGGGAAGCTATGATTTCTAATCTTAATATCTGTTCACAGAAAGGACTTGTTGAAAGATTTGATTCCACTATCGGTGCAGGAACAATTCTTATGCCTTACGGAGGAAAGTATCAGAACACTCCGACTCAGGCAATGGCAGCAAAAATTCCTGTTCTTCACGGCGAAACAACAACTGCTTCAATCATGGGCTGGGGTTATGACCCTTTCTTGTCAGAAAAGAGTCCTTATCACGGTGCAATCGGTGCTGTTGTTGAATCAATTGCCAAAGTTGTTGCAACCGGCGGAAATCACAAAAAATGCTGGCTGACTTTCCAGGAATACTTTGAAAGAACTCAGGATAATCCGGAACGCTGGGGCAAACCTCTTGCTGCTTTACTAGGTGCTTATAAAGCTCAGACCGAATTAGGCTGTGCTGCTATAGGCGGAAAAGATTCTATGAGCGGAACATTTGAAAAAATCGATGTTCCTCCTACACTGGTTTCATTTGCAGTTTCTACTGCCGATTCTTATAATGTAACATCTCAGGAATTCAAATCGGCAGGCTCGAAGGTTATCTATATTGCACCTGAATATGATTCAAACGGCCTTATAAACTTTGAAAGCGTAAAGAATGTTTACGAACGAGTTGAAAAGCTTATCAAAGATAATAATGTCGCAGCTTGCTGGGCTGTATCATTCGGAGGTATTTCAGAAGCTGTTGCAAAAATGAGCTTCGGTAACAAAATCGGTTTCAAATTCACTGATAATGTTACTCCTAAAGAGCTGTTTACACCTTGCTATGGTGCGTTCGTTATAGAACTTAACCCAAACGTTGAAACCGAAGAAAGAATTATCGGTGAAACAATTGAAGAATACAAAATCTATACACCTGATTATGTGATTGATTTAGATAATCTGCAGGCACTGTGGGAAAATAAACTCGAACCTATCTTCCCTACTAAAATCGATAACGACCACGGTGTTGTTGATAAATTCTCATATAAATCCGAAACAAAAATCAAGCCAATTGCTCCTATTGCTAAGCCTAGAGTGCTGATTCCTGTCTTCCCTGGTACAAACTGTGAGTACGATACTGCTAAGGTTTTTGAAAAGGCAGGCGCTGTTCCTGAAGTATTTGTAATCAAAAACTATTCAGCAGAAGCAATTTCAGAATCGGTTAATGAAGTTGAAAAACTTATCAAACAATCACAGATTATTATGCTTCCAGGCGGATTCAGCGGTGGTGACGAGCCGGACGGAAGCGGTAAATTCATCACTTCATTCTTCAGAAACCCAAGACTTACTCAGGCAGTTCACGAGCTTTTAAAATACAGAGACGGACTTATGCTTGGTATATGCAACGGCTTCCAGGCACTTATAAAACTAGGCTTGGTGCCTTACGGTGAAATTGTTAATATGAGAAACGACTCACCTACTTTGACATTTAACACTATAGCACGCCACCAGTCAAAAATGGTTAATACCAGAATCGCTTCTAACAAATCACCTTGGCTTGCAGGCTGTGAAGTCGGAGATATTCATTCTGTTGCCATATCTCACGGTGAAGGAAGATTTGTTGCAACTGAAGAGGAAATAGCAAAGCTTGCTTCTAACGGACAAATTGCTACACAATATGTTGATTTTGCCAACCGTCCTACAATGAATATTCACTGTAATCCTAACACTTCTATGAGTGCTATTGAGGGTATCACCTCACCTGACGGAAGAGTTTTCGGAAAAATGGGTCACTCAGAGCGAATTGGTGATGACGTTTCTAAAAATGTTCCGGGCGTAAAAGACCAAAAAATATTCGAAAGCGGAGTTAAATATTTTACTGACTAGCAACGTGACATTGCATCCAATCTGCTTTTGGAAAGCTTGATTAAAATATTATAACTTTCATAAACGGCAGGCTTCACATAAAATTCACTTAGATACAAAAAATACCTTACAGAAAATTTAGATTACTGTAAGGTATTTTTATTTTATCATCTAATTACCTGCGGTTTCTTCTTAAATTTCTCATTTCACGACGCTTCAAAACCTCACTGGTTGCTGAATTGCCGATATAGCTTTCACGCTCTTTTTCAACCATATCTCCAAGACGGCTGATTCTTGATTTGCACTTAAATGAAACTGCAATAATCACCAATATCATAAATATCAATCCGACTTGAAAAACAGACTGCCACATATCATATGTCTTTATATCTTTATTAATTCTATTTGAAATTGCTGTGCTAAGTGTTTTCTGAGAATCACTTATATAGTTTATACAAGATACATACTCACTGCTTGAAATAAATTTTCTGGCGTCTTCCGGCTTTGCTTCTTCTATCATTTTATTTAAGGCATTCTGTTCAGCAGGAGCTATATATTTATTCCAAGCATTATCAATCTGTTTAAAAACTTCTTTTTCTTCATTTTCCAAACCTATGGCAAAAAGCATATTTCTGGATGTATTCATATCGCCTGTTATTACATTCTCACTCATAAATTTTGAATAATAATCAACATTTGATGTGTCTACATACAAATACAAAAGATTTGTTCTTTTCAAAAAACTTTCGGAATAATGTGAAGAATATTTATTCATATCACTTAATTTATCATGGGCTGACATAGATGCTCTGCCGAAAAAAGCATATGCAAGCATCATAATAAAAGCTATAACGCATAAGAATATAATAACATGTATCATACTGAATGATACCATCTTTTTATTAAGCTTTGCCATAGACACTGTTTCCTTTCACAAATTATATTTGCAAATTTATTATAGTAATATTATTTTAAGATTATTACAATTATACTTTATTCGACTGCTTATGTCAATTAATTATATTGACTTTTATATTATAATTTAATATACTTAATCAAACAACGGAACGATTTATATAAAAAAATGATATGAAAGTTTATATTCTTCATGTCAAAAAGGTGGTTATATGAAAAAAAATTTTTTTGCCTGCATAATTGCTGTTTCAATTGGAATCTTATCATCATTTTCAGCACTTGCCGATGATGAAATCAGATTTAAGCTATCTGCTGAAAAACCGGAAAACAACACTGCCGAAGTAATTTTAGTCTGTGACAGAAACCCGGGCATTTCTGAGGGGGAATTTAACATTATGTATAATTCCTCTATAGTTTCACTCAATGGATATGAGTTCAAATGCGAGGGCTTCACAACTGAAGAATTTGACGATGAGGGGCGAGTGAATGTTAAATTTAAAAAATCTGATGATGACCTGAGTGCAGGCGGAAAGGTATGTTCCCTGCTCTTTAATATAAACAATTCCAATGAAAAGCTTGCCGGTGTGACACTTGAGTTTGTTTCTCTCAAAGATAACGGCGGCAATGAGCTTAACCGACTTGTTGAATCGTGTGATATAACAATACCTGACGGAATTGAACCAATTACTCAGGATAATTCATCTGACGATAATTTTAACGCAAACAGTACCAATATTTCAGATAACGAAAATGAAACAACTGAAAATACATCTGCTTCATCATTAAGCAATGACAATGACAAGGAAGCACTATCCAACTCTGTTGAAGATGAAAATGACACTGTTGAAATAATTCTTCTTATATTAGGCGGAATTATGATTGTCGGCGGTGCAGTTGTTCTGTATTTTAATTTAAAATCCAAAAAGGGAAAATAGTCATATTTTCATTAAAACTTAATATATAAAAACAAACCTCTTGCAGAATAGTTCTTTACTGCAAGAGGTTTTTTATTAAAATTTCAATTTTTTAATTCTTTCAACAGCTTCTTTTGTTTTTTCTCTGTCTCCGAATGCTGTCAGTCTGAAATATCCTTCACCGTTCTTTCCAAATCCTGCACCGGGTGTTCCGACAACATTTGCTTCATTAAGAAGCTTGTCAAAGAACTCCCAGCTTCCCATGTTGTTCGGGCATTTCAGCCAGATATAAGGAGAATTCTTTCCGCCTGTATAATAAATGCCAAGCTCATCAAGTGCCGATGCAATAATTTTTGCATTTTCCTGATAATAGCTTAGGTTTTCTTTAATTTGCTTTTGTCCCTCTTCTGAGAACACAGCTGCAGCTGCACACTGAACAGGATAAGAAACACCGTTGAATTTTGTCGCCTGGCGGCGATACCATGTATCATAAACTGATACATCTTCTCCGGATTTATTCTTCATTTTCAAAGCTTTCGGTATAATTGTATATCCGCATCGTGTTCCTGTAAATCCCGCTGTCTTTGAAAGCGAGCAGAATTCGATAGCACACTCTTTAGCTCCCTCAATCTCATATATACTGCAAGGAATATCTTCTTCAGTTATGAAAGCTTCATATGCAGCGTCATATAGGATAATTGCATTTTGTGCCTTTGCATAGTCAATCCACTCTTTAAGCTGTGCTTTTGTATAAGCTGAACCTGTAGGATTGTTAGGTGAACACAAATAAATCAAGTCTGCTTTAACATTTTTGTCAGGCATTGCGGCAAAACCGTTTGCTTCTGTTGAATCAGCATACAAAATCTTTCTTCCGCTTATTATGTTTGTATCAACATAAACAGGATATACAGGGTCTGTTACCAAAACTGTGTTATCTTTATCAAAAATATCAACGATATTTCCGCAGTCGGATTTTGCACCGTCTGAAACAAATATCTCATTAGGAGCAATGTCAACATTGTTCTTTGTCTTATAATAGTTTGAAATCGCTTCCCTCAAGAACTCATATCCGTCATAGTCAGGATAACCTTTGAAGGTTTCCTTATTTGCCATTTCATCAACGCCCTTGTGCATTGCTTCAATAACAGCAGGAACTAAAGGCAGAGTTACATCACCTATTCCCAGTCTGATAACATCAGCCTCGGGATTAGCCTTTGTATATTCATTAACCCTTTTTGCGATTTCAGCAAATAAGTAGTTAGCAACCAGATTGTTAAAATTGTCGTTCATTAAAGCCATATTTGTTTGTCCTTTCTCAGTCAATGTATTAAATTATAACTGTTCCTGTGCATACTGTTACTGCTTCTCCTGTCATATAAACAGTACCGTCATCGGTGTATCTGATAACCAAATCACCGCCTCTGAGTTTAACAGTAATATCAGTATTTTTCTCGCAGTATCCGTTTAAAACAGCGGCAACCGCAGCAGCACAAGCACCTGTTCCGCAAGCCCATGTTTCGCCTGAACCACGTTCCCAAACTCTCATCTTGAGGGTTGTTTTATCGATAACCTGAATAAATTCAGCATTAACTCTTTCAGGGAAAATCTCGTTTCTCTCAAACTTAGGTCCGATTTCATCAAGCGGGAATGTATCAACATTATTTATAAAGGTTACACAATGAGGGTTACCCATTGATACACAGGTAATATTATAATCCTCACCGCCGATATTAACCTTTCTGTCGATAATGCTGTCGCCCGTCAGTGCCACAGGAATCTTCTTAGGGTCAAGCTCAGCTTTGCCCATTGTAACCTTAGCACCGACAACCTCACCGTAGTGTCTTTGAAGCTCAACATGAATAATTCCGCTCAAGGTTTCAATATCCATTTCATCCTTGTCAACCAGTCCGTTATCCCTCATAAACTTAGCGACACAACGGATACCGTTTCCGCACATTTTGCCCTCAGAACCGTCAAGGTTGAACATTCTCATCTTAGCGTCAGCTACCTTTGAACGGCGGATAAGAATAACCCCGTCGCCGCCTATGCCGAAATGTCTGTCCGAAAGCCTTATACTCAGTCCCTCAGGATTATCTAAACGCTGGTCGAAGCAGTTAAAATAAATATAATCGTTTCCGCAGCCATGCATCTTAGAAAATTCAAGCTTCTGCTTTTCTTTTCTCATATCGTTAATGTCAACAAGCTCGGTTGAAAGCTCTGAATACTTACTCTTCAAGCTTGAAGCGATAGCATTTGCAGTATCAATAGATGTCAGACAAGGAATGTTCCTGTCAACGGTTTTTCTTCTTATCTTAACGCTGTCACGCTCAGGGTTTCTTCCCTTTGATGAGGTTGAGATTACATAATGAATCTTTCCGCTCTCGATAAGCTTTAATGTGTTGTTTTCACCCTCGTGAATCTTGTCAACTGCAATTGCTTTAATTCCGTTTTGTTCTAATGTTTTTGCAGTTCCCTTAGTAGCGTAGATTTCAAATCCTAAGTCTTGGAACGCCTTTGCTGTTTCAGCAATCTCAGGTTTGTCTGAATCTCTTACTGTAATAAACACTCCGCCCTCTTTTTCAAGAGTATATCCTGCGGCAATAAGTCCTTTATAAAGTGATTCTTCAAGAGTGTTGGCAACAGCTAAAACCTCACCTGTTGATTTCATTTCAGGTCCTAAATGGTTATCAACATCAATCAGCTTTTCAAAGCTGAATACAGGTACTTTAACTGCGATATAAGGTGAATTCGGATAAAGTCCTGTTCCATAACCCATATCACTAAGCTTTTCACCAAGCATTGCTCTGGTTGCAAGCTCAACCATAGGTACACCTGTAACCTTAGAAATGTACGGAATTGTTCTTGAAGAACGAGGATTTACCTCGATTACATAAAGCTCATCGTGATAGATAAGATACTGAATGTTTACAAGTCCCTTTGTCTTTAGTGAAACAGCCAGCTTCTTAGAGCAGTCAACAATTCTGTCCATAAGTTTATCCGAAACATTCCATGCAGGGTATACAGCTATTGAGTCACCTGAGTGAACACCTGCTCTCTCAATATGCTCCATAATTCCCGGAATAAGAATTTCTTCACCGTCGCATATAGCGTCGACTTCGATTTCAGGTCCCATTAAGTATTTATCGATAAGTATTGGGTTTTCAATTTCCTGTGCTAGAATAATAGCCATATACTCTTTAATATCATCATCATTGAATGCGATAATCATATTCTGTCCGCCGAGTACATAAGACGGTCTCATAAGTACAGGATAATGAATTCTGTTTGCAACCTCTAAAGCTTCTTTGGTTGTCATAACAGTAAATCCCTGAGGACGTTTTATCTGATGCTCTTCTAAAAGCTCGTCAAATCTCTCTCTGTCTTCTGCGGCGTCGATGCTGTCAGGCGGAGTACCTAAAATATTTACTCCGTTTTCGGCCATATATTTTGTAAGCTTAATTGCTGTCTGACCGCCGAACGCAACAACTACGCCGTAAGGCTTCTCAATATTTATGATGTTCATTACATCTTCATTTGTCAAAGGCTCAAAATAAAGTCTGTCAGCAGTATCAAAGTCCGTTGAAACAGTTTCAGGGTTGTTGTTTACAATAACAACATCAAATCCCTGCTTCTTTAATGCCCAAACACACTGAACCGACGCATAGTCAAACTCAATTCCCTGTCCTATTCTGATAGGTCCCGAACCGAAAACAATTACAGTTTTTCTGTTATCTTCTTTAGCAGAATTTATAAAAGGCTCTGCCTCGTCATCATCGTCAAATGTTGAATAGAAATACGGCGTCTGTGCGGCAAATTCAGCGGCACAGGTATCAACCATCTTGAATGAAGCATATCTCTTGTTTTCAATCGTGCAGCCTGAAATTTCTTCTATTACCTTGTCTAAGTATCCGAGCTTCTTAGCTGTTAAATAAAGCTCATCTGTCAAAACGCCTTTTCTGAGCTCTTTTTCAATATTAATCAGTTTTTGAAGTTTATTTAAGAACCATTCGTCAATCTTGGTTATCTCGTGGATTTCTTCAACTGTGACCCCTCTTCTCATTGCTTCATATACAACGAACAATCTTTCATCGTCACAATTGTGAATTCTCTCTTTGATTTCTTCATCGCTCATTTCCATATGCTTTTCCGAAAGAAGAGAGCTGTGTCCGATTTCAGCACCTCGAACAGCCTTCATAATTGCCTGCTCGAATGTTGTGCCGATAGCCATTACCTCACCGGTAGCTTTCATCTGAGTACCTAAAGTTCTCTTAGCATACACAAATTTATCAAAAGGCCACTTTGGAAGTTTAACTACAACATAATCAAGTGCAGGCTCGAAGCAAGCATAAGTCTTACCTGTTACTGCGTTTTTAATTTCAGCCAATGTATAACCTATAGCAATCTTAGCCGCAACCTTTGCAATTGGATAACCAGTTGCTTTTGAAGCAAGTGCAGAAGAACGGGATACTCTAGGGTTTACCTCGATTACTGCATATTCAAATGTGTCAGGATTTAGTGCGAACTGACAGTTACATCCACCCTCAACTTTTAATGCGTCAATAATTTTAAGTGCTGCTGAACGAAGCATCTGATACTCTTTATCAGCAAGTGTAACAGTCGGTGCGATAACTATAGAATCTCCTGTATGCACTCCGACAGGGTCGAAGTTTTCCATTGAACAGACAGTGATTACATTGCCCTCACTGTCACGCATAACCTCAAACTCGACCTCTTTCCAACCTGCAATACACTTTTCAACCAGAACCTGTGTAATCGGTGATAAGTAAAGTCCGTTTCTTGTTATGTCGATAAGCTCTTCTTCATTATTAACAATTCCTCCGCCTGTTCCGCCGAGTGTGAATGCAGGACGAATAATAAGCGGATAACCTATTCCATCTTCGTTTGCAAATGCAACAGCGTCCTCAATGGTGTTCACAACCTTAGACGGAATGCATGGCTGACCGATAGACTCCATAGTATCTTTGAACATCTGTCTGTCTTCGGCTTTATCAATAGTTTCAGGATTAGCCCCCAAAAGCTTCACATTATGTTCTTCTAAAAATCCCTCTTTAGCAAGCTCCATAGAAAGAGTAAGACCTGTCTGTCCACCAAGTGTTGAAAGAACACTGTCAGGTTTTTCTTTCTTGATAACTCTTTTTACCGTTTCAAGAGTCAAAGGCTCAATATAAATTTTATCAGCCATTGCTTTATCTGTCATAATTGTAGCAGGATTTGAGTTTATCAGAATAACCTCAAGTCCCTCTTCTTTTAAAGCACGGCATGCTTGAGTTCCCGCATAGTCAAATTCAGCAGCCTGACCGATAACAATAGGCCCTGAACCGATAACAAGAACTCTTTTTATATCTTTATTTAAAGGCATAGTAATTTTCCTTTCTGAAATTTGATTATTTAACTTGGTCTTATCCTGTTTTTTACTAGTCAAGCTCCCCTGTTTCAATCAGCTTCATAAATCTGTCGAATAAAAAGCTTGTATCAAGCGGTCCGCCGCAAGCTTCAGGGTGAAACTGAACAGAAAATGCAGGCATATTATTATAATCTATTCCTTCACAGGTTCCGTCATTTGCATTAGTAAAACTTAAAACTGCATTATCTCCCAAGCTGTCATTCACTACCGCATATCCATGGTTCTGGCTTGTTATATATACTCTTCCTGTTTTTTCATTCTTTGCAGGCTGATTTGCACCTCTGTGACCGTATTTCAGTTTTTCAGTCGAAGCACCCTGTGATAATGCCAAAAGCTGATGCCCCAAACAAATCCCAAAAGTCGGAATTTTCTTTTCACAAATCTTTTTGATTTCTTCAATTACATCTATATTTTCAGCAGGATCTCCTGGTCCGTTTGAAAGCATAACTCCGTCCGGGTTAAGTTCGAATATTCTCTCTGCCTTAGTATAGCTTGGCATAACAGTCACTTCACAGCCGCGGGTTACAAGCTCACGACAGATGTTAGCCTTAGCACCCAAATCAAGCAGACAAATTCTGTGCTTGGTTTCGCCCTCCGGCTTATATGTAGTTTCTTCTTTGCAGGTTGTATTCTTAACAGCGTCAACAATCTTATACTTTTTAAGTTCGGTTAATCCGAAATCGGTTGTACCCTCCATTACAATTTTGCCATTCATAACACCCGATTCACGAACAATTTTTGTTAAAGCTCTTGTATCAATTCCATAAAGACCTATAATGCCTTCCTGCTTTAAAAAAGTGTCAAGATCGCCCTCACAACGAAAATTGCTAGGTTCTTGACACCAATCTCTTACAATATAACCCTTAACATGAGGGTGTGAACTTTCAAAATCAGAAGGAATAACACCGTAATTGCCGATAAGAGGAAAAGTTTGAACAACAATCTGACCATAATAACTAGGATCAGTTAAAGTCTCTAAATAACCGGTCATTGCTGTTGTGAAAACAATTTCGCCAACAGTTTCGCCAGTTTGTCCAAAGCTTTTACCCTCAAAAATTGTTCCGTTTTCCAAAATTAGATACGCTTTTTGCACCTTAAATCCTCCTCGAAAAATTTTTGTTGTTTTTTCGTTATCTTTTTAAGTATACACTAAAAAGCATCTTTTGTCTATATCAAAAATATTAATTTTCATAAATTTTAATAATTTCTATTGCGACTTCCCGTTTAGTAACTCTTTTATCCATTGCTTGCTTTTCTAAATACCTGTGAGCTTGGTTTTCATCAAACCCTAAGTATTGCATTAATGCAAACTTAGCTCTGTTAACAAGCTTCATTTCCTCAATTCTCTTATGAAGCTTTTGATTTTCGTTTCTAAGACCTGACAGCCTGTTTCTTGACGCATTTATAAATCTTATTGCCTGAAGAAATAAAACTTTATTAATCGGTTTCTCAACAGTCATTATTCCCATAGGCTCAACAGATTGGCTTACACTCTCATAATGCTCATTTTTAACAATCATCAAACAGCTTGCATTGGTTGACATAACACATATTTCGGCAGTCTCCTGACCGTATTCATCACTGAGAGGTGCATTTATAACCACTAAATCAAAGTCTGATACCGACAGCATTCTTCTGGCTTCTGCTGAAGATTTAGCTATTGAAATTCTGGGCATCATACTTCCCTTGAACAAATCAACAATCATTTCAGTCGCTTTTTCACGGCTTGAAACTATTAAAACACTTTCCAAACTATTTCGCCCCCCAACACAGACATATTAAAAGCATAAAAATCTCCGTTTAACGCCCACTAAATATAAGATGCTCTTTTCTAATAATATTACAAAGTCAGAAAATATATCCTTTCAAAGCCTTCCTTATCTTCTGATTTATTATAATTTTCATACTGGTGTTTTTTTGATTTTAAATAAAAATCTACAATTTCCTTAGGCATATAGGTATATAGAAAATCACTGTTTTTTGCAAGATTAACAGCTTCATCCAAATTGCAAGGAAGAGTTTTTATACCACCGAGTTCATTTACATCTGCATTGGAAAGATTTATATTAACAGATTCACAAAGCTGTTCATGATGTTCAACACCGTCTAAGCATGCATAAATAAGTAAAGCTATCGCCAAATACGGATTGCATGCACAATCGGGAGAACGAAGAATTACCCGTGCTGAATTATCTTTATCTAAAGGAACCAAAATAAGCTGAGCATGGTTCTGATGCGACCAGGTAATATATTTAGGTGCAAGATACTCACCGAATCTTTTAAAACTGTTAACCGTAGGATTTAAAAATACCGTCATATCGGCAACCCTGTTTAAAATCCCCGCAACAGCACTGCTCCCCATTTCATTTCCTTCAGCCGAAAAGTTCTTAAAAAGCTCTTTTCCGTCTTTTGACATTGAAATTCCAAAGTGAAGTCCGCTTCCGTTTTTGTCAATAAGCGGCTTTGGCATGAAAGAGGCATAAAGTCCGTTTTTATATGCCATATTTTTAACAACAGACTGAAATGTCTGCAAATTATCAGCAGCATTAAGAGGGTCGCTGTATTTAAAATAAACCTCATTCTGACCGGGACCGCCCTCATGTCTTGATGATTCGGGAATTATGTCCATCTGCTCTAGAGTCAAGCAGATTTCACGGCGTACATTTTCACCCTTGTCAATCGGTGAAGCATCTAAATATCCTGCGTTGTCGTTTGGAATTTTAGTAGGATTTCCGTCATCATCACATTTAAACAAATAAAATTCACATGAAGTGCCGAATTTGAATGTATATCCAAGTTCTTTAGCTTTTTCAACAGCATTTCTCAAAATAGCTCGTCCATCGCCGCCGAACTCACTTCCGTCTATATTTTTTATATCGCAATAAAGCCTTGCCACTCCCCCATGCTGAGGACGCCAAGGCAACAGAGTCAATGTATCGGGATCAGGGAACAAAAGTAAATCTGAACGGTTAAAATTCATAAAACCTTCGATATGCGAAGCGTCAAAGCTTATTCCGTCAGCAAAGGCACGCCTTAGCTCACAGCTGTTAATAGAAATATTCTTTTGATTTCCAAATACATCTGAAAATACAAGCTTTACAAACCTTACATCGTTTTCTTCGATAAACTGTAAAACATCTCTCTCGGTATACTTCATAATAATCCTCCCTGCAACGGTGACATTGCATCCTATGCCGCCTTTATAAACTGTATAAATGTTATACTCTTTATAACGGTGGGTTTCTTATTTTTGAGTTTTTGAACTTCTTAAAGCTGTCCATATATGACTGTTAATATACGGCATAGTAAAGCCAACAATTCACTATCATCAAATAAATTATTCATCTCTGTATAACCCTCCGTTGCAGAAAAGTATAACATCAGCCAAACTCTCCAAAGGAGGCAGAGGCATCGGCGGCTCGCCGACATAAATTTAAGGAATAAGATTGAAATTATTCGTACTTATTCCTCAATAATTATACTATATTTAGTTTGGTGTGTAAAGGCGTTTGTATGGATTTTTTGTGTCGGGAGTTAAAACATAAAACTTGTGATTCATTATTTCGTCCTTATCTGCCCCGAATTTCTTGCAGTATTCCTTAACATATCCCTCAATTTCTGACAAATCAGCTTTTGCAGCTTCTTCTGCTTTCACCTGTTTAGGCAGGTCGGCAGGATAATTATTAGTCCTTAAAAATATCTTTCCGCCATGCATTCCAGTACCACAGAAATATCCTACTATCTGCTCATCTTCATAACCAAGCCCAAGAACCACAATATATCCTCCTGCCTGATATTCGCCTAAAAAGCTTCCTGCTTTTCCGCCGATAACAAGTACAGGTACTTTGTCCATATAAGACTTCATATGTATTCCCGCTCTGTAGCCTGCATCGTCTTTTACAAAAATCTTTCCGCCTCTCATCGCATAACCTGTTGCATCGCCTGACGAGCCGTTTATAGTAATAGTACCTTCATTCATAGTATCGCCCGTTGCGTCCTGAGCACTACCGTTTACGGTAATATTACTACCGTCAAGATAAGCACCAAGTGCGTTGCCCGGTGTTCCGTTAATAATAATATCACCGCTTGAACGTCCTGCACCTATATATCTCTGACCCATACAATTATCTATAGTAATAGTTTTATCTTTACAAGCTTTCAGCTTTTTGTTTAATAACTGAAAGTGCATATCCCCTGCTGTAATATTCATAAATTCCGCCTCCTTATTTTGCTAAAAACTCTTTGCGGCTTTTCTTTGAAAAAGCCATAAGCTGAGGTTTTTCTTTAATCAGGTCAAAATCAATCGAACTCAAAGGTGTCTGCTTTTTAATAAGACTTGTATAAATCCCTGCTCTGTTAATATCGCCAATCATTATATAACCCTTGAGATGATTAGACTTATAAAAAAGCTTTTTGTAGCTTCCGTCAGATACATGAGTATAGCAGTCTCCGTCATATGTTCCGGCCGTAATGATATGAAGTCCGAAAAATCCTATAGCGTTCATTGGAATGGCATTATCATAAACAGCATTTCCTCCTGCCATATTGACACCTGCTGTATGACCTTGCATGTAAGCGTTCGGAAGCAGTGCCATAACCTTTTCACTATTACTGGAAACGTCATGTGATTCCGTACAGTCGCCTGCTGCATATATGTCTTTAATTGAAGTTTTGCACTTCTCGTCGGTTATAATTCCTCTGTTCACCTTTCCGTCAATGTCTGAAATCAGTGAAACACAGGGACGAACTCCGACAGCTAAAACTAACACATCAAAGTCTATTTCAGCTCCGCTCACCAATGTTGCTTTGTTCTTTTCAAAAGCTTTTACACTGTCGCCCAAACAGAATTTAACACCCTCTGATTCAATGTGTTTTTGAACAATCGCTGAACCGTCTTTGTCTAAAATCGAAGGAAGAATTCTGTCAGCTAAGTCTACGACTGTCAGGCTTTCGACTTTATCGTTGATTCCCTCTGCACATTTAAGTCCGATAAGTCCTGCTCCGACGATAAGAACCTTGCTGTTTGGTGTTATAGCCTTGCCAAGCTTATGTGCATCGTCTAAAGTCATAAAGCTGAATTTTTTCTTCACCTTGTCAAGTCCGTCCATAGGCGGAATAAACGGTACAGAGCCTGTTGCTACCATAAGCTTTTCATACTCAATTTCTTTACCGTCGGAAAGTATTACTTTCTTTTCTTTCTTATCTATTGATACAACAGTTTTGCCAAGCATTTTCTTGACTTTATTATCCTTATAAAAGCTGTCAGGACGATATTTCATTCTCTGCTCATCTGTTTTTCCGTAAAGAAGATATGAGATAAGCGGTCTTGAATATGTGTGATGTGGTTCAGATGCAATAAGAGTTATTTCTCCATCCTTGTCAATGCTTCTTATTCCTTCAACACAGCCGACAGCACCTGCTGAGTTTCCGATAATTACATATTTACTCATCATTAATCCTCCACTTCTTCAAATACTATCGCTCTGTTCGGACAGCCCTCAACACATGCAGGTTTTCCGTTAGAATTTTTCAAACAAAGCTCGCACTTTTGTACAACGCCGTCATCTGAAGGCATTATCGCACCATACGGACATGATAGAATACAGGTATAGCATCCTACGCATTTTTCTTTATCAATCTGTATAACGCCGTCAACTATCGACAACGCACCTGTGATGCATCCTTTTACACATGCAGGGTCTTCACAGTGACGGCATAAAACCGCAAAAGAAATTCCGTCATGCTCTTCAACCTGAATTCTTGGATTGATTTTAACATTTTTCAAAGCCTTTGCCATATTATCTTTTCCCGAATTCGCAAAAGCACAGTGATATTCGCACAAATGGCATCCCAGACACCATTTTTCATCTACATAAATTCGTTTCATAAGCTACTCCTTTAAAGCGTGTCAACACACGCAGTTATATAAAAAACTTTTATTACTCTATATCAAACTTCGACCTGCTGACAGCATGACACTGTAACAAGTAAAACCCTGCCGTTTTGCAAACTTTCCTATTTAACGAACTTTACAAAAGCAGCAGTATAAGCGTCATCGCTGCTATTCACCGGCGTGTTTTATACCAAGAATCTGTAACTCTTTTTCATTTAAGCCGATACCTCTGAGCATTAATCTGTTTCCTCTGAGTGACTCAATAGAGTTAATACCCATACCGCCCATCATCTCTTTGATTTCGTGATTCCAAGCAGTGAGAAGATTAACAAGTCTTTTATAACCGATATCAGGATTAAGTCTTCTGACGAGGTCTTCTCTCTGAGTTGCAATACCCCAGTTGCATTTTCCGCTTTGACAGTTCCTGCACAAATGACAGCCAAGTGCCATAAGTGCCGAAGTTCCGATATATACAGCATCAGCACCAAGTGCAACTGCCTTAACAATATCTGCTGATGAACGGATAGAACCGCCGACTACTATTGAAACTCTGTTTCTGATTCCCTCTTCACGAAGTCTTTGGTCAACGCTTGCGAGTGCAAGCTCAATAGGAATACCCACATTATCTCTTATTCTGGTAGGAGCAGCTCCTGTTCCTCCTCTGTATCCGTCAATTGCAATTATATCAGCTCCGCTTCTTGCAATACCCGAAGCAATAGCCGCAACATTATGTACTGCTGCAATTTTTACGATAACAGGTTTTTTATAGTCAGAAGCTTCTTTCAGTGAATAAACAAGCTGTCTTAAATCTTCAATTGAATATATGTCATGATGAGGTGCAGGTGAAATAGCGTCTGAACCCTCGGGAATCATTCTTGTCTTTGAAATATCATCGCCGACTTTAATTCCCGGAAGATGACCGCCGATACCCGGCTTTGCACCCTGTCCCATTTTAATCTCTATTGCAGCACCTGCATTCAGATAATTTTTATGAACTCCGAAACGACCTGAAGCCACCTGAACAATAGTATGAGGTCCGTACTGATAGAAATCCTTATGAAGACCTCCCTCACCTGTGTTATAGAATGTTCCGAGTTCCTCAGCGGCTCTTGCTAAGCTCGCATGAGCATTATAACTGATAGAACCGTATGACATAGCCGAAAACATAATAGGAATTTCAAGCTTTAACTGAGGAGTCAGGTTATTCTTAATCTCACCCTTTGAGTTAAATTCAACCTTTTCGGGCTTTGCCCCCAAGAATACTTTAGTTTCCATAGGCTCACGAAGCGGGTCGATAGACGGGTTTGTAACCTGAGAAGCGTTTATAAGCATTTTATCCCAATAGATAGGATAATTCTTAGGATTACCCATAGATGAAAGCAATACTCCGCCTGAGCCTGCCTGCCTGTATATTTCATTTATATGCTCACCTGTCCAGTTTGCATTTTCTCTGAAGGTATGATTGGTCTTAACAATTTTAAGTGCCCTTGTCGGACATAATGCCACACATCTGTGGCAGCACACGCACTTTGAATTGTCAGCAGTCATACAGCCTAAATCTTCATCAAATTTGTGAACCTCATTTGCACACTGGCGTTCGCATACACGACAGCCGATACATTTATCCTTATCCCTTACAACCTCATATTCGGGATATAAAAAATCTATTGCCATTACTAATCCTCCATCCTCGCAGGGTGTTATTCCTGCTCACAGTTTGAATTTAATTTAACAACTTATTTATTTTTCAAACTTATTATCCGCCGTTAAGAAAAATTTTAATTAATTCGGCTTATCAATAATCAGTAGTGTTGCCGTCCAGAGTTACGATTACCGGTTCTCCGCCCTTAGGTGACCAAATTCTGTCAAGCTCAGGCTCAATAACTCTGATAGCACATTCTTCACTCGCCATATAAACCATATCGTCCTTTTCACCTATTACCATTGAACGAAGCTTCAATCTGTCATTAAGTGCCATGAGCCCTCCGTCAAATCCTAAAATAATTGAGAAAGGTCCTGTAATCAAAAGTCCCGGGAAAGCGTTTCTTAAATAATTAAGCTTATCTCTTTCTTTTTTAGGCATGCTGTCAATTGTTGACCAGAACGGTGCTGCAATTACACTTGCCGCATCTTCAAGTGAAAGCTTCTGCTTTCTCAAAAGATAGTCTATTATATATGTAATAACTTCAGTATCTGTCTGAAGTGTACATTTGTACCCGTACATCTCAATATTTCTTCTGTTTGCGTCATAGCTTGAAATCTCACCGTTGTGTACTATTGAATAGTCAAGCATTGCAAAAGGGTGAGCTCCGCCCCACCAGCCGGGGGTGTTTGTAGGGTATCTTCCGTGTGCTGTCCAAGCGTAGCCCTCATATTCGTCCAGTCTGAAATAATCTCCGACATCCTCCGGGAAGCCTACAGCCTTGAAAACACCCATGTTCTTTCCGCATGAAAAAACATATGCACCGTCAATGTTGGAGTTGATATTGATAACACTTCTCGTTACAAACTCTTTTTCATCAAGCTGACTGTCAGTCAGCTTTGTCGGAAGCGGATTAATAAAATACCTCCATATAAGCGGTTCGGCAGTTATAGCCTTATTTGGCTTAACAGGGATTTTTGACAAGTTAATAATATCAAAATGCCTGTCTAAAAATCTTTCGCATTCTTCCCTTGCTTTATTGGAATCATAAAAAACATGAAAAGCATACAAGTCTTTATACTGCGGATAGATTCCGTATCCCGCAAAACCTCCGCCCAGTCCGTTGGAACGGTCATGCATCGTCGCAATTGAACTGACTATTTTTGAACCATTGATTTTCTTCCCGCTTTTTGAAATCATTCCGGAAATCGCACAGCCGGAAGGAATTCTTATCTCTCCCTCTTTTAGCATACAAGCATCCTCCTTATAAATTATATTTTAATTTCATTTAATCTGAAAATAAAAAAACGCTCACAAAACAGCCGCAGTCATAACTGCCGCTGAAGTGAACGCCATTGTCCCGAATATTTACTTTTAAACTTTTAATATTTTACCATAGTTTTTTTTGTTTGTCAACACTTTTTGGATAAAAAATAAAATAAAAATTCATTTTCTGCAATTTTAATGGCTTAATTTAGTTTTTTTGTTTGAATTTTGCAAGTTTCAAAATAAATCCTGCATTTATATAATATACTATAATAATGTATATTCGAATAAAACCTTAATATCTCATAATTATTAAAAATGACCAAAACTTAAAGTCATTAGTTAATTTTCTTTGAAACTATATACAAATATAAAAAAAACTTCAAAAAACCCTTGACAAATTAAAACAAAAAGAATATACTAACATTGTAAACAGCAAAGGCGCTGTGGACACTTTAATGTCCGCAGTGTCTTTTTTTATTATTATTTTATTGAAACGGAGGAAACTCAAATGAGCAACATTCCTGGACAATTCGGCGAAGACGTTTTCAACCTAAAGGTTATGAAAGAAAGATTGCCGAAGGAAACATTTAAAGCTTTGAAGAAAACTATCGACAATGCTGAGCCTTTGGATTTGTCAGTTGCCAATGTTGTAGCAAATGCAATGAAAGACTGGGCAGTTGAAAAAGGTGCGACACATTTTACTCACTGGTTCCAGCCGATGACAGGTATAACAGCTGAAAAACACGACAGCTTTATTTCACCTACAAAAGACGGCGGAGTAATTATGGAATTCAGCGGAAAAGAACTTATTAAAGGTGAACCTGATGCTTCATCATTTCCATCAGGCGGACTGAGAGCAACATTTGAAGCAAGAGGATACACAGCATGGGACCCTACTTCATTTGCATTTATCAAGGATGGTTCGCTCTGCATTCCTACAGCTTTCTGTTCTTATACCGGTGAAGCACTTGACAAGAAAACTCCTTTGCTTCGTTCAATGGAAGCTGTATCAAAATCAGCTCTTAAAATTTTAGACTTATTCGGCGTAAAGGCAAACAGAGTTTCTTCTACTGTTGGTCCTGAGCAGGAATATTTCCTGATTGAAAGAGAAGATTATGCTAAGAGAAAAGACCTTATTTATACAGGAAGAACATTATTCGGTGCTCCTGCTCCTAAAGGACAAGAGCTTGAAGACCACTATTTCGGCTCTGTAAAAATGAGAGTTTCCGCTTACATGAAAGACTTGGACGAAGAACTTTGGAAGCTGGGAATTTCAGCTAAAACAAAGCACAATGAGGTTGCTCCTTGTCAGCATGAGCTTGCTCCTATTTTCTCAACGACAAACATCGCTTCCGACCACAACCAACTGACTATGGAAGCTATGAGAAAGGTTGCTAAAAAGCATGGATTTAAGTGCCTTCTTCACGAAAAGCCTTTTGCAGGTGTAAACGGAAGCGGTAAGCACAACAACTGGTCGCTTTCAACTGACACAGGTCTGAACCTTTTAGACCCCGGAAAAACACCTTCTGAAAATGCACAATTTTTATTGTTCTTAACAGCGGTAATCAAAGCTGTAAACAAATATCAGGACTTACTCAGACTTTCAGTTGCAACAGCGGGAAATGACCACAGACTCGGTGCTAACGAAGCTCCGCCTGCAATTATTTCGATTTTCTTAGGTGATGAACTTACAGCCATTCTCGACGCTATATGCAACGATGTTGACTATGACGGTGACGGAGTTGCAGATCTTCAAATCGGTGTTGATGTTCTTCCTTCTTTCCCTAAGGATAACACAGACAGAAACAGAACCTCACCTTTTGCATTTACAGGTAACAGATTTGAATTCAGAATGCCAGGTTCAAGGCTTTCAGTTGCAGGACCTAACACAGTGATTAATACAATCGTTGCTGAAGTATTAGATGAATTCGCAGAAAAATTGACAGGTGCTGAGGATTTCCAGGCAACACTTCATGATCTAATCAAAACAACAATCAAAGAAAACCAGGAAATCATATTCAACGGTGACGGATACAGTGATGAATGGCCGATTGAAGCCGAAAAGAGAGGTCTTTTGAATCTAAAATCTACTCCAGATGCTATTCCGCACTTTGCTGATCCTAAAAACATAGAAGTTTTTGAAAAGCACGGCGTTTATACCGAAACGGAAATCAACTCAAGAGTTGAAATTCTTTTAGAAGAATATGTTAAGATTATAAACATTGAAGCTCTGACAATGATAGATATGGCTAAGAAAGATATTCTTCCTGCTGTTTCATCATATGTAAGAAAGCTAAGCCAGACAGCAAAACTTGCAAAAGAGTGCGGTGCTGAGCCTGAATATGAAATTGACCTTGTTAAAAAGCTTATAGCTTTAGAGAAAGAAACTTATAATAATCTTCAGGTTCTTGAAGACCTCACAGTTAAGGCTTCGGGAATTGAGGACATGAAGGAAGCTTCAAAATTCTATCATGACGAAATTCTCACAGCTATGGGTATGCTGAGAGCACCTGCCGATCAGCTTGAAACTCTTGTAGGTGAAAAATACTGGCCATATCCGACATACGGAAAAATGCTATTCTATGTATAATATAATTACTTAAAACTAAATACTTATTAAAGTACAAAGAGGTACAGATTTCTTAGGGAAAAACCCTATAGAAAATCTGTACCTTTTTTATATTTAAACAATCTTTAAAGGAGAGATTTATTATGGTAACTTTAGCTAGCAGCTTGATTGATCAGGCTACCACAGCTGCAAACGACACAGTTTTCAGTGTCTGGTTTTTAATAGGTGCAGCTTTGGTATTCTTTATGCAGGCAGGTTTCGCAATGGTCGAAACAGGCTTCACAAGAGCGAAGAATGCCGGAAACATTATTATGAAAAACCTTATGGACTTCTGTATCGGTACAGTTATGTTCATTGTAATAGGCTTTGGTCTGTTACTCGGTGAGGATTTGCTCGGTTTTATCGGAAAACCGGGATTCGACCTTCTGACATCTTATGAAAGCTTCAATTGGTCAAGTTTCGTATTCAACCTTGTTTTCTGTGCTACAACAGCTACTATCGTTTCAGGTGCTATGGCTGAGAGAACAAAATTCATTTCATACTGCGTTTATTCAGCAGTAATCTCAGCTCTTATCTACCCTATCGAAGCTCACTGGATTTGGGGCGGCGGATGGCTTTCAGAGCTTGGCTTCCACGACTTCGCAGGCTCATGTGCTATACATATGGTCGGCGGTATTTCTGCTCTTATCGGTGCTAAAATTCTCGGTGCCCGTATCGGAAAGTTCACAAAAGGCAAAGACGGAAAAATCAAGGTTCACGCTATTCCGGGGCACAACCTTACAATCGGAGCTTTAGGATGCTTTATTCTATGGTTCGGCTGGTATGGATTTAACGGTGCCGCTGCCACTTCAGTCGGTCAGTTAGGTTCAATATTCTTAACAACTACTATTGCTCCGGCAGTTGCAACAGTAACTTGTATGATTTTCACTTGGATTAAGTATGGCAAGCCTGACGTTTCGATGTGTCTGAACGCATCACTTGCAGGTCTTGTCGGTATCACAGCAGGCTGTGATGTTATGGACTGCACAGGTTCATTCATTGTCGGTATTGTTTCGGGACTTTTAGTAGTGTTCGGAGTATGGTTCTTAGACTATGTTCTTCACATTGACGACCCTGTCGGTGCTGTTGCTGTTCATATGTGCAACGGTATTTGGGGTACACTTGCTGTCGGTTTGTTTGCTACAGATTCAGTTCCAGGAAATGACCTTGTCGGTCTGTTCTATGGCGGAGGTGCTTCACTTCTCGGCAAGCAGGCACTCGGTGTTCTTACAGTTGCAGCATGGACCGCAGTAACAATGACAATAGTATTCTTAGCTATTAAGGCTACAATCGGTCTGAGAGCATCAAAACAGGAAGAAATCATCGGTCTTGATGCGACTGAGCACGGTCTTGTATCTTCATATGCCGACTTTGCACCTGCTGTTTCATCAATATCTGCCTATACTCCTGATGATGTTTCGGCGATTGAAAAACTCACACCTCCTCCTGCTCCGTCAGTTCCTGTTGAAAAGGCTGTCGAAGTTGAAAACTATACAGTCGGCAACCCTAAGATTACAAAGGTCGTAGTTGTATTCAAACAGCAAAAGCTTCAGGAATTCATTGCCGCTATGGAATCAATAAATGTAACAGGTATCACAGTTACTAATGTCCTCGGCTGCGGAATGCAGAAAGGTCAGGCAGAGTTCTATCGTGGAGTTGAAGTTGAGGCTAACCTGCTTCCAAAGGTTAAGGCAGAAGTTGTAGTCTGCAAGGTTCCTGTTAAAACAGTTGTCGAAACTGCTAAGTCTGCACTTTACACAGGTCACATCGGCGACGGTAAAATCTTTATCTATGACATTGAAAATGTTGTTAAGGTTCGTACCGGTGAAGAAGGCTATGACGCTCTTCAGGACGACTAACCAGAGAGCCACCGGAGGCTCTCTGCCTTTGGGAAATTTAATATAAAGGAAAGTTTGATAAACGGCAGATTGTACAATCTAAAGGACGACTAACACTTTCAGATTATGAGAGATGAGAGATAAACTTCAAATTAATTTAGCTATCCCCCATCCCACTTATAAATTATGGTGAAACGCACTCAATGCTTAATTGCTTGGGTGCGTTTTACTGCCGGCGAGCCGCCGGTGGCTGTCTGCCTTTGGGGTGTTTGATAAATGTTATGGTTTGTACAACGGCAGGTTATACAATTTTTGTTATCTTTTATAAATTTTTTATATCTCATTTTCATTATCAGGATTATACTTAATAACTCCATATTCTTTTTCAAAATCAGATACACATTGACACATTAAATACATCAGCTGTCCGTTAATCGAACGAGATTCAAAATCGGATATATATTTGATTTTACTATGTAATTCCGGATTGATTACTAATCCTAAATGTTTGGTTTTACCAGATTTGCTTTTATACATATTAACACCTCATTTTTTATTTTTATTTTAACATACTTTATTAAAAATTTTAATTCTATTTTAGAATATATTCCAAAATAGAATGGAAATTAAATAAATTTGTATAATTTGCACAAAAATAAAACTGTCAAGGAAAAAATCACCCTGACAGTTCTTTATTATTCAGTTTTTCAACAGTGTTTGACAAATTATTAGATATCCTCTATAATACATCTTGGGTACTGTATAACGGTAGGCGGTTTCTCCCTTTTTATAAGGGAGGTGATAGCTATGGTAACTTATTCGGATATGTTTTTATTCGTTAGTATACTTATTAGTCTTATCTCTCTGTGTTATTTTATATTCAGCAAGAAAAAATAACATAGCTTTTTATTTATAAATAAAAAGAAACACCGCCATCTTCCACGAGTCGGTGTTTCTAACATCACAATAGGGAGATAACCGCTTATCACGGTACCCTTTTTCTATTTATATTATAACATATGCTTAAATTTTGTCAAGCGTAATTTTACACCCTGACAGTTTTTTATATATTGAATTGTTAATTCTGCACTTTGTATAAACCGCCGTTACATCAAATCACAGATTTGATTTGAAAATTCAAGCGGATTTTCTATGCTCATGCCCTCAATTAGAAGTGCCTGATTGTATAAAAGACTTGTATAAATCTTTAGTGTGTCTTTATCGCTCTCATATAGATTCTTGAGCTTTTCATAAATCGGGTGGGAAGCGTTAATCTCAAGAGCCTTTTCGGACTTAACCTTATTGTCGCCGTTCTGAGGCATTGAGTTCAAAACCTTTTCCATCTCGATAGAAACCTGACCTTCACTCGACAGGCAAACAGGGTGAGTTTTAAGCTTTGATGAAAGTCTTACTTCTGAAATCTTATCTCCTAAAGATTCTTTCATAAACTCAAACATTCCCTTGCTGTCTTCGGTTTTCTTTTTAACCTCTTCCTTTTCCTCTTCGGTGCTTAGGTCTAGGTCACTTGCCGAAATTGACTTAAACTCTTTCTCTTTGTAGTTCATAATCATCTTGATTGTGAACTCATCTACATCATCAGTAAAGTAGAGAATTTCATAGCCCTTATCCTTAACAGCCTCTGTCTGAGGAAGCATTTCAATTCTGGCTTCGCTTTCACCGCAAGCGTAATAAATATACTTCTGGTCTTCTTTCATACGGCTTACATACTCTTCAAGAGTAACCATTTTATTCTCGAACGAAGACTTGAACAAAAGCAAATCCTGCAAGGTTTCTTTAGCCATTCCATAGCTTTGATAAATACCGAATTTTAAATTAAGTCCAAAAGCTTTAAAGAACTTTTCATAGTCTTCCCTCTTATTCTTTAGCATTTTTGAAAGCTCGTTTTTAATTGACTTTTCAATATTCTTGGCAATAATCTTAACCTGTCTGTCCTGCTGAAGCATTTCTCTGGAAATATTTAAAGATAAATCCTGTGAATCGACAAGTCCCTTCACAAAATTAAAGTAGTCGGGAAGCAAGTCCTCACAGCAGTCCATAATCATTACGCCGCTTGAATAAAGCTGAAGTCCTTTTTTATAGTTCTTTGAATAATAATCAAAAGGTGCTTTTGACGGAACAAACAGCAAAGCGTCATATGTTGCAATACCCTCGTTCTTTGAATGAATATGTGTCAGCGGTGCTTCATAGTCCATAAACTTATCAGTATAAAAGCTGTTATAATCCTCTTCTTTAAGCTCGCTTTTGTTCTTCTTCCAGATAGGAACCATGCTGTTTAGAGTAACTGTCTCTTTAACTGTAATAGGCTCAGGGTCCTTTTCGTCGCCCTCTTTTTTCTCAGGGTATTCGGTCTTTTCCATTTCCATCTTAATCGGGAAACGAATATAGTCTGAATATTTCTTAACAAGTGCCTGTATTCTGTATTGCTCTAGGAACTCGTCATAATTTTCATCGTCGGTATTGTCCTTGATTTTCAGAGTGATAGTTGTTCCCGCTTCAACATCGGTATCACATTCGTCAACAGTATATCCTGAAACACCTGAAGATTTCCAGATATGTGCCTTTTCTTCGCCATATGCTTTTGATACAACAGTAACCTCTTTAGCAACCATAAATGCTGAATAGAAACCTACGCCGAACTGTCCTATTATATCGACATCTTCGCCTAACTCATTGTCCTTTTTAAATGAGAGCGAACCGCTTTTTGCTATAGTTCCCAAATTGTTTTCTAAATCATCTTTAGTCATTCCGATTCCGTTATCCGAAATGGTAAGCGTTCTGTTTTCTTTATCAGCTTCAATATTTATAGCAAAGTCGTCCCTTTTAAGTCCGATACTTGTATCAGTCAGCGATTTAAAATATAGCTTATCAATCGCATCTGATGCATTTGAAATCAACTCTCTTAAAAAGATTTCTTTATGTGTATAAATTGAATTAATCATCATTTCAAGAAGTCTTTTCGATTCTGCTTTAAATTGTTTTGTTCCCATATTGACCATTCCTTTCAACGTCTTATTGTAATTCAGCAGATATTAGCACTCTATCTCATTGAGTGCTAATAGTATTATATCACCGCAAAGACAAAAATCAAGTGTATTATTTATATGTTCATAGTTTATTTACAATTTACATAAGATACACATTGTCAATTATTATTTGCCGATTGACAATTTTCCACTTGAAATACTGCCATATTTTATGATATACTTATATTTATACTATGTTATTGAAAGGAAACAAAACAATGCAAATCAGCTCACTGTTCAGTAGTGATAAAACAGTTTTCTCTCTTGAGATATTCCCGCCTAAAAAATCTCAGGGCGGAATTGACACTATATACAAAACACTTGACGGATTATCGGAAATCAAGCCTGACTTCATATCTTGTACATACGGTGCCGGCGGAAATCTAGCAGATTCGTCAACAATTGACATTTGTTCAATCATAAAAGAAAAATACGATATTACTCCGCTTGCTCACCTCACCTGTGTGAATTCCGATAAAAGTGACATTGATTATATAATTTCAAAATTGAAAGATAAAGGCATAGAGAATATTCTTGCTCTCAGAGGCGATAAAAAAGCCGACTGTGAACCTAAGAGTGATTTTAATTATGCATATGAACTTATTGAATATATAAAGCGTGACCCGTATTTTTCTGTTTCAGCTGCTTGCTATCCCGAATGTCACCCTGAATGTGAAATCTTTTTCGATGATATTATGCACTTAAAAGCAAAGGTTGACAAGGGTGCCGAACATCTTATATCTCAGCTTTTTTTCGATAATCAGCTTTTTTATGATTTCGTCGATAAGGCAAGACTTGCAGGTATAAATGTTCCTATCGAAGCCGGAATTATGCCAATTGTCAACAAAAGTCAGATAGAGCGTATGGTTTCTCTTTGCGGAGCCAGCATTCCGCATAAATTTTCTAAAATGATGAGCAGATTCGGCAATAACCCCGAAGCAATAAGAGATGCAGGAATTGCATATGCAATCGACCAAATCGTTGACCTTATTTCAAACGGCGTTGACGGTATTCACCTTTACACAATGAATAACCCGTATGTTGCAAAAAAGATTTTTAAAGCTATTGACAGTTTAAGATAATTTTTTATTTGAAAGGCGAGACTTATGAATGACAGTTTATCACCAGAATTAATTCAGGCACAGCAGAATGAAAGGCAGGCTTTAAGAGTTAATGTAACTAAACTAGGTATACTTTTTATTCTTTATGATTTAATATTCACATACTTTTCAAAAAAGGTTTTCGTTTACTTATATTATGCCGTATCGGAAAAAAGCCTTAATTTTGACACAAAAACGGTTCAGAAGTTTTTAGACAGCAATTTAGACACCATAAACTCCTCAATGTTTAAAATGTCGTTTTCGTGTTTTGTGATTGTGCTTTCTTTAATTATGCTTTTAATTACCGCACGCATTATGAATATAAGAGTTTTAAACACTATTAAATTCAGCAAAAAAAATGCAAAGCTCGGTTTGATTGCTTTTCCTATAGGTCTTGTAATAAATACTGCCCTGACTGCTGTTACTACAATTATCACAAAGCTGTTCAGTACAGGCGGAACTACTATTCCAACCGCTGATTTCTCAGTCGATTCGCCAAGTGCAAAAGCAATCATTTTTACCGCTATGTATCTTGTTATAGTTGCCCCTATTGCCGAGGAAATAGTTTTCAGAGGTCTTATTTTAAAAGTTCTCTCCCCATATGGTGTCAAAAATGCAATCCTTCTTTCGGCAATTTTGTTCGGGCTTATGCACAAAAACATTCCGCAGGCAATCGGTGCTTTTGCAATAGGTATTGTATTTGCTGTTGTTGATACAAAAGCCAATTCTATTCTGCCGTCGATAATTATGCATTCTCTTAACAATATGCTTCCCTGCCTAATGGACATAAATTCCAGTCTGAAATCCCCTGCTGTCAATACAATTTACAACTTACTTGTCAATATTATTGTTTTTGCCGGTATTGCAATCATTTTCATTAAAGGCAGAAAGCTTTTCAGTTTAAAAGAAGAAACAGCCTCTGAAAAATCAGCTTTGTCTGACAGTCAAAAACGAATAACTGTCTTTTTAAATCCTGTGATAGTTATTTATCTGGCTATTTTGATTTTCTATATGATTTCCAGTATAATAATTGCTAATCAGTAAAATATATAAATAATGCTAATATACAAAAAAGCTATCCGAAATCGGATAGCTTTTTTATTTAAACATTATTTTCTTCATCTTCATATTCCATAATATCACCAGGCTGGCAGTTTAAAAGCTTACATACAACCGCTAAATTATCAGCATTGACAATTTCCCCTTTTCGGAACTTCTGCATAGTACGCTCTCCAAAAATCTTTTCTTGACGCAATCTGTATGTTGAGTACCCAGCTGCTTTAAGTGCTGACAGCACATCAATCTTATATTTTATAGGCATATTTGTACCTCCACTACATATTATATCATATTTGTTTCTATATTTATGTATGCAAAACATATAGTATATCCACTCAAAATTTATGCATATTGTATATTTACATTCACGCAAATTGAGTGTATAATGTAATCATACAATAAGATATGTTGTGAAATTCTTTTGGAAGAATGGTTATTGAAATTCCATTATCTGTTATTCAGGATTTTTT
>UQYQ01000022.1 GCA_900545345.1 uncultured Ruminococcus sp.
GCAGTTTTAGGTGCAGGATATGTTATATCAAGAAAGAGAACTAAGTAATTAGTTTATGGTATAAAATTAAGAGTACAAACAGAATTTGTTTGTACTCTTTTTTTGTTGAAATATTTAGTTTCGAGAATTATTTAAAGCTTAAGAAGGTAACTGTATAATCTGATATTTTGAGGGTTTGAGGAATATCGTCTTTGAAGATAAGCTCATAGTCTTTTTCGCCTATTGTACCGCTTGCCACTGTACATCCGTCATTAGTTTTATATTCAACATTTGAAGAAAGTGTGGTTTTATCGAGTGCTGAAATAATCATGGTACTTATTGCACTGTCAGGGAGTTCATCTCTCTTGGCATCAAATTCAAGCTCATCAAGTTTAATTTTATAAGTGTCATTTGAAAAAGTAATTATCATTCCGCTTATGCTTTCAGGTTCGGTATATGTCACTTGCCAACTGTTTTCTTTTCTTGCAAGTGAAGCTTTGTATGTATTACTGTCCTTTTCATTACTTTTAATTGTTAGTTCGCAGGAATAGGGAATTTGAAGTGTTACGTTTTCTGTTTCTTTTTTACAGGCACTGAGTGAAAAAAGAAGAGTAAAGGTTATAGCTAAAACAAGTAGTTTAATATTTTTTTTCAAATCATTTCATCCTTTCAAAATAAAAACCTATGTATGAGGATATTTTCCTGTACATAGGTTTAATATTTAATCCTCAATTTCTTTGAGAACGAAAGGCAAGACTTCTAATATATCTCTTGCAAGCACAGAACGCCTTGACATGCTTTCAGATAAAAGGTCTGCTGAATGTCCTAAAATGAATTGACCTGCCGCACAAGCTGAAGTTGGCTCAGTACCTTGAGCAATCAAAGAAGCTATTATTCCTGCCAGCAAATCTCCGCTTCCGCCCTTACTCAAAGCCGAGTTACCGTTGTCTGACAGATAGATTTTATTGTTATTGTGCGACATAGTAATGCTTTGTACGGATTTTGACAAAACAGTAACATCATATTCTCTGCAAAAGTCTGTTACAAAATTAAATCTATTTTCTAAAAATTCAGAAACAGAAATTCCTAAAAGCCTTGAGAACTCAGCAGGATGAGGAGTCAAAATTATTTTTGCCTTTGTGTTCTTTAATATATTTATATTCTCACAAAGGCAGTTTATTCCGTCTGCGTCAATTATTATAGGAATTTCAACATTTTCGATTATTTCTTTCACAAGACTGACAGTGCCGGCGTTTTTACCCAATCCACAGCCGATTAAAAGGGCATTATAGTTTTTTGAAAGGTCAATGATTTTTTTCGCATTGTTTTTAGATATAAACCCGTTTTCATCACATTCCAGTTCGGTGTATATAGCTTCGTACATTCCACATGAAAGCGAAGATATAACATTATTTACAGAGCATAAGTTTACTATACCAACTCCGCTGCGGAGTGCAGCAGTCGTTGAAATTGCAGCGGCACCTCTGTATTCTGAACATCCGCAAACACATAATAACTTGCCGAAGGTTCCTTTGTGTGCATTGTCAGGGCGGTACGGCAAAAGTTTTTTTATAAACGCCTTGTTAAGCCGTTTGATTTCAAAGTCTAATTCGTTTTCAGTTTGTTTTGGGATTGTTATATCAACTGTTGTAACTTCACCGCAAAATTCTTTAGCAGGAGAAAGCAAAAGCCCAAGCTTTAATGCGTGAAAACAAACGGTATAGTCGCATTTTATTGTACCTTGTGAAACAAAACCGTTTTTAGCGTTTACTCCTGACGGCAAATCACAGGCAATTTTAATGGATTCTGATTTATTGACTTTCGCAAAAAATTGTTTCACTTCATCCGGCAGGTCACCGTGAAATCCGGTCCCGAAAACAGCGTCCACAACAATATCTGCCCATTCGATTTGTGCCTCAGCGTCATTGCTTTGAACGATATCTGCATTTTTATCAAGATTTAAAAAAGCATTTTTTGAAAGCTCTGTCTTAGGTTGTCCCTGCATAAGAACCAACCTGACATTAAGAGAATTGCTGATAAGAGTGTTAGCACAAACCAGACCGTCACCGCCGTTGTTTCCGTTTCCGACAAGTATTAAGATGTTTCTTAAATTTTTATTATAGGCGATTTTTGTTATCTCTTTACACAAAGACAAAGCGGCATTGTCCATCAGGTCAGATAAAGAAACCCCGTATTTCTCTGATAGTTTTTCAGCTTTGCTCATTTGTTCGACAGTTAAGATTTTTGACATATCAATCACCTGCCTTTATAAAATAAAGGCACACCTTTCTGCGAATTTGTGCTTATTCAGGATAAGACTGTTTGACACATTGGTTTCTGTGGAAAATACTCAATAATGCAAAAATTTTTTGTGCTGATCTTCGTTTTGAAATGAAATAACAATAGCTGTTGCGAGTGTGTCAGTATGACTTATGCTTACAGAAAATAATAAGCCCTTTGTTATGTCCTTTGCCTTTCCTGAAAGCTCTATATATGGCTTTCCGTTATCATAACGTAAAACAGATACTTCATTTAGGCTGAATCCTTTCACACCGGTGCCGATAGCTTTTGAAAAGGCTTCTTTTGCAGCCCAGTTTCCGGCCATTGACGGATATGGATTTTTTTTTGAAGAAAAGAAATCAAGCTCTTTTTTTGAAAAAACACGGTTAAGAAAACGATTGTTAGAAGTGCTTTTTTCTATTCTTTTTATATCTACAATGTCAATTCCTGCACTATACATATTTATCTCCTGATGTTTCTCGGAAGATATGTTTTTATAATTTCAAGAATATCCTCATTCGGTGAGATAATCACATAGCACATTCCGAATTTTGGGTCTTTGCAGGAAATATAATAAGAATTTTCAGTTTCACCTGAGCTTGCGTCAATTACGCTGTATTCTTTATTGATATTTGCTTCACTTAAACGACCGAAATCATTAGCACCTTTGATATCAACTGTTGTAAGCCTTTTCCTTCGGCTTTTTGCGATTATTTTATCTACATCAAGTTCGCCGTTAGTGCAGATATATTCATATTCAACATCGAAATTTTTGATAAGATAATATGTTCCGAACCCAATCATAGCAATAAGTATAAACGACAAGTACCTAAAAAGTATGAACAGTATCGCTGATAAAAATAATGCAGCAATCAATACGCATGATTTCTTAATAAAAACAGAGTTATCAGATTTTCTTGCTACCAATTGTTCTTTAAAGCTATCCATAGGTATAAGTCCTTTCTAACGGTTTTCAGTAGGTACAATTAATATAATTTATTAAAGTATACCACAAATATATGTTTTTTTCAATGTGAAAACATTTGAATTTTATTTTTTTATGTTTGTATTTGATTATTTTGGTTTGTTATGTTATTATTTTTATGTTGAAATATTTAATGACACAGGAGTATGAAACAATGAGACTGTTAATACAAAGAGTTAAAAATGCAAGCGTTGAGGTTGACAAAAAAATTGCAGGTGAGATTTCTCATGGGCTTTTGGTTTTTATCGGTGTGGGCGAAGCTGATACTGAGCTTGAATGTGAAAAGCTATGTGACAAAATGCTTAATCTCAGAATTTTCTCAGATGAAAATGATAAGACTAATTTATCTGTAAAAGATGTAAACGGAGAAATTTTAGTTATTTCTCAGTTTACTTTGTATGCTGATTGCAGAAAGGGAAACAGGCCTAGCTTTATTAAGGCAGGAAACCCTCAAAGAGCGAACAAGCTTTATGAGTATTTTATAAAGCTTTGCAAAGAAAGGGTTGATACAAAAGTTGAGCATGGTATTTTCGGTGCGGATATGAAGGTAAGTCTTTTAAACGACGGACCGTTCACTGTAATTTTAGACAGTGATGAAATTATAAAAAAGTAATTTAAAAAAACACAATAGTCGAATAGACAAACACCTCTTTTTCATAAATATTGATAAAGGGGTGTTTTTTATGTTTGCACATTTAATAGAAATAATTCTTTCAAACTGTCTTTATTTTGCACTTCATCTTGAAAGAAACGGAGCATTTCCCAAGCCTTTGTCGGCTAAGGACGAAAAAGAATGCTTTCAGAAAATGTCTGAAGGTGATGAGGCTGCAAGGACAAAGCTAATTGAGCATAACCTGCGTCTTGTTGCACATATTGTGAAGAAGTATTATTCAAACTCAAATGAGCAGGAAGACCTTATTTCAATAGGAACAATAGGGCTTATAAAAGCAGTATCAACCTTTGATTACACGAAGGGAACCCGCTTTGCAACCTATGGAAGCAAATGTGTTGAAAATGAAATACTTATGCATTTCAGAACGTTGAAAAAATCAGCCGGCGATATTTATTTTGATGAGCCTATTGATACTGATAAGGATGGGAATCAGCTCACACTTATGGACATAATATCAGAGGATATAGAAATAATAGATAAAATAGATATTTCAATTAAATCAGGACAGCTGTATTCATTTTTACCGAAATGTCTTGATGAAAGAGAGCGTGAAATTATTACTTTAAGGTACGGACTGTACGGAGAAACTCCGTTGACTCAAAGAGAAATAGCAAAAAAGTTCGGTATATCAAGGTCTTATGTTTCAAGGATTGAAAAAAAAGCGTTAGAAAAGTTAAAAGAATGCTTTGAAAATAATTACAGTATTGAGAATAATTAATCTTTTTTATTTATGTATAAAGTAAAGAAATCTGTCAAAAATAACCTCATGGAAAACAATTAACATAGAGAGGTCAGAATTTAAAAATCATGGATTTTTAAATCGGATTTATGATTTTAAGTGTTTGAAATAAATTGACGCTTAAATGAAATAAATCTAAAGGAAAGGAAAGTTAATTTTCATGAAAAAATTATCAGAACTTATTAAAGGTAAAGGAATGCTTGTTGGGTTTTTAGTATTTCTTATGGCAGTCGGTATAGGAAGCTTTGCCGTTTATAAAAGTACAATGAGCAAGCTGACAAACGGAAATGTACTTACTAAAATTGAAGGATCTCAGGTTGCAAATTCAGTAAGTGATGTAAAAAAAACCACTGCCTCCCCATCTGAAGAAAAAACAACGGTTAAAGTGGATTTACCAAATGATGATAGTGAATCTAAAAAAGAGATTGATACCGAAACACAGCCTTTTGTGATGCCGGTAAAAGGAGATATTATTAATCCGTTCTCAAACGGAGAACTGGTTAAGAGTGAAACATTAGGGTACTGGCAGACTCATGACGGTGTTGACATTAAGGCGAAGGCAGGAACTAAAGTAGTTGCCATGACAAACGGTACGGTAACTAAAGTTATTGAAGATCCATTATTCGGTACAGTGATTATAATCAATCACGGAAATAATATTGAAGGACACTATTATAATCTTAAAAAATCTGTTGATGTAGCAGAGGGAGATACAGTTAATTCCGGTGAAAAGATAGGAGAAGTCGGTAAAACAGCCGACGCTGAAAGCAAACTTCCTGCACATTTGCATTTCGGAATAAAGCAAAATGGGAAGTGGATTGATCCTATTTCGTTTATAAATCCGAATTCTACAAAATAATTAAGTGAAAGTTTATTCAAAAATCAAGGCGGAGTCAGAATTTGACTCCGCCTTAGCTGTTTTAATTTTATGAATTATTGTCCTGAGGTTGAATTAAAACTTTTTCAATCTTTAAATTCTTTGTCTTATAATTAGGGTTTGATTTTACGAATTGGTCAATTAAAATATCTTTCATACCTGAATTCTTAGCTGTGTTATTTATTGTGAAACGAACCTCTCCGCTTGCGGAGTTATAGATGTTATCAGCTTCAACAATTCGGTAAATCGTGCCTGTTTTAAGTTTGATTTCATATATTTCAAAATATTGATTATAAGGTTCGGCAGTTGTATTAGCTTTAGCAGTATTGAAATAAGCCGAAATGAGATTTATTTCAGAACCGCCGAAAGAAGAAAGCTGTTTATGCATTTGGTTTTTAACTTCTGTTAAATCAATATCTTTAGCTTTAACTGCATAAGCGTCAATATTTTCAACAATATATGTTCTTTTATTTTTTAAAAGAGTAAATCCTCGTTTTAAAAGCGTTTCATCAGTAATTCCCGCTTTATATTCAGCAGTAACTGTTATAACATCACCTAATTTTAAATTTGAAGTTTTTGATATTTTATAGTCGAATGATTTTTTTATCAGTTCAATGGCGTTATCGGTATTCATGCTTTTAGCTGTAACTCTAGGTGAAATTCCGCTGAAATTAACAGTAACATTTTCAAAAGGATCAAGCTCTTCAACATTTCCGAGTCCGGAAACAGTAAACTCACTGCTTGATGATTTGCTTACCACATATTTATTACCGCCGTATTCTATAGTAGAATCATCGGGATTATAAGAAGCTGATGTACAATTAGCCACTACGGTAATTATATCATCATTGGAAAGCTTGCCGTTATTTGAAGATGTAGTTATATTGAATGTAAAATTGTCTAAAACAATTGAATTGCATTTTGAGGTATTAACTTCTGCTGTTCCGTATCCGTTTGTACCGCTGTATGAAACCGAGATATCAGCAAAGGCATTCAGGCTTTGTGCAGAATTCAAATCACTGACATTAATTGTATATGTTGTGTTTGTAAGTTTAATCCTGAATTTTCTTAAGGCTTTTTCATCAAATCTGACTGTAACTGTTAAAATATCACCGTTTTTTATTCCGGATATTTTATCTATTGAGCTGGCTTTAATACTTTCTGTTCCTTTTCTCAAAAGAAAATGTGTGTCATTAGGGTTAGTAGCTATATAAATATCCGCTTTAAGAGCAATCTGCATATCTTTAGCTTTTTGTAAATCACTTGTATTTGTGAAAATATCAGTAAGCAGAGGTGCATCGGCACCTGTTGAATTAGCTTTGAAATAGTCGCTGTCTTCATCTAATGAAAGATAAGCAGAAGCGTCACCGGCAGAGCCTTCTATATTTACTTTTATAAGCTTTGAAGCGTCAATTTCCAAAAAAGCAAATTTATCATAAAGGTAATAAGCAGTACATCCGAGTGCTGCAATCACAATCGCCCATAAGATGATTACAAATGCAAGCTTCGGTGATTTTTTCTTTTTACTGTTAATTTTTGCATTGCAATACATACAAACACGAGTATTTTCAGGAAAATATGCTCCGCAGTTTTTACATTTGATTTTTTTCGCCATAATAATCCTCCAAATGACATAAAGTCTAAATATATTATAGATAAATAAATTAAAAAAGTCAATCATGCAAAATACCGTTTGAAATTAAAAATACAAGAAATAAATGACTAAGGTTTAATTTGATTTGCAAAAGAAAATCAAATTTGTTATAATGGTGTTTATTAAATCAGCAAAAAGGAGAAGTGAAATATGTGGGCATATGAAAGTGTATTCTATCAAATTTATCCTTTGGGTTTTTGTGATGCACCGTTTGAAAATGACGGTATACTTGCTCATAGAATACAAAAGGTAAAGGATTGGATACCTCATATAAAGAAATTAGGGGCAAACGCAATATATTTTTCACCGGTTTTTGAGTCGGACACTCATGGATACAATACCAGAGATTTTAGAGTTATTGATTGTCGTTTAGGTGATAACAATGATTTTAAAGAGATTTGCAAAGAACTTCATAAGAATAACATAAAGATTGTATTAGACGGGGTTTTCAATCATGTGGGAAGAGGATTTTGGGCGTTTCAGGACGTCTTGAAAAACCGTGAGAATTCGCCGTACAGATATTGGTTCAATATAGACTTCGGCGGTAATTCAAGCTATAATGACGGTCTTTGGTATGAAGGCTGGGAGGGCCATTATGATCTTGTGAAGCTGAATCTTAGAAATGAAGAGGTTATAAATCACATCTTTGAATGTATTAAAGGCTGGATTAATGAATTTGATATTGACGGACTTCGTCTTGATGTAGCTTATTCTCTTGACAGAGATTTCATAAGAAGACTAAGACAGTTCTGTGACGGACAAAAATCTGAATTCGTTTTGATAGGTGAACTTCTTCATGGTAACTATGCTGAGTTTGTGAATAATGAAATGCTTCATAGTGCAACAAATTATCAGTGCTATAAGGGTTTGTATTCAAGCTTTAATTCAATGAATATGTTTGAAATTTGTCACAGTCTTAAAAACCAGTTCGGTTCAGAGAATTGGTGTCAGTATAGAGGAATGCATCTTTTGTCATTCGTTGATAACCATGATGTGTCAAGGGTAGCTTCTATTTTGTCAAATGAAAATCATCTACCTTTGATTTATGCAATGGCATTTGGTATGCCCGGCATACCGTGTGTTTATTATGGAAGTGAGTGGGGAACTAAAGCTGATAAGAGTCAGGGTGACCCTGCATTGAGAACTTCATTTGAAAATCCCCAATGGAATGATTTGACTGAATTCATTTCACGATGTGCTGAAATACATAAAAACAGCAAAGCACTTTGTTTCGGCGATTATAATCAAGTCGTTTTAACGAATAAACAATGTATTTTCCAAAGACAGTTTGAAGATGAACGCATTCTTGTTGCAGTTAATGCTGACAGCGAAAGTTTCACAGCATATTTCGATGCAGGATGCGGTCAGGCAGAAAATTTGTTAAACGGTGAGATTTTTGACTTTGGCGGAGGAGCAGAACTTGCACCTTATTCAGCTTATATTTTAAAGATGGAGCAGGGGTGACCCCTGCACACTCTCTGCCTTTGGTGAGTTTGATAATGTTAAAACTTACGCAACGGCAGGTCGTACAATGTGAATAGCGATAAAAGAACCTCCCACGCAGATTATCTGTATGGGAGGTTCTTTGCAGTTGTTTGTTTTTCTGTAATATGCAATAAGTGAATTATTAGGTTTTATAATATTTTATTTATCTTTGCTCAAAAAATCTTCTAAGTTTTTGTTGAATTCTTTTAATTCACTGTCTATAGTTGTCGTGTATTTTTCACGAACTTGTGTCCAGGTTATCTGTGTTCCGGAATCATCAAATTTTCTTACTGAAGAGTATAAATAAGGTATAATAGCCTCTTTAGTAATGTTATTGGCTGCATCATCATCTGAAAGAAGTGTTGAAATCCCGTATCCAGGGTCTATTACTCTTACAAATTCACTTGAAACAGGGTCTTCGTAAGTTGCCTTGTAAGCTTCCGGTGTCCAGTTAGGATTATCCTGGAAGAATTTCTTTTTAGAAATCTCTTTATATTCGTCAGCTGTTGAAGCAAGCTTTGAACATTCATACCAGCATTTAACAGCTTCTTTCTTTGTTGAGCCTTTAACCCACATATAAGCGTTTATGTCAAGTGTTGTGTATTTTGTATCTGTGTTAGGGTCTCTTGGCATTGGAACAGTACCCCATCTTGTGCCGTCCTTAGGGCTGTGTGTTCCTGTTGTTGCCCAAGGGCCCATTGCATAGAATAGTATGTTGCTTTTAAAGGCACTGTCAGCGTCACCATACCACGAAGCTTCATCAAGACCTTCTTTTGTCAGTGTGTATAAAAACTTTGCGGCACGCTCAAGATCAGGGTTCTTAATATTATTAACAAACTTGCCTGTTTTAGGGTCTTTCGAAACAATTGTCTGACCGGTTGATTGGAAGATAAATGAGTGATACCAGCCGTTTATTCCGTATCTTACTTCATCACCCTGAGCTTTTTCTTTATACTGCTTCATAACATCATAAAATGCATTCCAGTCCCAGTTCCCGTCTAAATATGTTTGATAAGGGTCATCAAGTCCTTCTCTTTCAATAACATCAACGTCATAAGTTAAAATAGATAGAGTGCCGAATGCTATCGGAGCAACATAGTGCTTTCCGTTCAGTTCAAATTGGTCAGCAGTGTCTTTTACATCCGACCAAAGCGGTGAATCGAAGTCAACAACACTGTCAACAGGCTGAAATCTTTCTTTAACAACGCCTGCCGGGAAAGTCATTTTCTGTTCATATGCAAATAAGTCAGGCGGGGTGTTAGCTAAAATAAGTTCTGAAAGCTTATCATATTTTTTAGCGGCACCTCCGCAGTTTATATAATTGATTTTTCCGCCCTTGTCCTCAAAAAGCGAAACATTTGTATATTTTTCTTTGCTCCCTGCTGATGGGTTAAGATCATAGTATGAACACCAGTCCAGTGTTTTTTCTGCATCATCAGGAATTGCTTCTATCTGGTCAGCTGTAGGAACTTTAATAGCTTCTTTATATTCTGAGTTTGAATTATTGTTACATCCCACAATGGTTAAAGACATTCCCGCAGCTAACAGTGCAGCAGAAATGCGTTTTATTTTTTTCATATTAATCTTCCTTTCTTTACTGAATTATAAGTTAAAGATAACATATTTTCAATATTTTGTCAATTTATTTCATTGGTTTTAAACAAAATAAAAGCCGAGAGTGATTATCCCTCTCGGCTGATTTTCAGAAACTATTTCTTTGCTTCTGCTAAGAATTTCTTATATTCTTCGTTAAACTTCTTTAACTCACTGTCAATAGTTGCATTATACTTTTCACGAACCTGTGTCCATGTATATTGTGCACCTGATGAATAGTCAGATAAAGTTGTTGCCATATACATATATTGATTGATAGCTTTCTTTTCATCATTCTTAGCTTTAGAGTCATCTGAAAGCTCGCTTGAAATACCTGTACCTGGGTCAACAATCATAGTGAACTTGTCTGAGAACACTTCTTCACAAGCCATCTGATACATTTCATCTGTCCAGTTTGGGCTGTTTTCAAAGAATTTCTTTTTGTTAGCTTCCTTGTACTCATCGCTGGTATTAGCAATCTTGCAGCACTCAAGCCAGCACTTCATAGCATCCTTCTTGGTAGAACCTGCAATCCACAATGTATTAGTCGGAACAGTAATATCGAGTGATCTGTAGTATGCATCAGAGTTAGGATCCTTTGGAATAGGAACGCACATCCACTCGTCACCGGCAGCAGGACCGTTATTTGTTGAAGCAGCCCATCTTCCCATTGAATAGAACAGAACATTCTGTTCAAATGCTGATTTAGCTCCGCCGATCCAATCGTGGTTGATTAGGCCGTTCTTTTCTAAATTGTAAAGATAGTTAGCAGCTCTTTCAAGATTAGCATCTTTTGAGTTGTTTACAAATTCGTTTTTCTTTTGGTCGTACTTAATGATAGTTGTACCTGTTGTTGCGAATAATGGCTCAGGGAACCATCCGTTAACACCATATCTTTTCTCATCGCCGGTTGCCTTTGAAACATATTCAGACATAATTTCTTCAGCAGAATTCCAATCCCATTCACCGTTTTGATATAGCTCATATGGGTCAGAAAGACCTTCGTTTTGAATTACCTTTTTGTCATAGAACATAAGTGATACTGTATCACCGTATGATGAAGGTGCAATATAATGTTTGCCTGCTATTGCATATTGATCTGCGACAGCTTTCATGTCAGACCACATTGCTGAGTCAAAGTCAACAATATCATCAATTGGCTGGAAAATACCCTTTACAATGTTGCAAGGATATACCATTAACTGACCGTATGAAACCATATCAGGCGGTGTATTAGCCAAGATAAGTGATGAAAGCTTTGTATTGAGCTCGAAAGAGGTAGTTCTTATGTAATCAACTTTACCCCCCTTGTCGTTAAATAATGTCATTTCTACACTTTTTTCTTTTGAAGTAGCGCTAGGATTCAAATCACTGACGCCAAGATATTGAAGTGTGTTGTCTGCACCTTCCGGAATTGCAGCAATGTCATCTGTTGAAGCAACTTTGACTTTGTCTTCATAAGACTCATCCTTATCAGAAGAACTTGGACATCCTGTCATTACAGCAGCAGTTGACAGTGCTAATAATGCAGCAAGAAGTCTTTTTGATAACTTCATAAAATAACCTCCTAAAAAATATTTGTTGTGATTATCACAGCATATGTTAAATATATCACAAAAACTTCAAAGTGTCAATAAATTTTTTGCTCACAATTACTAAAAGAAATGTCAAAAAGCTTCCAATACTTTGTTTTTGTCATATTGAACAAACTTACACAATCGTGTTAGTTTAAATTGACTAAAAATTGTTTATCAACAGTTGTTAAAAATTTGGTCTTGACATATACCCCTGTGGGGTATATAATAAATATACTCTACAAGGGTATATGTTAGAAAGAAAGTGTTATAATGAGTAATAATAAAGTATGTGGCTGCAGTGGAAAAACGACTGACCGCTCAGAAATTGAATGTAAAAAATTAATCTATCGTTTGAATCGGATTGAGGGACAGATTCGAGGAATTAGAAGGATGGTAGAAAACAATGCTTATTGTACAGATATTTTGATGCAGTCGGCTGCTGTCAATGCTGCTGTTAATTCGTTCAATAAGGATTTGATATCCAGTCATATAAAGGGTTGTGTTTTAAGAGATATAAGAGAAGGTAAAGATGAAGTTATCGATGAACTTGTTATTACTTTGCAAAAGTTAATGAAATAATAATTATAATATATAAGGTGGGTAAAGGTAATGAAAAATAAGTTTGCTGTTTCGGGCATGACTTGTTCAGCATGTTCGGCAAGAGTTGAAAAGGCAGTGTCAAAATTAGATGGAACCAAAAATGTTTCGGTCAATCTTTTGACAAATTCAATGACGGTTGAATATGATGAAAGTATAAACACCGATGATATTATATCTGCTGTTAAAGAATCGGGATACGGTGCAAATCTTTATGAAACGAAGAAGCAAAGCACAACGGGTGTAAAAAGCAATTCAGAAAAAATTATGTTTAAAAGACTTGTTTCTTCTGTATGTCTTTTGATACCTCTTATGTATATTTCAATGGGGCATATGATGGGACTTCCTATACCCGGCATTTTTGCGGGACATGAAAACGCACTTAATTTCGCATTAATTCAGCTTGTGTTTTGTATTCCGATAATGATAATAAACTATAAATATTTCACAGTTGGTTTTAAAAACCTGTTTAAGGGTTCGCCGAACATGGATAGCTTAATCGCTATAGGCTCGTCTTCGGCTTTTTTGTATGGAGCTTATGCAATTATTCGTATAGCAATAGGATTGCGCAGCGGCGATATTGAAACTGTTTCAAGATTTCATATGGATTTGTATTTTGAATCTGCTGCTACAATTTTAACTCTTATAACTGTCGGAAAGTTTTTAGAATCCAGGTCTAAATCAAAGACGAGTGAGGCAATAGACAGACTTTTAAATCTTTCGCCGGAAACTGCTACGGTGTTGAGGAACGGACAAGAAAAGGAAATCCCTGTTGAAGAAATTGCGCTGGGCGATATAGTTTTGGCCAAAGCGGGTGAAAGAATTGCCGTTGACGGTGAAATAACAGAGGGCGAAGCAAATCTTGACCAGTCCGCTATAACGGGTGAGAGTGTACCTGTTGCAAAAACTGTAGGTGAAAGTGTTATTTCAGCAACTATGCTGAGCAAAGGATATATTAAGTATAAAGCTACAAGAGTCGGTGAGAATACAACGCTTTCTCAGATTATAAAGCTTGTAGAAGAGGCTTCATCTTCAAAGGCTCCTATTGCCAAGATAGCAGATAAGGTTTCGGGAATATTCGTTCCTATTGTAATAGGAATAGCAGTTGTTTCATTAATCGCATGGCTTATCAGCGGAGCAAGCTTTGAGTTTGCAATCAGTATAGCTATTTCCGTTTTGGTTGTGTCCTGTCCGTGTGCGTTGGGACTTGCAACACCTGTTGCGATAATGGTCGGAACGGGAAAGTCAGCACAAAACGGTATTCTTATAAAGTCCGGTGAGGCTTTGGAAACGCTTCGGAATATAACTGATGTTGTTCTTGACAAGACAGGAACTTTAACGGCGGGAAAGCCCGGGGTGACTGATGTTATCACATATGGTGCAGACAGTAAAAAAATTGTTCAGATAGCGGGAAGCATCGAAAAAATGAGCGAGCATCCTTTGGCTGACGCTGTTGTAAGAGAATGTGAAAGGCTTTCTCTTTCTTGCTTAAATGTTAAAAACTTTAGAGCTGAATTCGGAAAGGGAGTTTTCGGAGAAGCCGAAGGAAAAGGATATTATATAGGAAATCTGACTTATATAAGTGAAAACGATATTAATTTTGAAAATATAAAAAATGATGTTGAAAGATTGTCTTCAGAGGGCAAAACTCCGTTAATTATTGCGGATGAATACCAAGCCATCGGTATTATAGCTGTTGCCGACAAGATAAAGCCGACAAGCTTCTCAGCAGTTAAGCTTCTTAAAAAGAGCGGTATTAAAGTTACAATGCTGACGGGTGATAATAAAAATACTGCTGAAGCTGTAAGGAGCGAACTTGGAATTGATGATGTAATTTCTAATGTGCTTCCGAATGAAAAGGAGGGAGTTGTTGCCTCACTTCAGGAAAACGGCAGAAGGGTTGCTATGGTCGGTGACGGAATAAACGACGCACCGGCTCTTGCAAGGGCTGATGTTGGAATAGCAATAGGAGCAGGCGTTGATATTGCAATTGAGAGTGCTGATGTCGTTCTTATGAAAAATGATGTGCTTGATGTTTGCACTGCAATTGATTTGAGCAAGGCGGTTATTAAAAACATAAAAGAAAACCTGTTTTGGGCATTCTTTTATAACACAGTCGGTATACCAATTGCAGCAGGAGTTTTTTATCACGCATTCGGTTTAAAGCTTTCGCCTATGTTTGCGGCGGCGGCAATGAGCCTGAGCAGTGTATGTGTGGTGATGAATGCTTTAAGGCTTAGGTTTTTCAAGCCCAGACACTTAAATAATAAAAATACTAATGAAAATATATTTACAAAAGAGGAGGAAGAAAAAATGTTCGGAAAAGTAAAATGTGACAAGACGCTGAAAGTTGAAGGTATGAGCTGTTCTCATTGTTCAGGAGCTGTTGAAGCAGCACTGAATTCAATTGACGGTGTTAATGCTCAGGTGAACTTAAAAAAAGGACTTGCTTATATCACATTGTCAAATGATGTTGATACAGATATTCTTATTAAAGCAGTTGAAGACGCAGGTTACAAAGCAAGTGAAATGTAAGTGAAAAACTGAATAATTTTTCGGAGGACTTCTGCCGCAACGGCTGCAGAGGTCCTTATTTGCTTGAAAAGAGTGTAGGTGTGTGTTATAATGAGCATAATTAAAATGATTGCGGCGGTGTTAAAATGAATGTAGAAAAGCTTAAATATTTATCAAATGTTATCAATGAAGAGATTGACAGTAATAAGATTTCAGGGGCCAGTACAGCTATTGTAAAGGACGGAAAAGTTATATTCCGTGAAGAATACGGTTATGCAGATATTGAAAAGGGCAAAAAGATGGATAAAGACACTATCTTCAGACTTTTTTCTCTCACAAAGCCTATAACGGCAACAGCTGCAATGATACTTTTTGAGCGTGGTCTTATTGACCTTGAAACACCTGTTAAGAATTATATAAGCGGATATGAAAATATGTTTGTTATAAAAGACGGCGAATATATTCCTGCTAACAGTGACATTACTCTTAATCATCTTTTGAACATGACAGCGGGTATGGTTTACGGCGGCGACTGGTGTGAGTCGGGTGCACAAATGCAGAAGCTTTATGATGAGTTAAAGGCCCGTATGGCTGACGGTGAAGAATTTACTACCGTGCAGTTAGCAGAGCTTTTAGCACAAAAGCCGCTGATGTTCCACCCCGGTGAAAGCTGGACTTACGGAACTTGTGCTGATGTAATGGGAGCAGTTATCGAAAAAGTCAGCGGCATGAAATTTTCAGAGTTTTTGAAAAAAGAGATTTTTGACCCGCTTGAAATGAATGATACAGGGTTTTATATACCTGCTCAAAAATATGACAGATTAGCACAGATATATTATTATGATGAAGCTGAAAAGAAATCTAAAGTTTTCAATGATTTTCATTTGCTGCTGACCGATTATAAAAAGCCTCCTGCTTTTGAGTCAGGAGGTGCAGGGCTTGTTTCAACCTTAGATGATTATATTAAATTCACAAGTATGCTTCTTGGGAAGGGTGAATATAACGGCAAGAGAATTTTGGGAAGAAAAACTGTTGAGTATATGACATCGGACCAATTGACCGAATGGCAGAAGCCGGCACTTTATTACGGGGCAACAAAAGGTTATGGATACGGTAATTATTTAAGGGTTTTGACGGATAAAGCAGCGGCATCTACTAACGCAAGCTTAGGCGAATACGGCTGGGACGGCTGGACAGGGGATTATGTAACGATATCACCTGAGGATAACATGATATTCTTATATTTTATTCAGCGATGCGGAGCAGGCTGCAATGAAACGACAAGAAAATTAAGACAAATAGTATACGGAGCATTAAAATAGTATTACAAACAGTATTAATCAATGTATAGGAGAGAAAAATGAAGATTCAGCACAAATTTGACAACAACATTATAAAAACGGCAATCATGACGCTGATACTTGCTTTAATTTGCGTTATAATTCCTGTTGCTATAACATCACATGCACAAGAAGCCATTATTTCAAAAGCAATCGAGTGCGGTCAGAGCAGCTATTATTTAGCGGTCGGAGATACTGCACAGATTGATGCTTATATTTTTCCCGAAAATACTGCGAACAAGAAGCTTGTTTTTAAAAGCGGCGATGAAAGTATTTGTACAGTCGATGAGAATGGACTTATTACAGGGATTTCATTTGGAAGCACAGAGATTACTGTATCTGCCGAAGACGGCGGGGCAGACCCTGAGCGGTGCAAAGTAACCGTAAAGCGCTCGATAAATAAAGATAACACTGAGATAAGGTTAGAGTCGGATACGCATACCTATACAGGATATATTATACAGCCTCGTGCAGAGATTTATAGCGATGGTAAATTACTTTCGCAGGATACGGATTATGAAATTGTTTACTCTGATAATATTGATGTGGGAACAGCAAATATAAAAATATATGGTATAGGTGACTATTACGGAGAACTTGAAAGGGAATTTACAATTATACCTAAAAATATAAAAGATGTTTTAATATCAGGCATCCCATTTCAGACTTACAAGGGTACAGCTATAACTCCGGATATTGATGCTTATCCTGATGCAACTTATAAAACGCATTTGGTAAATGGTGCAGACTATACTTTGACTTATAGTAATAATATCAATGCCGGTACAGCATTGGTGACAGTAAAAGGAAAGGGAAATTATGAAGGAGAGATGACTCTTGACTTTATAATCTATCCTGCTGATATAAAGTATGATGTAACTATTCCAAGCGTTTCAAGGGTGACGTACAGCGGAAAAGCTGTTACACCTAAAGTTTCACCTCATATTGATGGATATAGCATTGTTTTGAATAAAGATTATACAGTCATCTATTCAAATAATGTAAAGATAGGACAGGCTTCAATAACGATTAAGGGTATAGGAGGAAATGTAACAGGAACAAAAGTTATCAACTTTCAGATAGTTCCTGCCGCTAATAAGCTTACTTCGTACGGAGTGTCTAAAAAAACATCACTAAGGCTTAAATGGACAAAATCAAGCGGTATAACAGGATATAAAATTTATGTTTATGACACTTCAAAAAAGATTTATGTCAGAAAGAAAACAATTACAAATCCCAATACCGTCTTATATACAATTAAAGGCTTAAAACCCGGTATTACATATTCTTTCAAGATAGCGACATTTGTCAGAATAAACGGCGTTGACTATATATCATATTTATCTGACGGTACCTTGCTTGCTATGACTGTTCCTGCAAACTCAAAGATTGTTCAGGTCTGCGGTGAAAATCATTCTGCAACAATAAGGTGGAAAAAAATCGATGGTGCAAGCGGATATATAGTTTACAGATACAATAAAAAGACAAAGAAGTATGCAAGAATTGCTAAAGTTAAAGGTAACACTGTATTTACATATACAAATAAAAAACTAAAAAAATCCAAAACATATTCTTATAAGGTCAAAGCGTATAAAACTTTAAACGGCAAGACTCTTAAAGGAAAAACATCAGGCAAAAGGTCAGTTCTTACATTATCGTTCAGATGGCCTGTGCCGGGATTTTATTATATATCTCAGACATATAACAACAAATCCAGCATGTATGCTTCAGGTAATCATTCGGGAACGGATATTGCTTCTAACGGAAAGAGTATAAAAGGTGCAAAAATTATTGCCACTAAGGGCGGTATAGTAGATTCGGTAAATAAAGGCTGTAAACATAATTACGGGAAATCAAGGTCCTGTGGCTGCGGAGGCGGATTCGGCAATTATGTTGTGGTACGAAGCACATTCAAAATCGATGGCAAAAAAATAACTCTACGTGTGATTTACGGTCATATGACAAGCGTTAAGGTCAAGGTCGGTCAGTATGTTTCATCAGGTCAATTGATTGGAACAGTCGGCTCAACCGGCTATTCAACCGGACCGCATCTGCACTTTGAATTCAGAGTGCAAGACAGTCCTAACGCTAAAATAAAGAAAAGACTCAATCCGCTTAACTATGTAAAACATTAAAAAATAAAGCTGTTGTATATCACCGTATCGTGAAATGCAACAGCTTGTTTTTATTTTTTTATCCCATAATATGCTCCTGTTTCATCTAAGAATAAATGAATATGAGGAGGTGCAAAAGTAAAAATAAAAAATAGTGCAGATATAATAATAAGAATTATAATTCCGCTTAGGTTTGAGTGTTCGTTTGATTCATAATTTTTAATAAAATACAATGTTGAAATCAGAATACTGAGATAAAAGATTATTATGTCAGCTATCATATAGTTCTTTCCGATAATTCCTGTATATGTGAAATACAATACTATAACAAAGAGTATTCCTAAAAGTATTGCTTTGGCTTTGACATAGAAAAAGCCTTTATGAGTTTTTCCGATATAAAAATATTCAAATACCGAAAAAATCAAAAGAGGAAAAAATGTCAGCTTTAAATGTTCAAAGACGCTTTCATTTACAGGTGACATCAGTGCTGTAATAACACTTTCATTTGTCCATTCAAAAAGAAAATGCATTAAGGTACCGACTATTGAAGCAAAAAAGAAAGAGGCGATTTCAAATTTTTTTATTCTGCTCATATAAAAACACCTTCCCATATTGAATTTTTATGTTTTTATTTAAAAAATCAGAGTATAAGTGATAATATATTTTTTGCCGAAAAACAGATAATTATTCCCACGCAAAGCGGAAGTAAAAATGCAATTGCCGTATACTTTTTGCTTTTGGTTTCCTTATAAATTGAAATCATTGTTGTTGAGCATGGAAAATGACAAAGGGAAAACAGCATTGTGCAAACAGCAGTGGTGATAGTCCAGCCGTTGTCAATCAGTAATTCGTGAAGCTGTGAAAGACTTTCATACTCTATTAATGTACCTTGTGAAAGATATGCCATAAGTATAATCGGGAAAACTATTTCATTTGCAGGGAAGCCCAGAATAAATGCGAGTAAGATAACTCCGTCAAGACCGATTGCCGATGCGAATGGGTTTAAAAATTCCGACACAGTACTTATCAATGAAGCATCGCCGATATTTATGTTTGCAAAAAGCCATATAACTGCTCCGGCGGGAGCGGCAACTGTTACTGCACGGCCCAGAACAAATAAAGTTCTGTCAAATATTGAGCGGACTATAACTTTTCCGATTTGAGGCCGTCGGTAAGGAGGAAGCTCAAGAGTAAAATAAGTTGATTTTCCTTTTAAAAATGTTTTCGACAGAAAGCGTGAAGCTAAAAGAGTTAAGATTACTCCTAAAACTATTACAAGCAAAAGAACTAAAGCACATAAAAGAGAATTGCCTAAAGAAGCACTGACACCGCCTATCAGAAACATTGTTATAATAGCTATGATGGTTGGAAATCTCCCATTGCAGGGAACGAATGAGTTTGTAAGCATTGATATAATACGCTCTCTCGGAGATGAAATTATTCTGCATCCTACAACACCGCATGCATTACATCCGAATCCCATGCACATGGTCAGAGCTGATTTTCCGTCAGCACCGGACTTTCTGAAAAATTTGTCCAGGTTAAACGCAACTCTCGGAAGATACCCAAAGTCTTCAAGAAGTGTGAACAGAGGAAAGAAAATTGCCATAGGCGGAAGCATTACCGCAACTACCCATGAAACAGTTTTGTATATTCCGTCAACTATTATTCCGCTGAGCCATGCCGGTGAATTAATATATTCAAAAAAATCAGAAATATGTATCTGAAGCCGGTTGAAAAACTGTGATAAGAGCTCTGACGGATAATTTGCACCGATTATTGTAAGCCAGAAAATACCGCCTAAAAGTAAAAGCATTATCGGTATTCCTGTGAGTCGTGAGGTGAAGATTTTGTCAAGTATTCTGTCACGCTTATCATAGCTTTCTTTATTAAATGAAACGCATTTTTTTGCTATTTCTTCACCGGTTGCAACATATTTTACTGTTCGGTCTTCTTCGCTTATACAGCCGCTGAAATCAATTTTTCTTAAAAATTTTTGTGCCGGTGATGAACATACAATGTCAACCGTTTTTTTCAGTTCATCAAGACCTTGTTCACTTCTGGCAACTACGCCCACAACCTCACAGCCAAGCTGCAGTGACAGTTCATCACAGTCTATATTTATTCCTTTTTTTCTGGCTTCATCCATGAGATTTACACATAAAATAACACGATTTGAAATGTTTATTATTTGAAGTGCAAGATTCAAATTTCGTTCAAGACAGGTTGCGTCACAAACGATGATAACAGCATCAGGGTTTCCGCTTTCGATATAATCTCTTGCCACCTCTTCTTCAGCAGAGCCTGCAAAAAGTGAATATGTACCGGGAAGGTCAACAAGCTCAAAGCTTTTATCATTGTATGTATATTTCCCTTTGGCATTTGATACGGTTTTACCCGTCCAGTTCCCTGTATGCTGATTCAGTCCTGTAAGTGCGTTGAATATTGTTGATTTTCCCACATTTGGATTGCCGGCGAGTGCTATTGTTTTCTTTACATTCTCAGTTTCTTTGTGTTTAGCTTTTTCTCCATTTGTATTATTATAACTCAATAAAATCTCCTCCTTTGTTTTAGCAGTTTTATGAATTGTCAGCGACAATATCAAACAGCGGATTATATGTAAAAATAAAGTGCGTTAGTTATTAACGCACTTTTCACTTATTTAGAATTCATTTATCTATATTTTTTGCACTAAAATTTTTTTTGTATCTTCATCTCGAAGAGCTATAACTGCCCCTCTGATAAAATATGCAACGGGATCTCCGGCGGGGCTTTTTTGAAGAACCTCGACATATGTACCCTTGATAAGTCCCATATCGAGCATTCTTCTTTTTATAAAATCAGAGGTTTCAATGTTTTGAACCTTTGCTTTGTCACCAACCGATAAGTCCCATAAATATGATGTTTCCTGATTCATGAGATTACCATACTTTCTGAAAGTTTTATTAAGACGGAATCTGCATATGATTTTTTATTAAGCAGAAATTCAATGCTTTCCGCCTCTAACAATATTATATGTAATTTGCCCCATTGCGTGATTGAAAGTTAATATTTAATTTGCTTTTTATTTCATTTAAGCAAAAAAATCCGCTGAATTTTCAGCGGATTTTTTGTATATGAAAAATTCATATAAACGCTTCTTTAAATGCACCTTTAATTGAATATGCACCTATTACTTTCATTTTGTATTTTGATATGTCAATGCCTTTTAGCGAACTTTTGGGAACAATGCATTTTTCAAAACCGAGTCGTTCTATTTCCGAAAGCCTCTGAGTAATATGAGAAATGCTTCTAAGTTCTCCGCCGAGTCCTATTTCACCCATAGCTATAACTTTGTCAGGAATAACTTTATCGGTAAGGCTTGAATATAAAGCCAATGCTATTGACAAATCGGCAGCAGGTTCGTCAAGTCTTAATCCGCCTACAATATTCATAAAAACATCGAGGTTTCCGAAATAAAATCCCAGACGCTTTTCCAACACGGCAATGATTATTGACATTCTGTTATAGTCAAAGCCTGTTGATGTTCTTCTCGGTGAGGCAAAACCGCTTTTGGCAACAAGTGCCTGAACCTCTGCCATGATAGGGCGGGAACCCTCCATAACACAGGCAACACAACAGCCTGATACATCAACAGGACGACCTGAAAGAAGCATCATAGACGGGTTTTCTACTTCAAGAAGTCCCTTGTCACTCATTTCAAAAACGCCGATTTCGTTAGTTGAGCCGTATCTGTTTTTGACCGCTCTTAGTATACGGTAGGACATATTTCTCTGACCTTCAAAATACAAAACAGCGTCAACTATATGCTCCATAACCTTAGGTCCTGCAATTGCTCCGTCTTTGTTGACATGACCGACGATAAAAAACGGTATTTCCTCAGATTTGGCAGTATGCATAAACAGGTTTGTACATTCTCTGACTTGAGTTATGCTTCCCTGAGATGACGATATAGCGGAAATGTTCATTGTCTGAATAGAGTCTATTATAACTATGTCAGGCTTTTGACTTTTTACCGCCTCGCAGATTGCTTCTGCATCGGTGTGTGAAAGAAGATACAAATTCTCACTCAATACGCCCAAACGCTCGGCACGCATTTTTATCTGACGCATTGATTCTTCACCTGAAACATAAAGCACAGATTTGTTCAGGCAAAGAGTTTTGCATATCTGAAGGAGAATTGTTGATTTACCGATTCCCGGTTCTCCGCCTAAAAGCACAAGCGAGCCTTTGACAAGTCCGCCGCCCAATACTCTGTCGAGTTCAGAAAGTCCTGTGCTGTATCTTACCTCATCATAGCTTCCGTCAATATCACCGATTGCTTTTATATTTGCAGATATATTAACTGCTCCTTTAGAAGCCTTGCCTGCTGTGCTTACGGCTGCGGTGGTTTCTTCAAATGTGTTCCACTCTCCGCAGTTTGGACATTTTCCGTTCCATTTTGAGCTTTCATATCCGCAGTTTGAACAAACATAAACCTGTTTTAGCTTAGCCATTCTAATTCTCCTTGATGTTTTTATTTATTATATAAAGTCTACTGTACAAAAGTTTGTATAGTAAAAATCAAAATTTGCATTTTATCACATATCTATTATATTATTTTTTATTATCTATTGCAATATCAGATAAAAAGTTTTGTGCTGTGATATTTGAAAATCTTATTCTAATATGATACAATAATAAATATCAAATAAAAGGAAGTGTTAATATGCCAGCATTATTCGGTCCGGCAGGGAATAGCGAAAGCTTCTCAAAAAAATATAAAAGCTCGATAGATGCACCGCAGTTTATTAAAGAGCTTGGCATAGACGCATATGAATATCAGTGCGGAAAGGGTGTAAGGGTTTCTGATAAAACAGCTTTTGCACTTCGAGAGAATGCAGAAAAATTCGGTATTAAGCTATCGCTTCATGCACCGTATTTTATATCTCTTTCAAGTGTTGAAAAGGAAAAGCGTGATAACAGTATAAACTATATAATTCAAAGTGCTGATGCTGCAATGAAAATCGGTGCAGACAGAATTGTGATTCATTCAGGTTCGTGTGCAAAAATAACCCGTGAGGAAGCTCTGGAGCTTGCTAAGGATACACTTATCCGTGCAAGAGATGAAGCTGTTTCAAAAGGATTTGAGAGTATACATTTCTGCCCCGAAACAATGGGAAAGGTAAACCAGCTTGGTAATTTAGAAGAGGTATTAGAGCTTTGTGCTTTGGATGATACCTTTATTCCGTGCATAGATTTCGGTCATCTTAATGCAAGAACTTTCGGCGGAATAAAGGGCAAGACTGAGTATGAAGAAATACTGGACAAGATTGAAAACAAGCTCGGAAGCGACAGACTGAAAGTTTTCCATAGTCATTTTTCAAAGATAATATTTACAGACCCCGGCGGTGAGAAAAAGCATTTGACTTTTGATGATAATCAGGGCTTCGGTCCTGATTACGAGCCTTTGATGGAGCTTGTAGCGAAGAAGAATTTATCTCCTACATTTATTTGTGAGAGTGCAGGAACTCAGGCAGAGGATGCTCTTACTATGAAGATGTATTATCAGTCGGTTTTATAATATAGAAATGGTGATTTATATGAAAAAAGTTTTAGTTATACATGGTCCGAACTTAAATCTTCTCGGAGAGCGTGAGCCGGGGATTTACGGAACTGACAGTTTTGAAAGTATTAATAATGAAATTTTGGAAAATGCCCAAAAGCGAGGTCTTGAATGTGAAATATTTCAGTCAAACCATGAGGGTGCAATAATTGACAAGCTTCATGAAGCAAGAAAAGCTTTTGACGGAGTTGTCTTAAACGCAGGTGCATATACTCATTACAGTTATGCAATAAGAGATGCAATTAAAGCTATAAGAATACCTGTTGTCGAGGTTCATTTAAGTGATATTCATGCCCGTGAGGGATTCAGAGCAAATTCTGTAATTGAAGAAGTCTGTATTTCACAGATTTCGGGGTATGGCAAGAAAAGCTATTTTTTAGGACTTGATGAGTTGGTTTCTTACTTTGATAAGCATAGCAGTAAAGAGGGCGAATAGATTGACTAATATTGAAAAGCTTCAGGCGAAAATCGGTGATTTCTGCGATTGTGCAATAATAACTTCAGATGTGAACAGGCGTTATTTTACCGATATGAAATCATCAGCAGGAACGGTAGTTGTTTTTCCCGATAAAGCGTATCTTATAATAGATTTCAGATATATTGAAAAAGCTAAAAGTAAAGTTAAAGCTTGTGAGGTCATTGAACAGCAAAGACTTTTTCATCAGATAAACGGTCTTTTGAAAAAGCACGGAGCAAAACGAATTGCTATTGAAAGCGATTATCTGACAGTAAGCGGGCTTATAGATTTCAAAGCAAATTTAAAAGGGAAGATAATTGCCGATAAAGAGCTTAGCAGGCTTATCACATCGCTTAGAACAGTGAAGAGTGACGAAGAAATTCAAAAGATTGAAAAAGCTCAGAGAATAGCAGAAAAAGCGTTCAGCGAATTGTTGAATTTTATAAAATCCGGAAAAAATGAGCGGGAAATTGCTCTGAAGCTTGACAGCCTGATGCTTGAAAACGGTGCAGAGGCTTTGTCGTTTGAAACTATTGTGCTGTCAGGCAAAAACACTTCTATGCCTCATGGTGTACCAAGCGATAAGAAGGTTGAGCAGGGCGACTTTGTTTTAATGGATTTCGGTGCGGTTTATGACGGTTATCACAGTGATATGACAAGAACGGTATGCGTTGGTGAACCGACTGATAAACAGCAAAAAATTTATGACATAGTTTTAGATGCTCAAAAGCAGTGTATTGATTTTGCAAAGGCAGGGATAAGCGGAAGTCAGTTGGATAAGATTGCCCGTGATATAATTTCAAATGAGGGTTACGGTGAATGCTTCGGTCATTCTCTCGGACATGGTGTAGGACTTGAAATACATGAATTTCCGAATGCTTCGCCAAATTCGGATTATGGGCTTTTGAAGAACTCTGTAGTAACAATTGAACCGGGTATTTATATAGAGGGCGAGTTCGGAGTGAGAATTGAGGATTTTGTTGTGCTTAAAGAGAACGGCTGTGAGAATTTAACGAAAGCACCTAAAGAACTGATTGTTTTATAGTTTTATTTTAGGGGTTGCAATTAATATAAATTTTTGGTATAATGTTTTCAATAGCATTATAAGTGTTTTTGTAATGCACAGATTTTAATATGATTTTTATTTGGAGGATAAATTTATGGTAACAGCAGGAGATTTCAGAAATGGAATGACTTTTGAAGAAGACGGAAACGTAATGCAGATTGTTGAGTTTCAGCATGTTAAACCCGGTAAGGGTGCGGCTTTTGTAAGAGCTAAGGTTAGAAATGTAATTTCAGGCTCTGTTGTTGAAAAGACTTATAATCCAACAGCAAAATTCCCTACAGCATTCGTTGAAAGAAAGGATATGGAATATTCATATACTGACGGTGATTTATACTACTTTATGGACCCTGAAACATATGAGCAGATTCCTATTAACGATTCTGAACTTGACGATAACTTTAAGTTTGTTAAAGAACAGATGATTTGTAAGATTCTTTCTTATAAAGGCAATGTTTTCGGTGTTGAACCGCCTAACTTTGTTGAACTTGAAGTAACTGAAACAGACCCAGGTTTTAAGGGTGATACAGCTACTAATGCTACTAAGCCTGCAACTTTAGAAACAGGTGCGGAGATTAAGGTTCCTCTGTTTATTGAAATCGGTGATGTAATCAGAATCGATACCAGAACAGGCGAATATATGGAAAGAGCATAGTGTGAAAAAGAATTTTTTCACACGCGTTTTTGAGCCTTTGTCACAAAAATCAGTGTGGCAATTCCGTTAACGGAACCGGCTCAAATTCTGTCTAAACAATTGCGAACAAGGTGAATTCAAACCCTAAAATAGAATAATTAGTTTCAGGGGGTGGTGAAATTCCACACCGGTGGTTAAAGTCCACGAACAGAGATAATCTCTGCCGATTTGGTGAAATTCCAAAACCGACGGTTAAAGTCCGGATGGAAGAAACGACAGTATTTTATGATATTAAGCATAAAAATACCTCTGAGCATTTTTGTTCAGAGGTTTTTTCTTTTGTTTCTCCCGATTTTTTAAAAAAGCCTATAGTTTTCAGGCTTTGTATGTGTGATTTACACATTTATTAAAATATCTGGAAAGGACTGATTTTATCATGTCAAACACAAAAAAAATTAATACAAGGAAACTTGCGGTAATTGCAGTTATGAGTGCTGTTTCACTTTTAATATATTATTTTGATTTTCCTGTTCCGTTTATGCCAAGCTTTATAAAGCTTGATTTATCAAATGTAATTCCGCTTATTACAGGTTTTGCTTTCGGACCTGTTTCAGGTGTGTTAGTATGTCTTATAAAAGACATTATACACTTAGTGATTAAAGGATTAGGCACAACTATGGGAGTAGGAGATATTTTCGATTTTGTAACAAGTGCTGCATTTGTATTATCGGCGTCACTTATTTACAGAAAAAACAAAACGAAAAAAGGTGCTGTTATTGCCAGTATTATAGGAACCTTTGTATTTACCATAGTAAGTCTGCCGCTTAACTATTTTGTTACTTATCCTATATATGCGAAAGCGTTCGGCGGTATGGAAGCGATTATTGGTGCTTATAGAAAATTTTTACCGGGAGTAAAGAATCTTTTCGCTGCTCTTTGTATATTTAATGTACCGTTTACTTTAATTAAAGGACTTTTATGTTCTTTAGTTACCATTTTGATTTATAAACCTCTTTCACCGATAATAAAAGGAAATCAGATGAAAAAATAGATTTAATTATCCTTGTTCGTAATTATATAGTTAAAAAGTTAAGGGACTGAAATCCGTTAAAAAGATTTCAATCCCTTTTTTATTGATTTTTAAATCCGTTTTAATGTGACTCCTGATTTATTTCGTTTGCTTCTTCTATGCTCGGAATATCAAGTGCGTAAAGCTCTTCGATTGTCAGGGGCTTTTTATTTGAATTGGTTTTATAAAGATGTTCAATATCATTTTTATAATAGTTGGTCGAAACAGGAAGCTTTTTTCTTCTCAGCTTTTTTTCAACAGAATCTCTTGACAGGCTGTATATGACTGCGAATGTCGGAACAGACAAAATCATTCCTACAAATCCGAATAAGCCTCCGCCGACAAAGAGTGAAATCATAACCCATATTGCAGGAAGTCCCGTTGAATCACCGAGAATTCTCGGACCTAAGAAATTACCGTCGAACTGCTGAAGCAGAATAACAAATATTATAAACGGAATAAGCTTTTTAGGTTCAACTAAAAGAACTAAAAGACCGGTAGGTATTGCACCTATAAAAGGACCGAAGAAAGGAATTACATTTGTTATGCCTATTATAACCGCAATCATTATGGCATACGGAACTTTCATAATGAGCAGGCAAGGAACAGCTATAAGTCCTATAATAAGCGAATCTAAAACTTTTCCTGTTATAAAACCGCCGAAAACAGTATGGCTTTTTTTTGCCACCTCAAAAATCTTTTCGCACTTTTTCTTTGAAAAGCTTGCAAGAAGTATCTTTTTAATCTGGGCGAGAAGATTGTCTTTACTGCACAAAAAGTATATTGAAACAATCACGCCGAGAACGAAATCCTTTAAGAATCCTAAGAATCCCCACGCTCCTGAAACCAGATTGTTAAGCATAGGCTCTGCCTTTTCAACCAAGTCAGCAGCATTGGTTGAATACTCACTGATTTTTTCAGATATAAAAGAGTATATTTTCGGGTGGTCTGAGAACAGCGATTTGGCATATTCCTGAAGTCTGCTGAACATTGAAGTCAGGTTGGCAAAAATTTCAGATATGCTGCTTACTAAGGCAGGAACGATTATTGATATAACTCCTATTATAAATGCGATAAATAAAAGCTCGACCGCCGTTACTGAAATAGCTGTTGTAAGCTTGGGCATTTTCTTTTTGGTGAAAACCCTTTTGTTTAAAAGACCGTTTATAGATTTTGTAATAGGATTTAGTATATAAGCAATAGCGAATCCCCAAATGACAGGCATCAAAATGTCAACTATCGTACTCATCAGCCTGAGAATAGACGGAAATTTAAATACCGCTATTGCCATAACAAATCCAATAGCCAAAACAATAAGTACATATGCCGCTATTGTGTTGTATTTTTTGTTTGAATATAATTTCAAAGCAATTCCTCCGTATTTTCGGGTGGTTTTTTAAAAAAGTAATCTGTTTATTAAATTATACACTAATACATATAAAAAATCTATAGTTTTAAGTAACAATTTTTATTTTTTAATATAAAAAACCTTTTAATATTGTCGGACTTGTGATATAATTACTTTAATTATTATTTTTTCATTTCAGGAGGTTATGTTTATTTCATGGGCAATGAAAATTATATAGATTTAAAAAAGCGTGCTTTGGAAAAGTATTTTGAAAATATGAACCCTGAGCAGAGAAAAGCAATTTTTAAAATCAAAGGACCTGTTTTGATTTTAGCGGGAGCAGGAAGCGGAAAGACAACAGTCTTAGTAAACCGAATAGCTAATATGATATATTTCGGAAATGCTTATAACAGTGACGAAGCACTTTTCACCGATGATGAAGCTGAATTTTTAAAGCGTTATGCAGACGGATTTGAAAATGACAATGAAACGCTGAAAAGAATAATAGCCGTTGACACTGTCAACCCTTGGAACATTTTAGCTATCACTTTCACAAATAAGGCAGCAGGGGAGCTTAAAGAGAGAATATCAAATATGCTCGGTGAAGCAGGTGAAGGATTAACAGCTGCTACATTTCACTCGGCTTGTGTAAGAATTCTAAGGCGTGAGTGTGATAAAATCGGTTTTACAAACAGCTTTACGATATACGACAGTGATGATTCGCAAAGAGTATTGAAATCGTGCTTGCAGGAACTTGACATATCTGATAAAATGTTTCCGCCGAGAATGGTTTTGTCAGAGATTTCACGTCAAAAGGATTTGATGATAAGCCCGCAGGAATATGAAAATCAGAATCAGACAGATTATAGAAAATCAACTATTGCAAAGATTTATAAACTCTATCAGCATAAGCTTTTAGCGTCAAATGCTATGGATTTTGACGATATTATCTGTCACACAGTAAGACTGTTTGAAGAAAATCCCGATGTGCTGAGTCACTATCAGAATTTGTATAAGTACATAGTGGTTGACGAGTATCAGGATACGAATATGGTGCAGTATCGTTTGGTGTCTATGCTTTCATCTAAATTTGAAAATCTGTGTGTTGTCGGTGATGATGACCAGAGTATTTATAAATTCAGAGGTGCAACGATAGAAAATATTCTTTCGTTTGAAAATCAATTTGACGAGTGTACAGTTATCAGACTTGAACAGAATTATCGTTCAACTCAGAATATTCTAAGCTGTGCAAACGAATTGATAAAAAATAACAAAGGAAGAAAAGGTAAAAACCTCTGGACCGCAATGGGTGACGGCGATAAGGTTAATGTATATAAAGCCGGCAATGAAAGAAATGAGGCTAAGTTTATTGCCGATACGATTTTGTCAGGTATAAAGCAGGGCAGAAAATATAACGAATACGCTGTGCTTTACAGAATGAACGCTCAGTCTAATGCTGTTGAGCAGGCTTTTGTTCAAAGCGGAATTTCATATAAAATTATCGGCGGTCAAAAGTTCTTTGACCGAAAGGAAATAAAGGATATTCTATCTTATTTGGCAGTTATAAACAATCACAATGATATTTTAAGACTGAGAAGAATAATCAATGAACCTAAGCGTTCTATCGGCAATGCAACCGTCACAACCTTAGAGCAGATAACATCGGATTTGGGAATTCCTATTATTGATGTTATGAAGGATAGCGAGGCTTTAGTTCCGCTTTCAAAAAAAGCAAAGGTTTTAGTTCCTTTAGCACAGATGTTTGAGTATTTGACTGAAATTTCCGAAACAGTTTCTCTTGAAGAGCTTTTAGATGAGCTTATGGAGGTTTCGGGATACCGTGCATTTTTGAAATCTCAGGGTGAAGAAGGCGAAATGCGTTTAGATAATATTGAAGAGTTAAAGTCTACTATGGTTAAATATTCTGAAGAGGCTGAGGAGCCCAGCCTTTCGGGGTTCTTAGAAGAGATTTCTCTCTTTACCGATGTTGATAATTTAGAAGAAGACGGTGATTATGTTGTTATGATGACAATTCACTCTTCAAAGGGTCTTGAGTTTCCTACTGTTTTTGTTGCGGGTATGGAGGAAAATATCTTTCCGTCGCAGAGAAGCATTATGGAAAGTGAGGCTGAAGTTGAAGAAGAACGCCGTTTGGCATATGTTGCAATAACAAGAGCGAAGAAAGAGCTTTATTTATTGCACAGCAGTGAGAGAATGTTATATGGTATCACTAACCGAAACGCCAGGTCACGATTTATCAAGGAGCTTCCGCCTGAGCTCCTTAATGAAGAAAGTGAAAGTTTAATTCGGTCAACAGGCGTAAACACGGCATATGCGAAAGCTCAGCCTGTTTCAAGTATGTCACTTCAAAAACAGCTTGCAGTAAAGAGAAGGGCTGAAACAAAAACGGCATCTGACCAGAATTTTGAGACAGGAAACAGAGTTTCACACAACATTTTCGGTGAGGGAACTGTCCTGTCAGCTAAGAGAATGGCAAACGATACCATGCTTGAGGTTGCCTTTGATACAAAGGGTACAAAAAAAATTATGGCGAATTTCGCAAAAATCAAGAAGCTGTAGATTTATAAAAGGTAAATTTAAAACAGATAATTATTTTCATGTTTATTAGGAGGATTTATTATGGTAATCATTTTGAAAGACAATATCAAAGAAGCTCAGATTGATGAGCTTATAAAATGGATTCAAACATTTGATGTTCAGACGAATTTAATTAACGGCCTTCACTCGAAAATTATAGGTCTTATCGGGGATACAACAAAAATTGATATGGAAAGCATTCAGGCAAAGGAAATTGTAGAAGAGGTTAAGCGTGTTCAAGAGCCTTATAAGAATGCAAACAGAAAATTTCACCCTGATGATACGGTAATAGAAGTTAAGGGCAGAAAGCTTGGAGGCGATAAGCTTCAGGTTATTGCAGGACCATGCTCGGTTGAATGTGAAGAGCAGATTATAACTACTGCAATTGCCTGCAAAGAAGCAGGAGCTACAATGCTTCGTGGAGGAGCTTTCAAGCCGAGAACATCACCTTATGCATTTCAGGGACACGGCGCAAAGGGAATCGACCTTCTGCTTCAGGCCAAAAAGGTTACAGGGCTTCCTATTGTCACTGAAATTATGTCGCTTGCACATATTGATTTGTTCAGCGATGTTGATGTTATTCAGGTCGGTGCAAGAAATATGCAGAACTTTGAGCTTTTAAAAGAGCTTGGACATTCAAACAAACCTATATTATTAAAGCGTGGCCTTGCTAACACTATGCAGGAGCTTTTAATGAGTGCTGAATATATTATGTCAGGCGGAAACAGCAAAGTAATTCTTTGTGAAAGAGGAATTCGTACATTTGAGCCTAAAACAAGAAATACTCTTGACATTTCGGCAGTACCGCTTCTTAAGCATCATTCTCATCTTCCTGTTTGTGTTGACCCAAGCCATGCAACAGGTATAGCAGCACTGGTTGAACCTATGTCTATTGCTGCTGTTGCTTGTGGATGTGACGCTTTGGAGATTGAGGTTCACAATGACCCTAAGAACGCTTGGAGCGACGGTGCACAGTCACTTACACCTGCACAGTTTGCAAAGACTATGGAAAAAATCAAAGCACAGGCAGAGTTTTCAGGAAAGCCTCTTGATTGCGTAGATTAATCATAAAGTCGGTATTGTTTAAGGAAATTATATTATTATGAAGAAGTTTTATGTTGAGCTTAAAAAGGTAGTAGATGATTCATACTATATTGAAATCGGACACAATCTGGTAGATAAGCTTATAAGTGATATTAGTAATGGATTAGTTCCTAAAGCTAAAAAGTATGCGGTGATTACCGACAGTAATGTAAAAGAGCTTTATGCTGATTCTATTTTGCAAAAGCTGAAAAACAAAGGTCTGAAAGCCGATTTATTTGTTTTTCCTGCCGGTGAGAAATCAAAAACCCGTGAAACGAAGGCGAATATTGAAGATGAAATGCTAAGTCGCGGCTATCGCAGGGACTGCTGTATTATTGCAGTCGGCGGCGGGGTTGTCACCGACCTTTCAGGTTTTATTGCAGGTACTTTCGGCAGGGGAGTTCCTTTTGTCAATTTTGCTACCACTCTTCTGTCTGCGGCTGACGCTTCGGTAGGCGGAAAAACTGCTGTAGATACACCCCTTGCTACAAATCTTATTGGGCTTTTTAACCAGCCTCAAAAAATATATATTGATATAGAAGCATGGAAAACCTTGCCTCAAAGGGAGGTTTCAAGCGGACTTGCGGAAACGATTAAACACGCAATTTTAGCCGACTGTGAATTTTTTCGCTATTTGGAAGAAAACATTGAAAAAGTTTTCGAATTTAACACAGAGATTTGTGAACATATCGCTGAGAAAAACTGTGAGATTAAATATCAGGTTGTTATGAAAGATGAACTTGAAACAGGTCTTAGAGAGGTTTTAAATCTTGGACACACAGTAGGGCGTGCTATTGAAACAGTCAGTGACTATAGGCTTCTTCACGGTGAAGCATTGTCAATCGGTCTTGTCGCTGAGGTTAAGCTTGCAAAAGCTCTCGGCCTTGCAAGTGAAGATGACGAAAAGAGAGTGGTTTCTTTGCTCAGTCGTGCAAAGCTTCCTGTTTTAATTCCTGATTATATTGATAAGTCAGAACTTATTAAAAAGCTTTATACAGATAAAAAGGTAAAGGACGGAAGGTTAAGATTTGTTATTCAGGACGGCATAGGCAAGATAAAAGAGTTCAGCGAGGGTGATTTTGCTAAAGAGATTGAAGAAAGTTTTATCGCTGAAATAATAGAAAGTATGTAAGGAAATTTGCTATGGATATAAAAATAACTCCGTCAATATTAAAAGGAAATATAACAGTTCCTCCGTCAAAGAGTGTTGCTCACAGGCTGATAATATCAGCAGGCTTAGCAGAGGGAGAAAGTGTAATTTCAAATATATATATGTCAAAGGACATAGAAGCCACTATTAAAGCTATGAAAGCGTTAGGGGCTGAGATAAGCTGTTCTGAGGACAGCGGGGGACTTTATAAAGTTTATATAAAAGGTATTTTAAAGCCTGTGAAAGAAGCGGTAATAGACTGTAATGAATCAGGTTCAACCTTGAGATTTTTAATTCCTGTAGCTTCGGCACTCGGCGTTAATGCAACCTTTGTCGGAAAGGGGAAGCTCCCTCAAAGACCGATAACGCCTTATTTAAGTGAAATGACTAAAAACGGAGTAAGGTTTGATTATAACAATACAATGCCTTTTTCGGTTTCGGGAAAGCTAAAGCCGGGAGAATATAAAATTGCGGGTGATATATCATCGCAGTTTATTACAGGGCTTTTATTTGCATTATCTGTTTTAGACGGAAAAAGTGAAATCGTCTTGACATCTCATTTGCAGTCAAAGCCTTATGTTGACATAACGGTTGACTGCTTGAATAAGTTCGGTGCTTGTATAGAAGAAACGCCGAACGGTTATTCGGTCGGCGGGATAAAAGCTTTGAAACCGCACAGCGAATCGGTTGAGGGCGATTATTCACAGGCAGCATTTTTTTATACTGCAAATGCTTTGGGGTGTGATATATGCATAGACGGACTTAACGAAAGCAGCTTTCAGGGGGATAAACGAATTGTTGAAATTTGCAAAGATGCAATGTATAATAGTTCAGATAAAAATCAATTAAAACCTTTTGATATTGATTGTTCTGATATTCCTGACCTTGTTCCGATTTTTACGGTTTTAGCAAGCTTTTGTGACGGCGTTTCACATATAAAAAATGCAGCAAGACTCAGAATAAAAGAAAGTGACAGGCTGTCAGCTATTTCTAATGCTTTAAATGCTGTCGGCGGAAAGGTTAAAGAGCTTGATGACGGTTTGGAAATTACCGGAGTTGAATTTTTAGACGGAGGTGAAATTGACGCCTGCAATGACCACCGAATAGCAATGGCAATGGCGATAGCGTCAATAAAATGCAAAGATAAGCTTATAATAAAAGGTGCGGAATGCGTTGAAAAATCATATCCTAACTTTTTTGATGACTTTAAAAAACTTGGAGGTAAAATATAATGGCATCAGTATGGAATCACAATATTAACTTATCGATTTTCGGGGAAAGTCACGGTCCCGCAATAGGAGTTGTTCTTGATAATTTACCTTCAGGGGAGAATATCGACATGAATGTTCTTATGTCATTTATGGCAAGGCGTGCACCGAAGAAGAACAAGACTTCAACTCAAAGACGAGAGAAGGATATGCCTCAGGTCATGTCGGGTCTTTTTAACGGCAAGACGACAGGTACTCCTCTTTGTGCTTTAATTCAAAATACAGACCAGCATTCAAATGATTATTCTAATTTGTCTAAGCTTGCTCGCCCCGGACACGCCGATTATACAGGCGCTGTACGATACAGCGGTTTTAATGACGGAAGAGGCGGAGGACATTTTTCGGGAAGACTGACAGCTCCTCTATGCTTTGCAGGTGCTGTTGCAGGTCAGATACTGGAACGAAGGGGAATTTATACAGGTGCACATATTCTTGAAGTTCACGGAATTAAGGATAAATCCTTCGACCCTATCACAGTTTCAAGAGATGATATTAAATCTATTCGTGAAAAGGAATTCCCGACTATTGATGACAAGCAGGGCAGACTTATGGTGAAAGATATTGAAAAAGCCGGTAAGTGCTTGGATTCGGTCGGCGGAATAATCGAGTGTGCATCAATAAATGTGCCTGCCGGAATAGGTTCGCCTATTTTCGAGGGACTTGAAAACAGTATAGCATCTCTCATTTTCGGTATTCCTGCCGTTAAGGGTATAGAGTTCGGTGTAGGCTTTAACTGTGCTAAAATGTTAGGAAGCGAAAATAACGATGAATTTTATGTTGATGAGCGTGGACACGTTGTTACAAGAAGCAATAATCACGGCGGAATTTTAGGTGGAATTTCTTCGGGTATGCCTATTACGCTGAGAGTGGCATTTAAGCCTACACCGTCTATTGCACAGCCTCAGGATACTGTGGATTACAGCTCTTTGACCAATGAAACCATAAATATAAAGGGCAGACATGACCCGTGTGTTGTTCCTCGTGCTGTTCCTTGTGTGGAAGCTGCTGTTAATATTGCACTTCTTTCACACATGATGGATTACCCTAATTTTTAAGTGTTTATCCTATTTTTAATTTATCGGGAGTGTTTTTAGTTGGATAATAATTTTGAAAAGTATCTGCAGCCGAATATGATGAGTCTTCAGGACAAGTATGCAATAAAGATTTTGCTTTGTTATTTTCTCAGACAAATCAATAGACCAATTACTCCTAATCAGCTTGCCGAAATTGCGACTGCTGACGGGATTGTGAATTATTTCACTTATGCCGAAACAGTTGAAGAAATGCTCAGAGATGAGATGATGAAGCTTGAAACTGTTGATGAAATTAACTATTATATTCTGTCGCAAGAGGCTTATGAGGCGGCAAATGAGTTTAAGGGCATTGTGCCTAAGAGCTTCAGGGATAAGATTATTTCATCAGGTCTTAAATTTTTTGCAAAGCTTAAAGACAGCAATATAATTGCAGAAGTCAAAGAAGTAGAGAAAGGTGCTGAGGTTCATTTTCTCTGCCAGGACAGCGGAGCGAATCTTATGGATTTGACATTGTTTGCGCCTGATTTAACTCAGGCGGAATATATTAAGAAGAAGGTTATGCTTAATCCAAGTGCTTTTTACGGAAAGATACTAGATTTTGTTATTGAGAATGAGGAATACACTCCTGACTTATCCGGCTACTAGCGGCGAGCCGCCGTTGGCTCTGCCGCCTTTGGGGAGCTTTATAAGTATTAGAGTTTGTGAAACGGCGGGCTATACAATGGATAATGGATAGTTGACAGTGGATAATGTATAGTTAATAATAAACAGGTGATTTTTCATTATCAACTGTCAATTGTCAATTACATGGCGAGCCGCCGCAGGCTCTGCCGCTTTTGGTGAGTTCCTTGTTAAAGGAATACAATAATGGGACTTGGAGGTATTTGTGTGTGCTTAATATGTGATAGAATTGAAATGATAAAAAATGGAACAAACCCTTATTTCGTCAAAGAATTGGATACGGGTTATGTTGTTATTGGAGATAATCAGCATTTTAAGGGATATACTTTGTTTTTATGTAAACAACACAAAACTGAACTTTTCCACCTTGACAAAGATTTTGCCTCCAGATTTATGCATGAAATGGTCTTAGTCGCAGAGGCAGCTAAAAAAGCGTTTGGTGCGGAAAAAATGAACTATGAGTGCTTGGGGCAGGGAGACGCACATCTGCACTGGCATTTGTTTCCAAGAAGAACAGGTGACATTGGTGATTATGGGAACAAAGGTGCAGGCCCTGTGTGGTGGTATCCTATGGATTTAATGTACAGTAATGATAATCGTCCAACCGATAATGAGTTAGCGGAAATGAAGCTGAAATTACTGACTGAATTAGAAAAACTAATTTAGTATTCCTTTCTGATTAAGACGAATAGTTGATAATTTTATAATATACAATTATAGTATATATTCAAGCAATTTGTGCTGTAAATTGTTTTGTAACAAATTAAACTATAATTATTAATAACTTTTTTTGAAAAAACTCTTGACAAAAGGATTTTGGTGTGGTATTATTTAAAAGTTGTCGCACACAAGTAAAATAAGTGAGCAGATAACACTAGCATCTTGAAAATTGAACAATGGAGCACAAGAAGACAAGAAAAGAGTACCTTGTAATTCTTGAGAGAGACTCAAG
>UQYQ01000023.1 GCA_900545345.1 uncultured Ruminococcus sp.
GCTCCGGCGGCTTTTCAAAGACCGTTTGGTTAGCTTTGGCTAACTAAAAAACAAAATCAAGGAGGAACCGTTTTGAAAAAGCAATCCAATCTGTCCCGCCTGCTGGATTACGCGGGGACATACCGAATCCTAAGCTATCTTTCGTGGGTGCTTGCCGCCGCCGGCGCACTGTTGGCGCTGGTGCCGTTTTGGTACATCTGGCGCATCCTGCGGGAGGTCATCGAGGTTGCGCCGAACTATGAAAACGCCGTCCATGTGACGCACTACGGCTGGATGGCGGTGGCGTTTGCCTTTGCCGCCGTGCTTACCTACATCGCGGGGCTGATGTGCTCGCATCTTGCGGCGTTCCGCATCGCCACCAATCTGCGCCTTGCCATGACGAAGCACATTGCCACGCTTCCGCTTGGGGAAATCAGGCAGTTCGGCAGCGGCAAGCTGCGCCGCACGATTTCGGAAACGACCGGCGCAACAGAAACCTATCTTGCCCATCAGCTTCCCGATATGGCAGGAGCGATTACAACGCCGCTCGGTATGATTGTTATGCTTTTCTTGTTTGACTGGCGGTTCGGATTAATCTGCCTTGTGCCGGTTGTTCTCGGCTTTGCGGCAATGTTCAAAATGGCGGGACCCGGCATGGCTGAGGATATGAAAAACTATCAAAACGCTCTGGCGGATATGAATAACCAAGCGGTGGAATATGTACGAGGCGTTCCGGTAGTAAAAACTTTCGGTCAAACCGTACATACCTTCAAACGCTTCAGGGGTTCTATAGACAGCTACTATAAATTCTGTATCGCCTATTGCAAAAAGTGCCGTATGCCGATGCTTATGTATACCGTTTTTATTAATAGTGCCTTTGCCTTTTTAATCACGCTGGCGCTGATTCTTGCAGGCGGCGAAGCCGTATCGCAGTCTTTGCTGCTCAGCTTCATTTTCTATGTGATTTTCACGCCTGTAATCGCTACATCCATGACAAAGGTTTTGTTTATGAGCGAAAACGGAATGGTGGTAAACGACGCACTTACCCGTATTCATTTGATACTTGATCTGAAACCGCTTCCCGATGCACCGAAAACGGAATCACCTAAGGATAACTCGGTGGAATTCAAGAATGTTTCTTTCCGATACAGCAAGGCGAAAAACGATGCGATCAGAAATGTTTCCTTTAAGGTACATTCGGGTGAAACCGTCGCACTTGTCGGACCGTCAGGCGGCGGTAAATCTACTGCCGCAGGGCTTATTTCACGGTTTTGGGATACAACAGGCGGTGAAATCAAGGTCGGCGGCGTAAATGTAAAGCATATCAAAAAATCCGAGTTGATGGAAACCGTGTCCTATGTTTTTCAGGACAGCAGACTCTTAAAGACCTCCATTCTTGAAAATGTGAGACTTGCAAAGCCGAACGCTTCCCGCAAAGAAGCAGAAAACGCTCTGCATAAGGCACAGTGCGACGATATTATCGCTAAACTCCCTGACGGTATTGATACGGTAATCGGCACTAAAGGCGTTTATCTTTCGGGCGGCGAGCAGCAGCGTATTGCCATTGCCCGTGTAATGCTGAAAGACGCACCGATCGTTGTTTTGGATGAAGCAACTGCCTTTGCCGATCCTGAAAACGAATCCCTTGTACAGCGTGCTTTTGAGGAGCTGTCAAAGGATAAAACAGTGATTATGATTGCACACCGTTTAACTACGGTTAGAAATGCTGACAGGATATTTGTATTAAAAGACGGAAAAATCGAGGAATCCGGTACACACAATCAGCTGTCACAAAGTGATGGTTTGTATGCGAAAATGTGGCAGGATTATCAGACTTCGATTGGCTGGAAGGTTGGAGGTGCAATATGATAAACAGAATAATGAAACGGTTTGCACTCTCAAGAGAAGGTGCAAAGGGACTTGTGATTGCAACTATGGCGTGTACGGTTGCGGATCTTGTACTGATGTTCCCTGTAGGATTGCTGTACTTTTTAGTGAATGATTTTATGGACGGACCGATACCGAAAGGTCACTATGTATCATACGGAATCGGAATCGTTGCCGCACTTTTATTGATTTTTCTCTCGGAGTATTGGAAATATAACGCCACATACTTCTCCACTTACAGAGAATCAGGTAAATGCAGAATCCGTTTGGCGGAAAAGCTGCGTAAGCTCCCTCTTTCTTTCTTCGGGAAAAAAGACCTTGCGGATCTGACGAATACCATGCTCGGAGATGTGGCAACGACAGAGCAGATGTTTTCCCACTATGTACCGCAGTATTACGCCTCGATTCTTTCTACTTGCATCATTGCTATCAGCCTGTTTTTCTATGATTGGCGGCTTGCACTTGCCGCACTGTGGGTTCTGCCTGTAGCGCTTTTGATCGTCGGTCTTTCCAAAAAGGCACAGAATTATTTTACCCGCAAGCAAAATCAGGCTCAAATTGCCGTGCAGGATGGTATTCAGGAGTGCCTGGAAACTGTCCGTGATCTGAAAAGCAACAATGCGGAAAAAGAATATTTGGACGGGTTGTATCAAAAAATTGACGTTTTAGAAGGCAGACACATCAAAAGCGAATTCGGCAGCGCTATGTTCGTCGTACCGGCGCAGATGATTTTAAAACTGGGTATTGCCTCTGTAGCGCTTGCAGGCAGTATTCTGCTAATTGACGGTACGATTTCTTTAATTACTTTTTTTATGTTCCTGCTTGTGGTGTCAAGACTTTATGAACCTATGTCTTTCGCCTTGCAAAATTTAGCGGCGATGAATTCCCTGCAAATTAACATTGACCGTATGAATGAAATTGAAAACTGCAAGGAGCAAAATGGTAAAAAGGAATTCAACCCAAAGGGTTATGATATTGCGTTTGAAAATGTAGGGTTTTCCTACAACAGCGAGGAAACAGTGCTTCAAAATGTATCATTTACGACAAAGCAAGGCGAAGTAACAGCGCTGATTGGTCCGTCAGGCGGAGGTAAATCTACTGCGGCGAAGTTAGCGGCAAGATTCTGGGATGCAGACAATGGAAAAATCACCGTAGGCAGCGTAGATGTAGCCTCTGTTGATCCCGAACAGCTTTTGACCGCATTCTCTATTGTGTTCCAAGATGTAACGCTCTTTAACGATACTGTCATTGAAAATGTCCGAATCGGCAGAAAGGACGCAACAGATGAGGAAGTCATAGAAGCGGCGAGAATGGCAAACTGTGAAGAATTTGTGGAAAAGCTTCCCGATAAATGGAACAGCAACATTGGGGAAAACGGCAGCTCCCTTTCAGGAGGTGAGCGACAGCGAATTTCCATTGCACGGGCGTTCTTAAAAGATGCTCCTATTATTCTGCTGGACGAAGCCACCGCTTCTCTTGATGTGGAAAACGAGACGGCAATCCAGTCTGCGCTCTCACGCCTGATCAAAGATAAAACCGTTCTTTTAATAGCGCACCGAATGCGTACTGTTGCCGGTGCGGATAAGGTGGTTGTTCTGTCAGATGGAAGAGTGAAAGAACAGGGACAGCCGGATAAACTGCTTGCAAAGAATGGTATCTATACCCGTATGGTTAAGTTGCAAATTGAGAGTCAAAGCTGGTCAATTGAATAATGTAACACAGAACAGAGTCGGATTAAAAGCAACCGGTTCTGTTCTTTTTTCTGAATTTTTTGCAAATTTATTAAAGGTATATTGACAAACAGGAGTTTTCTATGTTATACTAAAACATCAGAGTTAGCAACCGCTAATTAATGGCGGTTGTTTTTCTTTAAGCTATTAGTTAGTTATTGCTAACTAATAGTGCTTTTAGGAGGTAATACGCGGTATGACTGATAACAAAATCTTTTGGAATAAATGGGCAAAAAGGTACGATCGTGCGATGTCGGGTGACAGCAAAATGTACGCACAGATTGTAACTCGAATAAAAAAGAAATTGAATCGCAATATGACCGTACTGGAGCTTGCCTGTGGAACGGGACTATTGTCAGTGCAGCTTGCAGGCAGCGTAAAAATGATGGAAGCAACTGATTTTTCCAATGAAATGATTAGACAAGCTAAGGAAAAATCTCAATCTGTCCGCCTGCACTTTTCAGTTCAAGATGCAACGAATCTGCCGTATGCTTCCGAAACATTTGATACGGTGATAATATCCAATGCGCTGCATATTATGCCGTATCCGCAGAAAGCACTGTCGGAAATCCACCGTGTACTTAAACAAAATGGAATTTTAATTGCACCTACCTTCACTGCAGCGGGTAGTTTGCTAAGCAGAATAAAAATACGGATGATGGAACTTTCCGGATTTAAGGTGTTTCATAAATGGACGCCGGAAGAATACATAAATTTTTTAGAAAATAACGGTTTTACAGTAACCGACAGTGAAATATGCAAAGGCGGGCTTACCTTAACTTATACTGAAGCCAAGATAAAGGAGTGATATATATGTTAAAAATTACATTGAAAATCGACGGGATGATGTGCGGTATGTGCGAAAGCCATATCAATGATACGATACGAAAAAATTTTGCGGTAAAAAAGGTTACTTCTTCCCACAGCAAAGGAAAAACAGAAATTATTACAGAAAAACCTATACCGGAAGAAAATTTGCGAAAAGCAATCGGTGATACGGGATACACGCTTGCCAATATGCAGATCGAAGCCTATGAGAAAAAGGGCTTCTCACTGTTCCGTAAATAAGAAAGGAGTGATTTAACTATGTCAGAGCAAGAAAAGAAATTTTTGGAGATAGTCGATTTAAAAAAGTCCTTCGGCAGTGGAGATACAAAGCAGGAGGTTTTGCGCGGACTTAGTTTTTCCGTTGCAAAAGGTGAATTCTGTGTTCTTCTCGGTCCTTCGGGTTCGGGAAAATCCACTTTGCTGAATATTATCGGCGGTATCGACAGTGCGGATTCGGGTTATATTTCCATAAACGGAGATAAACTTGAAGATTTGGACGAAAAGCGGCTGACGCAGTATCGCCGTAAGCATCTCGGCTATGTATTTCAGTTATACAATTTAATCGGAAATCTCAATGTAAAAGAAAATATCGAGGTAGGAGCATATCTGTCGGATAATTCATTGGATATCGACGATCTGCTGAATACGCTCGGCCTTTACGAGCATCGGCATAAACTGCCGAATCAGCTTTCGGGCGGACAGCAGCAGCGCGTTTCCATCGGTAGGGCGATAGTCAAAAATCCCGATATTCTTTTGTGCGACGAGCCTACGGGTGCACTGGACTATACCACTTCAAAAGAGATTTTAAAGCTGATTGAAGATATCAATCAGAAGTACAAAAATACGGTAATTATGGTAACGCACAATGAAGCGATAAAAGGTATGGCGGATCATGTAATAAAGCTTAGAGACGGTATGGTCCGTCGCAACGAGATTAACACGAATAAAATATCGGCTTCAGAACTCGAGTGGTAAGGAGTGGGCGGATATGAAAAAACAAAAAGTTAAAAATCCGCTTCGTCGCAGGATATCACGGGAACTCCTCGGCGACTGGAAAAAGTATCTTGTTGTCAGTCTTTTTCTTATTCTTACAATCGGATTTGTTTCGGGAATGTATGTTGCCAATGAAAGTATGATGACCGCGGCAAACGAGGGCGTTACGAAATATAAGTTAGAGGACGGACATTTTGAGCTTGAAAGCAAAGCGGATGCCGAATTGCTCGCAAAGATAGCTCGCGGCGAGAAGGCAGATGTAAAAGCTTATTATCTGGATAAAGGAAAGACCGAGCTTGACGAAAAAATCGAGGATGAATTTAAGACCGAATTTAAAAAAGAATTTGATTCGGAATTTGTGAAAGAATTTGATTTATCCTTTAAAAAGCAGATTAAAAACTCCTTATTAGCACAGGAGTTGGACGAAAACACTGTTACTGCTATGCTTCCGACAGCAATCGCGCAGGCAAAAGCAAGCGGTGAATATCAAACTGCCTATGATTCCGCCTACAAGAAAGAGTTTAAATCTGCCTATGATAGGGAATATAAAAAAGCTTATGATGAAGCATTGTATAAAATGACTGCCGAAGTCGATAAGAAATATGAGGACGCAGAAGAAAAATATGAATTGAACGATTCTTATTTTCAGCCTGTTCCGGTAACGGTTTACGAGAATTTCTACCGCAATGAGGACGAAGACAATAATAACGACGGCACAGCGGACGGTAATGTCCGTGTTTATGCGAAAACAGATAATATTAACTTAGCTTGTCTTTTGGACGGCTGGTTTCCCGAAACTGAAAATGAGATCGCAATTGACCGTATGCATGCAGACAATGTTGGCGTGAAAGTCGGGGATACTATTACAGTCGGCGAAAGAGAATGGGTAGTTACGGGACTGATTGCCTATGTGAATTATTCTACTCTTCATGAAAAAAGCACCGATTTCATGTTCGACGCCTTGAAATTCAATGTGGCAATGGTCACAGATGACGGCTTCGCAAGGCTTGAAAATCCTGTTCATCACGCATATGCATGGCAGTATGTAAATTCACCTGTGGATGAAAAGGAAGAAAAGAAACTGTCGGATGATTTTATGAAAGCGCTGCTGACGCAGACCGTTGTAGACGAGAATAAGCTTTCCGACTATCTTCCTGCCTATGCCAATCAGGCTATTCATTTTGCAACGGATGATATGGGTTCGGACGAAGCAATGGGCGGCGTGCTTCTTGATATTCTTATTGTAATTATTGCCTTTATTTTCGCCGTAACCATCAGCAATACCATTACAAAAGAATCGAAAACGATAGGAACACTGAGAGCGTCAGGATATACCCGACCGGAACTGATTAGGCATTATCTTGCTATGCCTGTAATCGTTACGCTGTTTGCGGCGGCAGTCGGAAATCTGCTTGGATATACAATGTTCAAAAATGTGGTTGTTTCTATGTATTACAACAGTTACAGTCTGCCCGTGTATGAAACTGTTTGGAATCCGACGGCATTCTTTAAGACTACGGTAATTCCGTTTTTGCTCATGTTTATTGTGAATCTCGTGGTTATCTGGAAAAAAATGAGGCATACACCGCTTGAATTTCTGCGGCAGGATTTGAAAAAGAATAAGTGTAAAAAGGCAATTCGTCTGCCAAACTGGAAATTCTTCAGCCGTTTTCGTATGCGTATTATCTTTCAGAACATTCCGAACTACCTGATTTTGTTTTTCGGCATTTTCTTTGTCTGTGTGATGCTGGCAATGGCAATCGGAATGCCCGATACTTTGGATTACTACAAAGAAAATGCGGGTGATATGATGTTTGCGGACTATCAGTATGTTCTGACATCTTATGAGGATGAGGACTCAAAACCCATTACGACAACAAACGAAAACGCCGAAGCCTTTGCGATGAAATCGCTGCAAAGAAAAAGCGATGCGATTGATGAAGATATTTCAGTATATGGAATTGCAGACGGCAGCAACTATGTAGAAATCAATGACTTAGACGCTTTGGGAAAGAACCAAGTCTATATTTCAAACTCCTTTGCGGAAAAATACGGGATATCCGTAGGCGATATAATCTCGCTTAAAGAAAAATATGAAAATAAAAAGTACGAATTTAAAGTCGCAGGATTTTACGGCAAGTCTTTGAGCATTTCTGTGTTTATGCCTCTTAAACAGTTCCGCACGGCATTTGATTTGAAGGAGGACGAATTTACCGGATACCTGTCCGATACGGAAATTACGGATATTTCGGAGGATCATATAGGGACGGTTATAACCGAACGGGATGTTACAAAAATGTGCGACCAGCTTGATCACTCCATGGGATCGTATATGCAGTATTTTCAGGTGCTTTGCATTTTGCTGTCAGCGGTGATGATTTATCTGCTTACAAAGATTATCATCGAGAAAAACGAGAACGCCATTTCCATGACCAAAATTCTCGGTTATGAAAACGGCGAAATAGCAAAGCTGTATCTGCTTTCAACCTCTATTGTTTTGGTGGTTGCCGATGCAATCAGCGTTTTCCTCGGAAGTTTTGTTATGAGTGCGGCATGGAAATTGATTATGTCAGGTTACAGCGGTTGGTATACCTTTATTATGAATTCTTGGGGAGAGGCAAAGATGTTCCTGTTTGTGCTGATCGGATATCTTATCGTTTTAGGCTTTGATTTCAGAAGAATCAAAAAAATTGCGCTGGATAAAGCTTTGAAAAATGCAGAGTGATAATGTGCATCAAAATATTAAAAATGATAATACTCGCTGATTTCCACCTGCCGCTCGTATTTCAGGATTGCGTCTGTACGGCGGTGCAGCTCGTCCGCTGTATGAATATAGTCGTTATGCTCGTGAAGCTTTAACTGCATACTGACCGGCAGAGAAAGAAAATAGCGGCGAGAGCTGCTGCTTTCACGGATTAATTGGTTTAAATTCTCATATCTCAATACAATCACCTCAATGATATTGTTTGAGATATGAGAAAAAGTATACGGATCGATTCTTTTTGAAAGAGGATAATATTGTGACAGTTGAAGCGTTTTAAGGAATATTGATACCGTTTTTTGGAACGGTTCTTGGGTCGGCTTGTGTATTTCTTATGAACAAGAGTATGAGCGACCGTCTTCAAAGATCACTTTCCAGAGGATGCAATCATATCCATGCCGCTGAAGGCAGAGGGAATGAAAAAAACAAAGCTTTTCTGAACGGAGCAGCGTTCGGTATTGTAGAGCCAATCGGAGCGCTGTTTACCGTTGCAGCTGCAAGTTTTGTCGTTCCGACGCTGCCGTATCTGTTAAGCTTTGCGGCAGGTGCGATGATATATGTAGTCGTAGAAGAGCTGATTCCCGAAAGGTCTGCCGGAAAACACTTTAATATCGGCAAGTGTTTTTTGCTGTAGGATTCAGCCTTATGATGATTCTTGATGTGGCTTTGGGATGAACTGCTCGGTATGAGTCGGCAGAAGAAAATTGACAAAAATTATATGATAGGAGATGATACATATGTTTGACACACCAGATATTCTAAGACTTCGTGTGCTGCTTTGCTTTTTGAAATTATCGGATGAAGATTGTACGGTAACGGGAATTTCGCGAACACTGAATGTAGAAAAATATAAAATAAGCCGCACTTTAATTTCTCTTGAAAAAGATGGATATATCGACTGCGAGGATATACGAAATCCGATTCTGACTCCGACGGGATATCAGGAAGCAAGGCGATATTCAGATAGAATTGATATTACGCTTAACCATCTGTTATATGAGGGTGTTGATATAGAAAATGCAAGGCGCGACGCCTTTTATTGGGCGCTATATTGTTCGGACAAAACAATGGACGCAGTTCGTGCGACTGAACAACACTACCGTGTTAAATATGAACTACGCGATTTTAAACAATTCAGCGGCATCGCTCTTTGCAAAAAGTTTCACGATGGCTGTTATCATTTTCCCTTTCTAATATACCGTGAGCATGTTAAGAATGGAAATAATCTTTCCATGGCAAACGAAGGATTCGAACATCCATGTACACTGTGCATAGAAAACGGCATAGGAATAATTCAACTGCGTGCACAATCTATTGCGGCAAAGTCTAAATTAAACGGAAAGTTGATGAGAGGCAAGGTAAACAGTTTGAAATATTTTAACTTCGGACGATATATCAGCGCAGAAATAAACGGAAATGTGCTTTCCTTTCCGGCTGAAAGTCTGCATTTTGTTAATATGGGAACGGGCGTCGGTCAAATACTTCATGGCAGCGTCTGTCTGAAGATGGAATGCTCTGCCGGCGTGTTGCATATGCCGGAATCCACCGCAATTTTTACAATCCTGATATAGAAAAGCTGTAGATTTGTTTGATAAACAGTGAAATTATTAATAGTTGTTGCAATTTTGCAACAATGAAAAAAGGACATATTTATAGGACTTTTTGCGTTTGAAACTTTTCAAAACTTTAAGTTTGTAGCGATATTGCTACAAATTTATATCTTCCCAAACTTAAAAATGTATGCTAAAATATATTCTGTAAATTGAAAACCCGTAATACGGGTACTTTTTTAGCTGTATGGTTAGCTACCGCTAACCCTGTGCGGAGAGAAATTTATATCGGAGTTTGTAAGCGAACAACTTATAGCTCAAAGCAACAGAATCACGGAAAGGAGAACATAGCATAAATTGTAAGCCGTGAAAACGGCTGTTTTTTAAAAAGCAGAGTTAGCATAGACTAACAATTCAGACATCCTATTTAGGAAAATTAAGGAGGATTTACAGAAATGATAACAATCAAACCAAATCTATTGAAACGCAGCATGTCACTGTTACTGGCTCTTGTTATGTGCATAGGCATGATTGTAACTACGGCATTTGTTGCTGAAACCACGCAAACAACATCAAAAACATATTTTGTTCCGATAAAATCGCTGACCAGTGCGGCACCACTGCCTGCAGTACAGACTGCGTTTGCAGGAGCATTCGGCAATTCCGTAACCGTAATAGTAAATGCAGATGGCTCTAAAACAGCTGTTATTAAGAGTTATCACATGATTATTGACCTTATGGGCAGTAAGTATGATGCGAATGTAGCATCTATTGTTGATGCGGATGCCTCTTTAGAAGGAACTCAGAGTGCAACGATTCTTTCTACCAAAGAAGAGGTTTATACAAAAGGTATGGGAGGCTCTCAGGAAACCATTACGGTTCCGGACGAGTTAACAATTCCCTTGAATCTTGATGAAAATAATTCTCAGAAGATATCAATCACAGTAGACTTTATGGACGCATTTTTAGGAGGTGGTAATCCGTATCCTACTACAGTAACGCTGACGCTGGATATGGAAAACGCAAAACCTATTATTGACACTGAGAATTTGGAGCAATTGATTGCAGAATACGAGCAGATTCCTTCTGAAAACTATACAAAAGAAAGTTTTTCAGTTTTTGCAGAATTAATTGAAAAAGCAAAAAGAATTGTTGAGAATCCCGAATCTGTTAACGCGGTAAATGCGATGATTGAAGAACTGACATCGGCTAAAAATAACCTCAAATACTTAGGCGCCGATTACAGTGCTGTAGATGCTGCTATCAGCAAAATACCTGCCGATGCTTCCGTTTATACAGATAAATCTTGGCAGAATCTGACGGATGCCAAAAATACTGTTCAAAATGGTCTGGATATTACAAAACAGGGTGTTGTGGACGGATATGCTGCGGCAATTGAGAATGCAATCAATTCTCTTGTACTTAAAGATGCAGATTATTCAAAGGTGGACGCAGCCATTGCCGCTGTACCGAAAGACTTATCCGTATATACAGATAAATCAGTAAATGCAGTAAAAACCGTTGTTGATGCAGTTGTTCGCGGTTTGTAAGCAGATGAACAGAGCAAGGTAGATACTATGGCGGATACAATACAAAAAGCAGTGGCAGCACTTGAAAAGAAAACGACTGAGGAAAAAGTTGATTTGTCAAAACCGGGTAATTATCTTGTACCGATTAAATCTCTTACCAGCGCAGCGCCGCTTCCGGCAGTTCAGGCAGGATTCTCTAAAGCATTCGGCGACAGCGTAATTATTACCGTTTATGAAGACGGAAGCAAGACGGTTACCTTAACGAATTATCATATGATTATTGATATGTCGGCGATGGGACTTAGCAAATTCGACGCCAATGTTACAAGAATTGATGGTGCTAAGGTACTTTCAACAAAAGAAGAAGTATTTTCCAATGTAAACGGAAGCCTTGCGAATAATCCTGTGAGCGAAAAAATTACTGTTCCGAAAGAGCTTTCTTTTGCACTGAATACAGACAAAAACGGTAGTCAGAAATTAACAGTCGGTGTGGATTTTATGGCAAAAATGAGTGGAGTGGAGATTGATGACTATTCTACAGTTGTTACGCTTACTTTAGGGCTTGATGAGGCAAAACCGATAAAAGATGAAAAACCGAATGTTCCTGAAAAGCCGATTAATCCAACAGAACCTTCTAATCCCGAAAAGACTGATACACCGTCAAATCCGAGCAGTACAAAATCTTCTGACTCTGACAAATCAATTGATATTAAAAATCTGTCAGACGGAGTATATGAAATCCCGGTTTTTCTTTGGCACGCAACTGAAAACCGAGAATCTATGGCTGCAAAATCTTTAAACGGAATTGCACGAATCGTAGTGAAAAACGGTGTAAAAACCATATACATATATACAGGTCCTATGACCTTCGGAAATATCACTGCAAGTCTTCAGGAAATGAAAGTGCAAATGGCAGACGGCAGCTGGGTAAATGCAGTTGTTGAAACTAAGAGCAGCAGCGGAGATCCTACCTGTTTCTCATTTAAAATGGATGAAATAAGCGAATATATCAGTGTTAAAGTTAATCCGCACGTGGAGATGATGGGAAATACCGATCTTGACGCAAGATTGAAATTCAACACAGCGGATATCAAACTCATTTCTGAAAACACTGATGAGAAACCGTTAACTCCTCCTGCAAATACAGGTAACAGGTCTGAGAAAAGTCCTCAGACAGGCGATGATTCAAACATGGAGCTTTGGCTTGCACTTATGCTTGCCTCTGCAGGTGTACTTGTAATCACCGCAAAACGCAGAAAAACAATAACTGAATAAGGAAAGAAGGCGGAAAAACAATTGATACTGCAAAATATAATGAAAAAAATATTTTGCGGAACAGTGATGGCGGTTACCTTGATAACTGCCTCTGCTTCCGCATTTGCCTTGGGAGACGGAGCTTATACGATTAGCCGTCAGACTTCCTATGCCAATCCCGATACGGGCAACACTGTTGACGGAGGTACGAATATTGCACTCGGAGACAGTATGTGTGCAAGTATTGTACAAGATAAACTGTTGGTAGAGAAATCGGGAGGAAAAACTTACATTACTATTGGTTTAGGTTTGATGTCTAATATCACAAATGTTCGCATTCAGGTTCAGGATGAAAACGGTGAATATCGTGATGCTGAAATTACAAAGACAGGAAGCTGTGAGCGAGATGGAGATACCTGTAACCATTATCGTTTTGAAGTTTATTCAGAGGAACAAAAAATAAGTCCTATTATTTATGTAGCCCCTATGGGACGGGATGTACAATTTTTTGTAATACCGGACTTAAGTTCAGTTCAGTCCGGTTCAGGAAATTTCAAAAGTGAAATGGTAAGAAAGCCTAAAACAACAGAAAAAAAGGTTATCGAAGCAACTACCCAATCTGTAACTGTTTCTGTAAATACTGAAACAACAGAAAAGAAAAAGCAGCCAAAAGAAAATACCGAAAAAACTCCTGCAAGCGAACCGTCATCAGAAAACAATAATCACACTGCACGAAATATTGTCATTGTTGTTTCGGCAATTGTGATTGTTGGAGGCGTTATAACCTTTATCATTATAAAGAAAAGAATAAAATAAGGAGCAGACAATATGAAACATAAACATTTTTCTCTTTTCTTTTTAATCATCGTGATTATGTCACTTTTAGCAGGATGTGTAAATCAGCATACAGGTGATAAAACACCTGACAAGCCAGACGAAAAGAACTATCGAATCGCAGCCACCTCCGTTGCAACCTGCGAAATACTGGATTCACTCGGTGTGGAAAGCGAGCATGTTGTCGGAATACCTCATTCAGATGCTTATGCGATACCAAAGGCTTATGAAAATGCCGAAAGCCTCGGTTCTCCTATGGCGCCCGATATGGAAATATTAAAATCATTGGATGCGGATTATGTATTTACGCCAAATTCTTTGGAAAGCGAATTAAAGCCAAAATATGATAATATCGGAGTCGCAAGTTATTTTCTGAATTTGAAAAGTGTAGACGGTATGTATAAGTCTATAAAAGAAATCGGAGAGATGCTCAATAAAAAGATAGAAGCAGATAAACTCTGTAAGGAATATGAGAATTTCAAAAATGAATATGCAAGACAGAACAAAGTCAAAAAATCTCCTCGTGTTTTGGTTTTAATGGGACTTCCAGGCTCCTATGTAGTTGCAACCGAAAGCAGTTATGTCGGAAGTCTTGTGAAACTTGCAGGCGGTGAAAATATCTACGGCGACGGTAACGGACAGGATTTTCTGAATGTAAATACAGAGGATATGCTTTCAAAAAATCCTGATATTATTCTGAGAACATCTCACGCTATGCCGAAACAGGTCGCAGCTATGTTTGCCGAAGAATTTGAAACCAACGATATTTGGAAGCATTTTAATGCTGTAAAAAACGGCAAAGTATTTGATCTTGACAATGAAAAATTCGGTATGAGCGCAACTTTTCGATATAAAGAAGCTTTAGATGATTTGCAGCCCATATTATATGAAGAATAATCCTGAGTAATAAAATGCCCGTAGCCATAGTACGGCGACGGGCATTAAAAAAATCTTCTTGTTAGCACCGTCTAACCTATAAAACCTAAGGAGGTATCCATTTGATCAGTACACGAAAAAAAGTATGGTCTTTTATCATTACAGCATTTGTACTGGTAGTGCTTTTTCTGTTTGCCGTCAATACCGGAAGCTTGAAAGTATCACCCGCAGAACTGTTTAAAGGACTGTTTATTGAATATAACCCCAATGTAGCGACGATTTTTGATCTTCGCTTTCCACGAATCCTGATCGCTATGCTCGGTGGTGCGGCGACTGCCGTATCGGGCGTACTTTTACAGGCGGTAATGAAAAATCCTCTTGCCGACCCGGGAATTATCGGTATCAGCAGCGGTGCAAGTCTTACCGCCATTCTGATAACCGCTTTTTTTCCGTCGCTGTTTTTCTTCACGCCTTTGTTTTCGTTTATCGGCGGGATGATTGCATTTATTTTGGTATACAGCCTTTCCTATAAAGACGGATTGTCACCACTTCGTATCATTCTTGTAGGTGTGGCGGTTAATGCTATGTTTACGGGACTTATGAGTGCATTCAACAGCGGCACCGGAAGCAATTATTCGGGTGTTGCAAGCATTGTCAATGCTAACATCACCATGAAAACATGGGACGATTTCAGAACGCTGCTTATTTATTCTGTAATTGGTTTGATTGCAAGTTTATTTGTTACGGGGCAGTGCAATCTCCTTGCTTTAGAAGATAAAACCGCAAGAAGTCTTGGTGTGAATGTCACCGGAAGCCGAATTGTAATCTCGGTAATTGCTGTCTTGCTTGCCGGTATTTCCACAGCGGTGATCGGTCCAATCAGTTTTTTAGGACTTATCGTTCCGCATATCGCGCGGCTGCTGGTAGGTTCAAATCATAAAGTGCTGATTCCTTACACCGTTCTGCTCGGCGCGTTAACATTACTTCTTGCCGATACGCTCGGACGTACAGTTGCTGCTCCATATGAAATTAGTGCATCGGTCATTATGTCGGTCATCGGTGGTCCGTTTTTCATTATTTTGCTAAGGAGGTCTAAAAACGGCTATGGACAGTAAAATTATATATTCGGTCAAAAACCTCCATTTTGCTTATAAAAAACATAAGGTGTTGAAGGGATTGTCTTTTAATCTTCTTGAAGGAAAAATCACAACGCTGATTGGTTCGAACGGTTGTGGAAAATCAACGCTTTTTAATTTAATGACTAAAAATCTTAAGCAGGACAACGGCGAAATACTGCTCGGTGGAAAAAGTCTTGCTGACATCAAACTCAAAGATTTTGCAAAACAGGCAGCGATTGTGCATCAGTATAACACGGCTCCCGCCGATTTGTCGGTGGAAAAGCTGATATCCTACGGCAGAACACCGTATCACACGATGGGACTTTACTCTTACACTAAAGAGGATGAAGAAAAAGTCCGATGGGCAATGGACATTACCCATACCTTGAAACATAAAGACAAGGCAGTGGCAGAACTGTCGGGTGGGCAAAAACAGCGTGTGTGGATTGCCATGGCACTGGCACAGGATGCAAAAATACTGTTTCTCGATGAACCAACCACTTATCTCGACGTCCGCTATCAATTGCAAATATTGAAACTTATCAAACAGTTAAACCGTAAATTCGGCATTACCATAGTTATGGTTTTACACGATATCAATCAATCTCTGTATTACAGTGATGAAATCGTTGCCATGAAGGACGGAAAGATTATTGCACAGGGGCAACCGGAAGAAGTGATTACTACCGAGCTTGTGCGCGAAGTTTATGATGTAGACCTGAAAATCCAAAAGACAGATGGCAAGCCGTTTATTTTGCCGATTTAGATGGGAGGTACAAATTTTGAAACGCACAACAGAAGACTATCTGAAAACAATTTATCTGCTAAACCGCAAGCACAGCGGCGTCCGTGGTGTAGAGATTGCAGAAGAATTGGGTGTGTCCCGCCCGACCGTTTCTGTTATTTTAAAGCGGCTCATAGAGGAAGGATATGTGAATAAAAATTCGGCACATGAGGTTTTTCTTACTGATGAGGGACGAAAGGTTGCCGAAAACACTTTAAAGAAAAATCAGATGCTTAAGGAGCTTCTCATGGAACTCGGTGTGAATGAGAAAACAGCGGCGGCGGATGCATGTGAGATGGAACACGCTGTCAGTACAGAAAGCTATGAAGCGCTTCGGTGTCTGACACGAAAAAAGAACGACGGTGATGTTTTATGATGATCAATAAACTACTGATTGCAACGGTTAGCGAGAGCAAAAAGTATGTGGCAGGAAATGTGATTTTGCAATGGTGCTCTCTTGCGGCGAATATCAGCATGATGACCAGTATTACATATTTGATGCAAGACTTATTTAGAAAGACAGCTGATATCAAAAGTATCATAATGACAGCGATTGCCGCTGTTATTGCGGTTATTATCCGATTTGTATGCACCGTAGGCACTTCCCGCATGGGATATATGTCGTCAAAGGCAGTGAAAAAAACACTTCGTGAAAATATATACCGAAAACTTTTAAAACTCGGTACTTCCTATAACGAACAGGTAAAAACCTCAGAGGTTGTTCAGGTGGCGGTGGAAGGTGTAGATCAGCTTGAAACCTACTTCGGCGCATATCTGCCGCAGTTTTTCTACGCCATGCTTGCACCGCTGACGCTGTTTGTGTACTTGTGCTTTATCAATATACCTTCAGCAATCGTTCTGATTGTGTGTGTTCCGCTGATTCCCATTGCAATAGCAGCGGTTCAGACATGGGCGAAAAAGTTACTGTCTAAGTACTGGGGACAGTACACGGCGTTGGGTGATACATTCCTTGAAAACTTGCAGGGACTGACAACTCTGAAAATTTATCAGGCGGATGGCTTTAAAAATGAAGAAATGAACAGAGAATCGGAAAAGTTCCGTAAGATTACCATGAAAGTGCTGACCATGCAGCTTAATTCCATTACGATTATGGATCTCATTGCTTACGGTGGTGCGGCTTTGGGCGTAATCATGGCGGCGATACAATATCGAAGCGGACATGTCACGCTTGCCGGGTGTCTTTTAATTATTTTGCTTGCGGCAGATTTCTTTATTCCTATGAGACAACTCGGTTCGTTTTTTCACATTGCAATGAACGGTATGGCGGCAAGCGATAAAATATTCCGTTTGCTGGATCTGCCTGAGGCAGAAAGTAAAATAGAAAGAGTTCCTGCGGACTGTTCGATTATCTGTTCAGATCTGCATTTTTCCTATGATGCTGACAGAGAAATTCTTCATGGAATAGATATGCGTTTTCCAAAAGGCTCGTTTACTTCTATCATTGGCAAATCAGGTTGCGGAAAATCAACGATTGCTGCAATTCTGATGGGACGGAACAAAGGCTATACAGGCTCCGTTACAGTCGGCGGGACAGAGCTTTCAGAAATTAACGAAGCAAGTTTAATGCAAAACTTTACCTATATCAGTCATCAAAGCTATCTGTTCAAAGGAACGGTGAGGGAGAATCTTTTGATAGGTAAACCCAATGCTGACGACAGCGAGCTGTGGACAGTGCTTAAACGGGTAAAACTTGACGGATTTTTTAAAAGTGAAAACGGTCTCGACACGCCTCTCTCCGAAAAAGCAGGCAATCTTTCTGGCGGTCAGTGTCAGCGTCTGGCACTGGCAAGAGCACTGCTTCACGACAGTCCCGTATATATCTTTGATGAAGCTACCTCTAACATTGATGTGGAGAGTGAAAATGATATTATGAGAGAGATTCATTCGATCGCAAAGATAAAAACAGTGATTCTTATATCTCATCGTCTTGCTAATGCAACGGATTCAGACAATATTTATGTTATGGAAAAAGGTTCTGTCAAAGAGCGTGGAAATCATGAAGAACTGATTGCAAAAGACGGAGTATATGCGCAGCTTTGGTATGCACAACAGAATCTTGAAAACTATGGGAAGGACGGTACAGACACATGAAAAAAAGAAACGGATTTACGGTAATGATAAGACTGATTGGAATTGTGAAACCGCTCGCAGGTTTTATGATTCTTGCGATTTTCATGGGTCTGATCGGACACCTTTGTGCTGCTTTTATCACGATTTTCGGCGGTTATGCCATACTTGACCTTATGCATTTTCATACACCGCTTGGACTGTCAGCATTGTTTTTATCGGTTGGAGTATTTGCTCTTCTGCGCGGAATTCTTCGTTATGCAGAGCAGGCGTGCAATCACTTTATTGCGTTCAAACTACTTGCACTTATCAGAGATAAGGTTTTTCAGGTTCTGAGAAAACTTTGCCCTGCAAAGCTGGAAGGCAAAGACAAGGGAGATTTAATTTCCGTCATTACATCGGACATTGAGCTTCTGGAAGTGTTCTATGCGCATACTATCTCTCCGGCGGCAATTGCACTCTTATTTACGGTTGTGCTGTGCCTGTTCATTGGAAGCTATCACCCGATCCTCGGGATTATAGCACTTGTTGCATATATAACTGCAGGAGTAATTATTCCTGTTGTGACATCAAAACTCAGCGGTGACGACGGAATAAGGTTCCGTACTAAATCGGGGAACTTGAGCAGCTTTGTTCTCGATAGTTTGCGCGGACTTTCCGAAACGATTCAGTACGGACAAGGCGAAAAGCGTCTTTGCGAGATGAATGAGAGAACAGACGAGCTGTCAAAGGACGAAGCACGAATGAAACGCACGGCAGGTCGCAACACGGCAGTAACAAATACAGCAATCCTTGTTTTTGATATCGCTATGCTGTTTGTGTCGGCGGTGCTGTATCAAAGCGGTGCGGTAGATTTTTCAGGTGTTCTGATTCCGACGATTGCTCTGATGAGCTCTTTTGGTCCCTGTGTGGCGTTGGCAAATCTCGGAAGTACCTTGCAGAATACTTTTGCTGCCGGCAACCGTGTACTGGATATTCTTGACGAAACGCCTGCGGTTGAAGAAGTAACGGGCAAAGATGAAAAAATTTTCAACGGTGCTTCCGCCGAAAAAGTTACTTTTTCTTATGGAGCAGAAACAATTCTTGACAATGTATCCCTGCAAATCCCCGAAGGCTCGGTTGTGGGCATTATTGGGCGGAGCGGCAGCGGAAAATCCACATTGCTCAAGCTGTTTATGCGATTTTGGAATGTGCAAAAGGGCTGCATAAAAATTTCCGACACTGACATTTCCTGCATCAATTCAACAAATCTTCGAAATACGGAAAGCTTTGTAACTCAGGAAACTCACTTGTTCCACGACAGCATAAAAAACAATCTGCGTATCGCAAATCTCGGTGCGACAGATGTAGACATAGAAGAAGCCTGCAAAAAGGCATCGGTGCACGACTTTATCATGAGTTTGCCACAGGGTTATGATACTCCCGTAGGAGAGCTTGGTGACACACTATCGGGCGGAGAACGGCAGAGACTTGGTCTGGCACGTGCATTTTTACATAACGCACCGTTTATGCTTCTCGACGAACCTACGAGTAACCTTGACAGTTTGAATGAAGCGGTAATCTTAAAATCACTTCAAGAAGAACGAGAGAATAAAACCGTTGTACTGGTATCTCACCGTCAGTCTACTATGCGCATTGCTGACAAAGTCTATTCTGTAGAGCATGGGAGGATGAGCTGATGGAAAAGAATATACAGTCAAAGCGTGAACTGGAAAAATCTATGGTATCTCAGATGATTGCCCTATACTGCAGAAAGAATCACAAAACAAAAAAAGGACTTTGTTCGGACTGTGCCGAGCTTGACAGATATGCAAGATTGCGAAGTGACAAATGCCCGTTTATGGAGACAAAAACCTTTTGCTCAAATTGCAAGGTGCATTGCTATAAGCCGGAAATGCGTGAGAAGATTCGTGCGGTAATGCGTTTTGCAGGACCTCGAATGATCTTTCATCACCCTGTGGCGGCAATCCGGCATGTGATAGAAACAAAAAAAGAAAGAAAGCGATTGGAAAAAGAATGAATATTAAAAAGGTTCTATATGTGATTTTAGGTTGCACCGGGCTGGCACTCGGTGCTATAGGAGCAATATTGCCGCTTCTACCTGCATTTCCGTTTTTACTGCTTGCGGCGTTTTGCTTTGCCGAAAGCTCTGAAAGACTGCATAACTGGTTTTTTGGAACAAAGCTATATAAAAACAACTTGGAAAATTATATAAAAGGCAAAGGTATGACATGGAAAACAAAAATCCGTATCATGATTACTGTAACACTGCTTATGAGCGTTGGTTTTACTATGATGATGCTGAAAGAGATTTATATTCCGTGTGCAATTCTTGCAGGGGTGTGGGTATTTCATATTGTTTATTTTATTTTCGGCGTTAAAACGATTAAAACCGATGAAAAAAAGATTATAAAACTTGTAAATTGTCAGAAAAAAATCAAACTTAATGTATTTATATAAGATTAAATTTGATGTGACAAAATTTTGTAAAAGTAATAAATGAATTCGGTTACAATTATCCGAATTCATTTTTAAATCATTGATATACGACAAAAATAAGCAATGTTAAACTTAAACTGACAAGAACTTCACTTTCGATAAATTACTTATATTAGATGGTAAAACCGATCGAAATGGAAAATACACCATAGCAATTATACTCTGATTTGAACATATATTGGCGTGACAACATAGACTGACAACGCAAAACGGCATAGGCTTACAGGATATGCTGTCGTGCGGTTGGGAGATGCCATATGCAATCGGCACGATACTTCCAGGAAATCGAAAGATTGGCGGCACTGTAAAGATTGCAGAACGACTGTAAATATCAATGACTGTGATTTACTCGGTAAAATAACGGAATTGCTCAATACGGTTATTGCAAATTCTGATATAATACAATTATCAGATTCGCAGGCAATTAAAGCGTGCCTTGATGGAAATATTCGCAGATAAAGGAATCTCAGGCACAAGCTTTAAAAGGCACGACGAATCCATATCATGGTTTGCCCGAAACACTGTCGAATTTCATAAAATGCTGAATGCCATATCTGTCAATACGGTGAAAAACTTTGACGAAGCCAAGGCAACAAAACTGATGAATGAAAAAAGCCGATTGAAACAGCAGCTCGCTCAGTATGTGGATGTACAACAGAAAAGAGAAAACGCAAAATCCCGCCTTGATGAAATATATACGATACTCGACGGTTTCAAAAATCATCTTTTAACATACGATGACCAAATTATTCGGCAGATACTTGAATGTATAGTGGTGGAATCGAAAGAAAAAATAAAGATAAATCCCCCGGCTATGCCGGGGGATTGTACCTTAATTTATATACTTTCTTTGAAGAATAATACTGTCAAAAACATCTATACGACCATCACCATTTAAATCTGCAAGCATAAACTGAAATTCACTTAACTGTGCTCCGCCTACAATACTCAAAGAAGCTATGTTAAAGTTTAAATTACCTTTGCTTACAATTTCAAGCTCTTTTGCAATAATAGTACCGGTGATATTTAAATCGTCACTTGTTATGGTAACCTTACCATTAGGAGCATATATAAATCCGTTTATTGTTACCTTGTCAGAGGTAATTGAAATGTCACCTTTTTCAGAATAAATTACTGAGGAAGTTTTAAATTGTTCTGCATTATCAACAGATATATCATAAGTTGCTTTAACATTACCGGTTACATTAAAACCGCCATGAAACTTTAGATATCCGTTCTTACTGTAAGTATCTTTAATTTCTTCCATATCTCTGTTAGGATATAAATCTTTACCATTTATTTTAGTATCGGGATTAGTTTGTGTAGTAAAGTCATATACTTTCATATCTTCATTAGAAAAATACCATTCCATCATGTTTTCATCAGAGAAAGTACTGTTAATTATTTCTGTTGGGAATGCTTCTTCATCATCGTCAACCTTTTTATAGTTTAAATTGCTTCCTCCAACAGCGTCATTTAGATGCCTTGCAGTTAATGTGCCGTTAATATGAGCAACTCCGCCAAGAATATTCATTGTTCCATTAGCGGCTACATCTCCGTTTACAGTTATATTGTTAGCGTTAAAAGTCAAATCTCCGTCGCTTCCGGTTTGAATAAATTGATAGTTACATAATAAATATCGTCTTAAAATTATTAAATCTTCTTTATCAATAGAACCGTTAAGATTTAAATCACCTACAGAATATGTTTTTATATCAATGTATTTTTCCTTCGTTTCAGGGTCTTTTGTCACTGTGATATAATATCCAACATTCTTTTTTTCACCAAACTCTGTTACTAGTGTAGTTCCATAATAAGTACCTACATCAGGATCGTCGAAATCAAAAACATCAACACCTGCTAAGCTAACATAACCGGAAAAATCGGTGTATTTTATTATTTCTTTATAATCTGTCATATTGGTGTTATTATTTCTGCTGTAATTGTAAAATTCGCCCCAGTTATTTGCTCTGATAGCTATATTTCCGATTCCGGCATAATCATTAATTTTGTAATATATTTTTTTATTTAGTTGTAATTGATCTTCATCTGAAATAGTAAATGTTACAGTATGTCCATTGAATACTCCATATAAATATAAATTATATTCGTCTGTAACGTTGTATACATTTCCATAAACAATGTTAGGATGTTTAAGTATATCTTTAAAGTTTATATAATTCTTGTAGTGTTTATAATTACAAGGATTAATAATAACTGAAAATGAATCTAATTTATTTTCTGCGTCTGTATATAATTTGTATCCTTGAGAAACTTCTTTTGTTCGGTATTCGCATGCAGAAATGTTTTCCGGAAGGGAAAGCGAAACATTTACATCGTGATCGGGATTGGAAATTACCTTATGTATTACAACATTTATATTATTCTTGTTAGGGAAATTATAATCTGTTTCACTTAAAACACCAGACTCATTATTATCATTAACAATTATAGTTTCACCATTTTCATTGACATACGAATAATAAATATTGTTTTTTTCCAGTGTTTCTTTAATTTTACCTAAATGTAAATCTTTTTTTCTATATCCATAATAACTTTCACTTTCTGCTCCGAAGTTTTTTTGACCTTTCAAATATGCTGCACCTTGAGGTTCGGTATAATACCATATCATGTCTTTATCAGATTGAGAAGCTTTTTCGTTAACCCCAATCATTGCAAATGCGTGAGTAGGGCTGCCTAATCCTATACTTTTTAAAGTGTTTACTTCTAAATTATTAATTATATCTTGAAGTGTACTTGAATATCCTCCGCACACAATATATCCGGTTGCTATATTTCCGAAAGTATGTGCAGACATGTCCAAATAATCTATGTAATTCTCATTATCAAAACTATAAACTACTTTATCAAAATAGCCGGACTTAGCTAACCATCCTGTATAATAACTGTTGCTGGTTATCCATTTTTGTATAGCATAAACTGCTTCATAGGGATCCTTTTCGGCTAATTCCTTCCATCCCATTTTTTTAATTAAATCTTTGCAAAAACTCTTTTCATATATACTCATTGTTGGTGAAGATTTTAAAATTGCAAGTGTAAGTTGAGCTTTAAGTGACTCTTCATCTTTAAATATTCCTGCACCCTTGGTAAATGCTCCTGTACCAACATTTTCATACGTTAAAATAATTTCATCTTTATCAAAAGTAAAATCTGAGTATGATAATTCCTTTCCATCTACCGATATTGAGGAAATTGCTGCATCAACAAATGCTTTATGGTCAATTTTAGGAGCATTATTTGAATCTATGATAATATTTATACCTTTTTTATTTTCAAATGCATTACCTTCAACAACATCATAATAAGAAATATTTACATCATTCGATGTAGAATTATATCTATACAATCTGCTGTATGTGCTTGATGTAGGGGATAATGATTCATAAATTACCATTGTGTTATTTTTATTTGTTTTATACCACTTTGTCTTATCAAAGGTTTTAGGATACAACTCTATGTCTCTGCCTAATGTAATATTTAATATATCATTATATTCTTTATTTTCAATTAATCTTACTGCTTTTATATCTGCTTTTTTACCTTTTGAATTAGTTAAATTGTTGGTGACAAATGTTCCGTTAGAATATTCATCAGGAACAAAATCATATATACAGTTATTTATTACTAAATAATTATTGTCAGAGAAGTCTGTATATTTTGAATCATTATCATCATTATTCATCCAATTTGATGATTCTGGTATAAAAATTAAATCCGTTTTATTCTTGTTATAAAGGATACCATTTTCATCATTTGAATAATTTGCATTGTCTTTATCTACAGTAATATATGCTAAACTATTCATATTAACAAAAGCATTATTCCACATATATTCAAGAGATGCGGGAATAGTTATTTGTTCAATTTTATTACAGTATATGAAAATACTATATTCAATGTTTTTTACTCCGTTTTCTAGAACGGCAGTTTCGAGTTTTTCACACCCAAAAAAAGCTTGTTGTCGAATTTGTTCAGAGCAAATTTTGATTGTTCTAAGTGATTTACAATCCATAAAAGCCCATATATTTATTTCTTTAATATTAGGTGTCAGTTTGTTAATATCGCTGTTATATATTTTTTCTCCATTATTTATTGCAAAAGATTTTATTGTTGTGAGATTTGTGAATCCGGCAAATGCAAATTTACCGATTTGTGTTATTTTGTCATTTATTGCTATTGTATGTATCGTGTCTCTGTATGCCACCCAAGGTGCATCAGAATAACCTTCATAATCATCAATTGCTCCTTTACCGGATATGGTTAGGATGCCGTTAGAGAAAGTATATGTAGCGTTATTGCCACATGAACCTTCATCATATGTTATAGTTTCACTACTATTTGAATTTCTTTTCGCTTTACTTCTTTGATAATCTTTCACATCAAGAATTATCTCTTCAGTTTCATTTTCAGAGTAATTATTTGTTAAATGTGGATAGTTAAAATCATAGTCTGATTCTGGCGAAGTAAATAACTCACGGTCATTCACATCTAAAGGCTGTAAAGAAATTGATGATGTACTTTGTTCTGTTTCATTATCTGCTGAAATAAGCAAAATATTACTGTTTGCCAGCATTGTTATTGAAAGCATTGCTGCAAATATTTTTTTTATTCCTGTTGTCATTGTCGGTCCTCCGTTAAAAAAATTTTTATAAGACGTATGATATAAATCTGAAAATATTGTTAAATTATTTACTTTTATTTTGGATTATAAATTAACCCACTTGTAATAAGTGGGAATTTGCCTGATTGAATATTTTTTTGAAATAAATATATACAGAAATATCGTTATTTATATTTGTTAATGAATCGTTTATACATAAATTTTTATATTGTTAATCAATTTTGCTTTTTTATGGCAATCCTTTTTACAACCTCCTTTGTATCTTTAAATTTTGATTTCTTTATCATGACCGCTATGTTCATGATATTCATGGATAATTAATGGTGGATATGTTTTTTCACAAAATATAGTTATTATTATCTTCAAAAACAGTAAACTGACGATATACATTAAACTGCTTATAAAAACAACTTTTTTTAATACTAGCACAAGTGTTTTGTTAACTATATTGACTGCATACTTTAATTAATTTTTTATTTAGTTTTACATATTTATACATACTTCCATTTGTATTATAAATAACAAACTTTAAAAGCTCAATAATTGGTTCGTGATTGGTATTCCTCAATTCGTAATTGGTCAACTTTTGTCGAATTTTATTTTAGTTTAACGAGTTATTTCACCGATTCATTATTCCTATCTATCTCCTTGACCTATTAACATTAATCTTATTTATAATTTTTACAGTTTCATTGATAGTGTCAACCTGTCATTTATATATATTAAGTATATATGTTAATTCTACTCTAACTTGCTTCTTTAATTTAAAACAGTCATATTTGAAACAACGATTTCCATTGGTCTTGATGCATTTTAATTATCGCATATCTTGTTTGGAAACTTAACACTTTCTTTGTCTTTGCTATAGTGATAAGTGTTCCTTACTGTTGACCTGATACCGACTTCTTTTACTATATATCTTTTTTAACCGTTCGTTTTCAATTTTTAATTTAAGATTTTCAGGTTCTAGCCTTTCTTCCTTAGAATTTACCCAAACTTGTTTATGGCGTCTTGACAAACAGGAGTATTATAATACTACAAAATAAAGTCAGTAATCACTAACTATTAGCGGTTGCTTTCTTAAAAAAGTATAGTTAGCCTATGCCAACTAATATGGTTTTTGGAAAAAGAAATTTATGCGTAATAAAGGGTTATATCTGCACTGCATATGCAGAAAAGTATTATTACCTCCAAAGCATTGACCGCAGGGCTTACGGGACTCGATGAAAACAGCTTTAACTCAGCAAAATGTGAGTAGAATTAAAAATTATATTCATTTGTCGGCGGCAGACATGAATGATTTTTACAGACATAATAGGTAGTCATGCCGTTTATTAAGGGATGTTCTTTGTTTTCGGGTACTATTGATATATTTGCAAAAAAGGGTGTGTTCTTTTTCATGTTTTGCACGATTGCATTATCTTTTAATACGACAGTAATATGCTCCGGAGGATTATCATATATCAGCTTTGCAAGCAAAAACATGCTGTGTCCTGCCGGGTAATCCTGTACATGAACGGACATGAATTTGAACTGCGTTTCAAAAAGATGCAGGTATTTATCATTTTCCGTAAGCTGATACAATCTTGCAAAGTTATATGCCATAACGGAATTTCCGCTTGGTATTGCACCGTCATATGTTTCTTTCGGATTTATAAACAGTTCGTTATCTTCGGATTTATTCAGATAAAATCCTCCGTTCTCACGGTCTGAAAAATGTTTTACCGTTTCATCGCAAATCTGCTGTGCTTTGTCAAGATAACTATTATCAAGAGTAGTGTTATACAGTTCAATCAAAGCGGATGTATAAAAGGCGTAATCGTCTAAAAAAGCACCGGTTGAATGCTTTTTGTCACGATAGCTGGCAAAAAGCTGAGTACCGTCGCATAAATTCTTTTCAATGAAATTCTGTGCATTTTTTGATGCTTTTAAATATTTTTCGTCATGTGAAGCTCTGAAAAGCATTGATAACGCCGCTATCATCAAAGCATTCCATGAGAGAAGAATTTTATCGTCAAGATGAAGTCTTGTACGGTTTATACGATAATCATACAGCTTTTGAATTTCAATGCTGAAATCCGACTTTAAATCATTGCTTTTAAGCAGATTCGGAATATTTAACCCTTCAAAATTACCGACTGCGGTAATATCAAAAATCTGTGCAAACTCTTTTCCTTTTTCTTCTCCTAAAATATCAAGTATTTCGCTTAATGTAAAAGTATAAAACTTTCCCTCAACGCCTTCGCTGTCGGCGTCCTGTGCACTGAAAAATCCACCGTCTGAAGATGTCATTTCACGCAAAATATAATCAGCGCTTTTTTTTGCAGTATCCAGATAAAAAGTATTATTTGTCATACTATAAACTGTTGTATATGCCATAATAAGCAAAGCATTGTCATATAGCATTTTTTCAAAATGAGGTGCAAGAAAATATTTATCTGTTGAATATCTTGAAAATCCATATCCAATCTGATCAAAGATGCCTCCTTTTCTCATTTGCGTCAGAGTTTTCTCGGCCATTTTCAGAACTGAATTATCGTCATAAAGCTTTGCGTAAAATGTTAAAAACAGCAAATTGTGCGGAGTTGGGAACTTTGGTGCAGAACCGAAACCTCCGTAAATATTGTCAAAGTTTTCTGAAAATATTTTTACGGCATTTTCAATCAGGTTTTCAGAGCGTACATTTTTTGTGCCTGATTCGATGCTTTTCAGATGTGCAATGATTTCATTCGCTGACTGTAAAAGTTTTGAGCGGTTGGTATTCCACTGATTTGCAACAGTATTAATTAAATCGAAAAAACCGGGCTTCCCGTAATGAGAGTAAGGAGGGAAATATGTGCCGGCAAAAAACGGCTTTTTATCCGCAGTCATAAAAATACTCATGGGCCAGCCGCCGCTGCCTGTAAATGCCTGACACACTGACATATATACGCTGTCAATATCAGGGCGTTCTTCGCGGTCAACTTTTACGGAAATAAAATATTTATTGAGTACTTCTGCTGTTCTTTTGTTCTCGAAGCTTTCGTGTGCCATAACATGGCACCAGTGACAGGTGCTATAGCCTATACTCAGAAAAATCGGTTTATCTTCAGTTTTAGCTTTTTGAAAAGCTTCGTCGCACCATGGATACCAGTCCACAGGATTTTGTGCATGCTGTAACAGATACGGACTTGTTTCATTTTTTAGTTTATTACTCATTTTTGCTTACCTTTCCATACGATATTCCGATGAATTTGAAAAGTTTAATTACATATTTCTTAATGCTGTTAACAGTTAAAATAATGCCTGCAGTTTTTTAACTCAGGCATTTTTTTATTTGCTTTTAAAACTATAAGAACTTTCGTATGTCAACTGCTAATCTCTCTTCCAGACTGATAAGTTTTTTTGCTATATCCTTTGATTTATCGTCAGCCGCTTTATACTTATTCAAATAACATGACAATGATTTTACTCCCATATTGCATCCATCTGTAATAAAGTCAGCAACCGCATTATCTGATTCGTTGACTGCAAGTTTTACATTTGTCTTAATCCATGACATTCCTTTTGCCATAGCCGGCGGTTCCTTTCCTTCATCATGATAATCTTCAAGCAGCCCTTGCAGTTCAGATTTTATACTCTCATGTTCTTTCATACACTTTTCAAGAATCTGTTTTAATTCTGTACTCTGAATATATTTTAAAGAATCATCAATTGATGAGATTCCCATCTTTATACCTGCGTCGCATTCTCTTAGTAATCTAATCGTATCCTGTTCAATCATAATTAATTTCCTTTCATAACTCTGTGTTTTTCCATGCATTCCTGTGTTTTATCTTCTCTTAGTCTAAAAAACACAGGCTGACATTTAAATAAAATTACATAATAAACACTTTTTTCTTAGTATATCTTTTTAAATAAAAAGTATACTAAGACAGCACTAAGTCATAATGTTTTGATGCTTGAAAGTTTAAACTCAGTTCGTGATTGGTATATTATGATTCGTATTTGGTTTGTAATAAGATTTTATCTTTTTTTCATGTTTATGCCGATAAACTTTTTAATTTTAATCATTGAATTTTTATGCTATTTGTTAGTCTTTAATTAACTTATATTGCATTGACTGCACATATTATAGATTGTATAATAAATATACTAATGAACGAGGAGAGAACTATTATGTCAACAACAGATGTAACAATACAAATGGATGAAGATTTAAAAAAACAAGCCGAAGAATTGTTCTCAGATTTAGGTTTAAATATGACAACAGCTTTCATTACTTTTGTAAAGCAGGCGGTCAGGGAACAGAGAATACCGTTTTCAATTACACGAAATGTTATGAATGCTAAAAGTATTGAGGATATTAATAATGAAAAACATATGAAAAAGAATCATTCTATCGGCAAGACATATAACAATGTTGATGAAATACTGGAGGATCTTCTCAAATAAAATATTCAATAAGACCTATATAAAAGGACTTAAACATACTCAAAAGTTTCAGAACATATTGTATTTGAATATATTAAGACTTTATGGAAAACCTATTATTATAAGTAAAAAAACAATTAATCAGGTTAGGAGCAAGAAATGAATCGAGATGAATTAATACAGCAGGTAAAAGAAAAATACGCAAGTATTGCATATAGTGAAAATCAACATCACTTCAGTCAAACTGCTGCAGGTATGACATCAGAAGCTTATTATGAAAAACTTCTGCAATCAGTAATTAATGAAATTTCAAACGGAACTTTTGATAATGTAAAATCTGCAGATGAGGTAATTAATAAAGTTGCAGCTGATAAATCAATACTTTCTGATTGGCAATAAATAAGGAGTGCACAGCACTCCTTATTTATTTGTCATTTCCGCATTTATGACGGCATCCGGACTGTTTTTTGTTATTTCTGCTTTGTCCGTCTGTTTCACTTTCAGCCATTGTCGGACCGCCTTTTGCTTTCATTTTTCTTACTGATTTTGAATCAAGCTGTGAATCCTTTGCCATATTAACACCTTCTTTCTTAATTAGTATAGCAATTGCAAAACAATATATACTGAATAAAAAGACATGTTGAAGGGCAGAAAGAATAATGATACATACTGAAATTATTTATATTTTATTATTCTGATTGATAATTAACTTTTAAATAAAAAACGGAGTACATTTTTGCTGTACTCCGCTTTCTTTTATATAAGCTGTCAATATCATAACTGTTTTTTCACAAATTATTACATTAACGATTTATAAACTCATCTTTGCATTTATCACAAATATATTGTTTTTTAAACTCAGTAATTCCTTTTTCACTTCCGCAGAAAACACATTTGTGGTTGTATTTTCCGAGTATGATTTTATTATCTTCTACAGAGATTTCAATTAAAGTGTCATTCTCTAATTCAAACCGTCTTCTTATTTCCATTGGGATAACTACTCGTCCTAAATCATCTACTTGTCTAACAATTGCTACTGTTTCCATTGGATTAGCACACTCCTTTAATAACATATTTTGCTAATTCAATTATATATCATTTATAGAGTTTTGTCAATGTTTTCCTAAAAAGTTTACTTTTTTACAAATAATGAGTAACATATTAATAAAAAACTATATATTTACATGTTAAATTATATGTTTCGTATGCCGAAATACTAAATATAAGAGAAGTAGTTTTTAATACTGAATATAAATGCTGTCTTTTTATTATGCTTTGAATTTGTTCTCAGATAAGTATTCTTCTGCGAAATGTACTGCTGCAGCACCGTCAGAAACAGCAGTAACTACTTGACGAAGCGCTTTAGTGCGGACATCTCCGGCAGCATAAACACCGGTAATATTAGTTCTTGTGGATTCGTCGGCTATAATATACCCGTGATTGTCAAGATTGATGTTTCCAATCAAAAATTCGGTAGCCGGTTTTCTGCCGATACTTATAAATATTCCGTCACATTTTATGGTTGATATATTATTTGTATTGACATTTTTTATTTTTGCACCTGTAATTCTGTCATCTGTTATAAAATCCGATATAACGCTGTCCCAAAGAAATTCAACATTTTCGGTTTTCATTAATGGCTCGTGATAAATTTTAGTTGCTCTCAACACATCTCTGCGGTGAACAACATATACCTTTTTGGCAAGGCGGGACAGATACAATGCGTCTGCTGCCGCTGAATTTCCTCCGCCTACAACGACAACTGTTTTGTCCTTATAAAATCTGCCGTCGCAGTGAGCACAGTAATGAATTCCTTTTCCTATCAGATTTTGTTCATTAGATATTCCTAATTCACGGGGATTTGCACCTGTTGAGATAACAACGGTTTTTCCTAAAAAGCATTCTTTTTCAGTTTTTATCTTTTTGATTTTTTCTGAAAAATCAATTTCTGTAACTTCCGCATATTCGGTTTTAGCACCGAATCTTTCAGCACCCTGCTGCATTTTCATTCCCAGAGTAAATCCGTCAATACCGTTTTCAAATCCGGGATAGTTGTCTATATCACCTGTAAGTGCCATTTGACCGCCTGCAGACATCTTTTCCAGCAAAATTGTGTTCAGTCCGGCACGGGCTGCATATAAAGCGGCAGTATATCCGGCAGGGCCTCCTCCTATAATAATCATATCATAAATAATCTGCATTTTTTATTCTCCTAATCTTTGTTTGTATTTTATTTATCATTTATATTATTTTTTTCGAGATTTTATCACATTACGCATTAGTTATTGACATATGATAAAAACTGTTTTATAATTATCATATGATATTTAAAATCAGGGGTGGTTTGTAAATGCCGAGACCGAAAAAATGCAGAAAGGTATGCTGCATGCCGATAAACAATGAGTTTTATCCGGCTGAGGGAAATAAACAAATTGTTACACTTACAGTTGACGAGTATGAAACAATCCGACTCATTGACCAAAAAGGTTTTTCTCAAGAGGAATGTGCAGGTTTTATGCAGGTGTCTCGTCCTACTGTACAGCAGATATACAACAGTGCAAGAGTTAAACTTGCCAATGCATTGGTCGGCGGTAATACTATCCGAATTCACGGCGGTGATTATAAAGTTTGTGACGGCAAAGAAAAACGCTGCAGCAGTTGTCACAGGTATCATCACTGCGAGAAAAATTAAAGACTTAATCGGTAAAGGAGTAATCATTATGAAAATTGCGGTAACTTATGAAAATGAACAAGTATTTCAGCATTTCGGTCATACCGAACATTTTAAAATTTATACAGTTGAGAATGGGAAAGTTATTTCTTCCACGCTGATTGATACAAATGGAAGCGGTCATGGTGCCCTTGCAGAAATTCTTTCTTCAATTGAGACAGATGTCCTGATTTGCGGAGGCATAGGCAGCGGAGCACAAGCTGCTCTTGCTGAAGCCGGAATTAAACTTTTCGGGGGCTGTTCAGGCAAGTGTGATGATGCTGTTAATGCATTTATCGCAGGAAATCTTGCTTACAATCCTGATGTCAAATGCAATCATCATGAACATGAACATAATAACTGTCAGGGACATTCTTGCGGCAGTCATAACTGCAAGGGTAATGCATAAAACCATGTTTTATACGTTTTATAAAGAAATACTTCCTTTTTGGCTTGAAATATCGGAAGGGGACAGGGATTATATATGTCAGAATTCTTATGCAGTGACCTATCCCAAAGGAGCCAATATACACAACGGTAATGAGTGTTCGGGTGTAATATTTGTGCGTTCCGGAAGCCTTAGGGTTTATATTATGTCTGATGAAGGGAAGGATATTACGCTTTATCGGCTGCATAGTGGTGATATGTGTATGCTGTCTGCATCATGTGTGTTAAAGACCATTACATTCGATGTATTTATAGATGCAGAGGAGGATAGTGAGTGTTATGTTATAGGCGGTTGTGCATTTGCATCTGTTTCTGAACGCAATACTCAGATTAAAGTATTTGCACTTGAAACTGCTGTCAGTCGTTTTTCTGATGTAATGTGGGTTATGCAGCAAATTCTTTTTATGAGTATGGACAAACGCCTTGCTATTTTTCTTTTAGATGAATCGATACGAACTGCATCCAATAATATAAAGCTTACTCACGAGCAGATTGCCAAATACATAGGTTCTGCCCGTGAAGTTGTATCCCGTATGCTTAAATATTTCGCAAATGAAGGGATTGTGAGCGTTTCACGCAGTGGCGTTAAAATACTTGACAAGGAATGTCTTCGTACTTTAACCCTCTAGCATAGAGATAATTTGAGGCTTTTGTTTTGCACCTACTGATTGATTTATAATTTTTCCGTCTTTCATTACTATCAGGGTAGGAATACTGGAAACACCGAATTCCTGTGCGAGCTGTGGTTCTTCATCGACATTGATTTTTCCGACAAGGTACTGAGGATTTTCCTCTGCTATTTCGTCTACTAACGGTGAGACCATACGGCATGGACCGCACCAATCGGCATAAAAATCAAGCAAAACAGTTTTTTCACTGCTTTTTACTGAATCGAAATTGTTTTGGTTTACATTTAGTACTGACATAACTATCGTTTCCTTTCTTTTGTTTGTGTGTTTAGTATAGCCTGTGTGTTTATTAATATAACCTGTATTTATTTTTATTTCTGTGACTAAGTCACATTGCATTAGGTTTATGTAATATTAGATAATATATACCTGCAGGCACAATTTTGTAATGAATAATGTAATAATAAAACACCTTGGTTTAAAAATCAAGGTGTTTTTTAATAATGCAGTATAATTTTTTTGCTTACTAAAAAAGCAAGACTGTTATAAATAACAGCAGTCTTGAAAAAAATAAGTTATTTTACTGTAAAGCTCTTACTCCATGTTTTGGTATTCCCTGAAGTATCTTTAGCAGTATATTTAAGTGTATATGTACCTGCTGGAAGTGTATCGAATAGTAAGTTGTAGTTCACAGCACTTGACTGAATATTTACAGATTTAGCATTAGGTACGGTTGACTGTGTTTGCTTAACAGTCGAACCCTGAAGAATTTCACCCTTAAACTGAGTAATGTTATAATTGCTTGTTACTGTACCTGTGAGATTAAAAGCTGAACCTTTTGTTATTGTTGTTGGATATGATGAAGGATTGATAGAAAGTGTTGAAGCTGCAGATGAAGAATCGGTTACTGTGAAGTTTTTACTCCATGTTTTGCTGGCACCTGAAGCATCTTTTGCAGTATACTTTAAAGTATATGACCCTGCTGCAAGTGTGTCAAATAATAAATTAGCGTTTACAGCACTTGATTGAATATTCACAGATGTAGTATTAGGTGCGGTTGTCTGTGTTTGTTTAACAGTTGAGCCCTGAAGAATTTCACCCTTAAACTGAGTGATTTTGTAGTTGCTTGTAACAGTACCTGTCAGATTAAAAGATGAGCCTTTTTTTATTGTAGTAGGATATGAAACAGGATTGATTGAAAGAGGCGTACTTACACTTCCTGCTTTATAATATTGTTTACAGTACATTCCACTTGATGAAACTGTTTCACTTTTGTTGCTTCCGTTTTTTGTATAGCTTATGTTGTAATTTCCACTGGAATTTTTAGAAATATTTATACTCCATGTATTATCCTGTGCAGGGTCGACTACAGTGTATGTATTTGTGCTTGTTCTTCCGGCAACTACAACATAATGTCCGTCAGAACTATAACTGTTAAGGTGGATAATAACAGGGCTGTATGATGCTCCGCCGGTTTCATATCTGTTATAAAGTTTTTCAAAATCTTCATTTGTTGTGACAGTTGCAGTTCCGTTTACATCACCGGGCATAGTTGTAAAGTCTGCTCCGCTTCCACCGTATTTGTCCTGCCAGTATTGACCAAGATCAGCAGGAGTCATATTAACACCCAGATATGACAGTGCCATTGAAATGCTTGTTGTTTGGCATTCTGAACTTGCCACAGATTCAAACTTGCCGAAGTAATCAGGATTCCAATAAGAACTATAAGCTTTCATTTGTGCTATATGCCTAATTGAACCTCTTGAAACGCTCTGAACACTCTTTGAGTATTTAACAGTTACTGTAGGGTTGGTTAATGTAACGTTATTGGCTGCATTGGCAATTGCAGTTGGCAGCATTACTGTTACTAATGTTAATGACAGAAATATTGATGTAAGTTTTTTAAGCATTGTTTTATTCCTTCCTTTATTATAAACTGATATTTTGTTATTTAAAACATTTATATTTAAATATTTGTCTATACATAATCTCCTTTCGTGGTTTTGTTATAAAACTTTGCAAAGTTAAATCTGTTGGGGAACAATCATAATACTATTATAAGGTACCTTTGTATTTGACATGATTGACTAGTATTTCCCTAAATAATACTATAAGTGACAATTTTTTTAATTTCAATACCTAATTCGTATTTGGTATAGCTTAGTTCGTAA
>UQYQ01000024.1 GCA_900545345.1 uncultured Ruminococcus sp.
TCTAAAAAGTCAAAATCATCTGAATCATTTCTCTCCTGACCGGTTTCAAAACCGATTTCTCCAGGCTTTGCATCTGGATTTGCAAAAGCTGAAAAGCTTAATGAAGATACAGCCAAAGCAATTGCCGCTGTCCCTGAAATTAATCTTTTAAATTTCATATTATTCCTCCTAATATCTAAATCACACATATATAAAATTTATTATGACGCAATAATCCTATGTGCAGTTTTACACAATATATTTTAACACAACTTAATGACTTATGCAATGCTTTCTTGAACAAAAACTCAAGGTAAAATATAGTTAAGTTGCACAATTTCAAACAGTTAATTCAGACTTTTAACCAAAGTTATTTTTTATTCTTTGCTGTTATAAATCCAATAACCGCAAATATAATTACCAAACCCGCTACTGTGCCTAATATATAATAAAATGTCGGAGTTTTTTTATCTTCTGACGGCTTATTATTACCCGCAAAAGGATCATCATCCGTACGCTCATATGTTGTCTGAGTGCTTACTGTAGTTTCTTGCCGGACATTCGTGATTTTTTGTGCCGATGCAGTAAAACCGAATCCCGAAATTGCCGCTGCAAATAAAGTCATTATACTCAAAATAGAAACCGTTATTCTTTTCATAATAAAAACCTCCGTTGATCTCATAAACGCTTAAAAAATACAAATCCGCAGCCATAATCAGACAGATTATATCTGTAATTCTCTCAGAAGACAGAAATCTATTAATTAATATACTATAAAAGGTCAAGAAATCTTGACCTTTGTTTCTATTTCATTTTTTTAGTAAATATTATTGCCAGCGCAATCAATATTATGCCTGCAGCCAGAGTAGGAATAGCTATCCACCAGAAACTAAAACCTGAACTGCTTTTATTTGTCATGATAGATGTTGCAACAGAAGATGTCTGACTTGAAATTTCTGAAACAGATGTCGTTTGAGCGGCTGTTGTTTCAGCAGTTGTTTTCTGAACTACCTTTCCTACTCCTGCTTTATAATATCCCACAGTAGGCTCAATAATATTTCCGAAGGACGTCAGCTCATTATTATTTTTATCTAACAGCTTCAACCCGTTTAACTCAACACTCCCTTGCCATAAAACGCCCTGAATACTTGCTACCTGACCTAATTGTGACAAATCAAACTCAAGTGTATATGTTCCCTTTTTTTCTGTTTCAATAGGATTCTTGGTTTGATTATAAGCCCATTGATTTGTATTCATTGTCAAAAAATAAAAATCATCACTGCTGCTATTATTATTAATTATAAATTTTAAGCCGAAACCTCCGTTTGCATCAAAATCCACAACAGTAACGCTTACAATAAGCTTCATTGCATTTACCGCAATATCCGAACCGAAATTCTCATCGAAAAAATATGTGTCAGCGTTATTTTGGGCTGTAAACACTTTCCCTAATTCATAGTTTAATTCATTATTATCGGAAAATACAGAAAAAGATGAAACTATCAAAGATACCGCAAACATAATTACGCTTGCTAAAACACATAATATTTTTTTTGTTTTCATAATTTATAAAACCTCCGAATAATCAGATACGATTTTCCAAATCACACATTTCAAAATATATTTTACCATAAAACATGCGGTATTTCAATAGCTTGTTAAAAATACTGTTATATTAATGTTATTCCTTATTTTTACTGATTTTATTAAAAAACTAGATATTAAAAGAGCGTTCAAGATATTGAACGCTCTGAATACTATCGATATTTTATCTAAAGCTTTTTAAAATACTGAATTCCTATAGTTATCAAGGACCAAACAATGTTATAAAGAATAACTACAGACGCCGACAGTGAACTGAATGAACCCACAAGAAGCATAACAAGTGCTATCATAAGCCCAAGCAGTGCGGCCGCAAGCTGAATTGTCATACCCAGATTTGTAATAAACTGAAGCTTCTTAGCACCGCTTATCAGCATTGCAAATGACGGAAAATGCCCCGAACAAAGCATAGAAGCAGAAGCCTTAGGAACAAAATCCGTTTGTTCTTCATACTCTTTATGATACCTGAACGGCAGCAGCTTCAGTGAATCAGGAGAAATATCAAAAAGCTCTGACATAAGATTCAGCGAAATAAATCCGTCAACTGATCTTATTACTGTTGTTATGTTTTGATTTTCCAATGTCTGAAGCCACTTTTTAACGCTGATACTTGAATTTACCGTTATAACAAAAAGAGTAGCCACAACACCCGAAATCGAAAGATACATAGGTATGTATCCTTTAGTATATTCCTTTTCTTTTGAAAGCGGAGGAAGCCCCTCTATAGAGTGATTTTCCATAAGCTCTCTTGTTCCGAAAAGAATTCTTTGATTATCAATCCAGCCCGAAAGCCCTAAACCGTCTTCATATATATAGCTCTCAACAGGATAAAGCATTTCTGTTTTTCCTCTGAGCATATTATAAAACATTGACTGCAATACGCTTCCTGCCTGACATGAAAGACTCGCTGCCATTAAAATCGATTCTTCAATAGGAGTAGCAGACATAGCTTTTAAATTAACAAGATTAATCATACCCTCAGGGAAAACCTGCCGTGCATCGATTAAAATTGAATTTGTATCGGCAAATTCCTCAACAGCCGAATACCCAAGCATCACACCGGAAGAACGCAGATATTTTTTTGCAGCCCTTGAAAGCGGAAGATTTACAACAAGCATCAGGGCAAAAGAAGCAGCTATAGAAATTGTTCCCGAAAATGCGGAAAATGCCGCCAAAATCTTTTGTGAAGCACCATATGCATTCCTGTCGAAAATCAGTGCGAGCAATCCGACTAATACGCTTACTGCCAGAAGAACAACAGCATATTTCTTACTGTATTTATCGGCAATATCAGTTGAATAAGAGTGTTCTAAAAAATTATTGTTGAATTCGGTTTTACGCATAGTTGCAAGCTCAGGGAAATCATTGAGCAGTGCACCTTTAGTAAACTTTGAAGCAATATCCTCGTTAAGAACATTTGTCACTGCAAACTTATCATATTCTCCGGCAACATATCTAAAGTTCCTTTCAGTCCTGTTCACGATAAGTAGTTTTCCCAGTGTGTTGAATAAAAGTCCTAAAATCGCAGCTGACATATAAATATGATAAGACTTAGTCTGCATAATTCCCGGGTTAATAAATAACAGAATTGAGGATATAAGTGAAGAACTTATTCCCAATGCCGCAACACTGTCACAATCGGCATTTCTCTTAAACAGTTTCTTTAAGCCCGAAAATAAAACTGTGTATGAAACGAATGCTGACACAAGTCCCAGTGCTATATTTGTGAAAATAAATGATTCCGCACTTGTTCTCTTAAACGCCTCAATAATAGGCCATCCCAAGTCATTGGCAAGGGCTATGTATAAGCTGAACAGCGATGTAATTATCAAAATGCAAAATCTTATAATAAGATTGCTCTTAAGCTGTACAATATCATCTAAAACCTTCGGTGCTTCATTATAATTTGTAAAGTCCTTTACATATTTTCTTGCTTCGCTGTCCTTTACATCAGTATTCTCATTATCAGGACTTTCCAAAACAAAGCTGTCAACCTTATCTCTTCTTCTCTCTGCAAGAATACGAAGCTTCATTGTATCGGTTGCACCCTCAGGAAAAACAAAATCATCGTCATCGAGATTTATCTTATCAAACTGCTCGGTCCTAGGTATAATTTTCCCGTCCAGACCCAAATCAACATCTTTTATTTTTAAACGCTTAACAGGAGAAACATTTGATTCTCTGCTGACTGTTCCCCTTTCTCTTTTCAGCTTTAAAAGTCCTTCGATAATAGCAGTATTGCCGGAAGTCTTTCTGAGTCTGAACCTGCTTCCAAGACCTGCTTCAAGTCCTTCTTTTTCAGCTTCCTCTTCTTCTGCTTTTTCCATTTCATGTTTTTGACTTAAAATTTGAGCAAAACTCTTCTTATTGTTTTTTATGTCGCTATATTTTAAATCAGGAGCATTGTCATCAACTTCGATTTCCGGAAGTGTAAAATCATCTATACTGTCAGATTTGTCGTCTTTTACAAGGGTCGGTTCTTCATCCTGCAAAACCGGTGTGTCTTCAACATTAGATACAGCCTCATCAACTAACAAATCGACATCTATATCCTCAATCCCACCGATTATACTATTGTTTTTCGTTTCAGTTTTAATTGCCTCTTTAGGTCGTCCGTCGTCAATTACCTCGTCAAAAATAGAGTCATCGATAAAAGATTTTCTTTCAGTTTTGTCAGCTTTCTCCTCTTCCTTAATGCCTGCACCGATAAGTGCATCAACATCCGCATCAGAAAGTGGATTAACACTTTTAGCCTTGTCAGAATATTCGTCTAAAATATCATCAAGATTAAAATTATCTGCCAATTCCTACACTCCCTTTTCAATTATTGCTGTTTCCTTTTGTTCTATATATTTTTTCTATGTCATTCCATTAAATTCAATAGGATTTACTGATTTATTCTTGATTTTAAAACTTCATACATAAAAATTCCGCCCGCAACAGAAGCGTTAAGCGATGTAATTTTACCTACCATAGGAAGCTTGAGCAAAAAATCACATTTTTCCCTCAGAAGTCTGCTCATTCCAAAGCCTTCAGAACCGATGATAAGACCAACAGCCCCATCAAAAGAAACCTTTTGATAGTCTTCACCCTTCGCATCTGTTCCGTAAATCCACACGCCGTTTTGCTTCAAAGTATCTATCGCCTGACTTAAATTTGACACCCTTGCAACAGGAACCCAGGCTGCTGCACCTGCTGATGTTTTATAAACAGTATGATTAAGTGAGGCACTTCTTCTTTTAGGAATAATAATACCATGTGCACCGCTGGCTTCTGCCGTTCTTATAATCGCTCCCAAATTATGAGGGTCCTCAATCTCGTCACATATAATAATAAAAGGCGGTTCATTATTTCTTTTTGCAATATCAAGAATATCCTGCACTTCAACATATTCAGCACACGCAGACATGGCAATAACGCCCTGATGCGAAGCACCGTTTGCCATTTTATTGAGCTTCTGCTCGTTTACCTGCTTAATGACAATCCCTTTTTCTTTAGCCATTTTACAAATAACCGATATAGAACCTCCTGCTTCGCTGTTCACATAAATTGAATCAATCAGCTTGCCGGCTTTAATACTTTCGATAACAGGATTGCGCCCTAAAATCAAGCTGTTTTCATCTGACTTATTTAAGCCGCATTGTTCTTCATCGTAATAAGCTGCATTTTTGGTTTTTCCTATATCGGAAGCGTTTTTTATATTAAAAGAATTATGCTTTTTATACTCGTCTTTATGAGAAAAAGATGCGTTTTTATACTGCTTATTCATACTATTTGATTTTGAAAATGCCGAACGGGAATTCGTCCTTTTTGCACTTTTGTTTTCAAAGTTTCTTTTCCCCTTATATCCTTTATCAAAGCTCATAAAATTTACTCCCGAAATTAAAACCAACTACTCAAAATACATTATAACACAAAAAACTCCAAAAGCCAATAGCTTTCGAAGATTTTTTTATAAAAATATTATTTTATTTACTCCGCATTAAACATGCTTAAATAAGGGTGAAAACCAAAAATCCCAAAAGAAATAAACACGCAAGTATAAGCATAACTATGCAGCCAACGGCATTGTTTCTTTCACGGGCTTCCTGTTTTGACTGCTTCATAATCGAACGGTACATCTCCAGCATATCCTCATCAATTTCACTGACACGGTTGATATCGCTGTTTTGCTTAGTAAACAGTAATATCTTCTCATACTGTTCATTTTTAGGACACTTTATTTCTACAATTTGTTTATTTATTCCTTTAATCATAATTTAATTAAACCTCCAACATCACTAAAATTCGCTCAAACTTAGTATTGACCGTATTTTTTTGCATTATTCAACAAGAAATTGAAAAAGCATAAAATTCTGTTGAAAATTCTGTTGAAAAGGTTTAAAACTTCAAAAAAAATGTTTAAAACTCTGTTGAAAAGGTTGAAAACTATCCGAATAATCGGCTTTTGCTAAAATGTGTCCTGAATGTTGAAAAGAATTTGTAACTGAATTTAACTAAATATTTGACGATTTGGTCAAATATTCCCCGGCACAACTATGAATAAATTGTTAACGCATTCATAAAATGCTTCTGCAGGGCATAAAACTCGGATTTATCAGAGATATATGATAAATTAACAAATTCATCAACAAAAAAATCGTTATCGTGAAGTTAAAAATTTAACAGTGCGTTCAATCGAATCCTTTGAATTTTTCCAGTCAGCATCTTTGCCTGTATTACGGTAATCATACATTTTTGTATAATGCTCTACATCTTCCTCCAATGTTTTAAGATACTTACCCGTCAGACTGCCGCAGGCAGAGATAAAGCCCTTTTGATTTTTCTTTTCTAACTTTTCCGCACTCAAGCGAACCAACATTTCATAATGAGGAAGACACAAATATTCCTGCTCGTCAAATAAGTCCTTAAACTCTTTTGAATTTTGATACATATCAAAAAACGTGTTCAAAAGTCTTTCCATTCCCCATTCGACCTTTTTGCAAACAAAGCAATCTTCATTTACAGCCGACACCTTTTTCTGCTTTGCAGTCTTTCCTTCAAAAATTCCTTTATGTTCAAAAATAGTTTTGTTAAGCTCCGTTAAATGCGACTGAAGAATAAGTGCAAGCGACAACCTATTCTTCTGACCGAGCATTTGGTCAAAATGAGTTTTGCAAAAACCGGACTTGTTTGTTTCAATTCTGACATCAGGCTCCATCATTGCCGAACCCATTATATACTCAACGCTTCTCTTCTCAAGCATATCCCTCATAAGACATATAGGGCATCCGCATTTCGGCTCGAAAACTTCGCTTATAGGGATAGTTAAAATACTGTCACGCATAATCAATCACCTTTCCTTGAGTAATTAATCTTAAAAAGGTTAATCACTTAACTTTCTTAATCGGATGCCTTACTACAGTTTTTAATCTGCTGATATCGCACCTTCTGGGGTCACTCAAATATATTTCATGATGATATCTGGTATCAGTAATATCTAACTCATACCCATTCATACTCATATATTCATGCATTAAATTTATTGTTTCAGGTTCACTGTCATAAGAACCGATATGCATACATTGAACGCAGATGCCCTCTTGATAAGTTAAAAATTCAACTTTTGAAAAGTCCTGCTGCTTTTTCAAAGATGCCTCTTTGACTGCCCAATCAAAGTCGGATTTTTTAACAAAGTCAGGCAGTCTGATTAAAGAAATAAAATTAAATTTATCTTTACTCTTATAGTCTATACCATATCCGTTTCCGTTCTGCCACCAAAATCCCTCTAACGGCGGAACGACATATTCAAAATAACCATCTATTCTGTGTGTTCCCTTATAACTCATCTTGATAGTAAATGCAACAGCATATAATAATCCTATAGATTTTTTATATTCACTGTTCTCATCATTAGGATTTCCTTTACCTCGAACTGCTATATAATTCATTTTAGGAACATCGACAATGCCGGGCTTTTTCTTTGGCATATAAAATTCCTTATATTCTTTTTTATAATCAAAAGCCAATTTATTTACCCACCTTTTCTAAGAATATTATTCACTTTTATTTCTGATATAATGAAAAAGATACTGCTGTGCTATTCCCTCATATCCTTTTATGCAGTCAGGAAGTCCTTTAGGATAATACTCCTCCATAACACGCTTTATCCACACATCTACAGGATAAGCGTCTGTTCGATACATTCCGTACAGCAATGCACACTCTGCAACCTTCGGTCCTACTCCCTTTATTGTCATCAAAGACTTTCTCGCCGATTCCAAATCCATTGACGAAATATCTTTAAGGTTCAGCGCTCCGCTTGACAGCTTCTGTGCAGCGTCTATCAGATATTTTGCTCTGAATCCCGCACGGAGAAATCCTAAGCTTTCAACTGTTTCTTTTGCTAAATCCTCATAAGACGGAAAACCTCCGTAATGTTCACACATTCTCGAAATTATGCCCTTGATACGTGGAATATTATTATTCTGAGAGATAATAAAAGAGCAAAGTGCCTCCCACTTGTCCTGCTTAAGCATTCTGATACCCGGTGCAAACTCACACGCACTGCACATTGTACTGTCATTTGAAAATGCCTTTTTCAGCAAAGAATAATCCGTGTTCAAATCAAAATATTCCACCCATATATCCAAAAAATCGGCTTCTGACGTGTTATGTAAAGTTATTTGACTTGCATTAATATTTTTGTCAATTTTCTTTTGACTTATCAAAAGCGGCGTGTTAAGCCTAAAGCCTTTATATGCTTTATCAAAATCAATATCTTCCAAAGCATCAGAATATTCACCTAAGTTTTCTTTGTTTATTTTCTCCCAGCGGAAAGCTTGTCCGCAGTCGAGAGTTTCATCCAAATCAAAATCACTTTGAATTAAAACTATGTCATTATCTATTACTTTATAATCCATTACGTTACCTCTTTATATAAGTATATTTATTATATTATACTATTATATATATAATTTTGCAATACAACAAACCACCGCCGATTCCGCCAACATCTAAAAAATCCACCTTTAGAAAATTTTCCAAAGACGGATTGAAGCAAACGTCACGTTTCGTCGGTTCAACAGCGTGACGCTACACCCTGTCTCCCTTTGAAAAGTTAGCGTATAAAACGTAGTTTGAATAACAGCAGGCTTAACATAGCAGAAAATAAAACCCGCCGTTTATCAAAAAAATCCGCCTTCAGTAAACTTCCCAAAGGCGAATTGGATCAAACGTCACGTTTGTTACATTCTTTCAACAGCTTCTATGCCCAACACATCTAAATGCTTCAGAAGAAGCTTTCTCACAAGCAAACACAATGAAACCCAAGTTGACTGCTTATCAGCATCAGTTTCACCCATTATATGATTATCATGATAGAAAGTCGAGAACAGTGAAGCAAGACGATATGCGTTGTCACAAATAACACTCGGAGCTCTTTCGTCCAGTGCGTGTTTAAATGCATCACCGCTTAGTATTATGTTTAATAAAAGTTCACGCTCAATATCAGAATAAACTCCGTTAAACAGCATAGGTTTTTCTTCATCAAGTCCAAGCTTTCTCAAAATAGAATTGATTCTGGTAACTGTATAAATCAAATAAGTTCCTGTTTTACCCTCAAATGATAAGAACTTATCAATATCAAAAATGTAATCCTTTGTGATATGGTTTGATAAATCACCGAACTTAATAGCAGCAATCGCAATTTTTGATGCAGCGTCAGTCTTTTCTTCTATAGATTCAAAGTTTTCATCTGACATTTTTTCAAATGCAGCTTTATTTACTGTATCAAGCAAATCGGAAAGACGCATTACTCCTCCGTCCCTTGTTTTATAGGGCTTGCCGTCACTTCCGTTCATTGTACCAATACCTAAATGAGCTAGTTCGGTGCTTTCAGGAAGAATCCCGGCCTTTTTAGCACAGCGGAATACCTGAGTGAAATGAAGTCCCTGACGCTTATCGACAACATACCATATTCTATCAGGTTCAAAATCCTTTTGACGCTGAATCATAGTGGCAAGGTCTGTTGTCGCATAAATATTAGAATTATCGGATTTTTTTATAATAACAGGCGGAACTTGTGCCTTGTCGGTTTTTTCTTCAACATCGACAACCATAGCTCCTTCACTTTCATGCATTATTCCCTTTTCATTAAGAATATCTAAAAGCTCGTCCACATATTTATCAGCGTCGCTTTCACCATACCACAAATCAAAGTCAACGCCCAGTTTTCCGTAATTTTCTTTCAAGTCCTTAACAGAAACCCGCATTATCTCTTTCCATACGGCAATATATCCCTTATGTCCGTTTTGAAGCTCAGCTGTGATAGCCCTTGCTTTTTCTTTAAATGCTTCATTTTCTTTGCTTTTTTTGCTGGCATATGGATATATTTCGTTAAGCTCGTCTACATCAATAGGGTTGACCTTATCATTATTGGGGTCAAAATCAGATGAAAAGCACACCCAGTCAGGATTTCTCTCTGATAATTCTGCAATGACCAAACCTATCTGCAATCCCCAGTCACCTAAATGAACATCGGAAATAACCTTGTTACCCATTGCCCTTGCAATCCGCTTTAATGATTCACCTATGATTGCCGAACGCAAATGTCCTATATGAAGCGGCTTGGCAACATTCGCACCGCCGTAATCAAGAACAATAGTATCAGGTTTTTCTGCCTGAGGAATACCAAGATTTTTATCTTCTGCAATTGCTTTTGCCTTTCTCAGAATAGCATCATCAGTCAGGGTTAAATTGATAAATCCCGGCTTAACCATCTGGACAGATTTAAAAATATTATTTTTGCTTAACCTCTCTGCTACTTCTTCAGCAATGACAAAAGGGGGCTTTCTGTACTGCTTTGCACCTGAAAAAGCACCATTACACTGAAACTGACACAAATCAAGCCTGTCCGAAACAGAAACCTCACCTAAATTTTTATCATATCCGCATTCTTCAAATGCTTCACTTACTATTTTCGTTAAGTCAAAAATTATATTTGTCATTATATTCTTTCCTTCCTATCAGAAAATTCACTAAAATCACAATACCGCAATTAAAAACTCACTAACTTGTCCTGACATTAATATTCACTTCATAGTCACTCATAAAACTCGAATTGATGTCTATTACATATTTAAAAAACAAATCTCCGCCATTATCTTTTAGCTGTGAATTAATTTCACTTGCAGTAATACCTATCATAACCGTTCCATATGGTGTTCCGTAATGGCAATGGTGTTTGTTAGCTTTCTCAATTATAAGCTGACTCTGTGCTGTTCCGGTTCTTTCAATTTCAATCTTTTGGCTTTTAGTTACTGTCAGAACAGTTGAAGACCCTTCAAAACCTGTAGCCTCTGATTCGTCATATGAAATTATATAACCATCTTTAAACTTATTATATTTCCCTTTGGTAATAATCTCTGTCTGTTCACTGTTATCACCGTCAGATTGTTTAGTGGTAAGTGTAATTATAACATCCTTTTCAGTCATTTTTATATCATCAGCCTTCAGTTACTTTAATTATTTCAAAACTGCTTTTCTTATTGTTCCGTTTATATCAGAACCCAAAATAGTCTGAACATTTTCGGTGAAAAGCTCAACACTGTCAGTGCAATAAAGCTCAAGCTTTCCGGATTGTTTTTTATCACTCAGCAAATTATTAGCTGTCAATGTTTCCTTAGCATATTTAGCCGCTTCGGCACTTGCTGAAATCAGCTTTACTTTATCTCCTAGAATATCCTTGAAAACATCTTGAAGCAGCGGATAATGAGTGCATCCCATAATAAGCGTATCAACCTGTCTGTCAATCATAACCTGAAGATAATCTTCTGCTATCATTCTCGATACTTTATTGCCTCTGTCCGTATATCCGTTTTCAACAAGCGGAACAAACATAGGACAAGCTTTTCCTACAAGTTCAGCATCGGAAATAATCTCACGAATAGCCTTTCCGTATCCGCCTGTTTTGATAGACGCACTTGTTGCAATAACACCTATTTTTTTATTATCGGTTGCCGCACAAGCAGCCCTCACTGCCGGATAAAGCACACCTGTTGACAGCTCATTCGGCTCGAATATAGGATATGTCATCATTACAGAAGAAACCGTTCCACAGGCAACTATTATCATTTTGACATTATGCTCTCTTAAAAACGCTATATCCTGTTTGGCATATTCAAAGACCGTTTCCTTGCTCCTTGTTCCGTAAGGAACTCTTGCCGTATCACCTAAATATATTATATTCTCATTAGGCAAAATTCTCTGAAGTTCAGAAACGCAGGTAAGTCCCCCAACGCCTGAATCAAAAACACCGATTGCATAATCATTCATTTATCTCTGTACCTCAAATGCTAAAGTTATAAGTCTGTGAATCTGCTCCGACGGAGAAAGCCCTTCATATTCCATCAGCTGAGGATACATACTTATCGCAGTATGACCCGGAAGCGTATTTATTTCATTTAATATAATTTCGCCATTACCAGTAAGGAAAAAATCAACCCTTGCAAGACCTGTGCAGCCCATTGCAGCATATGCTTTAAGTGCAATTTGTCTGATCTTGAAAATATTGTCCTCACTCATTCTGGCAGGGATATATGTACGGGATTCATCGTTTTGATATTTACCCTCATAATCGTAAAATTCATTAGCCGAATCTATTTCGCCGATTGTTGAAGCAATAGCACCGCAGTTGCCCATTACCGCACATTCACATTCTATACCTGAAACTCCTGTTTCAACAACAACCTTTTTATCATGTGCAAAAGCTTTTTTAATTCCGTTTATAAGCTCTTCAAGGTTATTTACCTTTGAAATACCAACTGATGAACCGCAGTTAGCAGGCTTAACAAACATAGGATATTTAAGCTTCTTTTCCATCTCCTCGGCAATTTTCGGTATTCTTTCAATATCATAGCTGTTTATGGACATCCAGTCTGCTGTCTTAATTCCGTTAGCCTGAAGAATAATGTGAGTAAGTTCTTTGTCCATACAATTAGCAGAAGATATACAGTCACACCCAACAAAAGGAATCTTAGACATTGCAAAAAGACCTTGAATAGTCCCGTCTTCACCGTTTTTGCCGTGAAGAACAGGAAAAATAACATCAACCTTAATCGGCTGTACCTTTCCGTCACTTAATATCGCAATAAAGCCTTTGTGCAGAGGGTCAGGAGAAAGTATGCATGAAACATTGTCACTGTCCTGTTCCCATGTGCCGTCAGCTATTTTAGATGTATCACCTATATAAAGAAGCCAGCGTCCTTTTTTTGTAATTCCTATACATACTACATCATATCTGTCTCTCGGAATATTGTTAATTATGTTTGTCGCTGACAGCAGCGAAATCTCATGTTCATTTGATACACCGCCGAATATAACGGCAACTCTTGTCTTTGCCATATTAATCCTCCTGTTGTAACTATAAAATCTATTTTAGTTTTCTTATATGTTTACATTAAAAGCTTTAAAATCGGCTGATTTTATTGAGCCTATGAATAAAAATATTATATCACATATTAAAATTCTTTGCAACATTAAACCCTGTTACAGACATAATACTAAAATTTTTGAATTTAAAAAGTCCGTTTGTTAAAATCACACAAAAATTTTTCAAAAGAAAAATTAAAAATAAGATTTTCAGCTTTTTATAGCATAAAAACACTACATATTGTTGTTAATATTGTAACTTTACCCAATATTTATGAAAATTAAATAAATGTTTACAATTTGTTTTCAATGGTATTTTAACCCAGGATTCTTTATAGATTTTCATCTGATTAAGGTATTTTATTATATGTTTTGCACAAAATATTATTACTGATTATATAAAAATCAAGCGACTTTTTTTATATAATTTGTTTTTTTGTTTTTTAATTACAAAATAAAAAATGTACATTTTATGTTTGTCAGCCAAAATAGATTTTTTGTTGATAATGCCCTCTTGCATTTTTTTCAATTTTTATCTATAATAACTATTGGTGACTATTTTCTTTATTATCAAACACAATATATTGTGTTTATATAAAAACTGACAAATAAACAATAAAGTGTTTTCTATAATTTATCACACATTGAAAACAGAATTTCTGTTCAAGCTATATACAGAAATATTTTTGAATTAACAAGCAGCTTTTGAATGCTCACCCCAAAGAGCATTTTTTAACATAAATCTTTGTTTGGGAGAAAGAGAAAAGAATATGAAAGCAATGAAATTTGAAGAATGGAATGGATTTAATCACGGTATCTGGGAGAAAGAAATAAATGTTCGTGACTTTATTCAAAGAAACTATACACCTTATGACGGCGACGATGAATTTCTTGCAGGCCCAACCAACGCCACTAAAGAGCTTTGGGATCAAGTTATGGATTTATCGAAAAAAGAGCTTGATGCCGGCGGCGTTTTAGACATGGACACAAAAATTATTTCAACTATCACCTCGCATGGTCCGGGATATCTTGATAAAGAAAAAGAAACTATCGTAGGTTTTCAAACTGATAAACCTTTTAAAAGGGCACTTCAGCCTAACGGCGGAATTCGTATGGCAATGAAAGCTTGTTCAGATCACGGATATGAAGTTGACCCTGAAATCTGTGAATTCTATACCTCTCACAGAAAAACCCACAATCAGGGTGTTTTTGATGCTTACACCCCTGAAATGAGAGCATGCCGTTCAAGCCATATTATAACAGGTCTTCCTGATGCATACGGAAGAGGAAGAATCATAGGTGACTATAGAAGAGTTGCACTTTATGGCGTAAACAGACTTATTGAAGACAAACAGCATCAAAAAGACTCAACAAGAATAACAATGTACTCTGATGTTATCCGTGAGCGTGAAGAGCTTTCTGAGCAAATCAGAGCGTTAGGCGAACTCATTGAACTAGGAAAAATCTATGGCTTTGATATTTCAAGACCTGCTAAAAATGTAAAGGAAGCCATTCAATGGACATACTTTGCTTATCTTGCTGCTGTTAAGGAACAAAACGGTGCTGCAATGTCACTTGGAAGAACCTCTACTTTTCTTGATGTTTATGCTGAGCGTGACTTAAAAGACGGTACTTTTACCGAAGAAGAAATTCAGGAGTTTGTAGACCACTTCATTATGAAGCTAAGACTCGTTAAGTTTGCAAGAACGCCTGAATACAACGAACTTTTTTCAGGCGACCCTACTTGGGTAACTGAATCTATAGGCGGTATCGGTGTCGACGGACGTCATATGGTAACTAAGATGTCTTTCAGATACCTTCATACTCTTGAAAATCTGGGTACTGCACCGGAGCCTAATTTAACTGTTCTCTGGTCAACAAAGCTTCCTGCGAATTTTAAAAAGTACTGTGCTAAAACTTCAATTGAATCTTCATCAATTCAATATGAAAACGACGACCTTATGAGAGTAACACTCGGCGACGACTATGCAATAGCTTGCTGTGTATCATCAATGAGAGTCGGAAAAGAAATGCAGTTTTTCGGAGCAAGAGCAAATCTGGCAAAATGTTTATTATATGCTATAAACGGCGGCATAGATGAAATCTCAATGAAGCAAGTCGGTCCTAAATACAGACCTATCACATCTGAATATCTTGACTATGACGAGGTTATGGACAAGTTCAAAGATATGATGAAATGGTTGGCTTCTGTATATGTAAACGCACTTAACATAATTCATTTTATGCATGATAAATACTGCTATGAAAGAATTCAAATGGCACTTCATGATAAAAAAGTTACAAGATGGTTTGCAACAGGCATAGCCGGACTTTCAGTTGTTGCTGACTCGCTTTCTGCAATCAAATATGCAAAGGTTAAGCCTATAAGAAACGAAAACGGTATTGCAATAGATTACGAAGTTGAAGGTGACTTCCCTAAATACGGTAATGATGATGACAGAGTAGACGAAATCGCAAACAATATTGTTCACATGTTTATGAATTATATTAAAGGAAACCACACTTATCGCGGAGGAATACCGACAACCTCAATTCTTACAATTACATCGAATGTAGTTTACGGACAAAACACAGGCTCAACCCCTGACGGCAGAAAAAAAGGAGAAGCTTTTGCACCGGGTGCCAACCCAATGCACAACCGTGATAAAAACGGAGCCGTTGCCTCTTTAAAATCAGTTTCAAAACTTCCTTTTGAAGATGCTCAGGACGGAATTTCAAACACTTTCTCAATCATACCCGAATCTCTCGGAAAAGATAACGGTTTTTTTGTCGGAGATATTGACGCGGATATTGAACTTTCTGAAACAGACAGCTTTAACAGCGAATTTTAGCAAAAATCATAAACCGGTTCAAATTTCGCAGAAAGGAATCGTGATAATATGCAGATTTCAGATGATAGAATAGATGATATTGTTAATATGATTGACAGCTTTATGGAAAACGACGGCGGTCATATGAACATCAAAGTTGAAAAAGACGGAAACATAAAGACAAACATAAAAAATTCTAAAACAGTTTCTGTTTCCAAATCACTCGATTGTATGGAGGGCACAGCTTGCAGTGTTCCTACACTATTTGAAGGAATGGACAATCCGGAAGACGAAGAATAAAATTTTTTGTATAAAAAACAAGGAGGAAATATTATGTCAAGAGTAAATGCGAATAAAGAACAGATTGATAATCTGGTTACAATTTTAGACGGATATGCCGAAGAAGGCGGTCATCACCTAAACATTAATGTTTTATCCCGTGAAACTTTACTGGACGCACAAAAACATCCTGAGAAATATCCGCAGCTTACAATTCGTGTATCAGGATACGCTGTCAACTTTGTTAAGCTGACAAAGCAACAGCAGGATGAGGTTATTTCAAGAACATTCCATGAAAATTTATAATAATGCAAAAAATAATGTTTTCTTTAAAAAAAGCCAAAGGTTCTCCTTTGGCTTAAATATTAATTATTCTGAAAGGAATTTAAACAATATGCTTGGTCAAATTCACTCAATTGAAAGTTTCGGAACAGTAGACGGCCCCGGTATCAGAATGGTTGTCTTTACAAAAGGCTGTCCTATGAGATGTCAGTATTGCCATAATCCTGACACATGGGATATGTCAGGCTCAACTATGATGAGTGTTGAAGAAATTCTTTCAAAATACAATTCTAAAAGAAACTTTTATAAAGGCGGCGGAATTACCGTCAGCGGCGGTGAACCGCTTTTGCAGATTGAGTTTGTTACCGAGCTTTTAAAGGCGGCAAAAGAACAGGGAATACACACCTGTGTTGACACATCGGGTATAATATTCGATAAAAACAATTCTGAAAAGGTAAAACAGTTCGATGAGCTTGTAAAATACACCGATCTTTTCTTACTCGATATTAAACATATTGATGATAAAGAGCATAAAAAGCTTACCTCACATTCCAACAAAAATATTCTTGATTTTACAAAGTATCTTGAACAAAAAAATATTCCTGTATGTATTCGTCATGTTGTTGTTCCGGGTATAACATTTAATAGAGATTATCTGTTTGAACTGGGAAAATATATCGGAACACTAAAAAATCTCAAATCAATAGATGTTTTGGCTTATCACGATATGGGAAAAATTAAATATAAAAACTTAGGCATTGACTATCCTTTAAAGGATACACCGCCTCTTTCAAAGGAGGAAGCACTGAAAGCAAAGAAAATCATATTGCAAGGTGTTAAAAGCACAAGAATAAAAGGCTGAGAAAAACTTCTCAGCCATAAAAAATCAGATTATTTTTTCGGGAAAGCCCTATTCTGTTGGGCTTTCCCTATTTTTTTAGAACTCAAAAAATTATCAGCCTGTAATAATTTAATATGAAATCTTATCTAAGATATTATTCAAATACGCAATAATAACACCGTAGTTTGACATTGCAACTCCTTGACTCTTCGCTTTCTCAATTCTTGAAAGCACATACTTTCTGTTAAACATACATGCTCCGCACTGAATTATCAAATCGTATCGTGACAAATCATCAGGAAAATCAGGTCCGCTCACAATATCCACAGTCAGACCCTGCCCTGCCTTTTTTCTCAGCATTTTAGGAATTTTTTCTCTTCCTATATCCTCAGTCAGCGGTGCATGAGTACAAGCCTCTGCAATAAGTACTCTTGACTTTTCAGTTAATAATTCTACCGCTTCAGCAGATTTTATATAATACTCCAAATCACCTTTATATCCGGCAAACAGAGTTGAGAATGAAGTCAGCATACTGTCTTTCGGCTTCTTGTCATAGACTATTCTAAAGACCTGTGAATCTGTAATTATAAGCTTTGGAGGATTTTTTAAAGCATTCAGGGTTTCATCGATTCTGTCGGTTGTACAACTCATAACAAGACACTTTTTATCAAGCAAATCACGAATTGTCTGAACCTGAGGAAGAATAAGTCTGCCCTTCGGTGCCTGAATATCCTGCGGCATAACCAAAAGCACTAAGTCACCGTCACTAACTAAATTCCCCGTTATACTTCGGCTTCCGAAGTCTTCGGGAATAAGTCTTATAAGCATATCCTTAAATTTTTCTGTAAGATTTTTAGTTTTGTTGCTTATAATTAACGGTTCTTCCTTGGTAATCCTTTGAATCTCTTTTTTCATATTTGAAATTTGATTTTCGGATAAAGTATCAGACTTACTGATTATTGAAAGCAAAGGTGTGCCTTTGTCTTTAAAATATTTAACCCATTCGAATTCCTTTTTAAAATCAAAATCTGAAAACAAAATCACGGCTATATCTGTTTTTTCTGCCGCTTTTTTAGTTTTTTCAACCCTGATTTGACCTAACTCACCGATATCGTCAAAACCTGCTGTATCGATAAGCACACAAGCACCCAAACCTGCTATCTCCATAGATTTAAAAACAGGGTCGGTTGTTGTCCCTGCAACATCCGAAACAATTGAAATCTGCTGTTTTGTAAACGAATTGATAAGAGTCGATTTTCCTACGTTTCTTTTTCCGAAAAAACCAATGTGAAGCCTGTCAGACCTTGGTGTTTCATTTAATGTCGGCATATAATCTCCCGCTTTCAAAATATATTATTTGCTTATTAGAATCTGAAATCTCTGTCGCCAAGATGAATTTTCTCAATTCTTTCTTTTGCAATGCTTCTTGTCTTTTCATTCGGAATAAGCTCTAACTGCTTGCTTATCAAAGCTTCTCCCTTTGCTTTTGTATCTTCACTTGCATAATCCTCTAAATACTCTTTCAAAGTCATTAAAGCATTAGGCTGACAGCAGTTTGCAATCTGACCTGATTTACACAAGCTCATAAATCTGTCACCTGTCCTGCCCTCTCTATAACAAGCCGTGCAGAAGCTTGGAATATATCCAAGTTCTAAAAGCCAGTTTACAACCTCGTCAAGTGTACGAGTGTCGGTAACATCAAACTGTGCTGAGTTGTCCTCCTCAGGCTCAGGGTCAACATAGCCGCCGACACTTGTTCTTGAGCCTCCGCTGATTTGTGACACACCCAGCTTTAATACTCTTTCCCTTGATTTTTGAGATTCACGTGTTGAAATAATCATGCCAGTATATGGTACTGCAATTCTTATTACTGCTACAATTTTAGCAAAAATATCATCGGAAATTGCATTTGAAAAGTCTGCTTTGTCAATATCGTCAGCACCGCAGATTCTCGGAACAGAAATAGTATGAGGACCCACTCCGTGAACAGCCTCTAAGTGTTCGGCGTGCATTAAAAGACCGACAAAATCATATTTATACATTTCAAGTCCGAACAAAACACCGATACCGACATCGTCAATACCGCCTTCCATTGCCCTGTCCATAGCCTCTGTGTGATAAGCATAATTATGCTTAGGACCTGTCGGATGCAAAAGCTCGTAATCATGCTTATTATATGTTTCCTGGAATAGAATATAGGTGCCGATACCTGCTTCTTTCAGCTTTCTGTAATTCTCAACGGTGGTTGCGGCTATATTTACATTAACACGGCGAATGGCACCGTTTTTATGTTTGATAGAATAAATGGTTTTAATGCTCTCTAAAATATATTCAATCGGGTTGTTTACAGGGTCTTCACCTGATTCAATGGCAAGTCTTTTATGACCCATATCCTGGAGTGCAATAACTTCTTTTTTAATTTCCTCCTGAGTCAGCTTCTTTCGGCTTATATGCTTATTGCAATGATGATAAGGGCAGTATGTACAGCCGTTCACACAGTAATTTGAAAGATAAAGCGGTGCAAACATTACTATTCTGTCACCATACAGCTTTTGTTTGATTTCAATGGCAAGCTCCTTCATAGCTTCAATACATTCGGGAATTTCGCATTCAAGCAAAACTGCCGCTTCCCTGTGGGTTAAGCCCTTGCAGTCCTTTGCTCTTTCGATAAGTGACATTATATATTCCTTGTCATTCTTACGATTTTGAGCCTCTTTTAAAGTGTCTAAAATCTCCTCATCGTTTATAAATTCCTCGGCCTTTAATGATTTAACATCGTATTTCATATTCTCTCTCCTTAGTGTATAAATAAATTCATTAATCAGTTTTCAGAAGAAAACATTAATTATCCATTGTCAATTTTTCTGAAGTCGCCCCTGTCAGTCACTATCTCATAACCTATGCTTTTCATTCTGTTATTAAGACAAACCTTACATTGTGCAGATTCATCACCGGTGCAAATTTTATTGTCATATAACAAATATTTGGCTCTCACCTCAGTCGGTGACAAGTTCGGCATAACCACATTAGCACCTGCCAAAATCCCTTGTTCTCTTCCTGTGTTTGAAATAGTTCCAAGTGCCGTTGTGGCAGGGAGCAAAACATTCGGCTTCATAAGCCTTATGAGCGACAGCATAAAAAGAGTGTTGTTAAGGCTTCCCTGTTTTTCATTTTTAAACGGAGTGTCATGCTGAGGAATAAACGGACCTATTCCGACCATTTCGGGGTCAAGTTTTTTAATAAACAGCATATCCTCTGCTAGATTTTCAGCCGTCTGAAAAGGTGAACCAACCATAAAGCCGCAGCCTGTCTGATATCCGATTTTCTTTAAATTTAGCAAACATTCCTGCCTGTGTTCTGCTGTCAGATTATCAGGGTGAAGCTTTGAATAATGCTCAAAATTTGCCGTTTCATGACGAAGAAGATATCTGTCGGCACCTGCATCAAAAAGTCTTTTATAGCTGTCTTTGCTTCTCTCACCGAGTGAAAGGGTTATCGCACAGTCCGGATATGAACTTTTTATGCAATTTATAATGTCACAAAACACATTATCATTAAAATACGAATCCTCTCCGCCTTGAAGTACAAAGGTTCTGAATCCCAGCTCATAACCCTCGTCACAGCATTTTAAAATATCTTCTTTGCTCAATCTGTAACGCTCGGCATTTTTATTAGAACGTCTTAAACCGCAATAATAACAGTCATTTTTACAATAGCTTGAAAATTCAATAAGACCTCTGATAAAAATCTTTTTTCCGAAAACCTTGTCTGCTGCTTCCCTTGCCTCTTTCGCAGCATATTCTCTGTCCTCTTTTGTATATGTTCCGATAAGCTGTATAAATTCTGACTTTGTTAAGATTTGTTCATTTTTCAGCTTATTAATCAGCTCTTTATTATTCATAAACTACCTCTTAAATTCTAAAGCTTTGAATAAACTGTCTTTACTGTTATGTTTTTAATCATTCCCAGCTTTCCTGATATTGCACCAATGATATCACTCGGTGCGTCAACTGCAACACTTATCACATTTACATTCTTTTTTTGATAAGGTATGCCCATTCTTCCGATAATATATTTTGAATAATCGTGAAGAATTTTGTTTAGCTTTTCAGTCTGCTCGATTTCTTCAACTATTATCGCAATAATTGCCAGCCTTGTATCACTATTTTCAGACACCATACATTTCTCCAATCCTCAATTCAAATAAAAAAATCCTTTTGCCGGGTAAAGACAAAAGGATAGAACTTACGCTTTTCAGACTAAAAACTCTAATCTGTAAAAGTTTTCACTATACTCTCGCCTTCAGACTCAGGTTTGTCCCTTGCCGTTTGGAACGATTTTGATTTTTTAATGCTTGCAGTCCGGAGCATAATCCTTTCTGTTTGCAATTTTATTTTATCATACAGGCAAATAAAAGTCAATATCAATTAAAAACAATAAAAGCTCTCAGCCAAGCTAAGAGCTTTGTATTTTTATTAAAATTATCAGGTTAAGATACTGATTGCATCAGTAATGGTTTTCTCCATAGCTTCTTTACCGTATTTATCAACTTCATTCTTATCCTTATTAGCCTCGTGAGTCAAACATCCTGCACCGCCGATACATCCGCCGACGCAAGCCATTCCCTCAATGAAGTTATTAGGGCGAATACCCTTAGAAGCTTTTAAAAGTGCTATGTTACATTGTTCAATTCCGTCACACGAAACAGCATTAAGTGCGAAGTCATTGTTCTGTTCTTTAAGTGCCTGAGCCACTGCGTCTGAAAGTCCTCCGCTTCTTGCAAAAATTCTTCCGTAATAAGAAGCGTTATCTAAAACTCCCTCTTCAAGCTCGGTGATTTCCATATCCCTGCTGTCAAACAAAGCCTGAAGCTCTTCAAAGGTTAAAACGCTGTCAATATATTTTGCAACACGCTCTTTTTTTACTTCCATTTTCTTAGCTGTACAAGGACCTATAAAAACAACCTTACATTTCGGGTCAATCTTTTTGATATATTCGGCTATAGTAGCCATAGGTGAAAGATTGTGAGAAATATTTTCAGTGAGCATCGGATAGCGTTTTTCAATAAAATCAACAAATGCAGGACAGCACGAGCTTGTCAAGAAGCCTTTTTCGGCAAGCTCCTGAGCCTCAGCGTATGCTACCATATCCGCACCGAGAGCAGCTTCAACAACACTATGAAAGCCAAGCTCTTTTATTCCGGAAATCACCTGTCCGAGCTTTGCATATGTAAACTGACTGGAAATCGACGGAGCGACAACAGCATAAACTCTAACCTGATTATCGTCCTTAGCTTTATTTAAAATATCGATAACGTCAAGTATATACGACTTATCCATAATTGCCCCGAACGGACACATATAAACACAGGCACCGCACGAAATGCACTTTGAATTGTCAATGCTTGCGGCTTTCGTTTCTTCGTCCATACTTATAGCTTTCACCTTGCAAGCCTTTTCACAAGGACGCTTAAAGTCCTGAATTGCCGAATAAGGACAAGCAGCAGCACATTTTCCGCAGTTTACACACTTATCTTTATCAATAACCGCTTTTTGATTTTTGTCAAAGCTTATAGCTCCTACCTTGCATGCATCTTCGCATCGGTGAGCAATACAGCCTCTGCACGACTCAGTTACAGAGTAACCGCCCAGCGGGCATTCATCGCAGGCAATTTCGATTACCTCAATAACATTCGGATTATCCTTATCTCCTCCTGCTGCAAGTTTTATTCTTTCCGAAACAATAGCACGCTCTTTATAAATACAGCATCTCATTGTCGGTTCATTTTTAACAACAGTTTTAGCAATATCGTTAAAGTGCTCAAATGCAAGCTCACCGCTCCATGCATGGCGTGCAACCTCACGAAGCACTTTGTATTTCAAATATTGTACCTGAGTATCAAATTTTCTGAGTTTTTTCATTTTATCTCCATTCTTATATAAAGAAGAATTGTACTTTTAAAAATAACTTACTTTAATTCTTTTTCCCATATCCTTTAAGCATTCAGAAAGCTCATTTACCAGATTCATCTTGATGTTAAAGCTTATCGGAAGATTTGGGTTTTGATGAGCAGGATTGACTGCTCTTCCGACATAAAAATTTATATCGGTGGCTTCTTCAAACAAAAGCTGTGATATAAGTGAAGCACCGTCTTTTTTAACACTCCACTCCATATAGTCTTCATTATCATTTATGTAGCTTTTTGCATAATCTAAAACCTTGCTAATGGTTATAACGCCTTCGGTGACAAGGTCAACACCATCTATTTTTGCAATCGGCGGAACATCTTTATCAAGATAATCAAGAACCGGCACAACTTCTTTTCCGAGATATTCTGCAGCGAGGCTTGATGTTGTTCCTCCGCAGACAATATGCTTGCCTTCTTTAGCGAAAAACAAAGTCATCATTTTTTTCAAATCTGCCGGGTCAGAAGGAGGTCCTATCATGAGATTGATAGATTCACGCTGTCTGATTTTTATTGCCCCGATTGTCGTATCATCACCCGGTTTATAGCCATAAAGCCTGTGACATTCATCGAGTATGAGGGTTGCTATTGTTTTTGCCGTGTATTCAGATGTATAAAAAGCTTCGGCAAAATCAATTATATTATCCCTCTGCCAGCCGTAATTCATAACCTCGCCTATACCGGCATAAATAGCACCGTCACTCATTGCAATGAACACATCGTCAAGCTGCAATTTAATCTTTGAATAGTAAATTGCTTTTCCGTCTATATCCATTATAGTTTTAGGGTAATTATAATTCTCACCGTTACGCAATAAAATAACCTGCGGATTGTCATACTGAATAATTTCAGCCTCTTCATTGTTCACAACACGAATAATTGTGAAAGTAGAATAGGCAATTTTTCTGACTTCACATATAGGAAGAGTAGACGCAATCGTAGAAACACAATCGTCAATACTCATATTTTCAGCCATCATAGTAGAAATGATTTTCGCTGTCAATGTTGACAATATGTTAGCTTTTACTCCGCTTCCCAAACCGTCAGCCAAAACGAAAACAAAAGAATCTTCATCCTGTTTTACTATTTCAACATGATCTCCGCAAAGCTGTTCACCATGCTTATTAATGCTTTTATATCCTATTTCGGTACAGAGATTATTCATCATCAGTGAAGCTCTCCTTTAACTTGGTCAAAGCCACCTTGGTTTCTGCTGTGGTTTCACCTAAAAGTGAAGCAATTTCCTGAACAACACGCATTTGTTTTGCAACAACCTTATCGGTTATCTCAATAGTCTGCTTTGCATTTTCACTGCGTTTTGCCTTTGCGGTTTCCTGGTCTGTAACATCACGCATTATGCTCATGATTATATGATAGCTCTTATCATATATTATCGATTCTTCAATGTATTTCCCATAATCAGCCAGATATACAAGCTTATCATGAACATTTCTTCCGGTTGAAAGAACATCCATAAACTTTGCAGGGTCTAAAATCCTTACAACAGGGTTACCCAAAACATCGTCAGAACTTTTAATATTCATTATTTGCTTAGCTGATTTGTTAATCTGCTGAACCTCTAAATCTTCGTTCAGCACAATAATACCGTTAGGTGTGTTCTTTATAATAGTATCGGAAAAGCTTTCTGCCTTTTCAAGAAGATAAGGCAGACACATAGTAAGGCTTGCTTTACCCTGTAAAATAGCAACCGCTTTCTCACGGCAGGTATTGTATCCGCAGCTTCCGCAGTTAAGCTCGTGCTCTTTGCTTGTTTTACCCATCTTTCTCAAAATTTCTTCAATAGCAGAACTTCCCGGCATTGTTCGGTTAAGTCCTATATATTGCATATTCTTTGAAAGTTTTGATAATTCAGGCTGAGGAATATCCAAATCATCTTTACCTGCATAAGAGTTTACGCTTAATGTATCACGAATTATTCCTTTGTTCTTATTGCTGATAACAGGACCGTTTATACAGCTTCCTGCACAAGCGGACATTTCAATGAAACATTTAGACAGCTTTCCCTTTTTAATATCTTCGATTGCATTTATGCAGTTCTCAACGCCGTCAACAGCAAGATATGTATAATTGCCGTTTTCACAGTGCATTGACTTTAGTATTCCGCCTGTAGTAGGAAACAGTCTTGAAACAAAAGCATCACTTTCATCTTCGCAAGGTTCGATTTGTATCCCTTTTTCTTCAAGCATCATATCAAGCTCGTCAAATGTCAATACTGCGTCAACTATACCGCCGTACATTTCGGCCTCAGCCTTTTTAGAAATACACGGTCCGATAAATACGGTCTTAGCACCCTCATGATCTGATTTTATTTTTTCACAATGTGCAAGCATAGGAGATTTTATAGGTGCCAAATATGTAAGAACCTCAGGATAATATTTTTGAATTAAAATATTGACCGAGTGACAGCATGAAGATATTATAATATCTTTGGTTTCTTCGTTAACCATCTCATCATATGCTTTTTTCACTATTCCGGCTCCTACAGCGGTTTCCTCTGCGTCTTTAAAACCCAAAGCCTTTAAAGCCTTTTTCATAGAAGTTATATTTGTATTTTCATAATTTGCAATAAAAGCAGGTGCCAAGCTGACATAAACCGGATCGTCAGATTTTATCATCTCCAGCACCTTTTGTGTATCATTTCTTATGACTTTTACATTTTGCGGACATACCGTATAACACATACCGCAGAGGATACATTCATCCTCTACGATTTGTGCCTGGTCATCCGAAAAACGAATAGCTTTTATCGGGCAATGACGAATACATTTATAACAATTCTTACAGTTTGATTTCTTTGATTCTAAATATCCGTTCATGTCTTACTCCATTTTAATCAAATAGAATTAAATTTTAGATTTTACTTCTTTTTCAAAAAATTCTTCAACAGTTTCAGGAGAAACCGAATGTATTACATCGTCAATTTTAACACTTACACCGTTTTGGCAGTTCCCCATGCAAAAAGCTCCTCCGAGTTCAACCTTATCTTTAAGATTATTATCAGATACAAGCTTCTGCAATCCTTCAACTACTTGTCTTGAACCCTTTAAATGACATGAACTTCCGATACATACTGTAACTTTCATTATAGTTCTCCTTTAACCCTAATCCCTCAATAGTGTATTTTTGTCGTCCGAACTTAAAATATATTTTTATTCGTATTCTACTACATTTACCCAATTCATTAAGAAATCTTTTTCTTCCGGATTACCCTTTACTGACTGTGAAGCAGCAACGATAGGCATCCATTTCTGAACATATTGCTTAGCTGTGTCGCTCTTGCTGCAGAATAAATCAAGATACTTTTCTCCAATCTCTTTCTTCCCGTCAAGCATGAACAAAAGATAAGTTCTTGCAGCGTCAGCAGAAGCATTACCCTGAGTTGCGTGTGCCCAGTCTATAACATAAGCGTCGCCGTTATCGGTAATAATTACATTTGAAGGATTAAAGTCACCGTGACAAACCTTATCATGTTTAGGCATTCCCGCAAGACGAGTATGAAGCTCATACCTTGTTGTGGCATCTAAATCTGTCTTGGAAATTTTACCCTGCATCTTGTCTTTCAGCTTATTTAAAAGAGGGCATTTTTTGCTTTGAATGTTTAACTGAACATCAACAAAAAGCTCTAAATACTCATCAATCTTTTCAGGTTCTTCCTCCATAAGTCTTGCAAGAGTTTTTCCTTTAATAAATTCACTTGTAATTGCCCATTTTCCGTCTATTTTAGAAACTTCTAAAACAGACGGTATATTAAGTCCTGTTTCTTCAACTCTGGCCTGATTCAGAGCCTCGTTTAAAATATCCGACTTTTTAAAATCCTCGTTGAAAACTTTAATAGCCTTATCATCATTTTTATATACTGTTTTTTGGTTTCTGACAGCCAATACCTTTTCAAAATCCATAATTAATATCCTCCTATTAATTAAATTTCGTTAAAACGATAATTTTCTTATCTAATTATAACAAATATATATGCTAAGTGCAAGTGTTTTTTATGCACTTGCACAAGAAAATATATTATTAATCTTCAATTAGCTTTTCGCCATAATATGCCTTCAGATACATATCCTTAATCTCACTCATAAGAGGATATCTTGGGTTAGCACCTGTACACTGGTCGTCGAATGCGTCTTCGGTCATCTGGTCAAGAGTAGCCATGAAGTCTTCCTCTTTAATACCATATTCCTTGATTGACTTCTTAATTCCAACCTTTTCTTTCAAATCATCAAGAGCTTCAATGAACAACTCAAGAGTTTCCTTGTCATCTTTACCGTTAATGCCTAAGAAATTAGCACATTCACAGTATCTTTCAAGTGTATGAGGATATTGATATTGTGAGAAGGTTCCCATTTTTCTAGGTGATGGGTTTGCATTAAATCTCATAACATTGTCAATTAAAAGTGCGTTAGCAACACCGTGTGGAAGATGGTGATATGCACCGAGCTTGTGAGCCATTGAGTGACATACTCCCAAGAACGCATTAGCAAATGCCATACCTGCAAGTGTAGAAGCCGTTGCCATCTTTTCTCTTGCAACAGGGTCGTTAGCACCGTTCTCATATGCTGACGGAAGATATGTGAAAGTATTTCTCAAAGATTTAAGTGCCAAACCGTCTGTATATTCAGTAGCCATGACTGAAGCATATGCTTCAAGAGCGTGAGTTACAGCGTCGATACCTGAAGCCGCTGTCAGACCCTTTGGCTGATTCATCATCATATCAGTATCAACGATAGCCATATTCGGAAGAAGCTCATAGTCAGCAAGAGGATACTTTGTTCCTGTCTTTTCGTCGGTAATAACCGCAAAAGGTGTAACCTCGGAACCTGTACCCGATGAAGTAGGAACAGCAATAAAGTATGCCTTTTCTCCCATCTTAGGGAATGTGTAAACTCTCTTGCGGATATCGATAAATCTCATTGCCATATCCATAAAGTCAGCCTCCGGGTGCTCATAAAGTACCCACATAATCTTAGCAGCGTCCATTGCAGAACCACCGCCTACAGCGATAATTACATCCGGTCCGAATGCTGTCATCTGCTTTGCACCCTCAACAGCACAAGCAAGTGTCGGGTCCGGAGCAACATCAAAGAATGAAGCATGAGTAATTCCCATTTCATCTAATTTATCTTCAATACATTTTGTATATCCGTTGTGATATAAGAACTGGTCAGTAACTATAAAGCACTTTTTCTTATTCATAACTGTCTTTAACTCGCTAAGTGCGACAGGAAGACAACCCTTCTTGAAATAAACCTTTTCAGGTGCTCTGAACCAAAGCATATTCTCTCTCCTCTCGGCAACTGTCTTGATGTTTAATAAATGTTTAACTCCAACGTTTTCAGAAACTGAATTTCCTCCCCATGATCCGCATCCGAGGGTTAATGAAGGAAGAAGCTTGAAGTTATACAAGTCGCCGATACCGCCGTGTGATGAAGGAGTGTTAACAACAATACGGCAAGTCTTCATCATGTTAGCGAACTTATCAATCTTTGCTTTTTCCGTTACAGGATTAATATAAAGTGAAGCTGTATGTCCGTATCCGCCGTCTTTAATAAGCTGATCTGCTTTTGCACAGGCATCTTCAAAATCCTTAGCCTTATACATACCTAAAACAGGAGAAAGCTTCTCATGAGCAAAAGGCTCATCAAGTGAAACCGATGTAACCTCACCTATAAGAATTTTTGTATCCTCAGGAACATTTATTCCAGCAAGACCGGCAATAGTATAAGCTGATTGTCCTGCAATCTTTGAATTTAATGCTCCGTTGATAATCATTGTTTCGCCGAGCTTCTTTGTTTCTGTCTTGTTAAGAATATAACAGCCTCTGTCTTTGAATTCTTTCCTTACTTCTGTATAAATATCTTTATCAATAATTACTGACTGCTCTGAAGCACAGATAACACCGTTATCAAATGTTTTTGAATGAATAATTGAGTTTACAGCCATTTTAATATCAGCAGACTTATCAATAACAGCAGGAACATTACCTGCTCCGACTCCAAGTGCAGGCTTTCCGCTTGAATAAGCAGCATGAACCATACCAGGTCCGCCTGTAGCCAATATGATATCAGCTTCACTCATTACCATATTTGTAAGCTCAAGTGAAGGAACATCAATCCATCCGATAATTCCCTCAGGAGCTCCCGCCTTAACTGCTGCCTCAAGAACAACCTTAGCTGCTGCTATTGTACTTCCCTTAGCTCTCGGATGCGGGCTGATGATGATACCGTTTCTTGTCTTTAAGGAAATAAGTGTCTTAAAAATAGCTGTTGAGGTCGGGTTGGTTGTAGGAATAACAGCCGCAACAACACCAATCGGCTCAGCAATCTTCTTAGTACCGTATGCCTTATCCTCCTCGAGAACTCCGCAAGTCTTGGTATCTCTATAAGCATTGTAAATATACTCTGATGCAAAATGATTCTTTATAACCTTATCTTCAACAACACCCATGCCTGTCTCTTCGACTGCCATCTTCGCAAGAGGAATTCTTGCCTGGTTAGCTGCCATAGCTGCTTCAAAGAAAATCTTATCTACCTGTTCCTGTGTGTAAGTAGCGAAAATCTTCTGTGCCTCTCTTACACTTGCAAGCTTCTTCTCAAAGCTCTCTACACTATCAACTACCTCATACGTTTTCTCCATCACTAGAGCCTCCCTGAATGAATAAGTGGTGCGACGTAACAGCTCATGTCGCTTTGTTAATTATTTAACATTAACTCTGTTAATAAATTAACACACTTCTTTTTATATGTCAACATATATTATAAAAAAATTTGTAAAATTTATAAACTTTCGCGTAAAGCGGACATTCGCAATCCGCTTTCGCTACTTGCTCATGAACGCAGCCGCTTTGCGAACTGTCAGTGGGAGCTTTTAACTCCCACTGACATAAGCATCCCCTTCCCCACCGCTTAGTGCTCTACACACTTGAAGCGTGGGATTGCTTATTCTGCGTTCAAATTGAATAATCATAAAAAATCAGTACTTTTCCACTAAAAAACAAAATAAATAGTAGCTATTCTTACTGAAATATAGTATATTTTACGCAGTATTTAGACAAAGTGAGGAAAAACATGTCAGAAAAAGATATTCAATCAAAAAAGTCCCTAGATATAGAGGGCAGCCTCGCCGAGACGGAGGAAACTTTCATAGACAGTTACGGTAAACACGAGCAGAAGCCTCTGCGCATACTGCTCAGCCTTTACAAAGGGCATTACCTGCAGCTTGTCTTATCAGGTATTTTCTTCGCATTGAAGCATGCCTGCGTATGGTATCTTCCGGTCGCAACAGCGGGCGTAATCAATATTGCGTCAGGTACCAACGATGGCGGGCTTAACGGCATTCTCTTCTATATATCTATAGAGATTGCACTGGTTCTCATTAACATGCCTGCAAATTACCTGTATGTTCACTTCCGAAGTCTTGCAATCCGCAATATGGAAGCCGGACTCAGAGGCGCACTGGTAAGGAAATTGCAGCAGCTCTCAATTACATATCATAAAGAGATGCAGTCAGGACGGCTCCAATCCAAGATTATGCGTGATGTTGAAGCTATAGAGACACTGTCCCAGCAGCTCTTTACCAATATTCTTACAATACTTCTGAATCTTATTGTTGCCTTTGCCGTGACAGGTATGCGAAGCAGGACGGTTTTAATTTTCTTCGTTATATGCGGACCGGTCGCTGCTCTTACAATGGTCGCTTTCAAGAACCAGATTAAGCGTACCAACTCCACTTTCCGTAAAGAAATGGAAACAACCTCAGCTAAGGTAATGGAAATGGTTGAGCTTATCCCGGTCACAAGAGCGCATGCCCTTGAGGACGAAGAGATAGACAAGATGGAGAATCAGTTAAGCTCCGTTGCCAAGAGCGGTTATCGTCTGGATATAGTCCAGGCTAACTTTGGTGCTGTCGGCTGGTGCGTATTTCAGGTATTTCAGATCCTCTGCCTTGGATTTACAGGCTACCTTGCTTTCCACGGTCAGACCACAGTCGGTGACATAACTCTCTATCAGACATATTTTTCAACAATAGTCAATCAGATTTCAAGCTTTATCAACCTCCTTCCTATCATATCGAAAGGACTTGAATCAGTTAACTCGGTCGGAGAGGTTCTTCTTGCAAATGACATTGAAAATAATAAGGGGAAAACAAAAATCAAATCGGTCAGAGGCGAATTTGACTTTCAGGATTTGTGCTTTGCCTACGACAGCAGTAAGCCTGTCTTGAACCATCTTAACCTCCATGTCGCACAGGGTGAGACAATCGCCCTCGTCGGAGAATCCGGTGCGGGAAAATCAACGGTGCTCAACATGGTTATCGGCTTTAACAAGCCGGACTCCGGACGTATACTGCTAGACGGTGTAGATATGAACACCATAAATCTTCACACCTACAGACAGCACATAGCCGTTGTACCTCAGACATCAATCCTTTTTTCCGGAACGATAAAAGATAACATCACTTACGGAATGGAAAAGGTTTCAACACAGAAGCTTAATGATGTTATTGATGCTGCTAACTTAAGAAGCTTCATAGACGGACTTCCCGACGGGCTTGACACCGTTGTGGGTGAACATGGCGGTAA
>UQYQ01000025.1 GCA_900545345.1 uncultured Ruminococcus sp.
AAATACAATTTACATTTTGGTTGGGATAGGTGGATTCGAACCACCGGAATGACGGAGTCAAAGTCCGTTGCCTTACCGCTTGGCTATATCCCAAAATTAAATAAAAAATAGTGTTTAACAATTCAGCCATTGAATTATACCACACAGGAAAGTCTTTGTCAAGGGATTTTACAAATTTTTATACAAAATAATAAATTAGGTTTTTATATATTATATTGAATCAGTAAAATTTTATTCAAAATAACTGTTATATTTGTTCTTTAATGACATTTTCTCTGCCTTGATAAATTAGGCAGAGAAAATTTTGTAATCCTGAATTATATGGTAACATAGTCTTTAATGCGATTGTATTCTGAGTCTTCCATTGTCATAAGCAGTTCAAGAATATTGGTATATTGTCCTCCGACCTGTTCTCGTAACTTAATTATATTTAATGCTTCTTGTTCGCTGATTAACAGACATTCTTTTAGTTCTTCCTTATCTGCTGTATTAATATTGACCATTTTCATTTTCTTTTCGGTTTTTTTATCTGATTTTACAGAGTATTTAGGACTTTTTGTTTTATCGCCGGTATTTTTTCTGCTATAGCTTGTCTGCTCTTTCGGAAAATCTTTATACTTGTCTTTTGAAACATAAAGATACTTTTTTAGTTTTTTATATGTAGCATCTCCTATTCCTTTTATGTCCTTTAACTGCAAAAGATTTGAATAATATTTAATTGTTTTTTTATGTGCTATTATTTTTTCGGCCATTACTTCTCCAATACCATCGATTTCCATAAGCTGATATTTTGTAGCTTTATTTATGTCCAGCGGAAATTCAATGGAAATTGCAGTTGTTTTTTTGCTTTGAGCGGCTGTTGATGTTTTATTATTTGAAACTTTATTCGATTTTTTAGTATGAGTAGTTGTTTTATGAGATTTAGTTGTCTTCTTTGTGTCGGAGTTTTCTAAAGCGTACGATGAGCTTGATTTAATCGGTACGCTCGTAACAATACTTAATTTTGAATCGTTGCTGTTTTTATTAATTGTCAGCATTACAATTCCACAAGCAGAAATAATCAAAATAATAAAAGTCATTATTACATATTTATAGTTAATTTTAATCACCCTTTTTGAATTAAATAAAGTGAAAAATTACAATTAAATTTAAAACAACAACAGTATACAAGACTATTTTACTTTAGTCAATTAAATTGCTATATATAGGTATACTAAGGTTTTTATTGTCATAATTATTTATATTTTATAAAAATAAGATAATATTACACAGTATAAATTTGTGAAAAGTTATTCTTTTTTGTCGATACAATTTCTTATGATTTATTAAAATTAAGTTTTTTATCATGGAATAAGTGTCATGTAATATAGTATATTTTGTGAGCGTTGAATGAGGATACAAATTTATTCTAAAGGATAGAATAATAAAGACAATAATTTTTTTATATCAGAATAAAATATTATTCAGAAAAATTCCACAGCTGAAAGGGGAATATAACAAATGGCTAAAAAAGGTATGAAGCGTCCTGAAATAACACATATGCATCCTCTTAATAGTACTGCACCGGTTCCTGAAATACAGGGAAAAGCAAAAAGCGGAAAAGAACATGCAAGACCGATAATTTCAGGAACTAATGCACCTAATCAAAAGGTTTTTCATTCTGTGCCTCATTCGTCTGCACAAAGTGCGGATAAACCTATTTCAAAGGTTTATTCAACAATTGATACTGATCTTGCAAGGGATAATTTAGAAAACGATATAACAGATGCTGATTTGCAGGATTTATAACCGTGTATTGTGTCCGTCATCATTTAGGTGGCGGATAACTTTATGTAAGGTTATGGGATAATTTTAACTTCATATATCTTATAAATTATATTTAAACATAAATGGTATAAAGGATGCTAATTAAGATATTACTTGACAAAATATATTAAAAGATGTTATTCTTATTATATCTTTTTTTTCTGATAAAGTGTTAAATTTGAATGCATAAATTTTTTATATTGTTTGTTAAAATTTTTTGAATTATGTTATAGACAGTGTTGAGAGGCGGTATTTTAAATGAAAAAACCATTTGTTACAAAAGAAATGATTGAGGAGATAATAAAAACCTATCCAACTCCTTTTCATATATATGATGAAAAAGGTATTCGTGAAAATGCAAGGCGTTTGAATAAGGCTTTTTCGTGGAACAAGGGTTATAAAGAGTATTTTGCTGTTAAGGCTACTCCTACTCCCGGAATTTTAAAGATATTGAAGGAAGAAGGCTGCGGAGTTGACTGTTCTTCACTGACTGAACTTATGATGAGTGAGGCTTGCGGATTTACAGGTTCTGATATAATGTTTTCTTCAAATGTAACACCGGATGAAGATTTTTTATTGGCAAGGAAGCTCGGTGCGAATATAAACCTTGATGATTTCACTCATATTGATGTTTTGGACAAGCTCTGCGGAGTTCCGAAGACAATTTGCTGCCGCTATAATCCGGGCGGACATTTTGAGATTGAAAATCAGATAATGGATAATCCCGGTGAAGCAAAATACGGCATGACTAAAGAGCAGATGATTGAAGCTTATAAAATTCTCATGAAAAAAGGTGCTGAGGAATTCGGTATTCATTCATTCTTAGTTTCCAATACTATTTCCAATGAATATTATCCTGAGCTTGCAAGAACCTTATTTGAACTTGCTGTTGAGCTTCATGAAAAAACAGGTGCAAAAATTAAGTTTGTCAATCTGTCGGGCGGAATAGGTATTCCTTACCGTCCGGATGAGCCTTCTAACGATATTGAAATAATAGGCGAGGGGGTTAGAAAAGCTTACGAAGAGGTTTTAGTTCCTGCAGGAATGGGTGATGTTGAAATTTATACAGAACTCGGAAGATTTATGCTTGCACCGTATGGACACCTTATTGCTAAAGCTACCCGCGAAAAGAATATTTATAAAAATTATATAGGTCTTGACGCTTGTGCCGCTAACCTTATGCGTCCTGCAATGTATGGGGCATATCATCACATAACTGTTTTAGGCAAAGAAAATGAGCCTTGTGACTGTAAGTATGATATCACAGGCGGGCTTTGTGAAAATAATGACAAGTTTGCAGTTGACAGAATGCTTCCTAAAATTGATTTGGGTGATTATATTTGTATCCATGACACGGGTGCTCATGGTTTTGCGATGGGCTATAATTACAACGGAAAACTGCGTTCGGCTGAAATTCTCCTGAAAGAGGACGGAAGCACAGAGCTTTTACGCCGTGCTGAAACGCCTGATGATTATTTTGCAACATTTGATTTCACCCATATTTTTGATAAGCGATAGAATTTGATAATAAAATATTTTAATTAAAAACTTTAATCAGCAATAATAAAAAGTCCTCAAGTTAAACTTGAGGACTTTTAAATTTAAGTGGTAACAGTCCTGTTATTCAGCAAGCAGAAAGATACGGCTTGTTAATGATTATATTTCATTTCGGTTTTCAAGAGCTTTAAACAGAGTTACTTCATCAGCATATTCTAAAATTCCGCCTATCGGAAGTCCGAATGCAAGCCTTGTAACCTTAATACCGAGAGGCTTTAGCAGCTTTGAAATATACATTGCCGTTGCTTCACCTTCAACGGTAGGGTTTGTTGCCATTATAACCTCTGAAACTTCCTCATTGCCGATTCTTGCCAGAAGCTCTTTAATCTTTAAGCTGTCAGGAGTAACATTGTTAATAGGTGATATCAGACCATGAAGGATATGATATACACCTTTGTATTCTCTTGTTCGTTCAAAAGCAGTGACATCCTTAGGGCCTTCAACAACGCATATTGTTTTATGGTCACGCTCTGAATCATCACAGATAGGACATATTTCCTTATCGGTAAGATTCTGGCAGACACTGCACATATGAACCGTGCTGTGAGCACGAATAATTGCGTCAGCAAACTGCTGTGCTTCTTCTTTGCTCATAGACATGATAAAATATGCAAGTCTTTGTGCTGTTTTCATACCTATTCCGGGAAGCTTGGCAAACTGTTCGGCAAGCTCTATTAACGGAAGTGCATTTGCCTGAGCCATTAGAATAACCCAGGAAGAGAAACACCGCCTGTTACTTTAGACATTTCTTCTTCGCTTTCCTTTTCAATATTATTAATTGCTTCATTAAAGGCACTCATGATTAAATCTTCAAGCATTTCAACATCGTCAGGGTCAACAACCTCAGGTTTAATTTTAAGTGACTGTACAGTTTTGTTACCTTGAATTTCAATTTCAACAGCACCGCCGCCGACAGACGCTGTAAAAGTTTTTTCATCAAGTTCAGACTGAACTCTTTGAATTTCCTCCTGCATTTTTTGTGCTTGTTTAAGCATTTGGTTCATATTTTGCGGTCCGCCGCCCATGCCGGCTGGTAATCTTGCTTTCATAGTTTTTTACTCCTCCAAATTTTAATCTAAAAGGGTCTATGCCCTGAATTACATATTTTATAGTTTAGTGTTATATATTTTAAGTCCTCCGTTTCAGGTGGTGAACATTAATCAAACTCTTTAAAGGCAGAAGACGGTGCAGCGTCACGCTGCTATTGTATTTCTATATCGATATTCATGTTTTTAGCCTTGTCAATAAGTTTGTCAACCGGACTTTGAGTGCTGTTTTTTGCGTTGTCAGCTCCTTGAGCATGAGCATCATTACTTACTCCGCTTGTGTCCATAGCTTTCACAGAAACTGTGAATTTTTTTCCGAAGAAATCAGTGATAACCCTGTTCACATCTGAAATCTGAAGCTTAAACATCTTCAAGTCAAAAGCGTCTTTGACAATGATTAAAATCATATTTTCGTAAATAAAAGCTTTTGACCCTGAAAGAAAACCGACAGCAGCCGGACATTCATTTTTAAACCTGTCCACAATTTCGTCCCAGCAATCAAGCGGAGAAAAATCCTTTGAAGTGATTTTTTTCTTAGGTGGTTCAGATGTGTGATGTTCGGATATCTCGGTATGAACAGCTTCTTGTGCGGGTTCTTTTACAGGTTCTGCTTTGTTTGTATCTGTTGGCTTTTCTTTCGTATTATTCTCAGATGGAATTTTAAATTCAGGTTGACTCACAACAGGTGCAGGCTTTGTATCAACCGTTTTCACAGGTGGTGTGGTATTAGCAATAAACCTGTTTGAATAGTTTGGTGAGATATTCCCGCTGTCAGAACAAAGCTTTACCATGCACATTTCAAATTCAATTCTTTTCGAGGATGCTTTGATTAACTTTTCACTGCACTCACTCAAAGTTTCTATCTTTGATAAAATTTTGCCCATATCAGTATGCTGTGCAATGCTTTCAAGTCTGTTATATTCGTCCGGCAGGCACATTACCATATCATTGCCCGGAACTGCTTTTATAAGCATAAGGTTACGCATCTGTTCTAAAAGCTCACTGCAAAGTCTTGTCATATCCTTTGACATATCATAAAGTGAAGCAACAGTTTCCATAACATTTGTTATGTCATTTGAAAATGAACCTTCGATGATATTAAACAGATAATCTCTGCCTGCAATACCTGCTGCGTCTGACACGGTTTTTAAATCAACATCATCGGAATATGCTATGCATTGGTCGAGCAGGGACAACGCATCTCTCATTCCGCCGTCGGATATTTTCGCAATAAGTGTTGCTGCGTCGCCGTCAAGCTGTATGCTTTCTTTTTCTGCGACAAATTTAAGCCTTGAAACTATATCCTCCGTTCTGATTCGTCTGAAATCAAATCGCTGACAACGTGAAATTATTGTTGCAGGTACTTTGTGAACCTCGGTTGTGGCCAGTATAAAGACTACATGAGCAGGAGGCTCTTCCATGATTTTCAGTAATGCATTGAATGCATTGATTGAAAGCATATGAACTTCATCTATTATATATACTTTATATTTGCATTGTTCGGGAAGATATTCAGCAGATTCTTTTAACGCTCTTATATCGTCAACGCCTGTGTTTGATGCGGCGTCAATCTCAATTATATCTGTAAGCGACTCGCTGTCGGCACATCTGCATATTTCACATTCAAGGCAAGGATTACCCTCGTGCGAATTTTCACAGTTTATCGACTTTGCAAAAATTCTTGCACAGGTTGTTTTTCCCGTTCCTCTTGAGCCTGTGAATAAATATGCGTGTGCGATTTTATTGTTCTGAATCTGATTTTTAAGGGTGGTAGTAATATGAGGCTGTGAAACAACATCATCAAATGTAAGAGGACGCCATTTTCTGTATAAAGCGTGATACATTTTAATAAATCATTCCTTTCTCAAAACGGCGTGAAATTTGATTCCCGCTCTTTTACTGCTTATCCCTTAAAATAAAAAATATCAATCCGACATATAGGCGGGCAGGCGAAACTGCGTCACATAAAACAAACTGCTTAATGCTGCTCGGTTCCCCGCCTGACATGGTTCACAGCGTTTCATTGCACAGGACCTGCACACCTATATCTCGGATTGAATGAACCTTAATATTTCTATCATTATATCACAGTTCGTTTTGGTTTTCAAGTGCAATTTTTATTTTATCTGATTTAAAATTAATAATAGTTATAAGAATTTTATATTATCATGTAGAAAAATTATGACGCAAAGTAACAATTTATTAAACTTTAGTATCTGTCAAGCTTATTGAAGTCAGAAGCAAAAGCGTTCGGGAAAGAAAATCTCGGACGCTTTTTTGTTTTTAAATTAAAGATTTTTCTTGACGGATAGTGTTAAAATGTATTATTATAATTATAGATTAATCAAAGCGGAAGGAACGATTTATTATGAATGTAAAAAAGGCATTATTCACAGTGACTGCACTGCTGATTTCATTTGCTGTGTTTACAATCTCGGCGGTATCATATGTCACCGCATCTGCTGTAAAAAAACCTGCCAAAGTGTCAAAAAGAAGTATTGAAAGCCTTTCGTCGACTTCTATCAAAATCAAATGGAAAAAGGTTAAAAAGGCAAAAGGCTATCAGATTAAGATTTCCGCAAATAAAAAGTTTAAAAAAGCACGAACAATAAATTCTGTTAAAACTTTCAAAACAATAAAAAAACTTAAACGAAATACTAAGTATTATATAAAAATAAGAGCATACACTAAATCGGGCAGTAAGAAAGTATACGGTAAATGGAACAGAGCTTTGTCTTTTAATATGCCTGAAAAAGTCAAAAAGATTTCTAAAAAGACTTCTGAAAAAACCACTGTCAGCTCAAATGAAAAGAATCCGTCAGCAGGCAATCAGACTGCAGACAAATCTCATACTCACAAATGGATTCCTATAAAGAAAAAGTATCCTATATATGAATATCATATCATAGATCCTTATACAAATAATGATTTAACAGAAGATTATCAACAAAGTGATAAGACGACTGATATTTACACTTTTTTGCGTAACAATTATGAGAAGAATGCAGCAGAACATAAGGATAATATGAAAATCACCGAAGGTAAATTGGTTATAGTTGATTATAAAGAGGTTACGGGCGGTTATTATTATGATTGTAATATATGCGGAGAAGGTGAACGAAAAGATATAAAAATCAGTGATAAATCGGTTGATACAAGAACCGAAGAACAAAAGAAACAAAAAATTACAGAGCTTGTAAATCAAATAAGGTCAGCTAACGGCAAGTCTTTATTGTCTGAAAACAAGATTGTTATGAACTGTGCTCAGCTTAAAGCAGAAGATTTTGCAGATAATAAATATTTTTCACATACTTCACCTAAATACGGTGATGCCGAGTTTATGTTGAAAAATGAGTTTGGCGTTGACAGCAATTTTATAGGTGAGAACATTGCCGCAGGTGAAGAAACTCCCGAAAAAGCTGTTGACGGCTGGATAAGTTCTGAAATGAAAAGAACTAGCATATTAGATGACGAGGTTACTCAAATAGGCGTGGGATATGTTAATTGTGATTCGGGAGTTTCAGTAAACGGTAAAACACATAATGATTTTTGGGTTGAAATTTTTACCGGTGATTTAAAATTAATTGAAGAACAATAAAAATATTTGTCTGAATATGCAAATATATAGAAATGCTGTCAGGGATTGCTGTTCTTTGACAGCTTTTTTCGTTATGAAATACAACTGAGTTAATATGTCATTTTACAAGCTGTGCTAATAAAATATGTATTTACATTTCAGTATGTTTATGGTATACTATAAAAGATAAAATTGGATAAGAAGGATGTGTTTTTGTGAAACCGAAATATAACAGAATCCTGTTAAAGCTAAGCGGGGAGGCATTAGCCGGCAATAAGCAAATGGGACTTGATTATGAGGTTATAACTTCATTCGGGAAGGCAATTAAAAAATGCGTCGATGCAGGCGTTGAGGTCGGCATAGTAGTCGGGGGAGGAAACTTCTGGCGTGGTCGTTCAAGCGGTGCAATGGACAGGACAAGAGCCGACCTTATAGGAATGCTGGCTACTGCAATGATTGCCTTGGCTGTTGCGGACTGGTTGGAAAACTGCGGTTTGGAAGTAAGGGTTCAGACAGCAATTTCAATGCCGCAGGTGGCGGAACCTTATATAAGAAACCGTGCAATGCGTCACTTTGAAAAGGGAAGAGTTGTTATATTCGGATGCGGAACAGGAAATCCTTTCTTTTCGACCGATACAGCAGCAGCACTTAGAGCAGCTGAAATTGAGGCAGACATATTCTTTAAAGCAACTATGGTTGACGGAGTATATGACAAGGATCCTCATAAGTTTAGTGACGCTGTGAAATACGATGAGATTTCATTTAATGAAATTCTATCAAAGGGACTTCAGGTTATGGATTCAACTGCGGCTGCAATGTGTAAGGATAATGATATTCCGATTTATGTGTTTGATTTAGCAGACCCTGAGAATATATACAGAGCATGTATGGGTGAAGCAGTCGGCACTAAAGTTATTAAGTAATATTGTAAAAATGCTTGTAAAACAATGTGGGTTTGATAAATCCGCCGTTTTATAAACTATAATTAATTAAATCATCAATAGGCGGCAGAGCCTCCGGCGGCTCGTCGGGAAGGAGAATTTTTTATGAAAGAAGTATTGAATAGAGCAGAGGAAAAAATGCAGAAAACACTGGGTAATTTAAAGAATGAATTTGCATCGATCAGAGCAGGAAGAGCCAATCCTGCTGTTTTAGACAAGGTTTTGGTTGACTATTACGGAACACCGACACCTGTTAATCAAATGGCAGCAGTTTCTGTTTCAGAAGCAAGAGTTCTGGTTATTCAGCCATGGGATAAGAACCTTATAAAAGAGATTGAAAAGGCTATTCAGGCATCAGATATAGGAATCAATCCTGCAAATGACGGTTCGGTAATCAGGCTTACTTTCCCTCAGCTTACAGAGGATAGAAGAAAAGAGCTTGTTCGTGATTTGAAAAAATACGGTGAAGACGCAAAGGTTGCTATTCGTTCAATCCGTCGTGACGCTAATGATAAATTAAAAACTATGAAGAAAAATTCGGAGCTTACCGAGGACGATTTAAAGCAGGGTGAAGATAAAACTCAAAAGCTAACTGATAAGTATATAAAGAATATCGATGAAGTTGTTGCTGAAAAGGAAAAGGAAGTTTTATCTATCTAGCATTAAATTTCAAGCTGATTTGAGAGGAATAGCATAATGGCAAAAACCATACAGAAAGATGAAAGTGAAAGTCTTTTAGTTCCAACGCACATCGGTGTTATTATGGACGGTAATGGCAGATGGGCGAAAAAACGCCTGTTACCTAGAAAATTCGGGCATCGTGAGGGTGCAAAGACTTTTAAGAAAATTGCATTGGCAGGAAAAGCAATGGGAGTTAAGTATATGACCTTTTATGCTTTTTCCACCGAGAATTGGAAGCGTCCCAAAGATGAAGTTGACGCTATTATGAAGCTTTTTGAAGATTATCTTGATGATGTTTCGTCATTCGAAAAGGAAAATATCAGGCTTGTTTTCATAGGTGACCGTTCTGTGCTTTCTGAAAATCTTCAGGATAAAATGAAGCATGCAGAGGAAATCTCAAAAGATTTTGATTCAATGACGGTTGTATTGGCAGTTAATTACGGCGGTCAGAGTGAGATTTGCCATAGTGTTAAGCAAATTGCACAAAAGGTTAAAAACAATGAGATTGAGATTGATGCTATAAACGAAAAGATAATCGAAGAAAACCTTTATACAGGGGATATTCCTCCGGTTGATTTAATAATCAGACCAAGCGGAGAGATGAGGCTTTCGAATTTCTTGATTTGGCAATCAGCTTATGCCGAATACTATTTTACTGATATTCTTTGGCCTGATTTTAAAGAAAAAGATTTAGAAAAAGCTATAAAGGCTTTCTGTGACCGTAACAGAAGATTTGGAGGAATATAAAAATGCTGACAAGAATTATTTCTGCAGCTGTTGCAATTGTAATTGCAGTAGCTGTGCTTTGCTTTCACAATACAATAGTGCTTAATATTGCTGTTGCCGCACTTATTGCAGTTGCTTTATTCGAGCTTTTCAGAGCAGAGGACTGTTTAAGATTTAAGTTATCTCAGATTATATGTTATGTTTTTGCTTTGACAATTCCTTTTTCGGAGTTTCTTTTAAGGCTTGATGAAAATATTATGTATTATATCACTGGCGGCTTTTTACTTTTGATGTTTATAACATTTCTCGGATACTATAAAACAATGAAATATGAAAAGCTGAGCTTTATGATTTTTGTATCGGCGTTTATCTCGGTCACAATGTCAACACTTTTGTATATAAACAGAACAGGCGGAAAACATGGGCTTTTCTATGTTGTTCTTACTCTCTGCGGTGCATGGCTTGCTGACAGCGGTGCTTATTTTGCAGGAACATTCTTAGGACGTCACAAGCTTTGTCCGAATATAAGCCCTAAAAAAACCGTTGAGGGATTAATAGGCGGTGTAATAACAAACGGTTTGATATTTGTGCTTTTAGGTCTTGGGTATACAAAACTTATCGCATCGGGAGATATTGAAGCAAATTATATAACACTGTTTATTCTTGGAATGATTTGTGCGTTGCTGGGGCTTCTCGGCGATTTATCGGCTTCACTTTTAAAACGCCAGACAGGCATCAAGGATTACGGGAATATAATGCCGGGTCACGGCGGTGTCATGGACAGGTTTGACAGCGTATTGTTTGTTGCACCTTTTATGACAATTGCACTAAGTATATTCAGCGTTTTAAAATAGAAATCAATCAATAAGGGGCGGCTTACGGCTTGCCCCTATTAAGCATTTAATGGAGAAAAATTATGAAAACTATATCTGTTTTGGGGTCGACAGGTTCGATAGGAACTCAGGCATTAGATATTGCAGCTTTGCATAAAATAAATATAAAAGCCTTGGCTGCTAATAAAAATATACAGCTTTTGACTAAACAAGCCAAAGAATTCGGTGCAGAGTATGTATGTATTTATGATAAGGAAAAATACAAAGAGTTAAAAGAAAATTTTATAGGAACTGATGTAAAGGTACTTTGCGGTATGGAGGGGCTTTGTGAAATTGCTTCTCTTGACGGGGTTGACATATTACTCAATTCGGTTGTCGGTATGGTAGGACTGGAGCCCACTCTTACTGCTATTGAAAAAGGCGTTGATATTGCTCTTGCAAATAAAGAAACATTAGTTACCGGCGGAAAGCTTGTTATTTATAAAGCAAAAGAAAAGGGAGTCAAAATTCTCCCTGTTGACAGTGAGCATTCCGCTATTTTTCAATGCCTTCAAGGCAATGAAATGAATGAAATTCAAAAAATAATTCTGACAGCTTCGGGAGGACCTTTTTTCGGAAAAAAGAAAAATGAGCTTTTAAATGTCAGTGTCGAGCAGGCGCTAAACCACCCTAACTGGTCAATGGGCAATAAGATTACAATTGATTCGGCAACCCTTATGAATAAAGGACTTGAATTTATTGAAGCTATGTGGCTTTTTGATTTAAAGCCTGAACAGATTGAAATTGTTGTTCACAGAGAAAGCGTTGTTCATTCGGCAGTTGAGTATAAAGACGGTTCTGTTATTGCACAGATGGGTGTTCCTGATATGAGGCTTCCTATTCAGTATGCATTGCTTTATCCTAAGAGAATTTACTGCAAGGAAAAAGCTTTGTCTCTCACAGATTACGGAACGTTGTCGTTTTCAAAGCCTGATTTTGCAACCTTTGATTGCTTAAGAGCGTGTATAAAAGCTATAACAATAGGAGGTTCAATGCCGGCTGTGGTGAATGGTGCCAATGAACAGGCAGTTGAGCTTTTCCTGAGCAGAAAAATACCTTTCCTAAAAATCGGGGAGCTGGCAGAGTCAGCAATTGAAAACATCAGGCCTTTTGAAATTAAATGTTTAGATGATGTTTTAGAGGCTGATAAGATTGCGAGAGAATTTGTTTTAAGCAATGTGTAAAATATGATTGAGAGGTTTAGATGGTTAGTATAGTTATTGCAATTTTAGTATTCGGAGTTATAATTATAGTTCATGAATTCGGACATTTTATTGCCGCTAAAAAAAGCGGAGTTAAAGTTCACGAATTTGCAATAGGCATGGGCCCTAAGCTGTTTTCAAAGCAGCATGGTGAAACAAAATACTCTTTAAGAATTCTTCCTATCGGCGGTTATTGCAAGATGGAGGGTGAAGATTCATCAAGCGAGGACGAAAGGGCTTTTTGTAAAAAGAGTGTGCCTAAGAGAATTGTTATTATAGTTGCCGGTGCATTGATGAATTTAATCTTAGGTTTTATTTTCATTGTAATAATGACTTCTATGAGTGATACCTATGCAAGCACAACTGTTTCGTGGTTTGAAGATAATTCTATGTCACAGGCAAGCGGGCTTCAGATTGGTGACAGGGTAACGAGCATAAACGGTATGCACATTTTCACTGATACTGATTTTGCATATCAGCTTCAGTCAGATAAAGACGGCGTTTTTGATATGACAGTCATAAGAAACGGCGAGAAAAAGGAACTCGAAAATATCAAGTTTTCAATGATTGAAGATGAAAACGAAAAGGGCGAACTTTCAAAAAGTCTTCATATAGATTTCAAGGTTGAACCTATACAAAGAAGCTTTAAGAGTGTGGTTTCACAATCGTGGAGACGAAGTGTTTCATATGCAAGACTTATTTGGGTTTCATTAGGTGATTTGGTAACAGGTCAATATAAAATAAACGATTTGTCAGGCCCTGTGGGAATAGTTTCGGCAATAAGTGATGTTGTGTCTAATGAAACAACAGAATCAGGAATTGACTGGACAGCACTTTTGGAAAACCTGTTTTCAATGGCAGCTTTAATATCAATCAATGTGGGGATTTTTAATCTTCTTCCGCTTCCTGCACTGGACGGCGGACGCTTGGTTTTCCTGATAATTGAGGGCATAAGGAAAAAGCCTGTTCCTGCAGAAAAAGAGGGAATGGTGCATTTTATCGGCTTAGCACTTTTGATGCTGCTTATGCTTTATGTATCATTTAATGATATAATAAAACTTATTGGCTGACAGATTATCGTTTGAAATTTTAAGGGAAGGAACGCTCTTTTAGAGCTTGATGTGATATGAATAGGAAATGTAGGCCTGTAAATGTCGGAGGGCTGAAGCTTGACGGCAAAAAAATATATATTCAGTCTATGCTGAATGTGCCGAGTACGGATATTGAAGGAAGCGTGGCTCAGGCTGTAGAGCTTGAAAACGCCGGCTGTGAAATTTTGCGTGCGGCAATTCCCGATATGGATGCTGTGAAGCTCATTCCTGCAATAAAAAGCAGGATTTCAATTCCGCTTGTGGCAGATATTCATTTTGATTATAAGCTTGCTTTGGAAGCTGTGTCAGCTGGCATTGACAAAATTAGAATAAATCCGGGCAATATCGGTGGAATGGATCATGTAAAGGCAGTTGCATCTGCTTGCAAATCAAGAAATATTCCTATAAGAATCGGTGTTAATTCAGGCTCACTTGAAAAAGAACTGCTTGCCGAATACGGTTCACCGACGCCTGAGGCTTTGGTGAAAAGTGCGTTAAATCATGTAAAAATGCTTGAGGCGGTTGATTTTGATGACATAGTGATTTCCATAAAATCTTCTGATGTAAAAACTATGATTTCGGCATACAGGCTTCTTGCCGATAAGTGCAGTTATCCGCTGCATTTGGGAGTAACCGAAGCCGGAACAGAGAGAATGGGACTTATCAAATCATCTGTCGGAATAGGCTCGCTTCTGCTAGACGGAATAGGTGAAACGATAAGAGTTTCACTCACAGACACACCTGTCAAAGAAATATATGCCGCAAAAGATATTTTAAAAGCAATAGGCAAGGGAAACGGCGTGAAAATAGTTTCCTGTCCAACCTGCGGAAGAACGAAGATAGATTTGATTTCACTTGCTAAAGAAGTTGAAGAACGGACAAAGAATATTGATAAGGATATCACTATTGCAGTTATGGGCTGTGTTGTAAACGGACCGGGCGAGGCAAGAGAGGCTGATATCGGTATTGCAGGCGGTGACGGAAAAGCGGTACTCTTTAAAAAGGGTGAGATGCTTTATACAGTTGACGAATCAAAGGCATTAGACGCATTGTTTAAAGAGATTGATAATTTATAACTTAGGTAAGATGCAGAGTTGAATAACGACTTGAGTTAATGACTTTCGGGCAGCGGTCAACCTAAGGGTTTAGCAGTTGTCTGCCATATAAAATTAAAGTACAGTCGGAAAATTCATATAATTACGGAGATAAAAATGGAACAGCATTATTTGGAAAATTTTTTTGAGGAATATAATAATATAATACCTAGCGATATGAGATGCGGAAGGATAATAAAGCTTACTCTTTCAGAGAATAATCAAAAACTAATTCTTGTTGTTGTTTTTGATAAGCTCATTAGCTATGATATGGTTAAAAAGTTTGAAGATGATTTAAAGTCTTGCTTGCAGATAAACAGAGTTTCTTTGAATGTCAAATACACACCCAATATGTTTTGTGCTGAATATTTCAGTGAAATTGTTAAGTTTTTAAAGGATAGATTTTCGGTAGTAAACGGTTTTTTCGACGATGCCGATATTACATATAATAATGACAGCGAAGAGCTTAAAATTTTTCTTAAATCAGGCGGATATAATCTTTTGCAAAAAGCAGGAATCGAACCTGCTTTAAGCAATATAATTTATGATTTGTTTTCTAAAAATGTCAAGCTTGTTTTTGACGGAGTTTTGACAACCGACAAAGAAGCATATGAAAAATCATACTCCGAAGCTATATCTAATATTCCGCTTCCTGAACCTGTGCCGCAAAAAACTCATTCTTCATCATCGTCAGGTGAAAAAAGCTTTTCGGTATATGATATAGATTTTGCTGACAGCTATCTTGACGGAAGCGGAGCTAAGCTTTTGCTGGGTAAGGCTATTAAGGCTCAGGACAAGCTTATTTCTATGAAAGATTTGAGCATGGAAAATGCTAACGCAACCATATGGGGCGATATTTTTGAAGTTAGCACCAGAGAAACGAAATCGGGTATGCTTATTGCAACTGTATTTATAACTGACTATACAAATTCCTGTGCAATTAAGTTGTTAGGTTCAGTCAATAAACGGTCAAGGCTGAAAAAAGAAACCCTTGAAGCAATACTTGATGAAATGAAAAAGGGGACAACGCTTGTTCTTACGGGTTCACTTACCGAAGATGATTTTGACCATAAGGAATATTTTATCCCAAACGACATTATGACAATTCATAAAAATGTTGAAAAGGATAACAGTGAGGTTAAAAGAGTTGAGCTTCACTGCCATACTAATATGTCGGCTATGGACGCTGTTTCTCCTGCTGATAAAATAGTAAATAAGGCTTTTTCATGGGGACATAAAGCAATTGCAATTACAGACCATGGTGTTATGCAGGGCTGTCCTGACGCTATGTATGCAGTTGATAAAATAAGAAAAAACGACGGAGATTTCAAACTTATATACGGTGTCGAAGCTTACCAGGTGAATAGTGACACATCGGACCAAAGTACAATAAGAAAGCCATATCATCAGATAATTTTGGCAAAAAACAAGGTAGGTCTTAAAAATCTTTACAAGCTTATATCGGATTCAAATCTTAAATATTTTTATAAAAGACCGAGAATACCAAAACAGAATCTTATAAAACATCGTGAGGGGCTTATTGTCGGAAGTGCCTGTGAAATGGGAGAGCTTATTCAAAATTATCTTTTGGGAAAATCTCACGAAGAGCTTGCCGAAATTGCGAAATTTTATGATTATCTTGAGATTCAGCCAATCGGCAACAACGAGTTCATGCTGAGAAGCGACCGTGAGCCTTATCAGAATATTAAGACTAAAGAACAACTTATAGAAATAAATAAATTCGTTGTAGCTCTCGGTGATGAGCTTGGTATTCCTGTTGTTGCAACGGGAGATGTTCATTTTCTTAATAAGGGAGACGCAACCTTCCGTGCAATTTTACAGGCAGGACAAGGCTATCCCGACGCTGATTTTCAGCCTCCTTTATATTTAAAGACAACCGATGAAATGCTTGAAGAATTTTCGGAATATTTGGGCGAAGAAAAGGCTTATGAGGTTGTAGTAACAAATTCAAATAAAATTGCCGATATGACAGACCCTGAGCTTCGTGCTTTTCCGAAAGGTACATTTACACCTAGTATCGACGGTGCAGAAGAAGAGCTTTCGGACATTTGCTGGAATAAAGCAAAAGAAATATACGGCGACCCTGTTCCCGAGATAGTACATAAAAGATTAAAGCGTGAGCTTGATTCGATTATCAAGCATGGATTCGCTGTTTTATATATTATTGCTCAGAAGCTTGTTGCGAACTCGGTTGAGAACGGTTATCAGGTTGGGTCAAGAGGCTCTGTCGGTTCGTCTTTTGTTGCTTCAATGGCAGGAATTTCCGAGGTTAATCCGCTTATGCCGCACTATGTTTGTCCGAATTGCAAATACAGTGAATTTATTGAGGATGGTTCAGTCGGTTCGGGATTTGACCTGCCTCCTAAGAATTGTCCTAATTGCGGTGCTGATATGCACCGTGACGGACACGATATTCCTTTTGAAACTTTCTTAGGATTCCACGGAGATAAATCGCCTGATATAGATTTGAACTTTTCAGGTGAGTATCAGTCAAGGGCACACAAATACACCGAAGAACTATTTGGCTCAGACCATGTTTTTAAAGCCGGAACAATATCGGGTGTTGCCGATAAAACAGCATATGGATATGTTATGAAATACTTAGATGAGCGTGGAAGAACAGCTAATCCTGCTGAAATTCAAAGACTTGTAAACGGATGCACAGGTATAAAGCGGACAACCGGACAGCACCCGGGAGGAATGGTTGTTATTCCTGCCGAATACGAGGTTTATGATTTCACACCGGTACAGCACCCTGCTGAAAAAACAGACAGCGATATTGTAACAACTCACTTTGACTTTAACTCTCTTCATGATACCATTTTAAAGCTTGACGAGCTTGGACACGATGTGCCTACACTCTATAAGCATTTAGAGGATATGACGGGCTGTGATGTTACTGAAATTCCTATGTCAGATGATAAAGTTTATTCGCTTTTCACGTCTACTGAGTCGCTGGGTGTTACCCCTGAACAGATTTTTGTTGAAACGGGAACACTCGGAATTCCCGAAATGGGAACACCGTTTGTCAGACAGATGCTGCTTGACGCAAGACCTAAGAACTTTTCCGACCTGCTTCAGATTTCGGGCTTATCACATGGTACTGATGTTTGGCTTGGCAATGCACAAGAGCTTATAAAAGACGGAATTTGCGATATTTCTCAGGTTATCGGAACCCGTGACAGTATTATGACCAAGCTTATTTATTACGGAGTAGACCCGTCTTTATCATTTAAAATAATGGAGATTACCAGAAAGGGTAACGCACCGAAGCTTTTGACTGAAGATATGAAACAGGAAATGCGTGACAACAAAGTACCTGAATGGTTTATTGAAAGCTGTTTGAAGATTAAATATATGTTCCCTAAGGCTCACGCAGCGGCATATGTAACAGCGGCTATACGCTTATGCTGGTTTAAGGTTTACAAACCGCTTGAGTTTTATGCGGCTATATTCACTGTTCGCGGGGAGGATTTTGACGCTGAAACTGCGATAAAGGGTGAAGCGGCAGTTAAGCATAAAATTCAGGAGCTTAAAATTAAGGGCGATAAAACTGCCAAAGAAGAAGGCACTCTTGACACCCTTATGCTTATAAATGAAATGATTTCAAGAGGGTTTGAATTTCTGCCTGTTGATATTTTTAAATCGCATTCTACTGTTTATAAAATTGAAGACGGAAAGCTGAGACTTCCTTTCTGTTCAATAAACGGAGTGGGAACAAACGCTTCAAAAAGTATTTATGAAAAGGCGCAAAACGGCGATTTTATTTCAATAGAAGAATTTGCAAATCAAAGTGGTGTTTCAAAGACTGTTATCGAAACACTTAAAGATATCGGTGCTTTCGGCGATATTCCCGAAAGCAATCAGTTCTCATTATTCAATATGTAGCGGTGAGCCGCCGCTGGTTCTGCTGCCTTTGGGAAATATGTAAAATGTGCGACATAGCAAAACGGCAGTTCGTATTTAGATAAAAATTAAATTTAATAAACGGCAAAGTAAACTTTGTACAATAATGAGATTGCTAAATCGGGACTTTTGAGAGGAATAACAGATGAATAAAGAGTGGTCTGAACTTAATAAAACAATGCAAATTCAAATTAAAAAGGAACCGACATTTCATGATGGGATTGAAACACTTTTAGGATTGCGTCAAAAACTGATTGATGAATTATACCGCTTAAAAATAGAATTAAAAAGGGAAGAATTCAATGCAATTCCATTTATCAACGCAAACGGTTATCACAGCAAAACAATTGCCTATTCGATTTGGCATATTTTTCGTATTGAAGATATTGTCGCACATTCATTAATCGAAAAAGACGAGCAGATATTTTTTTCTGGAAATTATCAAATTCGTACAAATTCGCCAATTATTACAACTGGGAATGAACTTTTAAAAGAACAGATTTCAGAGTTTTCAAAATCATTAGATTTAGAAGAATTGTATGAATATGTTTCCGATGTGAAAAACAGCACAAATTATATATTGAAAAATCTGAAATATTCTGATTTAAAACAAAAAATAACAGATGAGGATAAGAAACAATTGAAGTCGCTGTCAGTTGTAAGCATTGATGAAAATGCATATTGGCTTATTGATTATTGGTGCAGAAAAGATGTTAGAGGGTTAATTCAAATGCCGTTTTCCCGACATTGGATAATGCACATTGAGGCGAGTTTGAGAATTAAAAGCAAAATACATTCAAATTAATAACTTTGGTTTTTTAGTATATACAGTATTCTGCTAACTCTTTTCTTAGGGCAATAAAATGGTTGACAATTAAAAACGGATACTATGTTATCATTTAATTCTGAGCATTTGTATCTAAAAAGTTGTAAACTAACTGTTAACTATATTCTTTATTGTTGACAAAGCTGTTTTATCGTGATATTATGATACTAGATTAGCGTGTTATCACTTTAGTGAGATAAAGTAAAAGGTTAAAATAAAAGTGTTTTTAATGTGTGAAAGGAATAAAATCTAATAATGAAAAGATATGATTTAATAACGCCTGAGGGTACAAGAGATTTGCTTTTTGACGAATGTTTGTCAAGGCGAGCTGTTGAGGATAAATTTGCTCAGATTTTTAAGACAAGGGGATACAGTGAGGTTGTAACGACCGGAATTGAGTTTTATGATGTTTTTAACAAAGGCTCAAGAACTGTCCCTCAGGAGCAGTTATACAAAATGGTTGATTCAAAGGGCAGGCTTATAGCAATGCGTCCTGACTCAACCATACCGATAGCAAGGCTTGTTGCTACCCGTCTTAAAGATGCAAAAATGCCGCTCAGACTTTATTATATTCAGACGATGTATGAGAATAATGCTTTGCTTAAAGGACATTCCGATGAAGTTGTACAAGCAGGTATAGAGCTTATCGGTTCAGATTCAAGAAAAGCGGATTTTGAGGTTTTGTCTGCTGCTATGGAAACGCTTACAGCTTTTGAAGAAGACAAATTTCGTCTTGAAATAGGAACTATAGGTTTTTTCAAGGAACTTATTTTAAAGCTGAATGTTGATGAACAAACAGAAGAACAAATAAGATACTTTATTTTAAATAAAAACTATCCGGCACTTAATGACTTGCTTGATGAAATAGGTGACAGCGATGCGACAAGAGCTTTAAAACAGCTTCCTCGTCTGTTTGGCGGTGAAGAAGTATTTGAGCGTGCTTCAAAGCTTTTCTCAGATGAAAAGACAGATAAAATCCTTTCTGATTTAAAATATGTTTATAACTCACTTTCAATGCTGGGATATGAAGGTAAAATAATAGTCGACCTAGGAACAGTAAACCGAATCGACTATTATACAGGAATAGTTTTCAGAGGATATTTAGAAGGGTTAGGCGAGCCTGTTTTGCTGGGCGGAAGATATAACAAGCTTATATCTGAATTCGGATTTGATGCGGCAGCGACAGGCTTTGGAATAAATGTAAATGCTGTTTCTTCGCTTTTGCTTAAAAGTGAAAACGCACCGAAAACCAAAGTTCCGGATGCAATTGTTTTCGGTGAGAATGAAAATATAATTAAGGCAGTTGCATACTCAAATGCACTTGCAAAAAGCGGAATAACGGTTGAAAACTCACTTTTCGATACATTGGAAGAAACCAAAGAATATGCAGTTCAAAAGGGTATAAAGAAGCTGTATGTTGTGTCAGAACAGGTAAATGAAATAGATTTATGATTATAATGATAAAGATTTCGCTTTTTAAGAAAGGAAAATGATAATAAAAATGAACAAACCTATTAGAATTGCCTTGACTAAAGGAAGGCTTGAAAAAGATACGGTTGGACTCTTAGAGAAAATAGGCTTTGACTGCACATCAGTCAGAGAAAAGGGAAGAAAACTTATACTTCCTATCCCCGACGCTAATTTAGAGGTGGTGCTTGCTAAAGCAAATGATGTAATTACATATGTTGAGCACGGCGTCTGTGATATGGGAGTTGTAGGCAAAGATACAATTATGGAAATGGGTGGCTCGTTTTTTGAGCTTGTTGATTTGGGATTCGGTAAATGCAGATTTGCTTTAGCCACTAAAAAAGGCTCAAGCTTTTACGGCGGATATGATATAAAAACAATTGCCACAAAATACCCGAATGTTGCCAGAACATATTTCGAAACTAAGGGTATGGACTTGGAAATCGTAAAGATTGAAGGTTCGGTTGAGCTTGCTCCGCTTTTAGAGCTTTCAGACGGAATTGTGGATATTGTCGAAACAGGAACAACACTTAAAGAAAACGGTCTTGAGGTTATTGAAGATATTGCTCCGATTTCTGCAAGACTTATAGTAAACACAGTAAGCATGAAGCTAAGGCAGGAAGAAATCGAAAAGCTTATCTCACTTGTGGAAGAAAATATGTAAAGTATGTGTTTGAAAGGAAGAAAGTCATATGAGTATAAAGACTATTTATGCTAACGGTAAAGATGAAATTGAATTTTTGCGTCAGGTTTCCGAGAGAAACGGTGAAACAGATAAAAAGGTTACTGCTGTTGTCAGTGAAATTATCGATACCGTTAAAAACGGCGGTGATAAAGCAGTAAATGAATATACAGTTAAGTTTGACGGGAAAGCTCCCGAATATTACGAAGTGCCGAGAGATGTCATCAACGACGCACTGACTGAGGCTGACCCTGAGTTTGTTGAAGCACTTTTAAACGCACAGGAGAATATTGCGGAGTTTCACAACAGACAGAAATCGCAGAGCTTTATTGACACAAAAGACAACGGTGTTATCTTAGGTCAGAGGGTGAGAGGCTTAGAGCGTGTAGGTCTTTATGTTCCGGGCGGTACGGCGGCTTATCCGTCATCAGTGCTTATGAATGCAATACCTGCAAAGATAGCGGGAGTTAAGGAAATTATTATGGTTACCCCGCCGCTTAAAGACGGAACAGCCAATAAAGATATTTTGGTTGCAGCGGCAATCTGCGGTGTGGACAGAATATTCTTAACAGGCGGAGCTCAGGCTATTGCAGCGTTGGCATATGGCACCGAAACTATTCCTAAGGTAGATAAAATCGTAGGTCCGGGCAATATATTCGTTGCTACCGCCAAGAAGATTTTATACGGAACAGTTGATATTGATATGATAGCAGGTCCTAGTGAGATACTTGTTCTTGCAGATGAAACCGCAAACCCGAAATTCACTGCGGCAGATTTGATGAGCCAGGCAGAGCATGACAGAATTGCTTCGGCTATTTTGATAACAACAAGCGAAAGTCTTGCAAATGAAGTAACTAAAGAACTTGACCGTCAGATGAAAGAGCTTTCAAGAAAAGATATAATAGATGAATCTTTAACAAACTTCGGTGCAATAATTATATGCGATGAAAAGGAAAGGGCAATTCAGCTTGCAAACGATTTGGCACCTGAACACTTAGAGGTTTTGTTTGAAAATCCGCTTGAGTATGTCGGAAGACTTGATAATGCAGGTTCTATATTCTTAGGGTCATATTCACCTGAACCTTTAGGTGATTATTATGCAGGTCCTAACCATGTTTTACCTACCAGCGGAACAGCAAGGTTCTTCTCACCGCTTTCGGTAAACAGCTTTGAAAAGCGTTCAAGCTTCATATACTATACAGAGCAAGCATTGAGAGAAGCAAAAGACGATATTGTTTTAGTTGCCGAGCGTGAACAGCTAACCGCTCACGCAAATGCAGTAAAAGTAAGATTTGAATAAGACTATGCAAGTGTAAACCTTGAATTTTTATACTTAGCCTTTACAGTAAAAATCAATGCGTAAACCCCATCGGAAAGGTATGGTGATTGAAATGAAAAATTGGGAAAATAACATAAGAAAAGTTGAGCCTTATGTTCCCGGTGAACAGCCTAAGGAGAAAAATATAATAAAGCTGAATACCAATGAAAATCCATATCCTCCGGCATCAGGTGTAAAAAATGTTTTAACAAATTTCAGCACCGATGATTTAAGGCTTTATCCTGACCCGTCATCTGATGAATTGGTCGGAGCGTTGGCAAAAAGATATGGTGTAAAGCCTTCGCAGGTGTTTGTCGGGGTCGGTTCCGATGATGTGATTTCTATGTGCTTTCTGACATTTTTCAATTCGGATAAGCCGATTGTTTTTCCCGATATAACTTATTCTTTTTATGATGTTTGGGCAAGTGTTTACAATATTCCGTTTGAAACAAAGCCTCTTGATGAGAATTTTTTTATAAACGAAAACGATTATTTCTGCGAAAACGGCGGGATTATTTTCCCGAACCCGAATGCACCGACAGGTGTGTTTGAAAGCCTTGACAAGATTGAAAAGATAATTAAGGCTAACCCTGATGTGATAGTTATAATTGATGAAGCATATATAGATTTCGGCGGGGAAAGCTGTATCCCGCTTCTCGAAAAATATGATAATTTGATTGTTGTTCAGACCTTTTCAAAGTCACGCTCAATGGCAGGGGCGAGAATCGGATTTGCTATAGGCAGTGAAAGGCTTATAAAATATTTAAACGATGTTAAGTTTTCGATTAATTCTTATACCATGAACTGCTTAACGCAAAAAATCGGAGTTGAAGCGGTGCGTGATGAAGATTATTTCAAGAAAATTGTTGACAAAATCATCTCGACAAGAGAAAATGCAAAGATAAAACTAAAAGAACTCGGGTTTGATTTTCCCGATTCTATGAGCAATTTTATTTTTGCATCACATAAGAAAATTCCTGCTGAAGAAATTTTTGAAGAGCTTAAAAAGAAAAATATTTTTGTTCGCTATTGGAACAAGCCGAGAATTAATAACTATCTTAGAATTACAATAGGAACCGATGAAGAAATGGAAAAGCTTTTTGAAGCACTTGAATCAATTGTCAATTAGAATTATCGTAGATTTATTCGAAAATATTACTATGTTATTGATTGAGCGGTGCTGTGCTGAATTTTTCAAGAAGACTTTTACAGTTATCCTGCATTTTGAATGTTTCATTCATCAAACATTCAAGTGCACCTTTTAAATGTTCGTCTTCTTTTGTGAAATCGAGAAACACTGCGAGGATTGAAGAAAGTCCTGCTATCCTGTCAGACTGGTATTTTATTTCTTCTATTTCAGATATTTTAATTCTTTTTTTCATTCGGTTTGACTGCCTTTCGTTAAGATTTGGTTTACTATAGATTATATTATATCGTACATGGGCATGTACTACAAGTGATATTCTGTACAATTTTTTGTACATGTACATGTGCGATTTTTTATGCATTATGTTTAAAATGGCAATATACAAATAATAAACGCGAGATATTAAGTTTTAATATCTTATAAAAAATAAAACGCGAATTGCGTGCAGGGGTTACCCCTGCAAGGAGAGTAAATATGAGAACAGCTGAGATTTCAAGAAAAACAAAAGAAACAGACATCAATGTGTTTGTTAAGCTCGACGGCGAGGGAAAAGTCAATGTCGATACAGGCATCGGGTTCTTTGACCATATGCTGACAGCTTTCGGGGTTCATTCGGGAATTGATATGGATATAAATACGACAGGAGATTTGCAGGTTGACGGTCACCACACGGTAGAAGATACGGGAATTGTTTTAGGGCAGGCAATTGCAAAAGCTCTCGGTGATAAAAGCGGAATTGCAAGATACGGAAGCTCATATATACCGATGGACGAAGCTTTGGGATTTTGTTCGCTTGATATAAGCGGCAGACCGTTTTTGGTTTTCAATGCAGATTTCCGCGATGAGAGAATAGGTGAGTTTGACACTTGTCTTGCTGAGGAGTTTTTCAGAGCGTTTGCTTTTAACGCAGGGATTACTCTGCACATTTCGGAAGTTTACGGAAACAACGACCACCACATCTGCGAAGCAATGTTCAAGGCGGCAGCTCATGCATTTAAAACCGCAATTTGTGAGAATAAGAGCGGAGAGGTTTTGTCTACTAAGGGAGTGTTATAAGTGATAGCGATTATAGATTACGGAGCAGGCAATATTTTCAGTGTGAAAAATGCTCTTGATATGCTGGGCATTGAAAGCGTTCTGACTAAAGACAGAGCGGTTATAGAATCTGCCGATGCAATCATTCTGCCCGGGGTCGGTGCGTTCCCTTGGGCGATGAGCGAGCTTAAAAAGAGCAACCTTATTGATACAATAAAGCACGAATCCACAAAAAAGCCGTTTCTGGGAATATGTCTCGGTATGCAGCTTTTATTTGAGAAAAGCTATGAGTTTGAAGAATGTGAGGGCTTAGGGCTTATCAAAGGCAAGGTTGACAAGATTGACGAGCCTGATTTGGTTATTCCTCATATGGGCTGGAATAAGCTTGAATACAATATAAAAAACTGTCCGCTGTTCGAGGGACTTCCGGGAAACGATTATGTATATTTCGTTCATTCATACAAGGTGTTCTGCGAAGATAAAAATCTGGCGGCGTATTGCGAATACGGCGGTAAGGTTCCGGCTTTGGTGTGGGACGGCAAGTTTGTATACGGGGCACAGTTCCACCCTGAAAAGAGCGGAAAAATCGGACTTAAAATTTTGCAGAATTTTGCAAAATTGGTCAATTGATAAAATAAAAGTTTTCGGTCAAGCCTTTTTCAAAAGGCTTGCGGTTTCCAAAGGCGGAGCCTTAGGTCGCCGTCCGCAGACGGCGAAATCCCTTTCCTTAAAGCGCTTTTCAAGGGGTGAATTTTACAACAGTCCAGTGGACTGTTGTAAAAGGGGGGACGCTTTGCAAGTGAAAGCGTTCCCCCCTCTGATTTAATTTACAATAAGGTTTTTCTACAAGCTGAACAGTCCGGCAGACTGTTTGAAAAGAGGGAAATCCATACAAGAGAGGGATTTCCCTAAAATAAATGTTTTATGTTTTATAGGTAACGGAGGTTTAAAATGCTGGCAAAAAGAATTATTCCCTGTCTTGATGTAAGAAACGGAATGACAGCGATTGTTGCCGTAAAACATCCGGCACCAAGATTTGAAGGACAGACTAAGACGAAGCTGGACAATCCGGATGCCGGAAAAGCAGTTAGTGAAGTACTTGGAGAAGAACTGACGTTATATTATGACAGGAATTTAGAAGAACTGAAAAAGGTGATTGCCTGTGCGGAAAAGTCTGCAAAGATTCGAAAAGCAGAGGAGAGAGCGAGAACGAATCTCATCTCGAAGTCCAAATTTTCTATTGATACGAACGGAAAACTGGCAAACTGTGAGAGTCGTGTTCCAGAAGAGTGCGAAGTTTTTATTGTAGAGGGAGATTCTGCCGGCGGTTCTGCTAAAACAGCAAGAAATCGCCGTACACAGGCAATTCTGCCGATTCGTGGAAAGATTCTTAATGTGGAGAAAGCATCTATGGATAAAGTGCTTGCTAATGCGGAAATTAAGACAATGATCCATACTTTTGGATGCGGATTTTCAGAAGGCTACGGCAATGATTTTGATATTTCCAAGTTAAAGTATCATAAGATTGTTATTATGACAGATGCCGATGTAGATGGAGCACATATTGCAACATTGCTGCTTACATTTTTCTACCGTTTTATGCCAGATCTCATTCATCAGGGACATGTTTATCTGGCAACACCACCACTTTATAAAGCGATTCCGAAGCGGGGAAAAGAAGAATATCTTTATGATGACAGAGCGTTAGAGAATTATCGGAAAACACATAAGAGTAACTTTACGCTACAGCGTTTTAAAGGTCTTGGAGAGATGGATGCAGAGCAGCTTTGGGAAACAACGCTAAATCCAGAGACACGTATCTTAAAACAGGTTGAGATTGAGGACGGAAGACTTGCATCAGAAGTTACATCGATGTTGATGGGAAGTGAAGTTCCGCCAAGAAGAGAGTTTATCCATACGCATGCAAAGGATGCGGATCTGGATTTATAGAATAATGTACGTTCGGAATTTTTTCTTGTAAAGGCAAACAAAGAAAGATTTCGAAAGTACATAATAAAGAAACGGAGAGAAATATGTCTGAACAGATTATAAAAACAGAGTTTTCTGATATTATGCAGAAGTCTTATATTGATTATGCGATGAGCGTCATCTGTCAGCGTGCCCTTCCGGATGTGAGGGATGGCTTGAAACCTGTACAGCGGAGAGTACTGTATGCGATGCAGGAGTTAGGACTTTCTGCTGATAAACCGCACCGTAAGTCAGCACGTATTGTTGGAGATACCATGGGTAAATATCATCCACATGGTGACAGCTCAATCTATGAAGCCTTAGTTGTAATGGAACAGGATTTTAAAAAAGGAATGCCCCTTGTTGACGGGCATGGTAACTTTGGTTCGATCGAGGGAGACGGAGCGGCGGCGATGCGTTACACAGAAGCAAAGCTTCAGAAATTTACACAGGAAGTCTACCTTGCAGATATGGACAAGAATGTGGTCGATTTCCAGTCAAACTTTGACGAAACAGAAAAAGAGCCGGTCGTACTTCCGGTTCGTATCCCGAATCTTTTGATTAATGGAGCAGAGGGAATCGCTGTCGGCATGACCACAAGCATTCCTCCACATAATCTTTCTGAAGTGGTAGACGGAGTGAAAGCTTATATGGATAATCCGGATATTACGACAGAAGAACTGATGGAATATGTAAAAGGACCGGATTTTCCGACAGGTGGAATCGTAGTCAATCAGAAAGAGCTAAGGAATATTTATGAAACAGGCAGTGGAAAGATGAAACTTCGAGGAAAGGTTCATTTTGAAAAAGCGAAAAAGCGCTCAGAAAGAGACAAGCTTGTTATCACAGAAATTCCATACACAATGATCGGTGCAAATATCAGTAAGTTTATTGCAGATGTGGTAGGTCTGATCGAGAATAAGACAACAAGTGATATTGTGGATGTTTCTAATGAGTCTTCAAAAGAAGGTATCCGTATTGTATTAGAACTTCGCCGGAATGCAGATGTAGAGCGCCTTGAGAATCTTCTATATAAGAAGACGAGATTAGAAGATACTTTTGGGGTAAATATGCTCGCTATTGCGAATGGAAGACCGGAACTTTTAAGCCTGAAAGATATCATAAGCTACCATACAAGATTCCATTACGAAGTACTCACAAGAAAGTATGAGACACTTCTGAAAAAAGAATTAGAACAAAAAGAAATTAAAGAAGGTCTGATCAAAGCAAGCGATATGATTGATCTGATCATAGAAATTCTTCGTGGCAGCAAGAGCTTAAAAGATGCAAAGAACTGTCTGATTCATGGAGAAACAGACAATATTACTTTTAAGACACAAAAATCGAAAAAAGAAGCTTCAAAGCTTTGTTTTACAGAAAAGCAGGCTTCTGCTATTCTTGAGATGCGTCTGTATCGACTGATCGGTCTTGAGATTATGGCATTACAGGAAGAATACGCAGAAATCCTTAAAAAGATAGATAAGTATCAAGATATTTTAGAGCATCCGGCTTCCATGAAGAAAGTGATGAAGAAAGATCTGGAAAAAATCAAAAAAATCTATGGATTTGAAAGAAAAACAGAACTTACCAATGCAAAGGCTGCAGTTGTAAAAGCACTGCCAATTGAAGAAAAAGAAGTTGTATTTGTCATGGATCGTTTCGGCTATTCTAAGATTCTTGATAAGAGTACGTACGAGAGAAATGAAGAAACCGTATTAAAAGAATACCGTCATATCGTGCATTGTATGAATACCGATAAAGTCTGTGTATTTACTGATACAGGTGTGATGCATCAGATAAAAGTGCAGGATATTCCATCAGGACGACTCCGGGATAAAGGAACCCCACTTGATAATATTGGGAATTATGACAGTAGAAATGAACAGATTCTTTTAATTGCACCGGATCGGACACTAAAAGAGTCCTCCTTATTATTTGTTACTGCCGCATCCATGGTAAAGCTTGTTGATGGAGCAGAATTTATTGTACAGAAAAAAACAGTCGCTGCTACAAAGTTAGCAGAAGGGGATACTTTAACAGCAGTACGCATTGTCAGCGCCAAAGAAAGTATCACTAATGCACAGATCATTATGCAGAGTGAAGAAGGATATTTCCTTCGTTTTCCATTAGAAGAAGTAACAAGAAAGAAAAAAGGAGCAATCGGTATCCGCGGTATGAAGCTTCAGGAGCAGGATCATGTCAAGCACATATATCTTACCGGAGTGGAAGAGGAAGATACCCCATCTATTATTTATAAAGAAAAAGAACTGGTATTTAGTAAGATACGACTTATGGGAAGAGACGGAAAAGGAGTCAAGGTAAGAAGATAGGAACTGATTTGTAGATTTTGTGTAGACGAAAAAAGAAAAAATACCCTATCCCATCTGCTCTGTAGTCGCTGTATTTAAGATGCTCATCCGCATCTTAAACATGCTCCCAAGCCGCATCTGGGATAGGGTATTTTTTCTTTTTTCTGACTATCTAAATCTACAGTTGGTGAGAATGGGGATTCTCCAGAAGGTTATGGCTTTCCATG
>UQYQ01000026.1 GCA_900545345.1 uncultured Ruminococcus sp.
TCTCCTAAGTCATCAAGCGAGGAGGATATGAAGAAATATCAAAAGGCTTTGGGCTTCTTCAAGTCACAGATTGAAGCGATTGAAAAATCAAACAATATCAAAATCGACTGTGAAAACGACTGGGATATAAATATATTAAAGAACAAAAAAGTCGGTGGAGTATTTAATAAAAAGGAATATGACTTTAACGGCAATCACGGATTTTATGTTCAGTGTTACAAGCTTAAAGATGTGCAGTCAATTCGTGACGGTAAATTTGAAATACCACCGGATACATTGCTTAAAAAGGATAACAAAACAACAAGTGGTTTGAGTTCGGATGAGTTATCGGATTTTGTAATCGGTGACGAGGATGTACCGTTTTAATGAAGTCAAAGGAAGCTGTAAACTGCTTGAATGATAAAGTTTTGTTCAGTAACCCTAAGCTTTACATGGAAAACAGGGAGTATATTCTGAGAGCGGTTATCTTGCGAAAAGATGAAGACGGATATTTCTATCAAGCTGAAATACAAGACACTGCACAGCCTAAGTCAGTGATGATTTGCAGGCTTGAGGAAATAGAAAGAATTAAGGAGAATTAAAATGGCTCGTCCAATAAAAAATGGACTTAATTACTTTCCTTTTGATGTAGATTTCTTTTCTGACAGAAAAATTAAACGCTTAAAAGCGAGATATGGTACAGGTGGTATAACGGTATACGTTTATCTGATTTGTGAGATATACCGCTCAGGGTACTATATTAAATACAATGATGATTTGATTTTGGATATATTGGATGAACTGAATATATCGGAAAATACTACAAGGCAGATAATAAACTTCTTACTTAGCCGGTCACTGTTTGATGACAAACTTGCTAAGTCGGACAAAGTGTTAACTGCTGAATCTATTCAACGACGTTATCAAGAAGCAAAAAAAGGTTCGAAGCGTGAGATTGAAGTTGAAGCTAGGTACTGGCTTTTAAAAGCCGAAGACACCTATAGCTTTATTAAAGTATGCTTTAATGACGGTTTTTCCGAGAAAAACCATAGTAAATCCGAGAAAAACCATAGTTTTTCTGAGAATAACACTACAAAGGAAAGTAAAGTAAATAAAATTAAATCAAAGTATATTAAAGGAGAGAAAGAGCCTGACGGCTTTGCACACACTTTCAAACCAGACAAGCAGATATATGGTGAGCATAAAAATGTATTTTTGACAGATGAAGAACTGGAAAAACTCAAAAATAAGATAAGTGATTATCAAGAGTACATAGAAAAACTTAGCAGATATATAGCAAGTAAAGGAGATTCATATAAATCACATTATGCAACCATTCTTAACTGGTACAATCGGGATTTAAAAGAAGGCAAAATTAAAAAGAAATCGGAACACTCATTTGATTTAGATGAGTTTGAGGAGTTTACACTTCATAATGTACCCAATACGGTTAGAGGAGATAAACATGACTGATAACAAAATAAGCAAATGCATATACAACGGCAGACTGCCTAGCCTTAATGAGTACATAAGCAAATTAAACGGCAATCGATATATGGCTAATTACTTTAAGCAGGCAGTGGAAAGAGACCTTGTTTGGACGATAAAAGAAGCTAAAATGAAACCGACAGACAAGCCTTGTATAGTCTATGTGGTTTATCATGAGCCTGACAGACGCAGAGATGTTGACAATATCTATTCGGCAAACAAATTTATACTTGACGCACTCCGCAAGGCAGGAATAATCAAAAACGACAGTCAGAAATATGTAAAAGATGTTATCGACACCTACATAACGGACGGGCAAAGCCAAGTGGATATTATCATTGAAGAACGGGAGGATTAAATGGAACTGGAATATACGCAAACACAATGCCACTTCATGAAAAACGGAGAGTGCATTGCACTTGAAACAACGGACTGTGTGAACTGCAAGTTCGGCAAGACAACAAAGCAGTATAACAAAGAAAACGATAACTCAATAAGGCGGTGCAGAGAAAAGGGGTTGTGTGTTACATGCAAATACAGAAAGCATAAATGCCATTTGAGCACTGAAAATCCTAAGGTATCAAGATTTTTAGGTGGAGTGTGGGGTTTGCCCCTATAGATTTTGACGGAGAGGAGGACTAAAAATGAACGCTAAGAAATGTGATAGGTGTGGGGAGATTTACGGAGAAATGAATAAAAAAGGGTTTGTTGAATACATGCAACTTGTTAGCATAGATGCTCTGCGTGACAACAAAATATCGAGAACATATGACCTCTGCCCTAAGTGTAACGATGAATTGCAAGAATGGTTAATGAAAGGAATGAAGACAAATGGATACCGAATCAATGTTTAAATTATACATGGAAGTCTTAAAACAGCAGGAGGAAAAGAAAAATGTTAATTAAATCACATCAGGAAATGCAGAACGAAATTGATATGCTGCGAGGCAATATAAATCGAATGTGTGTTGCAGACAGCATACAGGAAGTTTTTGCACAATATGAATGGGCAAGAAAAAGACTAGAGGATATTTTCAATTACAACATATCAAGGCTCGAAAGGAATAAACGAAATGACTGACTTTATACAAATCAACGGAAAGAAAATACCACTAACCAATGAGCAAGTGCAGCAGATAAAAAGTGCAGGGATCGTAAAGGATAATCCGTTTGAAAGAGAGAAAGAAAGCAGTTATTTTTATATCAATAATTTTGGTGTGTTAGGTACAACCATAGAAGCTCAAGATAAGGGTGACGATGAACGCTACTTGATAGCCAACTACTGCACCGACAGAAAGCTCATGGAACCAAGAGCCCTGCACGAAACACTAAACAGACTATTATGGCGGTTTAGCATGACGCATGGCGGTGATGAGATTAATTGGGGTGCAAATATATATAACTATCGCATATATTACAATCACGATAATAATAAATTTGAAGTTGAGTGTAATATTTATTGGCAAGGGAATGATTGTTACTTCAAGGATATCGAAACCGCCTAACAAGCCATCAAAGAAATCGTAAAACCGTTTATGAAACAGCATCCTGAGTTTGTGTGGTAAACATATACAGACTTAGAAATGAAGTCAAACAGAAGTTAAAATACAGTTAAACAAAACATAACACATAGTCAAGAAAGGAGATTTTATGATGATAGCGGAACTTAGGGCATACAGAGATAATATTGAAGAACTTGAATCTATACTGCTTCAACTTAATGAATTGGAGGTTGTAACTGCAACTCAAGGTTCAGCAGGACCTCCTAGTTATGGAAAGGTAACACGTAAAGAACATGGAAATACATACGATAGCGAGACTATTAATCTTTTCAATAGACAGGCATATTTGGAAAATCAGAATAATAAAATAAAGCGTTTTATATTTTCTATTCCTAAGAAACGTTTTAGGAAGGCACTTGTATATTATTGCTTAAACTTAGATGTAGTAGATCCTAACTGGCAAGAAACAGCAGAAGCCATAAAAGATAAATCAGATGGAGAGGCATTGAGAAAAGCAACGGATAGATATTTGAAAAAAATTTTTAAAAGTGTCCGCTAATGTCCGCCGATGTCCTTGAATGTCCGTTTTTAGTGTGATAAAATTATAATGAGGAAAGTATAAATCCACATATTTTATACCTCAAATTTTGAAAAGCTAGCGGTCTATCTGCCAACTAAATAGACCGCAACATTGCAGAATAGAGCAGCGGTCAGCTCGCCTGCCTCATAAGCAGGAGGTCACAAGTTCAAATCTTGTTTCTGCAACTAGCCGAAAGGCAGTTTAGTTATATTCATATTTTTTCTTGATCACCACCTGAGCACAGCAGTACTCAGATGGTGAATTATATAATTTATGTTAAAAGGGCTTGACAAATTTAATTGTTTTATGTTATAATTGTCACGCATTCGAAAACGGACAAGCTATTGATACATCAATATGTATCCTTTTATGTCATTTTTCGATATTTATTTTACACTTAGTTTGAATAAAATATTATTATAACAATGTATTTTATTCAAACTAAAATACGCCACCAACTTTAAAGTGGTGACGCATTTCAGTTGTGACGGTTACTGTTCGTTTAAAATTTGTAAAATCGCAGAAAAAAGAACAGCAACGTCGCTAAAGTCAAATTCAGCTCCACGTATTAAAGCAGCCATAACCATAAGGAGTAATGCTAGTGCTAGTAGCATTTTATTTGGTTGATTTGGAGAACGGGAGCTGTTTTGACTTTTTGAATCTGGATATAACATATCAAGTCCTCCTTTATTATATTAAAAAAGAGCTTTCTGCGAACGATATTTCATCAACAGAAAGCCCTATCAAACGAGTAAAAACTCAGATTAATACGGCAACAAATGATTAATAGGCTTACCTGAAGAAAGCATATAATTTTTTTTCATTATAATTCACTCCTAATAAATGGGAAACTGATTGCTATAAATTGTAATTATCTATTTTAATTATAACCCTAAACAGAAGAAATGTCAAGCATTTACTAATGTTCTTTTTGATGAATTTTGCTTCTCATAATTGTATACATTCAACAATGTAAAGATTTAACACTTCACAATTTAACACAAGTGATGTTATTTTTATAATAAAAACCAAAGACATCTCCCGCGAGGTGTCTTTTTATTATGCAAATTTAAGCGGCTATTATTGAATGAGAGCAACTCAATACAATTTGGTATATAATGTTGTTTTATAGTAGATTTTGTGATATCATATAAAAAAATAATATTATAAGGAGTTCGTATGAAAAATATAGTATTAAAGAAATCTACACAAACGAAACATGAACACAATATTCTTAAACTGTTAATGTTTATATGCTTAATTTCATTTTTTGTTAGCCTTTTTTTAGAACTATATGTTGTATGTAAGTTGGATAGATTGAAATTTCATATTGACTTTATTGAAAATGTATTAATTGGCATTTCAGCTAGTACAATCGTATCATTTATACCATTATATTTTTCATTTAAAAAACATATAAACAGCAGACTTGAATTAATACAAAATAAGGCTAATTGCATTTATATGAACTATTCGGAACTTATTTTTTGTATAAATAATGCTCGGATATGCTGTTTATCAAAGTCAGTAGATGATGTTTTTAGAGCTATAAATGATTTGAAATCAAAGTATTCGACAACTGAGTTTTATGTTGATAAAACTTCTAATTTTATTAGCAAGATTGACGAAAAGTTAATACCGATTTTGCGATATATACAATTTTATGATGAAGCAATAAATTTGTTTGTTGATAAAAAAGAACTTATCGAAAAAGCGTGTTTAGATTCGTATAAATACGAAAAGCTTATGGAAGAAATATATGGCGAGTTATCAAAATATATAGATGAAAATTTACCAATAGAATTTTTATCTCAACTTTTTGATTCTACAGATGTACTTTCAGAAAATAATAATAAGATAGTAAAAAAACTTGCAGAACTAGATAGCGATATTAAAAGATGCAAACGACAGAGTGTAGAATTTGCAGACGGTGTATTGATAAGAAAACAAATTGTAAGTATCGTAAATAAATATTTACTTTTAGATTAATGACTTAATATTTAGCATAAAAAAAGAAAGGAGCGGTGAAGCCGTGACAGAAAGGCAAAAGAAATTTGCAGAATATTATGCGCAGAGCGGTAACGCCGCTCAGAGTGCTATTAAGGCAGGATATAGCGATAAATATGCAAATACGAATGCTTCAAAATTACTACAAAATACTACAATTGCAGAATACATAAAAGAGCTATCGCAAAAAGCCCAAAACGAGCGTATTCTAACGGCTAAAGACCGTCAAGCAATGCTTTCTGACATTGCAAAGGATAAACACAATCTACCTTCAGAACGCATAAGGGCGATTGATACGCTTAATAAGATGACGGGGGAGTATACAACAAAAATTCAGGCGGATATGAATGCTAATGTTAATAATCCATTTGCTGCATTATCAACCGACGAGCTCAAGAAGCTGATAGACAATGGATAAAAAGTTAATAGATTTAGGCGCTAAGACTGAACTTGCTAGACGCGAGTTCTTTTTTTATTGTCAACTTAAAGCTCCTGACTTTTATAAGTCAGATAGAGAATTTCTTGTAAAGCTCTGTAATGAGTTTCAGGATTTTTTAACTTCAGATGAAACGGTTATGATTGTTAATCTTCCGCCTCGACATGGTAAATCAAGAACTGCTAGTTGCTTTGTTGAGTGGGTGTTGGGTAAAGATAAATCACAAAAGATAATGACGGGTTCGTATAATGAAACGCTTTCAACGATGTTCTCTAAGAATGTAAGAAACAGCATTTCAGAGGAAAAAGCGGATTTATATAAGCCGGTCTATTCCGATGTGTTTCCTGATACCAAAATTAAACGAGGCGATGGGGCAATGAACCTGTGGAGCTTAGAGGGAGGATATAATAATTATCTTGCAACCTCTCCTACAGGAACGGCAACAGGTTTCGGCTGTTCGCTTATGATTATTGATGATGTTATCAAAAATGCTGAGGAGGCTAACAATGAAAACATAAAAGAAAAGCATTGGGAATGGTTTACCAATACAATGCTTTCAAGATTAGAGGAAAACGGCAAGATTATTATAATTATGACACGCTGGGCTTCTGATGACTTGGCGGGCAGGGCTTTAGAGCATTACAAAGAGCAGGGCACTAAGGTTCGGTATATAACAATGAAAGCATTGGTTGACAAAGGTAAACATCAAATGCTTTGTCCTGAAATTTTATCGTACAAATCCTATAAGTCCAAAATAAAGGCTATGGGTATTGATATAGCAAGTGCAAACTATCAGCAAGAGCCTATAGACTTAAAAGGCAGATTATATACACAGTTTAAGACTTATAAGGAGCTTCCAAAGGATTCACAAGGAAATCCTGTATATTCGGCTGTTAAGAATTATACCGATACTGCCGATACCGGTAACGACTATTTATGCAGTATCGATTATGTTGAATACAATCGCGAAGCATATGTCATTAATGTGATTTATACAAAAGAAGGAATGGAAATCACCGAACCTGCTGTTGCTAAGATGTTATTTGAAGACGATGTAAATGTTGCAGATATTGAATCAAACAATGGCGGAAGAGGTTTTGCGAGAAATGTGGAATCAATATTGAGAAATAAATACGGTTCAAACAGAACTGTTATTAAAACATTCTTTCAATCTCAAAACAAGCAGTCAAGGATTTTATCTAACAGTACATGGGTAATGAATCATATTTATTTTCCCGTGAACTGGAATGATAGATTTCCTGAATATTATAAAGCAATGTCTAAGTATCAGAAAGAGGGTAAGAATGCTCACGATGACGCTCCGGATGCAACAACAGGCATTGCAGAAAAAACTAATAAGAAAAAAACATTCAGTTTTGAATAAAGGAGCAGTAAACAATGAATTTTTTTCAGCGTGCTTCATCACTTTTCGCAGATAAGTCTGCTGCGGAAATGATGAAATTAATAAATCAGTCTATTGAATTAGGTGCAAGTCAAGTGCTATCGGATATTGATTTTCTCGCCAAAGAAATTATAGCTTGGCGTGACAGTGATAAAAGAAAAGATATGCTTGCAGGAGAAAGTTATTATCAATATATGCATGCAATTTTAAACGAAGGAAGAAAAATGATAGGGCAAAACGGCGTCAGAACAGAGATTGATAACTTGCCTGATAATCGTATTGTTGATAATGTTTATGCCGGTATGGTAAAACAAAAAACAAATTATTTGCTTGCAAAACCGATAACATTCAAGACTGACAATGAAGCATACTCGAATGAACTTAAACAAATATTCAATAAAAGCTTTAACAAGAAGCTTAAAAATATGGGTACATATGCAATTGTTGACGGCGTTGTTTATTTGTATCCGTATTACGATATAAAAGGCGATTTAAAATTTAAGTTTTTCAGAGGTTCAAATTTTAGGCCGTTTTATGCCGATGAAGAGTGGGAAGAAATGCTGTTCGGTGTAAACTATTTTACAGCTGTGAATTATAACGGCAAGCATGAAGAAAAATTAGAGTTGGTAGACCTGTATGCACCGAATGGATTGTATCATTTTCAGCTGCAAGGCGGTCATTTAATACCTTTCGGCAATAATCCGGTTGAAAATTATATAACGGTAACAAAAAACGGCAGTACACAGAGTCAGGGATATAGATGGTCAAGACTTCCGATTATAGCATTTAAAAGCAACCAAGACGAAACACCGTTGCTCAGACGGTGTAAAAGCTTACAGGACGCTTTAAATAAGATGATTTCAGATTTTGCAAATAATATGCAGGAGGATTGCCGAAATACTATTCTGATTATCAAAGAGTATGACGGGCAGGATTTAGGAGAGTTTAGAGAACAGCTTATGCAGTATGGTGCGGTTAAGGTAAGTAACGGCGGTGATGTTTCTACTCTTTCGGTTGAAGTAAATGCAAGTAATTATGAAAGCATACGCCGAATGCTTCGCAGAGCGATTATTGACAGCTGCTTTGGATATGACGCAGAAGACTTAAAATCCTCGGGTTCGCCGAACGAGATGACTATTAAATCTATTTTTAATAACATTGATATGGATTCAAATGACATTGAAACAGAGTGGCAGTCATCGTTAGAACAGCTTATGTTCTTTGTTGATGCTTATATTGAAAATAAGACAGGAGTATCATATTCAGATGAAGAGATAGAGTTTATATTTAACAGAGATTTAATGATTGACGAATCAAGTATAATAAATAACTGCAAAAATTCAACAGGAATTATAAGCGATAAAACTATCATCAGTAATCATCCTTGGGTATTAAATGTTGATGATGAAATAGCACAAATGAAAGAAGAGAGTGAAAACAGTACATCTGATGATTATGATTTTTTAAAATCAGCAGAGGCTTTAAAGGATGATAAAATCCCCCTTGAAGAAGACGATACAAAAGCTGATACGCAAGAGGAATAATAAATGAAAAATTCAGAGTATTGGCAGAAAAGATTTGAGTTGCTTGAAGTTTCTCAGATAAACAAGGGGATAGAATTTAATCACGATCTTAAAAAGCAGTATGAAATAGCAAAAGCATATATTCAAGGCAGGATAGCTGATTTTTATATGAGATTTGCTGAAAATAATGAGCTTGATAATTTGGCTGACGCAAAAAAACTGTTAAAAAAAGATGAGCTTGAAGAATTTAAGTGGACGGTTTATGAGTATATAGATAATGCCAAAGCACATGGAGCGGATAAGGATTGGATAAAAAAGCTTGAAAACGCTTCTATAAAAGCTAGAGTGTCAAGGCTTGAATATATAAAAATGCAAATACAGCAGCAGGCAGAGTTACTTACTGCACTCAAAGCTGAAGGAGTTAAAAAACTTCTTACCGATGTGTATTATGATAAATACATAAAAACAGCTTACGAAATATCCAAGGGCTTGGGAGTCGGATTTGAAGTTTACGGGCTTAATACCGAAACTGTTAAAAAGATTATAACCAAACCATGGGCACCTGACGGAAGCAATTTTTCAAAGCGAATATGGGGAAGTCACAGGGCACAGCTTATTAATTCACTTAAAACACAATTATCACAGTCTATTATACGAGGCAACGGACCTAAAGAAGCAATAGAGATTATATCTAAACTTTTTGATGTTGATTATAACAAGGCTTCTAATCTTGTACAAACAGAGCTTGCATTCTTTTCAAGCGCAGCACAAAAGGATATGTTTGATGAGTTAAATGTTGAAAAGTATGAAATAGTTGCAACACTTGACCTCAGAACAAGCGAAATTTGTCAGGAGATGGACGGAAAGATTTTCAATGAAAAAGATTATGAGGGAGGAGTGACAGCTCCGCCGTTTCATTGCCGTTGTCGGTCGACAACCTGTCCTTATTTTGATGATGAGTTTACAATTGATGAAACAAGGGTGGCAAGGGACCCCGTAACTGGCAAGACTGTTACTGTTCCGGGTAATATGACATATAAAGAATGGAAAGAGAAATACTCAAAAGATATTCCGACAACGCAAGACGAAAGGCAATATCAAAGGTATAAATCAATACTCGGTAAAAAAGCACCTCAAACCCTTGAAGAATTTAAGAAAATCAAGTATAATAAAGATGAATGGAAATTGTTTAAAGCATATTCCTCATCCATTAAGAGTGGGGAATTAACACCTCTAGCTGATTTTGATTTATATAAACGAGTCAATTACGAAATTGATAATTCAATTGTTGGGTTAACTACCTCAAATGGTATTAAGGTAACAGGTAAATCAAATCATTTTGTTGCCAGAGTTATCGGATCAGTAGAGCAAAAAAGAAACGGTGTTTCGGTCGAAGATGTTTACAAAGCACTAACAAGTAAAGATGCGGAGATTTTACCAATAAAAGATTTGTCAAATGGTAAAAGTCAGAAAATTCGATATAACGACATAGAGGTTACAATAAATCCCGAGACCGGCAATTTGATTCAAACGAACCCGTTTAAAAGGAGAAAGAAAAAATGATTATAATAACAGAAAGACAAAAGGAGTATTTAAAAAGCTATATTGAAAATATAGATGATTTAATTGAAAAAGACGACATACAATTACTTTTAGATACAATAGATGATGAAATAGTTGATAATATTTTAGGCAACAATGATGAACCTGATGAGAAAGGTATTGAATTACAGAAAATATATGACCAAATATACAATCAGAATTGACAAAGCACTTTTGAAGTAAAATTCAAGGGTGCTTTTATTGTACCTAAAACAGGAGGCAGATTATGAAATATCCGTATAATCGAAGATGTGAAACACACATAGAGAGATGGAAGCAAACACCTGATGATAATCAAACGCCTACAGATGGCAGGACTGTAACGCAGATTATTTTTGAACTTATGGACTGTGAAAAAGAAAATTGCGGTGTTTGGCATAACGGGAAATGCTGTTATGCGGCAGTTAGTCTATATAATTAATAATTTAATACGGATATCAGCACTTTGAGAAATCAGGGTGCTTTTATTATACAATTTTTTAGTATATAAGGGGGTGATTAAGTTGGATGTTAATGTAACGATCACAGGAAAGCAGTTGATTCCAAGTGTATTCAATGTAAAGCAGGGAAGCAATTTATCTGACCGATTAAATCTGAAATTCGATAGTTATTTATCTGAGAGCGGTGTGGATTTATCGAAGTGTACTTGCACTGTTGTCTGTGAATTAATGGCCAGTAAACCTATGCCTTTTGAAATAATTAAATTGAATCCTGTTAAAAAGTCAGACGGAACGATGACAGCTTTATGGCGTATTGATAATCGTATAACCTGTTATTACGGCAATGTGCTGTTTGAAATCGTCTTTAAGGACGGAAACGGTAATGTTACTTGGGTATCGCATACAGCAACGCTTATAGTTGGTAAGTCTTCAAGTAATACAGTTGACGAGGATACGGTTGCCCGATACCCGTCAATATTAGAAATGATTATTGAGCAGACAAGTCAAGGCGGTATTGATGATTTTAATATTGTAACAACAGGTTCGGGGCCATTTGTAAAAAATGTTATTAAGCAAGGTGATACAGTAACAGTTAATAAATCAAATTATCAGACCGTTAAACTCGGTTCTGGGGCATATATCACTGACTTGATGGTGTCAGAAGATACTATAGTCCAGATAAAAGACAGTCCGAATAAATTAACGGGAACATTCAGCGTTACTTGTACATCATCAGGAAGTCCGTCGATTTTTGAAGGAAGCGTCAATTTAAGGCAGTACTTAAATGGAAAGCTGATATTGTTAAATATATATGATAACAGCGGAAGTTTATTCAAACAGGCATATACATTATCGGATTTCAACGAGCAAGGTGTATCGGGAAGGGTTGAGTGTAACGGTGGTGTCATAGATATAACGGCATATGCTTCTACAAACACGCAATACAGAGGCGCATGGAGATATGAAATATTATATATTGAATAATGTTTCGCCTTTTTGGTATTTTAGGCGGTAAAGAAAAAGACAAAAGTTCGCAGACTGAACTGCGGTAAAAAATAATTTGAAAAGAAAGGCGGTCATAAGTTATGACAAAAGAAGAATTAAAAGAACTTGGACTTAGCGAGGAGGATTCCGAAAAGGTTTTTAAGCGCTATGGAAACATGGTATCTAAAGAGCAGTTTAACGAAGTGAATGAAGAAAACAAAACGCTCAAAAAGAACAATCAAGAGCTTAAAGACAATATGGATGTGCTGATTAAAGACCTGAATAAGCTTGCCGGAGGCAAAGGAGAGAGTGCTGACGATTTGAAGTCTCAAATTAAACAGATTCAGGCTGACAGTGAAAAGAAGTCATCAGAGTACGAGTCTAAAATCAAGAAAATGACCCGAGCAGGTATTGATAACGAGTTATGTCAAAAATACGGAGCAATAAAAGCTAAATGCGTACTGGCGGAGCTTGAAGATGTTGATGATGACGAGGATGACGATTCTTACCGAAAGCTAAGGGAAAAACAGCTTAAAAAACTGTCAGAGAACGAAGAATACAGCTTCTTATTTAAGGCAAAAGAACCGGATGATAAAAAGAATGTTACTATTGCCGGTGCAGAGCCGAATAGCAACAGTAATAATAATCAGTCTGAGACTTCGGCGGGGGCTATGTATGCTCAGAAATACAACGCCAGGTACCAAGTTAATACAGCAGAAAGCCAAAATAACAAATAAAAAAAGGAGGATTTTATAATGGCTTACACAACAACTAAAAAAGGCTATATCAGACCACCGTTTTTAGAAAGCGAGGTAGGCTTGATAACAAAAACTTATCAGGCAGATTCTGATAACAGCAGTGTTATCACTGACACAGACGGAACTAAAATGATTCGTGCAGGCTCTGTTTATCCGTCTAACGATGCAAAAGCAATCGGTATTGTTTTTGAAGATGTTGATGTTACATACGGAGAACATGCCGTTTCGGTAATGGTTGCCGGCAGGGTTAATAAAGATGTGTTGAACATCTCGTCAGAGGCGGAAACCGCTTTAAAAGCAAACGGAATATTTTTGATTTTTACAGAAGAAGCCGCTGAAGATATAAAACCAAAAGAGCCTGATAATGAAGACAGCGAAACAAAACACAACGAATAGAGAAAGGATGATTTTAAATGCCGGATATTTTATTAGACAAAAAGGATTTATTGGATTTCTCAAGAAACTTTTCAATACAGAGAAATTATTTGGGAGACAGATTATTTGATGATATCAAGACCGAAAACCTTGAAGCCGAGTTCTACAGACTGAGTGAGGGTGCTACCATTCCGAAGATGGCACAGGTACACGCTTTAGACACAGAAGCGGTTATCGGTACTCGTGATACTTTGGAAAAGGTTTCATTTGAAAAAATGCTGATTAAAGAAAAGATTAATCAGACGGAAAGAATGTTAATGCTTAAAAACAGAGGTGTTGCCGAAAGATCGCTTGTTAATTATGTTTTTGATGATATCGCAAACCTTTGCGAAGCTGTTAAAACAAGGACAGAGGTCGCTAAAATGCAGGCAATCGCAGAAGGAAAGCTTATTATTAAAGAGAATAACCTTAACTTCGTGCTTGACTATAATGTACCGAGTGACAATATTAAGAGCTTTACATGGACAAATCCCGAACATGATATTCTAAGCGATATTGAAGATATTATTTCAACACTTAAACTTAAAGGACAAATTCCTACAGTTGCAGTTCTTTCCACTAAGATTCTAGCAGCTATTAAGAGCAACAAGGCTATTCAGTCAAAAATCTACGGTTTGTCAACTGTTTTGACAAGACCGTCTACCGCTGCAATAAATTCTTTCTTCGAATCAGAGTATGGTTTTAGGATTGAAGTCAATGATGCTGTTTACCGCAAAATTGACAGTAAGGGTAAGTTTAAGACGGAACATTTCTTCCCGCAGGACAGAATTTCTTTCTTGTCACCGACCTATGACGGTACTATTGGAACAGGTCTTTGGGGTGTGACCGAAGAAGAGCGAGAATTAGGTGAATATACAGCAGAAAGTGACAGTCAGTTTGTATCTTGTATTCAATGGGAAACTCCTGACCCTGTGGCTATATGGTCAAAAGCAGCAGGATTGTTTGTTCCTATACTTCCTAACCCGTCAGGACAGTTCATTGCTAAAATTACTGTTTAACGGAGTGTTTGAATTGAAAATTGATATACACGAAATAATTACATTGCTTGAAAATATGGGGGTAAAAAATATTTCATGTGATGATGCTCTACTTGGTTTTATAATGCATGAAACGATAAATCAGGTAAAGTCACATTGTAACATATCCGCTATCCCAAAAAATGCAAAAGAAATTGTAATCTCGATAATTATAGGTAAATACTTAAAATCGTTAAAATCAGTCGGAAAACTAGAATTAAATGAATTAGACTTTGATGCAGCCCCTAAGAGTGTATCTCTTGGGGACACCAAAGTTGAGTTTACAGGTAATGATATAACGAACGAAAAACGCTTGGATTTGCTTATAGACTCTTGGATATCTAGCGGTTTAAGTTCACTTAATCATTTCAGAAAGATGGTGTGGTGATATTATGATTAGTATGAAAAAGTACCGTGCTCAATTAGAAAAGCTGTATACAGACACTTGCACTGTAATCGAAAAGAAAAAGATTAAGACATCAAGCATGCAAACTCGTTTTGAGGATGTGACCGTACTGTCAGATGTGAAATGCAGACTGTCTGTTTCAAGTATTTCATCAGCTTCTAGAGGAGATGTTTCTTCTCTGATAAAAGAAATAAAGTTATTTGTTTCACCTGAGATTGATATTAAACCGGGTTCTAAGGTTATAGTTAAAAAGATTTTAGAGGACGGAATAACTATCGAAGAAACATATAGCTGTTGCGGGTATGTCGGTGCTTATCAAACTCATCGGGAATATCAGCTTGAAATAGAGGATAAGAAAGCGTGATGTTATGTCAGCGTGGGGAAATTGTGATTTTTCTCAATTTGAAAAGTTTACAAGAAGAGTTAAAGCTATGGCAGAGGACATGGATAAACTGTACAGAGATTGTGCTAAAGAGCTTGCAGCTAGGCTTTTAAGAGATGTTATAAAAAACACTGCTGTGAGTGACGGAATATATGAAGCTGTTTTTGTGTATGATGCGGGGCATGATTCAGGAGATTTCTTTTTGAAAAGAGTAGGCTCAGGCGGAACACTCAGACGAGGCTGGATGTATAAGACTCAGAAAGAAGCAGAAACGAATAAAAAGAATAAGCCTGTTAAAGACATTGTAAGTGAGCTTAACATCATAAAAAACGGCAGTTCTTATAGAGTTGACATTGTAAACTGCGTTGAGTATGCGAGTTATTATGAATACGGGCACAGGCAAAGACCGGGACGTTTTGTTCCGCAGATAGGTAAAAGTCTTAAATCAAGTTTTGTAGAGGGTCACTTTGTTATGACGAATGCTGAAGCTAAAGTAAACGCAAATGCGAGTAAAATAGTTGAGAAAAAGGTTAATGAATATTTGAAAGGCATGATGAGATGACAACACAAGAAATAATTGACGGATTATCACTATGGCTTAGTAATCTTTTCGGTGATGATTATGAAATATATGATACCAATGTGGAGCAGGGCTTAAAAGAACCCTGTTTTTTAATTACAGCTCATAATGTAACATCTGAAAAATTTCTTAACCGCCGTGAGAGACGGGTTATACCTATAACAGTTCAATTCTTTGCTGTTAAAGGTAATAATGAAAAACTGATACTTAGAAACACTGCCGATAAAATCATGGACAATATCCACATAATTAAATTGGATAGTGAATGCAGTGTTTTAGTCAACTCAAAGGAATATAACATTACAGATGATATCCTTAATATTAATTTGACATTCGGAGTTATGATGAACGCTGAATATCAAAGCGACTGTTTTGAAAATCTTAATGTTAATACTGAAAGGAAAAACAATGATGAATGACAGTGAAAAACAATTAAAGCCCGAAAAGGCAGAAAAGAAGAGGTTTACAAAAGCTCAGATAATAAACAGCAGAGCTTTTGAGAAACACGAACGCGTTTTAAAAACATTTTTGAAAGACGATAAAACATACACAATTGACGATGTGAACAAGATTATCGTCAATACAACTAAAAAATAAGAAAGGGTGATTTAGATGGCTTTAGGCGGAGGTACATTTACTACTCAGAACAAAACGCTCCCGGGCAGTTATATCAATGTAGTGTCGGCAGTTTCAAGAGCAGATGAAGCTGAAGAGAGAGGATATGCGGCATTGCCTATGTTACTGTCATGGGGACCTGTTGGACAGGTGTTTAAGGTAACCAAGCAGGATTTCAGTGAAAAATGCAAGTCTGTTTTCGGATTTGATTATTTTTCAGATGAAGCAAAAGGCTTGAGAGATTTATTTCAGAGCATACATACACTTTATTGCTACCGAGTTAATTCAAAGAACGCAAAGCAAGCTGAAAACACAAATGCGACAGCTAAGTATGCAGGTTCTGTGGGTAACTCAATAAAAACAGAAATTCTCGAAGGTGTAATTGAAGGCACTTTTGATATTTCAATTTATATTGATACCAAAAAGGTTTATGAAGTCAATGTAAAATCGATTTCAGAACTTAAAAACAGTGCTAACGATTGGGTTATATGGAAAGATGCTGAGCTTACGGCAACAGCAGTAGGCGGAGTTCCGCTTACAGGCGGTGCAGACGGTGACACTGCAACGGTTTCGGATTACTCAGTTGCACTTGATGCATTTCAAAGCTACAAGTTTAATGCAATAGGATGTCTGTCAGACGATGAAGATATAAAAGCTCTGTTCGTTACAGAAGTTAAGGACATGAGAGAAAACAGAGGCATTAAATATCAGACCGTTTTACACAGATACGAAAAAGCAGATTATGAGGGCGTTGTGAGTGTTGACAATAACGATAATACCGATTTGGTTTATTATACTTTAGGTTTGATTGCAGGCTGTGATATCTCCGAAAGCAATACAAACAGAGTGTATTCAGGAGAATTTGAGGTTGATACTTTATATTCACAGGCAGAGCTCGAAAATGCTATAAAGGACGGTAAATTTGTTTATCATCAATGCGGTGACAGTGTTAGAGTACTGTCTGATATAAATACTTTAGTTTCTTTTACCGAAAGTAAAAATAAAGACTTTGCTAAAAATCAGACAGTCAGAACGATAGACCAATTTGTAATTGATGTTTCGGACATATTCAATACAAAGTATATCGGAAAAATTCCGAATGATGAAGACGGCCGTACTTCGCTTTGGAATGACATCGTATCATTAGCGGGTGATTATCAGACCAGAAGAGCTATTACGGATTTTGAATCTGAAAATATAACTGTTACAAAAGGCGATAATAAGAATTCTATTGTTGCGAATATTTTATTAACTGTAGTGGGTGCTACTGAACAGCTATATATGAGTGTTGTTGTTGGATAGAGAGGTGAACATTTATGAATGAAAATGCAGTAATGAAAGCTATAGACGCTGTCGCCGGGGGTGAAGGCAGGGCGTTCATAACAATAAACAATAACCGTTATTGCTTATTTAATATTGTTAATTTTAAGGCTGAACTTGAAATTTCAATCGGAGAAGTAAGCAGTATAGGCCGAAGAATGAAAGGCCACAAGCCGGGAATGATGTCAGGTAAATGGTCGGGAAGTGTGCACTACAATAATGATGTATTGCGTTTGTATTGGAAGCACTATAAATATACAGGTGATATGCCTACCTTTGAAATGCAGATTACAAATGATGATAAAACATCAGCAGCGGGAAAGCACACTGTAATTATAAAGCAGTGCTATTCCGAGGGCGGAGTCTTAGTACAATTAGATGCAGATTCGGAAACACTTACAGAAGACATCTCCGGAACATTCGATGATTTTGAAATGCCGGACACATTTAAAAACTTAAGCGGAATGTAATTTTCCGCTTATTTATTTTAAAAAAAAGAAAGAGGTAATTTATTATGGCACTAAAATGTTGGCTAAAAGAAAATAAAATTGAAAAGAAAGCTGTTGAGTTTGCACCGTCTGTATCTTTTTTAGATGAGAACGGCAAGCCTGCAAAGTGGAAGATTAAGCCCCTCACATCTGAACAGGGTGAGACATTAAGAGAACAGTGCAGAACATTTAACAGCAAAACAAAGAAGTTTGAATTTGACTCAAAAATGTTCAATGTTAAGATTGCCACACTTTGCACAGTAGAGCCGAACCTTAACGATAAAGAGCTTCAGGACAGCTACGGCGTAATGTGTGCAGAAGATTTAATTAAGGAAATGCTTGATACTGACGGTGAATATCAGGGATATTTACAGCGCTGCATGGAAGTGTCGGGATTTAATATCGATACTGACGAACTGGTTGAAGAAGTAAAAAACTAGTTAATGACGGCGACATCGAAGCTAATTATGCTTATTATTGTTTTCACAAGATAAAGATGTTGCCGTCTCAGTTCTTTGCTTTAGATATAAGAGAGCGTGCGGCTATTATGGCTTTTATTGATTTGAAAATCGACAGCGACAAGAAAAGAAATAGCAGGCTTAAATCCGCAGCATCGAAGAGGAGGTGATTAGTTGTCAGCTATCAGTACAAGCTTAAGATTAAATGATAATATGACTCCCGTTCTGAACAAAATGTATAATTCGTTAATGCGTACAAATCAAGGGTTCAGGACTATGGAACGAACAGCCAATTCAGGCGTTAATATTAATGTTTATAATCAGTTTAATACTAAAATTGAAGAAACAAAAAATAAAATAAAAGATGTTAATAGCCAGCAGGAGAAAACAGACAGGAATATTAATAAAACTTCCAGTTCTACAAGCGGTTGGCTTAGCAAAGTTAAAGGAATTGTTGCGGCTTATGCAAGTATTCAGACACTGAGTAAAGGAATCAAATTGTCTGATGAAATGACACTAACCACTGCAAGACTGGATTTAATCAACGATAAAATGCAGTCAACAGATATGCTTCAGAGAAAAATCTTTTCTTCTGCAGAAGCTTCAAGAAGTTCATATTCAGATACAGCAGCAGTTGTATCACGACTTGGTTTGCTAGCTGGCGATGCCTTTTCGAGCAACGATGAAATGATAAAGTTTTCGGAACTTATGAACAAAAGCTTTGTAGTAGGCGGTGCATCTGATACCGAACAGACATCGGCAATGTATCAGCTTACTCAGGCTATGGCTTCGGGAAGATTGCAAGGCGATGAATATCGTTCGATTATTGAAAATGCTCCGCTTTTAGCACAAGCTATTGAAGATTATATGCGTAATGTTGAACACGCAAAAGGTACGATGAAAGACTGGGCGTCGGAGGGTATGCTGACAGCAGAGGTGATTAAAGCTGCGATGTTTAATTCAGCGGAAGAAACCGAAAACCGCTTCGAAAACATGCCTATGACTTTCAGTCAAATATGGACCTCTTTTAAAAATAATGCTCTTATGGCATTTCAGCCCGTTTTACAGAGATTAAATGCTTTAGCTAACAGTGAAAAATTCGAACAGTTTAAAAATCAGGCTATTTCACTTGCCGTAGATGTTGCTGATAAGCTGCTTACTGTTTTTGATGCAGTATGTCAGATTTCCGATTGGATATCATCAAATTGGAGTGTTATCGGACCGATTGTCATTGGTATAGCCGCTGCTATAGCTATTTATACTGCTGCACAATGGGCGCTTAATATTGCACTTAATGCAAATCCTATAATGCTGATAGTTACACTTGTCGGCTTGTTAATAGCGGGAATCATTTATTTAGCAAACAAGGTAGGCGGATTTGGTGTACTGTGGAATTACACATGGGCAGCAATAAAGGTAGGATTTTATTATTGTGAAGCCGCTGTTTTGTCAGGATTTTGGTGGATGGTTTACGGACTGTATAGTGCGTTTGACTGGCTTGCTACAGGGTTTGAAAATCTACGAATATTAATAGAAACTATACTGACCGGTATATCTAACTTCTTTATCAGTATCGGTGCGGCTATTATGTTACATATACAAGAGGTTATCAATACAGCAATAGATTTGCTGAACAGTTTAATAGATGCGCTGAATTATATCCCCGGTGTTGAAATTGATGCAGTGGGACATGTTACATTCGGTGATGATATAGAGGAAAAAGCCAGAGCTAAAATTGCAGAAAACAATGCCGAGCTTGAAAATAAAAAGAGTTTAGTAGCTAAAGATAGGGCAGAAAGAGAGAAAACCCGTGAGGGACTAAAAGACAAAGCAAAATCCGCTTGGAACGACAATGTGGCTAAAGCCGATGAAACATGGGATAGTGCCAAGCAGTATGCTGCGAATGAACGAGCACGGCAAAAAGAAGAAAATAAAAATAATGCTGTACAGGGTGCAAGTCTTTCAGATGAATACATGAACAATACCGGTACATCTTTAGACAACATTGATGAAAATACTAAAAAAACATCTGAGAATACAGAGGATTTAAAGTATCTGCGTGACATAGCCGAAAGAGATGTTATAAACAGATTTACTACAGCTCGTATTCATGTAGAAAATACAAATCACAATAATATAGATTCTAATGCAGATGTAGACGGTATCGTTTCGGGATTCGGCGACAAACTGGCTGAAACTGTATCTGTAGTAGCGGAAGGAGACTATAGCTGATGAGTTGCAAAGTTTATTTTAATAAAACTCTTTTCCCTGTGGCACCTGAGAAAATAACAATGAAGATAAAAGGTAAGAATGAAACGGTCACTTTGATTAATTCCGGGGAGGTAAATATATTAAAATCCCCGGGGCTTACCGAAGTAAGCTTTGATTTGCTGTTACCCAGTGTAAAATATCCGTTTGCTGTATATAAAAATAATAAGTTTCAGAAGCCTGAGTATTATTTGAAAAAGCTAGAAGCTTTTAAGCTTAAAAAGAAATCATTTCAGTTAATTATTACAAGAAGAACTGCAGGCAATAAAATTCGGTTTAACACCAATTTAACAGTTGCATTGGAGGACTACGAAATAAAAGAAGAAGCAAAGCAATGTGATGATATTACCGTTTCGATTAAGCTGAAGCAGTATAGACCGTATCAAATAAAAACGGTTAAGAAGCTGAAAAGCAAAACAGGCACAAAAACTTCTAAAAAGAAAAAACGAGCTTCTTCAAAGAACAGCGGGAATAAAAAGTATATTGTTAAAAAAGGTGATTGTCTTTGGAATATCGCAAAAAGGTTTTACGATGACAGTACAAAATATACTCTTATTTACAGCAAAAATAAATCTGTTATCGAAAACACAGCAAAAAAGCATGGGTTAAAGTCAAGTTCAGGCGGTCATTGGATATATCCGGGTACGGAGATTACAATTCCCGAAGATGTGTGAGGCGGTGCAAATGAATGGCTATTTATTATAAGCTTTATATATCTGATAACCTAGGTAAGATACTTGAACCTTTTATTGTTGACGGTGTGACTTGGACAACAAAGAGAAAAGACGAGCCCGGAAAACTGACATTTAAAATAATGTATGACAAGGATTTAAAAATCCAGAATGGTAATGCGGTAAGATTTCAAAAGGGCAGTAAAAAGGTTTTTTATGGTTTTATATTCAGCATGAAGCCTAATATTAAAGATGAGACTGTAGAAATCATAGCATATGATCAGCTCAGATATTTAAAAAACAAAGATACCTATGTTTATAAGAATTGGACTGCTAATCAGTTAATTATTGTAATAGCACAGGATTATCAGCTTAGAGTGGGCAAGCTGTCTGACACCTCTTATCCTATACCTACAGCATGTGAGGATAACACAAGTCTGATGGATATGATACAAAATGCGTTAGATGAGACACTTACAGCTACTAAGAAAATGTTTATACTTTATGATGATTTCGGTAAAATTCGCTTATCGTCTTTGAAAGAGCTGAAAACAGATTTGATTATCGATAGCGAAACAGGTCAGTCGGTTGATATATCAAGTTCAATTGATAGTGATGTATACAACCAAATTAAATTAATACGAACAGATGAAGAGTCAGGTGTCAGAGAAATCTACATGACCAAAGACAGCCCTAATATTAACAAATGGGGTGTACTGCAATACTGCGAGTCCATTGATGAAAACACCAATGGCAAGGTTAAAGCAGATGCATTGCTTAAACTATACAATCAAGAGGTAAAGAAACTGAAAATTTCGGGTTGTACAGGAGATGTAAGGATACGGGGCGGCTCATCTGTTATAGTACAGTTAACAGTTATGAATTATAAAATTTATAATTATATGATTGTAGAAAGTGTAACTCATAACTTTAAAAACAATGAACACACAATGGACTTAACATTGATAGGAGGCGGTTACAGTGCGTGAGAGTACAATAGACGGAGCAGTAGAACAAACCATAAAAGCAATGAAGAAAATAGCATTAGGGGTTGTTGAATCTAAGAAGCCCGTAAATGTTCTGATAGGAACGGTAACAGGTGTAAACCCTTTAGAAATAACAGTAGACCAAAAGATGACATTAACGCAGGAATTTTTAATTATTCCCCGTTCTATGACTGATTATACTTTGGATGTTATATTCCCTGAAATTAAGGGCGAGGTTGCGGACTATAAAGGAACTATAGACATAAGTCATAATCATACAATAAGTGAATTAACAATGTCAAAGGTCAAACAGATGCATAGTCATATTTTAGACAGTCTTTATTTGAAAGAGGCGGTAGTTAATCATAATCATAACATTGCTCAGTTGACTTTAAGTAATGTTAATCTGCAGCATACGCATGATGTTACATTGCCACCTGCAACTGGTGGAGTTACTCCTGGAAGCAGTGTAAATAATCACGGACACATATTAGGAAGTTCGGTTTCTACCACTCAAAACTCTTTCAATAATCATACTCATACTATGTCATCAGGAAGTACAAGCGATACTGAAACAAAACACAGTCATGCACTTGATACCGGCTTCGACAGTGAAACTGACAGTCAAACACTCGAACATGGGCATACTTTAGTTAGTGGTAAAACTAACAAATCGGGAAATGAAAACCTTAGCATACGACACAAACATGAATTTACAATTCCCGAAGAAAGAAAAACAGTTAAGTTTGAAAATGCATTGAAGCTAAAGGATTCCGTCATACTTTTGAGGGTTCAAGGCGGTAAAAAGTTTTTAGTTATGGACAAGGTGATGGACAGATGATACCTATTGTCGATTCGGATTTTACCGAAGATTTAGAGGAAGTTACTGAGCCGGATATTACTTTTGGAATAAATTCAGATATGACAAAAATATGCAGTGTGATTGATGGCTTGGAATCAATAAAACAAGCTGTTTATATAATGCTGAATATAGAAAGGTATCAGTATATTATCTATTCTTTTGATTTCGGCGTAGAATTACAGGATTTAATCGGTGAGCCAATCGATTATATTGAAGCTGAACTTGAACGCAGAATATCCGACTGTTTAGAACAGGATGACAGGATAACGGAAGTAACGGATTTTGAATTTGAAAAGGCGGGAAATGATAAGCTATTAGTTTCATTTAGTGTGAACACTATTTACGGAACTATAGAAGAAACACTGGAGGTTGTTACATAAATGTACGAAGAAATGACATATGATAGAATTCTTGAAGATATTTTATCAAGAGTTGATGATACCTATGATAAAAGAGAAGGTTCTATGTTGTATACTGCCGTAGCTCCTGCAGCATTGGAAATATCGAGAATGTATGACGCATTGAATGTTATATTGACTGAAAGTTTTGTAGATACGGCGAGCAGGGAGTATTTGGAACGCCGCTGTGCAGAGCGTGGTATAATCCCTAAACAAGCCACAAAATGTCAAAAAATAATGAGGTGTACAGCTATGAAGTTTTATACGATAGATACACTTGATATTAAAGCAGGAAGCAGGTTTACCTGCGGAACTCTTATTTTTTATGTTGTTGAACGATTAGACAATCTTGACAGTGAAACATCTCAGTATTTAATTGAGTGCGAAACATCAGGAAGTGAAGCTAACAGTCAAACGGGAAGATTAATACCTGTTTTGTATATTGAGGGACTTAAAAATGCTGTGATGGGAAGAATTATAGTTGCCGGAGAAGATGATGAAGATGACGAAACACTGCGAGCCAGATATTTAAGCAATTTATCCACTCAGGGGTTTGGCGGTAACAAAAGAGATTACATAAATAAAGTGTCAAGCTTGGCAGGAGTTTCAGGCTGTAAGGTCTTAACCGCTTCAGAGTTTAACGGTGGCGGCACTGTGAAAATCATTATTATAGCATCTGATTACAGGGCTCCGTCAGCAGATTTAGTCAGTGTGATACAAAGCCAAATAGATCCTGTTGCTAATGCAGGGGAAGGGTATGGAATAGCACCAATCGGACATCATGTTACGGTTGCAGCCTGTGACGAAAAATCGATTGATATATCGCTCAATATAGTAACAAACGGTTCTTCTGTGGAAAACGAAACAATTATTCAGGCGATTAACGATTATTTTACATCATTAAACAAAGAATGGAGCAAATCAAATAATATTGTTGTCAGAACATCATATATCCAATCTGCAGTATTGGAATGCAGTTCAAATATTATTGATGTGTTTGATGTAAAAATAAACGGAAATGAATCAAATTTCATATTGGATAAAAGCGAAATCGCTGTTATCGGCGAGGTGACAATAGATGAATAATACGGTTAGCTTAACAGATTATCTGCCTGATTTGTTTAAAAGTATTTCTGAGTTTAAAATTTTATTAGAATCAGAGGATATATCAATACATGCTCTTTGGCAGACGATAATGCAATCTCTTGATAATCAGTTTATATTGACATCTGACATTCAGGGTATAGAACGATGGGAGAAGATTCTTTCAATAGTGTCCGAACCTGACGATGATTTGGAAACTCGAAGATACAGATGTCTGACAGCGGTATCACTTTCGGAACTATCGACCATAAGAAAATTGCAGGAAAAGCTTGAAACTATATGCGGAAAAGGCAATGTAAATATGGTATTTGAATCGGATTTGTTTACTTTACACATAAAAATTAAAAATAATGCGGCAAATGCAAACATGATAGAAAATTACATACTTGAGTCTATACCTGCAAATTTAGTTTTGGACTTTAAGTTTTCGTGAAAGGGGAAATTAAATGATTATATTCAAAGATAAAACATGGCAGACATTGAGCGGACATCCAAATGACAACTGGTTGTCAGATTTAGATGTTGAACAGCCTTTGTATGTTGTTGATGATAACAGTGATATTGCTCAAAAAATAAGGCAATACAAAGAATTTGAGTTGGTTATAGAAGATGGACAGCTTGTTGGTGTTAAGCAAATTAAGACCGTTGAAGATTTAAAACTTGAGCTTGCCAATACCGATTACAAGGTGATTAAATGCATGGAGTATCAATTAGCAGGATTAGAAAGTCCTTACGATATACAAGAGCTAAACAAAAACAGGCAATTCATAAGAGATGATATTAACGCAATGGAAGATAAGAAGAAAGGAGAAAACAATGTCAATTAATTACGAAAAACAACTGGGAAAAAGACTGGCAAACTTTAATGCTAAGTATTATAAACCGCCTGTCAATCAGGCCTCAAGAGGTCAGTGTGTATGGTATACACAGGGACGGGCATATGAGAAAACAGAAGTTAAAATAGGAGCAAAGGGCAACGGAAAAGATGTATATAAGAATTGCAAAGCAAGCGGTTTTCAGGTTTCTGAATATCCGAAATCGAATAGTATTGCTTGCTTCGGCGGCGGTACATACGGGCATGTAAAATATGTTGAGTATGTAATAGCTGATACAGTGTATTACACTGAGGCTAATTCAAATACCGATAACAGGATAAGTGCCGATGACGGAGTTCTTAAAAAGATGTCATTTAATGAGTGGATGAACCAGCCTTATCTTCAAGGTCATGTTGTTGTGAAGAAAGAAAAGCTAATCAACTTTAAGATTACAACAAAAAACAGACAGTTAGGTTTATACAAGTCAAGCAATATAAAAAAGAGCAACAAGGCTAAAACGGTAAGTGC
>UQYQ01000027.1 GCA_900545345.1 uncultured Ruminococcus sp.
GCACTTACCGTTTTAGCCTTGTTGCTCTTTTTTATATTGCTTGACTTGTATAAACCTAACTGTCTGTTTTTTGTTGTTATCTTAAAGCTGATTAGCTTTTCTTTCTTCACAACAACATGGCCTTGAAGATAAGGCTGCTTCATCCATTCGGTCAATGACATCTTTTTAAGAACTCCGTCATCAGCCGATATTCTATTATCGGTATTTGAATTAGCCTCTGTATAATAAACAGTATCAGCTATTACATACTCAACATATTTTACATGTCCGTATGTACCTCCACTGAAGCAAGCAATACTATTCGATTTTGGATATTCTGATACTTGAAAACCGCTTGCTTTGCAATTCTTATATACATCTTTTCCGTCACCCCTAGCACCGATTTTGACGCCTGTCTTTTCGTATGCTCGCCCTTGTGTATACCATACGCACTGACCTCTTGAGGCTGTGTTTACAGGCGGTTTATAATGCTTAGCATTAAAGTTTGCCAGTCTTTTACCCAGTTGTTTTTCATAATTAATTGACATAAAAATTCCTCCTTGTTTATCCGAATGCCCTCCAAATAAATTCACCTTCCATTGTCATATGAGTATTTACAGTAACTGTATTGTTACTCAAATTTATATCATAATCATATAAAGGACCTGCATTGCCTGTCCATCCGTTAGTCTTATTCCACTGCAAATATATGCCTGAACATCCACCGATACCGATTAATTCAAAGGTCTTCGGAGCAAAGCCCACATCTAACACAACAGGCTCAGAATAAGTTATATTTCTTATTGCTCCGCCTTTGGTTTGGGTAAACACTTCTTGTTTTGTTGCATTGAGCGTGTTAGTTAATTGTGTAATATCGTTATTTGTTGCAAACCGCGTCCACCCCGTATGTGAATACGAAAACGCACCGTTTGACGGATTGACAGTTCGCCTGACTCCTCTTATGTATATTTCGGATGGATACGAACTTGAAGCGGTCGACACAGCACCTGTTGTCATAAATATCTGACCTACTCTTGCACCTGTAGAGCTTCCGTCTGCTGACGGGAACACACACAGAACAAAATTTCTGCTTCTTACGGGACAATTTGTATATGTTGATGTGCCAAGACCATAATATATTCCAATGTCAAATAAGATATTTAGATTTGTTCCGTCAAGCAAACCAACACCTTGAAAGTTTTTAATTTTTAAAGCACTTTCTACCCCTTCATCGATAGCTTCTCCTGTATGGTCACTTATGTAATCACTCATTCATTCTTCTCCTTTCACCGTTCGAATCTGATTTCTTTGATTGGACTTAAAATGCTTACCGTCAGATGTAATAAAACTGTTGCCCTCTGATAGTTTGCTTTCAGCTGAACATACAGCTGTTGCTGTAGCTAAAAAACCCCCTGTACAATCTATTGACAAACCGGTTATTGTACCTAGATAATATCTGTTTCTCACCCAAATGATATATGTATATCCTACTTTTTCATCATTCAAAACAAATTTAAAGGTTATCTTTTTACGCTTTTGGTAATACTCTAAACATCTGTTCCCTACCTCTTCGGCATTTTCAGATGTTATAAGTGTGCAGTCATTTATTTCTGCTCTTGTTTCGCTGTTTTCATCACCTACGATGATTATATTTTGAGTGTCAATTAATTTAAAAGCGTTTATCGCTCCGCTATAACTTAAAAATTTTTTATCATTAGTTTTATCCTCACCAAAATATGCAAAACAAGATTCCCATGATAGCCCAAATAAACTTCTGGGATAGTTCAAATTTAATACTGTCGCATTCACTAAATACTTATTTTTCTTTACATCATAAACATATCTGTCTGTTCGGTCACTTCCGGGAGCTCTATCTGTAATAAACCCCCCGGTTTCAGGATCATAGTCCCATCGTATTGGTGCTTTGTAATTTCCGTCACTGTCAGTTTGTATGCCTTTAATTGGCTGTTGACAAACCAATGCACCAAATATCCAAAACTTATTACCTGTATAACATATTGGCTCTTGACCATTTCCTAGAGCTCTGGTCCATGTTAAAGATTGCACACCGGCCAGTGATGTTGATGTACTCAAATCGTGAGCCTTAACAGCAATAGAACCAACATAATCAGTTAAATCAGCTGAGCTTTCAAACTTCTGAGCCTTTTCTATTACATATTTGGTTTTGTCCTGCATTTTTGTAATATTTATCTTATCACTTCTTGCACAGCTGACAGTAGCTCCGACAGAAAACGCCAAATATTGAAGTGCTAATCTATGAGTCAATATCGGAAGATGACCGTATACAGGCAAATCCTTTAAATCATCATCAATACTAAATGCAAACCCTGCATCATCCAATATATCATGAGCAACCTCTTGCACGGTTTTTCTTGATGTTGTCTTTACATTTTTTCCGTCTATCTCATTGTAATATTCACCCCAATAAAAAGTTGTCTTCCCCAGTAAATTAATAGCGTCCAAGCACTCTATAGTTATCTGTGTTTCATCAGCAGATGTTGCAATATCGTAATAGAATGTACCTAAAAATTGCTGTTTTCCGTCTATCTTTTCATAAATCTCTATTTTATCATTTTGAACTAATCCGAATACATTGTTCTCTAAAAGCAAATCAAGATCACCGTCAGGGTGATAAAGTGATATTGTCGCTTTATTACTGCTCAAATTTATTGATAAAGGGTCGACTTCTTCTAAAATATTCACACTTCTTACCTGTGATTCGGAAAATGTCAACCCTTTGTCGGGAACTTTAACTATACAGCTTGTTTTTCTCATATATTAAACTCCTTTAATTTCTTCTACACTATGAGGTGCAACGGCAATAAAATTAACCGTCATAGATTCCCACCATGTACCGAACTTATCACGGTCACGTTTCAGCGCTACCGTTACTTTATCAGGATACATAAGAAATGTAACCCGCCCCAAAGGAGTCCATATTTTGACTTTATGACCTGTTCCGTTATCCACCTTACTTTCCGAACTCAGCAACTTCCACAGCTTTGCGAAATCGGTTGATTTCCTCTCCGCTCCATAAGCATATCCCACAGTAATAGACTGATTGAAAAACACTCCGCCTAACTCATAATTCAAATTAAAATCCTCTGTACGCTCTGCATATTTATACACAAATTCCGTATCAAGACTTACCGAAGTTACATCTACATCATACAAAACTCCGTCAACGGTTAATCCTCTTTCTGCTTTATACGCCATTATGCTATCACCATACCTCTGCTTTCACCTTGCCGTTTTTCTTCTCTTTTTATTTTAAAGGTTAAGAATTTTATAAGCTCGGCTTCATTTCCGCTTGCCTCTATTACTATATTTGTATTGCTGCCGATTCCCGATTCCTTTAATGCTTCCAGCATTGCCTGCTTCATTGTACTCAGTGGAGAAACAACCTCGGTTTCTCTTTTATTGTCACCTAAGATAGCTGCAAATTCTCCGTAATTAGCAGGTACAACAGTTCCTGTTGCCAGTCGGGGCAATTCAACCTCTCCGATTTCAGGTATATTAAATCCGAGAGTTTTACCTCCTATTCCGGGTACCCAGTCAGGCACATCAATAGAAATTTTATTAATGCCTTTAATAAGAAAATTTATTCCCTTCAGTATAAAATTCACGAAGCTCTCTATTCCGCCTAACATTCCGTTGATTATGCCTTTTATTCCTTTCCACATGGTACTGAATGCATTCTTTATAGGATTTGTAACATGACTGCTGAACCATGCGGCAACTTTGCCCCAAACTTCCTTAATACCGTTCCATGCACCTGAGAATATATTCTTAAACCATGTTCCTATTCCACTGAAAACATTTTTTATATCAGTCCATCTGTTACCGAACCATTCGCCTATTTTACCGAACACATCTTTTATGCCGCCAACAGCTGAATTAAACTTATCTTTAAACCAAGTGCCGACATTTGAAAATACTGTTTTTATACCGTTCCAGATGTTTGTGAAAAAAGTTTTTACACCTGAAAAAACTGCTTTAATTGCATTCAATGCATTCGTAAAGATATTTTTAAACCAACTTACAACACCGTTGAATACACTTTTAATACCATTCCATATACCGCTGAAGAACTCTTTTGCCTTGCTCCAAATTGCTTTTATAGCGTTCCACGCACCTACAAAAAAGCCCTTGATAGCTTCCCAAACAGTGCTTGCGATTTCTTTAACCTTATCCCATAGGTTAATCCAAAACTCCCTGAAACCATCGCATTTATTCCACAACAGCACAAATATTGCTATTAAGGCAGTAATTGCAATTATAATCAAAGATATCGGATTCATGCTCATAACAAGATTCAACGCTGCCTGAGCAGCAGATGTTGCAACAGTTGCAACCTTTTGAGCCAGCAGAGCGGCTTTTTGTAATACGAGCTGTGCTATATTTTTTACTATAGCAGCGGTGTTTTTTGCGATATTCGCAGTAGCCGTAGCAATATTCACAGCAAAATTTTTAATACCTACAGCAATAAGTGCCGCCTTTTGCAATGCCAACTGAGCGATATTTTTTACAATAGCTGCTGTATTCTTTACAACATTTGCAGTGGCAGATCCAATATTTGCTGCAAAATTTTTAAGATGACTTGCACCTGATTGTACATTTGTCTTAAATTTCTGCAGAGTTGTAGACCCGTCTGCATAAGCTGTTTTAAACTTTCTCAGTTTATCGCAAACATCATTTACATTTGTCACGAATGTACTGCCTAACTTAATACCGCCGATAGTGGTTCCGAGAGTTAAAAAAGCGGTTTTCAGAGGAGATATGCCGTCATCACCGTTTATAATACCTGTAATTAAACCTGTTAATCCACCGAAAGCCCCGGATATAGCCGTCTTAATTACATTCCAAAGCTCTTTGCATATACCTCCCCAATCTATTCCTGAGAGGAATTTACCTATATCCTTTCCTATCTTATTCCAGTCAACTTCTTTAAGAAATGTCCCTATTTCAGTAAATATGCCTTTTATAGCTTTACCGACAGTAGCTCCCGCTTTAGACCAATCAATTGAGCTAAAAAATTTATTAACGGATATAGAAATACCGCTTGCAAAACTGCCCCAGTCATATGTTGTGACAAATCCATAGGCAGTATCAATCATGCCTTGAACCGAATCACCGAAAGTACTTCCAAGTAATGCCCAGTCAATTCCTGATATAACTTGATTAAGCTTGTCTGCAAATCCGCTTCCCAAACCTGTCCAGTCGATATTGTTTACAAAGTTGGATATTGCTGTAGCAACCCCGTTTGTGCCGTTTACGACTATATTAACAATCCCCTGCCAGTCTACGGTGTCAAATATGCTTGATACACAAACCGCAAAGGATGATCCTATAGACGCCCAGTCTAGATTGCTTATAAAACCGTCCAAGAATTTAATAGATATATTAAACTTGTTGCCGATAGTCTGACCAAGCAAATCCCAATTAACAGCATTAACAAGCCCGTTTACACCATTTGCAAATGATGTTCCGATTAATTTCCAATCAATAGACGTAAAGGCGGTGTTTACTACTCTCAACACTTTATTTATGCCATTACCCAGACTTGTGCCTATTTTTTCCCAGTCTATGCTTTTAAACAATCCGTTTATTTTATTGCCGAATTTTTCTACCAAGTCGGTTATGCTGTCTAAATTCAGATTTTTTAAAGAGCCTTCTGTTTTGCTTGTATCAACTGTAGGAGTAGATGCAGAGGAAGTTGGAGTTAAATTAAAAGAAGATGATTTCTCCGCATTTGACTTAGAAAGTGTATTAAGCTTATCAAAGCTTGCCAAACTTCCCTCATTGGCTTTCTTTGCCTTTTTAGCACTTTCCGCCATATCAGAATAGTTATCTGCCGCTTCACTTGATGAGTCCGCAACCTCAGCAGTGCTTGAAGCCACTGCAACTGCCCCGCCTGAGCCTTGAGTTTGTATTCCGAAAACTTTTGCAAGAGCCTCAGCAGCATTCGAAGCAACATTAATAAGTTGTGTCATTGCTCCGTTAAGTGCTTTAACCGCAGGCAATAAAACATTCATCAGAACTCCGCCTATAACGGTCGAAAACTCTTTCCACTTTTCAGATAACATTCTCGTTTGATTTGCCCAACCACCTGAGGTTCTTGCAAAATCTCCTTGTGCCAATGCTGTCTGCTGCATAACATAGTTATATCTGAGCTGTACCTTTTCTGCCTGCGACATTGCACTATATGATTTGGTTATACCCTGTGATAACGCATAAGCCTCGAGGTTTGCCTCTGTCATGACAATACCAAATTGCTTTAAAGTTTCGGTTTCACCTGTATAAACAGACTTCAGTGCCGTTGCGGCAACATCCTGTTCGACATTGTAGAAGGACGCCATATCTGCCGACAGTCCCGTCATAGCTACCGCCATATCAGTGGCACTGTCTTCGGCAAGTCCCATACCAGAACCCATAGCGGCAAATACCGAACCTGTCTGCTTTGCCGTCAGCTTAGATATACCGTATGTTTCAACGCAGGTATCAGCAAATTTCTCCATCTTATCAGATGATTTTCCGAAAGAAACATCAACTACATTCTGTGCTTCCGCAAGGTCTGAAGCTGATTCAACAGCACTTTTACCGTAATTAATTAACTGTTTTCCTGCAAATGCAGTTACAGCTATCTTAGCAAGTCCGCTTAATGATCTTCTAAGACTGGATATTGAGTTTTCTGCCGTACTTACATCTTTATTGAAAGGTTTGAAAACACCTGAAAACTTATCTTTTATTGAGCCTAAAGATTTTCCTAATACATTTACTTTCTTTGCACCACTACCTATTGCAGAGAAGCTAGATTTAGTTTGCTTTACGGCACTTGACGAACCACGCTCAATTTGACTCCAAGCTTTTTGCATTGATTCTTTCATACTTAAGCCTTGTTTTCTGTAAATTCCCGCTATGGTTGCGGCTTTCGACTTATATGACTTTTCAGTATCATCAAGAATAGCCTGTATCTTTTTACTGACATCATTTGCAGACTTTTCAGCTTCTTTGCTTATTTTACTTGTACCAGATTTAAAACCACCCGTATCTATTTTTGTATCAAAATATAAGCTGCCATCAACAGCCATAATATCACCTAACTTTCCAAAAGCTATTTGCTCAAATCGCCACTGGCTCGCTAGGTGCGCTCGGCTGTTTATTTAAAATTAAATATATTTTCATGTTTGCATTTAGGGCAAATCTTTCTGATTATTCCCTTGCAGTCAGCTTCAAAAAGCACTTTCCCGCACTTTTTACATCTGACCTTTTTTAATTTTGCAAATTTAATCACCTACTAACCCGTTAATAAAATCAATCTCTGCCTGCTCTTCTTTTGTGTAATTAGGGCGTATGTCAATAAGCTCTTTATTCTCTCTGTAAAATTCCTGCTCGTATTTTTCAAGTTTTTTACCCTTTGCTTTCTTTCTGCGGATATTTATAATCTGCGAATATAAACCCTCGCCCATCTCCGAAAAGAGCCCCAAAAAAGTCCACCAATGCACAAATTCAAGCTCTCTTATTTCTTTCCCTGCCGTCTTATTAAGTGCCGAGAACATATAATGCTCGTCCTGCTGCCAGTCGATAATCTTCTTCGGAGCTTTTTGTGATTTCGGCATATCACCGCCGTCTAAAAACCATGATGCTTTTTTATATGCTTCTTCCGTATCGCTTGGAATTTCTTCGTAAAGACATTCAAGACACACAGCAAGCTTTTCATAGCTGTTCAACTCATTATCCTCAAATGCCTGAAATATAAGCAGAGCAACACGATAATCGCTTCGTATAGGATAGTCCTTTCCATTCACATTTAAACTTTTAGGCAGACACCCTATCATTTTTTCACCTGATTTGTATATACGGAAATTCTCTTTTTAGATTTGCTTGTTTCCTTATCTATTTCTTTTTTGACTATATCAAGCATAGCGTTTAAAAAATTATCAAATATCGGGCTTCCTCCTGCAAGCGACAGACAATTTGTATCTCCAAACGCAGGAGTACATACATCATTTCCGAATACAGCATTGATTTCCGACCGAATTTCCGAATCACATTCAGCAGATATCTTTTCAAAATCAACTGTGTTTTCGTCTTCGGCTTTTTTATACTTTGCTTCTATCTTTTCAAGCCTTTTTGCGGACGCGTTCGCACGCTCCGCAATTGCAAAATCACACGGATTAAATCTTACAATTCGGCTTTCATCTCCGTTTACCGCAAACTCTTTAAATCCGTCATTAAACTTTAATATTTCTGCCATAAAACCTCACTCCTTAAAATATAAAGAGCGGAGATTTTCTCCGCTCCGAAACTATGATGCTGTCTTATCAGTGAATGTAGGAACTTTTTCTGAAATTGTTACAGTTCCCTCTTTGCGATTGCCGTTAAAGGTAACATCAAAAGGAATATTTACTCCTCCCGGTGCACCTCCGTATGACTGCGGTTTAACTATAGCATCTTCAATCCATGCATCATAAGGACCCGACTCCTTATCTATAAGTACTTCAAGCACTTTTGTTTTACAATCATCACCGATAAGACGGTTTAACGCAATATCCTTCAGTTTTGAATAAATCTTATCACCCGGATTTGCATAATACGGGTCAGCTGTCATACTGGGCTCATATCCGTTATCGCTTACCGATGTTTCATCAAGAATATTCTTAGTACTTTCGGTATCGGGGTTAAGTTCAACCGACATATCTTCAATATCTTTGCCTATTAAATACCATACCGGTGATTCTCCGCCGAAAGAAGCGTCAATATAATGAAGCAAACAGCTTCTTTTTAACTTTCCCACTGTATTTGTTGCCATTTAAAAAACCTCACTTTCAAGTTCGTATTGTGCAATTATCTGCAACTGATATTGCACTCCGTCTGTTAAATTTTCATTCGGAATATTATACAGCATTCCGTTTGCTGTGGATAGCTTTCGAAGCCTTCCTTTAAGCGTTCTGTCACTTAGTTTTATTTCTAACTCCTGCCTGCAAACTTGATTTTCAAGCCATAGTGCAAGCTCTAATAAAACGCCTGAATTGCTCAGCCTGTCATAATCGTTCATAGACTGATAGACTGCATATAAAACAAAATTATGCTGTCTTGTCTGATTGCCCAGTAAATCCTCTGAAATCAAACTGTCACCTGTAGAAGATAAACCGTAGTTGGTAGGTGTGTCATCTGTAAAATCGACATGTATTTCATTGCACACCTCATTTATTTTAGGAAACTGCAATAAAATATCTTTTACAAGTTCAATTATATTCATTTTGCTTTACCTCCTGAAATTCTCGCTGCACCTCTTAAAATAGCCTCTTTATGATCTGCTTTCATACGCTCAAACCACATCTTTCCGCCTTTTGGATTTTTACCGTGATAGTTAAGCGGTTTATCGGTCAGCACTTTGCTTTCTCCGTGTCTAGCCCACGCTGAACCTGTTACACTTGACACCATAAGCGTACCGTAATACTGATATCTTGCATACGGAGCAACTTGTTCTATATTTCCGCTGCCTATTTGAGTTCCCAATGTTGCAGACTTTATCAAAATCCCATTTTGCTTTGGTGTATAAGAACTCATAAGGCGTATGCACTCGCTGTCTACATAGCTTTGGACATTGCAAAACTGTTTGTTCCTCCCGGGTGCAAACCCCGGATTCCATTCCAGTTCCATAGAAACAGTACCGTCCCTGTGACGCACTTCAACAATCTTGCCTTTAGGTATCTCAACATATACTTTTCTTCCTTTGTTCTCTGCCATAAATCCGCCTACTTTGCAGAAATTTCAATGTGCGAAAGACCGCCGTACAGCATATTATCTATACTGTTCACGGTAACAAACCGAGGGAACATTTCACGAAACGCCTTCATGCTGTCTGAGATTGTCCGAGATGATGTATTATCAAATTCAAACTCAACAATTCCTTTAACAAGCATATCCTTTTTCGGAGTTTCGGGAATGTTATTTCCTTTTATTGAACTTTTATAAATAAACACTGTTGTACTGTCACAAGAAGTCAAACCGCTTTTCATAATGTTTGCCTGCTGACTGGTTTGCCAATAAATACTTTTGATTTCATGCCGTGTAAAACCTGTTGTATTCTTATCATACTTAAAAAGAGTACAGTCTGCATTAGTCATCATTTATAAACACCTCTGTATAAAAGCCCTGTGCCTGAAAGCCACTTGTACACAATGTTTTTTATATTTTTCTGCATAACCTGCTTAGCTTGCTCTGTGCTTTCATAGCTTTTAGACCAGCCTCCGACACTCTCGGAAGTTACACCGATGTGTTCGTTTGTTTTCTTCTCGTCATTATATATTGTTTCTGCAATTTCACAACAGCACATCTTAACGCATTCGGGAACATTATACTCATCTATATTTGAACCTGCAAAACGCTTGATTTCCTGAGATGCCAGTCTTGAAAAGTAAGGAAAAGCGGTATTGATAACCGCCTCTCTCCCCAAAAGATAGCTGTCTTTGTAAAACTGCTCGTCTGCATAGTGTATCATACCGCTTATACCTCCTTTAATTACTTCTTAAACTTAGCAAGTACAACTTTCGACTGGTCAGAAAGCGCAACAGTATAAACCTTGTCAACAGAAATATCGGTTGTTCTTGAAAGAGTATGTCTTTCGGTTTCGATATTGGTATCGCGCTTCAGATATACTGTCAATGCCGATGTTTCATCTTCTGTTTCTGCATCAGATGTCAGCTTAACAACAGGACATGAGTAGCACTTAACCTTTGTTGTAGTACCAACTTCAATCTCAGGTACTTTCTTAGACGGAACAATTCTTGCATTAGCAATCATACCGATTTCACCGGATATAACAACATTGCCTGTGTATTTATCGGCAGAAATAAAGTTAGTATCCTTTCTAAGCTGTGTAACCTGTTTCGGATGCACAAACATAACCTTTTCTGTATTTACTTCTTCTTCAAATAAATCAATAGCCTCAACAATACCCTCATAGCTGATAGCCTTAGCTGAGCCGTCATATTCAAGCTGTGCATCCTGCAAAGCATCCATAGCATCACTGTCGACTTTCGATGCAATAGCATTTGCAAGCTGTGAATTTGTCTCACCCACAGGATTACCGTATCCGCTTAGAATCGATTCGTCAGTAAGCGATACAGCTTTCATAGCTTTTTTAACTTTAACGGTTGATGTGCTTGTTTCAAGCTTAACGGTACCGCATGCTACACCTTCGGCGATATCTTCCGCGTCACCTATATAACTGTACTGCGGAACGGTTACAGTATCTCCGGGAACACCCTGCAATGAAGTGTCGACCTTTGCAAATGGTGCAACAACTATCTTTTTTGGTATCTTAGCGGAAATCATATCCGCCATAACCTCAGGATCAATGAGGTCTGCAATTTTTGTAGTTTGATTTGCCATAAAAAATTACCTTCTTTCTTTTATTCGCCTTTCAATTCGGCGTACTTTTCGGGATTGCTTCTCTTTAAATTCAATCGCTCTGCATATCCCATTTTTGCAAAGCTTTCTTTTGTAATCCCCGCCTTAGTAATATCGGGATTATTTGTTTCCCTAACGGGGTTTTTAATAGGCTCTTTGGATTCAAACATATAGTCATTATCCGTTTTCACCGCTTCAAGAGCCCTGCTTATATCATCTGCTTGATTCTTACTTGCTTTTAGGCTATCAAGGTCAAGCAGAGCCTTGACTGCCTTTGCGTTCTTTGCACCGCTTGAACTGATAGCTCCATCCAACACAGAGTTAAATTCCATATCCGCAATTTTCTGCTGATATTCTTTTTCTTTCTCGCTTAGGTCATTTGTCAAAGTATTAATTTTACCCTGCAGGTCCTTGACATCAATACCGTCAAACTCTTTAAGAGCGTCCTGTGCTGTTTCAAGCTGTGATTTATAATTATCACTCTCAGCTTCAAGCTTTGCTTTGGCTTTTTCGAGGTCAGAACCGTTTTCGTCCATTATTTTATCGATAATTTCCTTTTCAAGCCCTAAATCCTCTAAAAACTTTCTTTGCATAAACATTCTCCTTTCGATACGCTTTTTTACGAGGTTGCACCTCATTCTATCCTTAGTTTTACGACATCGGAACGGTCTGATTTCGGGTATAATAAAAGCACCTAGATAAATCTAAGTGCTTAAATTAACTATTAAATTATTTTATTATAAATTTAAATAACATTCTATTTGATTTGATAAACTCTTCAATTCTAATAAAATAGCATTCTTTGTTTCTTTATATCCCTGTCCAAAAAATTTATTTGTAAGCCCAAACATCATATCTTTTTCATCAATTTCACTTTCCTTTAATGAAACTCCCAACTTATAATGTGCCATTGCATTTCTAAACAGTTGAGAATCCCATTTATTATCCAATACAAGATTACTTTTGATTTTCTCGTTCACTTCTGGAAGAACACGTAACAAATAATAATACAACAAATAAGAAAACCTCAATTTTACTGGTACCTCTGGTATAATATATTTATCTACGCAATACACAACGAAATTAATTTGACAAAGTATCGAAAACAATACAAATTTATCACTAAATGCATTTCCAACAGGAGATTTAATTAACCCACCAAAATCATCTGTATCAAAATTCATGTTAATATCGGTATCGTATTCCTGAGTTGCATTAAAATAAGCAATAAATTTTCCACCAATAACACTCATACTTTTAATATATTCTCCAATACTATCATAAAAAGAGAATTTAGGAGTATAATAACCACATAAAATTGTATTCCCGCAAAATTTACCACTTACCACATCAGTTCCGAAAATATCATATAATTTTAACTCTTTAATTACCGGTTCACTTATACTTGCAAAATAGTTTTCACTTTCCTGATAAAGAACTCCTAATTTATTGTAAATATCATTGTAACTATTGTCCCATAGTTTGATTGAAGAACGCATTTCTTCATAGTATTCTTGCTCTTTTTTAGAAAATAAAGGTATCTTTAATTTTTCTTTATGTGAATTATTATACGATTTTAGCCAATCTTCTACTCCATCAATAACAACACCTATATATGGCATTAAAGACACTATATAATTTGAAAGGGACACATTATTATATTTCATAATAATTGTATACAGATATTGCAAATCTTGTTTCATCAACGTAATTGCTGCTTGTTGAGTTTTTGTAAAAATCATTTATGTACTCCATAGTAAGAAAAATTGTTATAAATTTTAATTATCGAAAAATTGCTCAAGTTCTATCTCTGAATCAACATAAACAGCTCCTATATAATAGCTGTTATGAACGAGAATCTCTTTATCATTATAAAAATAAATCTGTGTTTCAGAATAATCAACATCTTTTAAAAGCTTACCCTTAACAATGTTAGGAATATGTTTTTCCAATGCTCTGCATTGCTTTACAAAAATATCTCTATCAGGTTCTGTGCAAATACTGTAATGAAACATACTATCCCTCCACTCCTAACGCATCATTAACTGATTTTCTTGTTTTTGTCGCAGTTTTTATAATGTCCTGAACAGCTTCATCGTATGACATATTTTTGTCTTCCATTTTTCGCTTTACGATAGTTTCAAAGGATTCAATCGGATCCGATATGTCTAAACTTTTACGCTTTTCTTGATCTCTCATTAACTTTCTAGCTTGTAATTTATGCTTATTTCGTAAATTGCAAGCCTGCATAGCTTGTTCTTCAACCGATTTATCCGCATCAATTAGATCAGGTATCATCTTGTTATGAGCAATATACCACTTACGCACATCTCTGTCCGACATCTTGCCTTTCATATATATTATATCTTCATAATCCTTGAAAGTCAAATCAATCTTTGTTTTCCCAACCCCTATATTACCTAATCCGTCAACCGTTACACGCTCCCTTTGCTGAGTTAAATTCATAGCTTCGGAAAAGCGTGAATATTCGTGGGAAGTGCCACGATAACGGCATCGGGCATTAATTATATCTTCCTCATCGGCACCGCCGTCTTGAAGCAGTTTAATCTGCTGTCTTTGTGCCCGCATTGTTGTTTCCAATCTGCGCTGCCTTTGTAAAGCTTCATACTTTGTATAATGCTTTCCATTGTACTCCTGCGGTGTGTTTTCCTGTGCGTTCATTTCGTCAAGCTCTTCATCTGTATATGTACGCTCGGATATACCCGGTATAAACGGATAATAATCATGATAACAGTTTGCTCCGCATAGTCCTGTGACAGTACCCAAACCGCAAACGGTTGCAAGCTGTTCCTTTGTATAAACCCTGCCTTGCCAAACCTGATGTGACGGTCTTGCTCCGCTGTGCCATGACACCTCGAAATATTCTGTATCAAGTTCCTCGGCATTTTGTTCGTTTATCTTTGAAGTAACCTGTGATAAACCTGTCATAACAGCCCGTCTTGCGGCAACATCAACTCGATTGCTCCAACCGCTTTCATAATCTACTGTACGAAGTCCGCTGTTTGTAAGCTCAGATACGGTTTTTTTTAATATTGCATTGTAATCAAACATACCTGTTACAATGCCCAGTGTTGCATTATCTAATACCCGTTGATAGTATTTTGCTATAGGCATAAAATGCAACCTCCCCTGCGCATTTTTTACAGCAAATCCAAGTGACTGAGTAATATTATTCATATCCTTGTCTGTCTGTATTGCCACAGCAGAGATTAATTGTTGCAGTTGTTTGTTATCTTCAAACGGTATACAAGTTTTGCCCTTATATTTATAAATCTCTGCATTCCTGTTATAGCCTCTAAGGACAAAGCTGTTATACATACTGTTGATTTTTTGAGTAGATAAACCCAATTTATCTTTTATTGCTTTTTTAATCGCCCTTTTGCTTTCGCCAAGTTCTTGGAGCCGATATATTTGCCAATCGGCAGCACGAGTAATCTCACCGTTGATTTTAATTCGACGGATTATATCCGTCATCACCTCATTTTCAAGCTGTTTCATCGGCTCGTCAAAAGCCATTGACACAGCTTCGATTTCATTCGGCTTTAGCATTATTTATTATCCTTTACTATAATAACAACAGTTGTGCAAATTATCGCTGTGATAATAATAGCTGTCATCAATCAATCACCTCCGCTGACTGAGGGAGATTCTTTAAAGCTTCTTCTAAAGACTCACCATGCCACTTAGCACGGTATTCCTCTAACCTCATAACTCCCATATTAACATCGCTTCTGTCCTGCTGGCGTTCTGTTTCTTCGTCAACAAGTATGCTGTCTTTAAAATCACATATAAACTCGTATTTTTGTGTAGCCATACTGTTATAAAAGGCTAACGCATAAACCAAATCCTCTAAACAGTCTTTCAAATTATCTTGTATTGCCGAAACTGTATTGTACTTGCGTTTCTTAGCTGATTTAATTTCCGTTGCTGTCTTATCAACCGTCTGCGGATTGGAAATATCGCCATATGACAAACCAACCTCAAACTCAATATTCCTCTTGTATTCTTCAAGTCCTGATATAATATCCGATTGCCTAAACTGCGGAGAAAACTCTTTATAAAGCTCATCACTTCCTAAGTCAAGCCCTGTATAAAGACGCTTTTTAAGCTTCGGCATCTCATTGGCTTCTTTCAATGCCGCTTCATCAACATGAATAATGCGTTCACCGCTTTCAAATTCCCAGTCCAAACGCCCGAACTGCTTATCTGTCTTTTTTATCATATCCAATGCCGAATCAAATACGGATACCCCACAATGAGAACCATCAATATTATTCTTGACAGGGTTTCGATAATATCCGAATGCAGGACGCTTCATAAGAGGATAATTTATAAACTTATCAAGGTCTTTCCATTCTTCTATTTGCTCTAAAGATATCTCTTTTCCGAGAATATCAGGTGCTGACGAAACATAAGCCTTGTTAATAATGGTCAAGCCTTTTTCATAATCCAAATCGTGAAATTCAAGCCTTGTATAATACTTGTCACCAAGTTTTTTAATCTCAGGAAAAATAACCTTTATTAAACGCCCTCTGACATCGTACTCAACAGGCAGAAAAGAATTAGCCGATACATACTGTACTTTGTCTTCACCTAATGGTTTGATTACCATAGCACCTGTTGCCAATCCTTCCTGCAGGTGAAGATTCAAATCTCTTGTTGCTGTTTGAAAAATCTCATTAAGCACAGGCTGAGTAACAGCTGCTGTCATTTCGTTGAGAGTTATATTCGAAAACTCACGAACAATAGACTGCTCAAGCCTTAGACTTGAAACGCCGTTTTCTTCATCAATCCAATTTGCCCTGCCGCAGTAACAATCCTGCCAAAGCTCGATTTTATTAAGCATTTCACTCGACAACGCAAGTTCAATGTTAAGTGCTGATTTAATATCTTTTATCGGAAACAAGCTTTTTATCAGTCCTTTCATATAGTTTATAAATCCCATTACTGTCCTCTCCGCTTCCATACTCTGTTAAGTGCATATCTTACCGCGTCAATGCTGTGATTATCCTTGTCGGGATAACCCGAAATAACATTGCCCTCTTTGTCTCTTTCATACTCATAATCTAAAAATTCCCTTGCTGTTTCGGGACAGCGTTTATTGTCTATTACAATCTCTCTGAGTGACTGCAGCCACTTCATAGAATAATCAACCGAGCCCGGTCCTTTTTCAGCACCTCTTGCAAGTAATCCATAAGAACGATAATCGCCTGTTGACTTTTCTTCGGCACTGTCACATATTATCATATCATTTGCGGTTACACCGTGATTTTTTACAAGTTCTTCTGCAGTCTGCTTATTTGAACGCTTATTGCACCGGTATTCGTCAAAAATAATAAGCCTGCTTTGTGCAGGCTGATAACAGCAAGCAACATATGCATAAGGGTCAGGATACCAGCCCCAGTCAACTCCTCTGTAAACACGGTCAAACTGTTGAATTTCATCATCTGTGACTTCTTTAATAATAACATTGTCGAACACATTTCCGCCTGTGCCGTTTGCAACACCCATATACTCGTTTTCATAAGCAACGGGATTGACTTCTTTTAAAAACTCTGCATCATCCAAGAATGGTTTACCGAGCCACTTTTGAGGAACTGTAAGGTATGTACTTTCTATAACAAGCCTGTCGGCTCTTGGAATTTTTATATATTTATTTGCCCAGTTCTGAGCAGACTTCGGAGGGTTAAATGATTTGAACTTATAGGCAAGTTCTCCGCCTCTGATAACCGACTGCTCTATCTTTCTTACTGATTCTTCTCCTGCAAACTGGTCAAGCTCTTCAAACCAAACCACACCGATATATCCAAAAGGAGGCTTTATTGATTTAATCTTATTCGGGTCATCTGCACCTCTAAAATATATTTTCTGTCCTGTTGATATACGGGTAATTTCAAGCGGTGATTTTGTATATGTAAATTCATCATCAAGTCCAAGTGCTGAAACGGCCCATAGAATTTGAGCAAACACACTGTCTTTTAAAGTATTTGCTACTGCACGAAGAACACAGACATGCATGTTTTCATTTTTCTTAATTAAATCAATTACATTCAAGCTTATAAATGATGATTTAGTCGAACCTCTTCCTCCCGGGAAAGTATATTCCGAATGTTCATGTTCCGAAATATCAAAAAGCACCGATGAAAAAGTCGGTGCTATCAAACTTGCGGGAATACCGCTGTATTTATTGACATCTGTCTTAGTAGGATTTATTTTGTCCTTATCAAGTTTTAGTTTTTCCTTTTCAAGCTTAATTTTATGTTTCGTATAAATATCATCCTGAATTATACTTCTCAGCTCGTGAATTGCTTTATTATCTCCTGTCTTTGCTCTGGCAAGCAACGCTGCATTTACCACAAGCATATTATTCACAAATTCCGGCTCAAGTGTATCAACATCAATACCTTGTTCTGCCAAAGTATCATAATCGAAATCAGGGTTTGCAGGCATATCTAAAAGCATATCCATAACCTGCTTCATGCTTTTTTTCTTTCGTCTTGAAGCTACTGAGGCTTTTCCGCCTAAAGAGCCTCTTCTCTTTGCTTCCTCTTTACTTAAATGTTCTATAGGCTTTAAATTTTGTTCATTCAAAGGTCGCCTCACCTCGCTTAAATTTGGGTATAAAAAAGACACCTCCGGGAGATGTCTTTGGTTTTTATATTGCTTCTCTTATTTGTGATATCCAATTTTCTATTTCTTTCCTTTGAGGCTCATCAAACTTATCTTTAATTTTTATATATTTTGACTTAAGTTTATCAATGTGAGCCCACATTTTACCCTTTGTCATCCAATCATCTTTCTTATTTATTGCGGCAAGAGATAAATCAAAACATTTTAGTGCTGCCAAAAAATCTGTAAAATTTTCTATTTCATCAATATTTATATATTCATACAAATTTTCATTTTTAGCTTCTAAATTAATATTAAAATTATTATTGTAATTACTTTTGGTTTTCAATGAAAGAATAGAATCATCCACTTTATCTAATCTTTTCACAATATACTGCAATAAGTTTTGTTGATTTCCATTTGAATCATTACTAACATCAGTTAGTTCACCTTTAAATAAAAGCTTACGGCTTTCTAAATCACTTACAGCTCGACTAATTGGATTATCAGCTTTTTGATCAAATTTTAACTCGGCCATAAATTTTCTCAACTGCACTTTAAGCTCATCTGTTCCTCTAATATCATTTGTATAGATAATAGTTCTGTCACCATGAACATCAAATGGCAATTCTAGATTATCGTCTTTATCTTTGATTACTATAACTGGTTTCATAATAGAATGCCTAAAAGCTAACTCATACATGACATTAGGATTAAGACCCGTAAGATTTGCAATTACCATATGATCTTCATATATATGTTTAAGCACTTGATTATTAATAGAGCCCGTTTCACATATTTTATGGGCTACATATACTTCATATCCAAATTCGTTTAGTATCGGATCAATACATACATCAATAACTCCATCAATCTGTCGACGAATTTCTGAAGTTTCAGGACCAATAGGGGTGATAATAAAACATTTTTTTGGTTTAGTTTGACCATCATTACTTTTGTTCTTCACTTCAGATTTATCAGATTCATTTTCAACTTTTTTATTTTCTTTTAATACTGTTTCCATAATTCTGTCCCCAATCTAATTAGTATAACTTAATAATATCATAAATATTACAAAATACAACAATATCAAACAAAAATAGTAGCAATTCACAAAATGTTATATACTGGATTGTATATAATTACTAGATAAATTGGAAAAGGCAACTCACGAAGAGCTACCTTTCCTGAAAAAATACAGGGATTGGGGTTACCTGTATTTTTTCTCAATTATAATTTTATCACACTAAAAACGGACATTCAAGGACATTTAGCGGACATTTTTAAAATTTTCTAAATACCTAGTAACAAGTTTTCTTAAAGCCTCTCCGTCACCTTTATACTTAATTGCATCTGCTGTTTCTTGCCAACTAGGATTATATACATCTAAATTCAAACAGTAATAAATTAGAGCATCTCTTACAGACTTTTTTGGTATTAATTTAATAAAGCCCTCAATATCTCTATTTTTGCTTTCTAACAAACTTTTTTCATCTTTTAAGTTAACAGTTCCTTTGCCAAAAATATATCCGTATTCTTTGTGCGTTCTTTTTTTATACGTAGGTGGTCCTGCTGACCCTTGTGTAACCGTTACTACAGCATTTTTTTCTAATTGATAATCTATAAATTTAAGTGTTTCATCATTTTTTCGATATGCCCTAAGTTCCGCTATCATCATAAAATCTCCTTTCTTGACTATGTTTTATGTTTTGTTTGACTGTATTTTAACTTCTGTTTGACTTTATTTCTAAGTCTATATGTGTTCACCACACAAACTCAGGATGTTGTTCCATAAACGGCATTACTATTTCTTTGATTGCTTGTTCTGCAGTTTCGATATCCTTGAAGTAACAATCATTCCCTTGCCAATAAATATTACACTCAACTTCAAATTTATTATTATCGTG
>UQYQ01000028.1 GCA_900545345.1 uncultured Ruminococcus sp.
CTTAAAAACACTAAGAAAAACAAAATTGCTTTAAAGAAACTGAAGTCAAACAAAAAGTATTATGTAAGGGTGAGAGCGTATAAAACTGTAAACGGCAAAATTTATCTAGGTAAGTGGTCGAAGAAGTTAGCTAAAACCGTTAAATAATAATCTGCCGTTTAGCTAACTTAATTACTTATCAAATTATGATAGGCAGAGAGCCGGCGGCGGCTCGCCGCAGTGGTCGAAGAAAGCTGTTAAAATAGTTATTTAGCTAATACTCAATCATTAAACAAAGTACCTCCTATGGTAAAATCAAACCATAGGAGGTACTTTGTTAAGCTTTGAATTCATATCCGTCATTTTTTAAATTGTCTATAACATCTCCGAGAATATTTGCATTAGTTTCTGATACAGAATGAAGTAAATATATTGCCCCGTTGTGTTTTGCTCCCGTAACTTTATTTAAAGACTCTGCTTCGTTCGGCTGGTTGTTTACATCCCAATCCGCATACGCAAAGCTCCACATAACAGTTTTATAACCGCACTCATTTGCAAGCTGCAAAATTCTTTCTGAAAACTCTCCCTTAGGCGGTCTGAATTCTGTCATCTCATAATTGAATTTCTCTTTTATATAATTATGAAGTCCCATTATCTCCTCTTTTGCCTCATCAATAGAAATACTCGGCATTGACGGATGTGAAACAGAGTGATTTCCGACAGTATGACCCTCATCAATCATTCTTCTTATAAGTTCAGGGTTCTTCTCTGCATAATCCTGAAGTACAAAAAAAGTAGCTTTAACCTTCTTCTCTTTTAATGTATCAAGGATTTTAGAAGTAAATCCGTTTTCATATCCCTGATCAAAAGTTAAATAAACCGTCTTTTTGCTGTCTTTGTTATCAGAATCTGCTTTTGCCATAGCAATTGCATTATACTTTGAATATTTTTCGTTAAAATCAATTGCACCCTGAGGTCTGTTCTCACTATCCACAATAACTCCTTGACCATAACCTATCAAAGTATTATCAATATTTGATAAATCCACTGACTTCCCTGCTCTCAGCGGTTCAGCACTGGCAGAACTTGATTTTGCCGAATTTTTTTCTGATGGAGCTTCAGTATTTGTTTCAGAAGAAACAGATGCGGTTTCGCTTGATGTTGCTGCAGCAGAATCACTGCTGCTTTCTTCATAGTCTTTAGTATTAGGCTCTATATCATTTGCACAGCCGCACAAAATGAATGCAAATGATAATACCAAACTTAAAATGTATTTCATAAAATCATCCTTTCTAAACTTTAGGATAACCAAAACAAGAAATACAATGCTGTTAATTATTGCATTTAATTTTATAAAAACAAAAACTGATATCATTAAAAATATGATATCAGCTTTTTATTTAAGTTAATTTTGAGTGTATACTCACACTTTTACTTTTGAAGAATATTTTCCGTAATACTTAAATCCATTGTATTTTTTATATGCTCTTATTTTTATTTTGTATTGTTTATTTGCCGAAAGGTTTTTAATTTTGGTCTTTGTCTTAGGTGAAGACACTGTCTTAACACGCTTATATTTATTGCCGTTAAGCATATAAATCTGATACTTTGCCGCACCGTTTACATGATTCCATGTCAGTATTATATTACCATTTGAAGCTTTTTGAGCTTTAACATTTTTAACCTTTCCCGGCTTTGTTGTTGCATATGCTTTCTTTGAATTTGAACTGTACACACTGACTCCTGACAGTTTTTTAACCGTTTTGATTTTAAAAGCATATGATGCACCTGTTTTCAGTTTTTTAAGCTTAACAGAACTTTTACTTCCCGAAACCGATGCAAGCTTTTTAAATTTACCCGAGTCAGCACTTGCATATATATCATAAGCATCTGCACCGTAAACGCTTGTCCACGACAATGATATACTTGAAGCTGAATTTGTTTCGGCTCTCAAATCTTTTACTTTATTCGGTCTTGTATATCCGGTTAAAACTGCAGAATATTTTCCGAAATAATTTTTTCCTTTATACTTTCTGTATGCTCTGACTTTAAATTTATAACTTGACGCATTGCTTAGCCCGGAGACTTTAAAAGAATTGGATTTCAAATCTGAAATCTTAACATATTTTTTCTTTGCTTCATCATATCTGTAAATTCTGTATCCTGAAATATCAGGAACAGTATCCCATGACATAGTAATTGAGCTTGTATTATAACTCGATACCTTAAAATTCTGAATACTCTTAGGCTTAACAGTTACTGTGCAAACAGCTTTAACACCGCTTACTGCCTTTGAAGTTATTGTAACTGCTCCTGCTCTGTGTGCAGTAACAATACCGCTGTTAGAAACCGATGCAACAGAGCTGTCACTTGAACTCCATGTCAAAATATCATTTGTATTTTCAGGAAGCATATGGCTTGAAACGGATTTTGACTCACCTGCAGTCATATTTAACGAATTGACACCAAGCTTTACACTGGAAGCCAAAGGCTGACCTACAACATAAAACTCTTTATACTCGCTTGAAGAACTTTTATTTGAAGCAGAATAATTTATAACCTGTGCTGCATAGTGTCCTTTTTGGAGTATTTGTTTAAAAGAACCACCTGTAATATTAGGCGTAGATGAAACTAAATCAGAACTGCTGTATGTACCTGTTGAGTTATATTTATAAATATTTAAAGTTGATTTCGCGGTTTTCATACCTGTTGTCCAGGAAAAGCTTTTTTCAACGCCATCCTGCGACGCATAATCCGTAGTTATAACAGGCTTTACGGGAATATCTGCCCCGCTGTATCTGAAAAAACTAACATCAGACTCAAGCTTCTTTAAATTGACTGTTCTATTGTATTTTGCGTAGCAGCCATAATCATCATACCATGTCCAGTTCTGCTCAAACAAAACAACTTCGTTTCCGTTGACCTGCTTTACTATTGCCCAGTGGCTGGAGTTACCGTAAATATCACCGACAACAGGAGTTTTCACCTTAGAAAATGTTCCGACATCACTTAGCGGTGTGCTTCCCGGCCAAAGATTGTAAACAGTGTTACCGTATACTGCTTTATAGAACTTAGTTACAAGTGCTGCACAGCAATAAACGGGGTCGTCCCACATCTCATGAGCATTACTGTCATTTCTCGGAGTGTATATGGCATTTACTGTCACACCTTCATATGTCATCGTGTCAACAACCTGACCTGCTTTTGTTACCGTAACCGTAACAGGAACAGTAGCAGCACTGCTGTTAATCGGCATAACCAAAACCGACATCATAATAGCCAGCGTAATGCAAACAGACGCAATACGCTTATGTATACTTATTCCTTTCATTTGTTCTCTCCTTAAATTTCACATAACATGGCATAAAGCCAAACACAATTAAAATAAATCAAAAGCACATATATTTTTCTCTGTGCCTTTTAACACTTTATTTTTTACACACTAACACATAATTTTTAAAATAAATAGCAATATTCTTATATTTTCTGTAAAACAAGTATGGGAAACCTATAAATTTTCATCTACAAATTTCCCTTATACTATATCTGTCACTTTAAATTTTATGATACACAATTCACTTTAAATGTTATTGTAAAGCTCCTGATAAGATACAGCTGATTTTTTCCAGCTGAAATCCTCTTTCATTGCATGAGTAACAAGTCTTCCCCAAATCATCTTATTGTCATAAAACGCTCTTGCTCTTGCACAGGCATTTAACATATCATGAGCATTATAAGTCTTAAAGCTGAAACCGTTACCTGTGATTTCACCGAAATGCGGTTCGCCGGCATCTGTGATACTGTCACGTAGTCCGCCTGTTTCACGAACAATCGGAATAGTACCGTATCTAAGTGAAATCATCTGAGCCAAACCGCATGGCTCGCTCTTAGACGGCATCAAGAACATATCAGCACCAGCATAGATTTTCTTTGAAAGCTCAGGAATAAACCCGATTTTAACCCCTACCCTGTCAGGATAACGATATGACATCTCGGTGAAAAAATCCTCATAAATTTTTTCACCTGAACCGAGTATTGCAAATTTATACCCAAGATTCACAATATCCTCAAATACATATTTTATCAAATCAAGTCCCTTGTGAGAAACAAATCTGGTAACTATTCCGATAACAGGTTCATTGCCTGATTTTATTCCCAGCTCATCACAGAGAGCTTTCTTACAAACTTTTTTACCCTCCATATTATTCAAACTGTAATTCTTAGGAATAACAGCGTCAGTCGCCGGATTATAAATGCTCTGGTCAATTCCGTTTAAAATTCCGCTTAGCTTATATTGCTTGTGGACGAGCTCTCTGTCCATTCCGTGAGCATACCATGAATCTAAAATCTCCCAAGCATAGCTAGGTGAAACCGTTGTTACCCTGTCAGAGACCTCAATAGCAGCTTTCATAAAGTTCACATCGCCGTCATATTCAAGCAAATCGGTATGATAAAGAGGTATACCCATAATGTCATTAATAAGATCAAGTCCGTATTGTCCCTGATACTGAATATTATGAATCGTAAACACAGTCTTAATATCCTCATACCCTGACTGATAGCGATAGAAAATATCATAATATACAGGAACCAAAGCCGTCTGCCAGTCATTTGCATTTATTACATTCGGCTTAAAATCGATATAATGCAAAAGCTCTAATACTGCTCTTGAGAAGAAAACAAATCTCTCTGCATCATCATAAAAACCATACAGACCGTTTCTTGCAAAGTAAAATTCATTATCGAGCAAATAATAAGTAACCCCGTTGACATCAGCCGTAAAGACACCGCAATACTGATTTCTCCATGCAACAGGAACAGTAAAGTTTGTAATAAAAGTCAACTTTTCACGAAGCTCGGGCTTAATGGTATTATACATAGGCATAACAACACGACAGTCATTTCCGAGTTCGTTCAACGCTTTAGGTAAAGAACCTGCTACATCTGCCAATCCGCCGGAAGCGGCAAAAGGAAGTGCTTCACTTGCTGTATATAAAATATTCAATGTCTTAATCCTCCATATATTAATTGATGATGGATAATTGGATAATAGAAAATTTGATACTTTATTCAGTTTTCATCATCTGTTATCCACTTTGAAATTATAGCACAAAAGCTCCATTAAATCAATAAGTAATTATTGCCGTGTCTTAAAAAACATGGATACAAAATGATTTAATGAAGCTATTTTAAATTTTAAACCGATGCACCTTTTCCTATAAACATCGGATAATCGTCAGAAGAAATTAATGTTCTGTCGTTGCCTATTGACACATTTTTATCGGTAATGACATTCTTAACTTCACTTCCGTCACCGATAATAGTATCCTGCATTAAGATTGCGTTTTTAACTTTAACACCTTTGCCTACATTTACACCTCTGAACAAAACTGAATTTTCTACTGTTCCTTCAATAACGCATCCGTCAGCTATCAGCGAATTAGAAACATAGCTGTTAAGTCCGTATTTTGAAGGAGCATTATCTCTAACCTTAGTATAAATAGGTCTTTTCGGTGTAAAAAGTTCTTTGCAGCTCTCAATATTCAAAAGATCCATATTCGCATCAAAATAGCTCTTTTCACTGTATATCTTCTTAAAGTATCCTGAATATTCATAAGCCACGATTTTAAGCTCATTTAACTTGCTCTGCAAAATGTCCCTCTCAAAGCTGTATCTTCCCTGAGCAATAGCTGTCTGTACAAGGTCAACCAAAAAGTTCTTTTTAATAATAAACATGTTCAGACTAAGCGTACATACGCCCGACAAGCTTGAACCGATTAAAACATCCTTCACTCTGTTATTTGAATCAATAGAAAGCACAGTGCTTTCCTTAATAAGCTCTGAGTTGTATTGTCCCGTATGTGTTATGCAGGTAATGTCTGCTCCGCTTTCAATATGCGCTGCCAGTACAGGTTTATAATCTATATTCGCAACAACATCACAGTCTGACATTAAAACATACTCAGCATGAACACTTTTTATAAAATTAAGAACACCATACAATGCTTCAAGCCTTCCTCTGTAAAGCTTGCTCTCGACATTACTGAAAGGAGGAAGAAGAATAAGTCCGCCTTTTTTTCTTGACAAATCCCACTCTCGTCCGGTGCCTAAATGGTCAATAAGTGACTGATAATTATATTTGGTTATAACACCAACCGTTGAAATACCGCTGTTCACAAAATTAGACAAAGGGAAATCAATCATTCTGTATCTTCCGCCGAAAAGGACAGAGCCCATTGTTCTTTCTTTTGTCAAATCCTTAACTGTGCTGTCATGCATATTAGCAAAAACAATTCCCAAAACTTTTCCCATATTAGAAGTTCCCATTAAAGCTCACCCTTTCTTTACATATTTTCCGAAATAATCTGCTTCGGTGCTACTGTTTTTCCCGAAGAAATTTTAATGTCCTGACCTACAACCGCAACGCCCCAGTCATCACGGTTTTCCATATCTTCAGGTCTCATTCCTATGTGTGCACCTGCACAAATCTCAGAATTTTCACCTATAATTGCATATTCAACTTTTGCTCCCGAACGGATAACTGCTCCGGGCATTAAAATTGAATCGGTAACTATTGCATCTTTTTCGATAACAACACCGTCAGAAAGCATTGAGAAATCAACAGTTCCGTCAATTATACATCCTTCTGTTACCATTGAGTTCTGAATTTTTGCATTTTTACCGATAACCTGAGGTGGCAATGCCGGATTTCTCGAATAAATCTTCCATGACTGGTCATACAAATCAATAGGAATATTAGGATTTATAAGATCCATATTAGCTTCCCATAAGCTGTCTATAGTTCCGACATCTTTCCAATAACCGTCAAAGCGGTAAGCGTAAAGTTTCTGACCGTCACCAAGAAGTGCCGGAATAATATCTTTTCCGAAATCTTTAGAATTGTTTTCTGATTTATCCATTTCATTTTCTGTCAGGTACTTTTTCAAAATATCAAAGTTGAAAATATATATTCCCATAGAAGCCAGTGTACTCTTAGGCTCAGGCGGCTTTTCAACGAAATCATATATCTCGCCGTCTTCATGAGCAAACATAATGCCAAAACGGGAAGCTTCATCAATCGGAACATCAATTACCGCAATAGTAGCCGCTGCTCCTTTTTCCTTATGATAGCTAAGCATCTTGTCGTAGTCCATTTTATAAATATGGTCACCTGAAAGAATTATAACATATTCAGGGTCATATCTTTCAATAAACGAAAGATTCTGATAAATAGCATTGGCTGTTCCCTGATACCAGTCTGCACCCGTTTGTGACTGATAAGGTGCTAAAATATGAACTCCTCCATGTACTCTGTCTAAGTCCCAAGGCTGACCGTTTCCGATATAGTCATTCATTACAAGCGGCTGATACTGTGTCAGCACACCAACGGTATCTATACCTGAATTAACACAGTTAGAAAGCGGAAAATCAATAATTCTGTACTTGCCTCCGAAAGGTACAGCAGGTTTTGCAACCTTTTGAGTCAAAGCATACAGTCTGCTTCCCTGACCGCCTGCCAACAGCATTGCAACACATTCTTTTTTGTTAAACATATACATTCACCTACTTACTCGTTTTTGAGTTTGATTTTGATTTATTAGAAGTCTGTTTGTCTGATTTGCTCTTAACCTTTTCATCAGCAGACTTTTTTGATGTTTTTGAAACAGCTTTTTTTGCTGCCGGCTTCTTGACTGCTGACTTCTTAGCCGCAGATTTCGCAGCACCTGTTTTTGAAGGCTTTCTTGTTGTTTTTCTGCGCTTAAAATACATAACCGAAAAGGCAGGTATTTCTATTGTAATGGACTGGTCAAAACCATGCATTGCAACAGCCTTTGTCTTAACAGGCTTATTGGTCACAGGACTTCCGTCAGCAGAAGTCGAATTAAATACTTCTTCATATGTTCCTTTCTTAGGAACGCCGAAAGAGTAAATCTCTCGCCCTACAGGAACAAAGTTGCATACAGTAATGATTTCATCACCTTTTTTATCCATTCTCCTGAAAATTATAATGCTCTGCTTATAATCATCATTTGAAATCCACGAGAATCCCTCCCATGAAAAATCAATTTCCCAGAATGGTTTATTCTCTTTATAGAAGCGGTTTAAATTTTTAACATATGTCTGATAGTTCCTGTGATTTTCAAATTCATCAATCATAAACCACTCAAGACCGTTTTCAAAATCCCACTCTCTGAATTGTGCAAACTCACTTCCCATAAACAGAAGCTTTTTGCCGGGATGAGCCGTCATATACGCTAAGAAGGCCCTGGCTTGTGCAAATTTCTGGTCTGCTTCGCCGAACATCTTATTGATAAGCGAACCTTTTCCGTGCACAACCTCATCATGTGAAATCGGCAATATAAAATTCTCTGAAAAAGCATAGAAGAATGAGAATGTCAGTGCGTTATGATGAAAAGCCCTGTTTATCGGGTCTTGTGACATATACATCAGCATATCATTCATCCAGCCCATGTTCCATTTAAAATTGAAGCCCAGACCTCCGTCGCTTACCGGCTTTGAAACCATAGGCCATGCTGTTGATTCTTCTGCAATCATCATTGCATGAGGGAATTTTCTGAAAACCTCAGTATTGAGCTTTTGTAAAAACTCAATCGCCTCTAAATTTTCGTTTCCTCCGTTTTTATTAGGAATCCACTGACCGTCTTTTCTGTCATAATCAAGATAAAGCATTGAAGCAACTGCGTCAACTCTGAGTCCGTCAATATGATATTTTTCAAGCCAGAAAACCGCATTTGAAATCAAGAAAGACTGCACTTCAGATTTGCCGTAATCAAATACCTTCGTTCCCCAAGATAAATGCTCGCCTTTTCTTGAATCGCTGTATTCGTAACAGGCTTCACCGTCCCAATTGCTGAGTCCTGCTTCGTCTTTCGGAAAATGTGCAGGCACCCAGTCAAGAATGACTCCTATATCTGCCTTGTGAAAGCTGTTTATCATGTTCATAAAGTCTTCGGGAGTTCCGAATCTTGAGGTCGGAGCATAGTACCCTATCCCCTGATATCCCCATGAGCCGTCATAAGGATACTCTGCAAGCGGCATAAACTCAATATGCGTATATCCCATGTCAATCATATATGGAATTATCTCTTCGGCAAACTGTGAATACGATAAAAAATTACCGTCCGCATGTTTCTTCCATGAACCTAAATTCACCTCGTAAATATTTATAGGTGAATTCAATATATCCGTATCTTTAATTTTCTTCTGCCAGACACTGTCTGACCACTTAAATCCGTCAATATCATAAATCTTTGTACCCGTAGCCGGTTTTGTTTCCATATGTTTTCCGTACGGGTCGGCTTTCATGATTGTACTTCCCGACTTTGTTGTTACACAATACTTATAAGTATCATATTTTTTCAGATTAGGTATAAATACTTCCCATACTTCTGAATCTGCGATTTTCTCCATAGGATTTTTGGTTTTATCCCACGAATTGAAATCACCGGTAACCGAAACCGCAGCAGCGTGCGGTGCCCATACCCTGAAAAAATATCCGTTCTCTCCGTCTTTGTTTCCCTTAACTGAACCGAAAAACTTATAAGCCTCAAAATTTGTTCCCTCATGAAACAAATGTAATGGTGCTTTATAATCTTCAGGAATTATATTCATTACATTATACCTCCCCCAACGTGACGCTGGATTCTTTCTGCCTTTGAAAAGTTTTATATAATGTACAGCATATGTGAAACGGCAGGCTGCACAAAGCAAAAAATTAATTTTCAATTTATAACACAATACACAATTAAATTCGTGCTATTTATTTTGAAAACGAAAAGCTTTGCATCCCGCGTTTATGTTTTACTGTGATACGATTATATGCTTTACAGAAAATGCATAACAGTAAACTATACAAAGCAGAAAAAATATTAAATAAACAATTGCAAACAGACAATCATTATTAACTGTCCGTCATTACCTGTTTACTATTTTACACTTTAATAACAATTATTGCAATAGTTTTTGTATAAGTTTTATAATTTATACATATATAATAACATTTTTTTGTGTAAAATTACCACAAAAATAACGGTATAATGTTAATTTTATTTTCACACTGATTATTTTTTACTTATTTTACTGCAAATCACTGTAATATCATCATGCTTTGACACAGTTTCATTGTTTATTGCCGACTCACCTATTTCTCTTGAAATCTCATCAGCGGTCATTTTAGACACTTCTTTTCTGTTTTTCAAAACATTTCTTATTGCTCTTTCACTGACTCCGTCACTGCATACTATAATTATATCGTTTTTGAATAGCTTATTTCTGATTTGATTCACACTGGTGTCAGAAAGTATTCCAAGCGGAAAAGCATAACCCTCTATTTTTTTCAGCTGGCCGTCTCTGTACAAATAACTCGGTCCTGCACCTGCTTTCAAAATGTTCAAATATCCCCCGCAAAGGTCAAATTCAATCAAATCCAATGTTGCAAAAGATTCCTCCCAGCACTTCACCTGCAAAACAGAATTCAGCAGCTTTACAGTAGTTGCATCTGATACCCCCGCAGTTAAAAGCTTAGCTGCCAAATTGACGGTAAACATTGAATCCAGTCTTGCCCTGCTTCCTGTTCCCATGCCATCTGAAAGTATTATATAGCTTTCCGTATTATTTATTGTGAGCTTTTCAAAATAATCTCCGGAGTGCTGACCGGGAGTGCTTGATGACTGATAAAAACCCTGACTCAAAGAATACTGCGGACACTCCGAATATTCAAGCCTTGTCGTATCGCCGATTGTGACCTTCCTCGGCATTTCAAGCTCGCATCCGGTAATATCACTGAGTTCTACTGTCAGTCTTACTATATCAATATTAGATTTCGAGCTGTAAAATATCTCTCCTCTGAGCATTTTTCTTTCGTCAACATAAATACAGGCACGCTGCTGCTCTCCGCCAAGCCGTTTTATAAGCTCGCTCGCCCTTGACGACAGTCCGACATCTACATTCAGAAGTTTTGATACATCCTGTGAAATGTCATTAAGAACATCTCCCATTGTTTCAAGCTGAGTTGACAGGAACTCTCTCATTTCACGAAGCTTTCTTGATGAGCTTTGTTCAAACAGCATATTTGTATACATCAAATTATATGTATTTGCAATTAATTCTTTTCTTATACATTCAGGCATTTTTTTGTCTATATCTTCTTCACACAGCTTTTCCATACATGCGATTTTTCTTTGCAGCTGTGTAAATACGCTTTTGGTTTCGCACTCTTTTCTCTGCCAGCATATTGCATTCATCGGACATTCTCTGCATACACTGTCTTTAACAAGCCTTCCTAGCTGAGTCGGCGTAACCTTTTTTTCCATTGCCTCTGTAACTGTGGAAATCTGATTTTTCACATCGGACAAGGCACTTGACGCAAATGAAAGCTTCGATGAAACCGTTTCGTTGGAAATCTCCGAAGCTTTGTTTGTTCCGCCGACAAGCTTTAACGCCCCTGTTATTTTTCCCTCAGGCACAGCAAGATAAATTACCGCTCCTGCTATTAAATCCGCAAATAATTTGAATGTGTCGGGGTTCATTCCGATCGTAACCAGCGATATAAGTGAAACTCCGATAAAAACAATAATAATTGCGGCAATTCCGAATGATGCAAATGCACCGCAGATAAGTCCCGATGTTGCAAGCAAAAGAGTATTCTTTGCAAGATCGGGTGCACACAATATTACTCCGCAGGTGGCTAAGGCCCCGCAAACCGCACCTCCTATATGCTTATATCTGTTTATGGCAAAAAGCATTACAACCACACCAAATGCCCGTCCCAAATTAATTCCCAAAAGCGATACAGAAGTTAAAGTGGCAACAAGCATAACATATAAAATGCTAAGCCCTATTCCATTGAGCCCCTTGATAACTATAATTCCTGTCTTTTTATAGTTCTCATAGCAGTATTTTGAAAAGAACACTAAGAAAAAACACAGTGCCGCCGCAAACGTTCTGTATATAATGATTTCATTTCTTGCAGGCATTACAAGGCTCAGCAGTGCACCGAAAAATAAAGTTACGGAACCTGACAAAACCGCAAGAGAAAACGGTGAGTGATTATATGTTCGAGGGAATATAAAAGTCTTTATTACCACTATTGCTGCCATGGCACATATACTCGGTATTCCCTCTGAAAGATTACCGTTTATTATGTATGAAAGTGCGGCCGCAATGAATGCCGGAATTGAACTTGAACCCGATATTGATACAATCACAATATTCACCGGTGAGTTGAATCCCAATATGTTCCCCATGCTTGAGATATACCCCAAAACCATTGCCAGTCCCATGAGAGAAAAGCTTTTTATTTTCGCCTCGTTTTTTTCTAAAACCTGAAAATTTAACATCCCTATCACCATATGTACTCCAAAATTTCTACACACCAATATGTTATCGGTAGATATTTTTATATTACATTGTTCATGATAGGAAAAATGTCGCAAACAGCGTATTACAATTTGTTCAAGATTTTATTGTTTTTCGCCAATATTTATATTATATTTTATCGGAATTAAAATCTATAGCCCCGTTTCGCTCTTCGTATTCTCTGATACACCTGCGTATTAAATACAATATCTGCGAATTAGCCGAGCGCCCCTCGTAATTTGATACATAATGCAACTCATCAAGCAGTTTCGGCTCAATTCTCAATGTCAGATTTCTGGTTTTTTTGTACTTATTCATTTTAACACCTGCTTTATTATCATCATCTTGATTTATTTATACAATTATATCATAGTTGAAGCGAATACTGCTGACTACAGTACAAAATCGGGGTATAATTTCACCTATGTTTTCAATTAATCTTTCTTTATTTTGTAAAATAACTTTCATAATACCACAAAAGTTTTTACATAATATATTATGTATATAAACTAATTATACATAAAATAATATGTATGTCAATACATAATTTAATATGTATGATATAATTGTATATATTAACGAAAATGCAGGTGGTTTTATGGCACTATATACAAGATTGAAAGATTTGAGAGAAGATAAAGAATTAAAACAAAGTGAAATAGCCGATATGCTAAAAATATCGCAGCAGCACTACAGCTTAATCGAAACCGGAAAAATTGAAACGACATTTGATAAAATAATAAAGCTGGCAAAATTTTATGATGTTTCAATTGACTATATAGCAGGACTGACAAATGAAAAACGAAGGTATAAAGACTGATAACAGACAAAAACTGACCGTTTCTCAACAGTCAGCCCTTATAAATATACAAGAAAATATTTTAATTCAATAGCCGTAATTAATATTAAGCATTGAATATTTTTCTTCCCGTTCCAACTTCAAAATGATACATAGCAATACCAAGATCAACCTTTGAATAAAATCCTCCTGTTGACTTCGCCGAAACCTTATTTCCACTCAACGAAAACAAAAACTTCTGCTGATTCATAGCGGTAGGAGCAAGCATGGCACACTCCATTCCTTTTCTAAACCATTCGGGCATTTCACCATTTATATCGCAAAGCTGTTCGATTGGCTTGCTCTTATGTGCAGTTCCCTGCGTTTGTCCGTATCCCAGAGACAGTACACACACAAGCTTTTCTCCCTTATCAACAACACATTTGCTTTTTCTCTTGCTGAATGTCATAGCAACCCAACAAGTGTTAAGCCCAAGCTGCTGTGCCTTTAATGCAATACGCTCCCCATAGTAACCGAGCTTTTCATCAAGGTTCGGAGATTTTTTTCCAATCAGTGCAATATAATTTTTTACACCGCTGAATTTTCCGTAATGAGCCATGAAACCGCTGAATGCTTCAGGTTCTTCTGTAACAAGCTGAATATGCAATCCGCTTTCCCTATTGCATTCCGAAATTTCTGACTTGATTTCATTAATAGTGTCAATCGGTATTGGTTTATCCAAATAGCTTCTTACCGAGTGACGATTTCTGATTGCTTCATTAATATCCATGTTAATTACTCCTTATTATAATTATATTTTATTAACTATAATCATTACAACTCCAAGTATTGTTAAGACTGCTCCTGTAGCACGGTTTAAAGTTTTAGGCTCTGCCTTATTAGCAAATTTAGCTGCGATTCTCGCCCATAATAACGTCGACAGAACACAAAAAGCAAGAACTGAAATATCGGGAATTCCGCCAATTACAAAATGAGACGCAGCCCCTGTAAGTGCAGTAAACGCCATAATAAACACACTTGTGCCGACTGCGGTTTTCAGCTCATAACCCAATACAGTCGTAAGAATGAGAAGCATCATCATTCCTCCCCCTGCACCTACAAAGCCGCAAATAAGTCCTATTATGATTCCGCAGACAACAGATTGTATAATTCTCTTTTTTGCTGATACTTTCTGCATTTTTTCTTTGGTTGTCATAACCGGCTTTACAATAAACTTTATGCCCAGCAACAAAGTCATAATCATTGAAAATGTTCCCATAGTTGCCGATGGCAGCAGGCTTGCCAGCATACTTCCGACAAAAGTGAAAATCAGCACTGTGAACATCATTACAAGACCGTTTTTAATATCCAGATTTTTATTCTTATGATAGGTATAAGCCGACACTCCGCTTGCAAGAACATCACTTGCCAATGCAATTCCTACTGCCTGATAAGCAGGAACATCAAGAAAAGTTATAAGCATAGGACTTATTACTGCCGCTGCACTCATTCCTGCAAATCCTGTTCCTAGCCCTGCACCTATTCCTGCAATAAAGCAAATTAAAAATTCAAATAGCATATTTCCTCCTTAATATCATAAGCATAGATTTTCATTCTTCATCAATTCCCAGATGGTTGTCAGGATAGTTTTCATCAACCGCACTATGAATTATTTTGTCAATATGATTTACCAGTCTTTTTAATTTTGACCATTCAATTTCATCTGCACTCATATAATAAAAATTCTTTGTTCCCTTACGTCGCATAGCTATGATTCTAGCGTCCTTTAAGATTTGAAGATGATGTGAGACCGCAGGACGGGACAAATGAGTTTTCTCAGTTATCTCGCCTACACGAAGTCCGACTTTATCGCCGGTCAAAAGAGTCATTATTATACGCTGCCTTGTTTCATCACCCAATGCAATGATGGCTTTTCTGCATTCTAAAAATTCATTGGCAAGCGTTTTTCGTTCTTCTGAACACCTATCCATGATATTTCTCCGTTCTATAGTTTATTCACTTGAACTATTATACCATACTTTGAGAAAAAATGTACAATGGTAAAGAAAATAAAGACGAATATTTTTATTTCCCCGTCCCTGCCGAACAGCAAGCAATACCATCACAGGCAGCAAAGCTATAGCTGTACCTTTGCACTCTAATTATATAGCATTTATTTGTACATATTTAATTATAAAAAAAGAGTACAGAAATTTTTTCTGCACTCTCTTTAGCATTTACAATCTTATTTACTTTTCTTCAAAAGTCAGCTTTTTTATATCGTCAGGTAAAAATTTATTATCAATTATTTTGAGTTCAAATTCTTTTTTATTTTTAAAATAATTGAATTCTCCGGAAAATAACTTTTTATCTCCGTCATCAGCTTCATAATAATCCTCGGTTCTATAGAAATTCATTGTATCGCCTGTTCCTATGATTTCTATCAACAAACCGGTGTTTTCACCGTTTAAAATTAATTCGCCGTTATATGCTGCTTTTATCTCACTATTATTGTCATATGCTATTTTCATATTAATTTCTTTACAAGCCCACATGGTAACATCATTCGGATGAATATATTCCTGATTACATTTATGCTGTTTATATCCTAATATTACATATATCAATAAAAGTACAGCTAATACAGTAAGCACTATAATTAAAATAATTTTAGTTCTCTTGTTTTTTTCCATGTTTACATCCACATTTATTACTATCTATTTTATTGAAGTACCAAATAAACTGTTAAATAGCCATTTCCTGCATATTCGTTTGTGACTACAATTTCTCTATTTGTAGAGTTTATTATATAATCCTCGGATAATCGCTTAACATACAGTTGACAATAACTATCCTTTATATCAGATATTTTCAAATTCCACCAGTCACAATACTCGTTCATACGACCTAATCCATAAGGAATAAATTCTTTATCTCGTTTATGATAATTACTTACTATAGAATTTAATTCTGTTTCTTTTATTTGCAGTTTAGCATAAATTTCATAATCTACAATATTATTTTCATATATGCGTTTAATATATGAATAATTCAAAAACCGTACGCTATCTGAAAGCATTATACCTGATGATTTTTCTATCTGCTTTATTCGTTCTTTAGTTTTTTCATCAATTTTCACTGGTTTTTCTTCACTTTCTTTTACTGATTTTACCTTACTCCATTTGCCATAAACAGTTTTAGATTTTCCCTTGACTTTAATCTTCTTATACGCTCTTGCTTTAACGAAATACTTCTTACCCTGCTTTAAACCTTTAACTGTTTTTTGATTCTTTTTAATTTTGTAGGTTTTTGATTTTTTAAACTTTTTGTTCTGTGATATCTTCACCTTATATCCCGAAACTTTTTTAACTTTCTTTATTTTAATTGTAAGATTACCGGGTTTAGTAGATAGCAATTTTGTTATTTTGGCTCTCGGTACTTTAACACTTTTTGCTGAAACCGTAATTGTACTTAACATTGTTATTGATATTGCGAGTGCTGTTGTTAATACTGCTAGTTTTTTCATATTTGTTCCCTCATTTTATGTTTATCTATTTACTTATTTTAAATTTATTTAAGCTTCATATATACCGTTAAGTACCCGTTATTATCCTTCTCACTGGCAATAATTATATATTGCCAAACAGTTTTAATACAAGTATCTTCTGTTAACCATAACGAATGAGGATGATGATAAAAACTTTTAATTTGCGATTCTTCTAAATCCCACCAATCACAATCATAACCAGCTTTCACTCCCGGAGGTATACTCGAAATTGGCTGTTCATAAAAACCTATATCTTTAATTATTTTTTTAAGTTCACTTTCTCGAATTCTTATCTTAATTTCAAAAATACCATGTTCAGGATATTCGTGTGTAACATAAGTTTCTGTATTCTCATCATAGCTTCTGCTCCAATATGGTCTGCAGCTATAATTGAAAAAGTAGACATTTTCTGAAAAATCTATACCGATTTTATCTTTTATTTCTGCTCGTCTTTCTTTATCCTTTTCCTCATCAAATCTATATATCACAGGAGTATTATCATTTGGTTTTTCATTTTTGTTATTTTCTTTAACTGTAATCTTCATCGATTTTACCTTACTCCATTTGCCATAAACAGTTTTAGATTTTCTCTTGATTTTAATCTTCTTATACGCTCTGACTTTAACAAAATACTTCTTACCCTGCTTTAAACCTTTAACTGTTTTTTGGTTCTTTTTAATTCTGTAAGTCTTTGATTTTTTAAACTTTTTGTTCTGTGATATCTTCACCTTGTATCCTGAAATCTTTTTTACTTTCTTAATTTTTATTGTTAGGTTACCTGGTTTAGTGGATTGCAATTTGGTTATTTTGGCTCTCGGTACTTTAACGCTTTTTGCTGAAACCGAAATTGTACTTAACATTGTTATTGATACCATAAGTGCTGTTGTTAGTGCTACTAGTTTTTTCATATTTGTTGCCTCATTTTGTTGTTATTCATTTTCTGCTTTTAAATTTATTTAAGCTGCATATATACTGTTAAATACCCATTGTTATCTTTTTCTTCCGTGATAATTAAATACTGCCAAACAGTTTTAATACAAGTATCTTCTGTTAACCATAACGAATGTGGATGAGAATAAAAACTCTTTATCATAGATTTATTTAATTTCCACCAATTACAGTTATAACGAGTCTCTATATCACTATGTATATAGGATTTATCAAAATTGTTGTCATTTACTATCCATATAAGCTCGTTTGCTTTTATTTTTAACTTTGCATAAATTGTATAACTCACTGCATTATTATACTGTTCATATACATATTGATTGCAAGTATAGTTTAAAAAATGTACATCTTCTGAAAAATCTATACCGATTTTATCTTTTATTTCTGCTCGTCTTTCCTTATCTTTTTCTTCATCAAAGTTATATGTTACAGGAGTATTATCATTTGGTTTTTCATTATTGTTATTTTCTTCAACCTTGATTTTCATTGATTTTACCTTGCTCCATTTTCCATAAACAATTTTAGATTTACCTTTGACTTTTATCTTCTTATATGCTCTGGCTTTAACGAAATACTTTTTACCCTGTTTTAAACCTTTAACTGTTTTTTGATTCTTTTTTATTTTGTAAGTCTTTGATTTTTTGAATTTCTTATTCTGTGATACTTTCACCTTATACCCCGAAACTTTTTTTACCTTCTTAATTTTTATTGTTAAATTACCTGGTTTAGTTGACTGCAATTTTGTTATCTTTGTTTTTGGTACTTTAACGCTTTTTGCTGAAACCGAAATTGTACTTAACATTGTTATTGATA
>UQYQ01000029.1 GCA_900545345.1 uncultured Ruminococcus sp.
CACCATTAGCTCAGTTGGTAGAGCAACTGACTCTTAATCAGTGGGTCCTGGGTTCGAGTCCCCGATGGTGCACCAAAGAAGAGTGCTAAAACCATCTGCTTATAGCGGCATTTATGTTGTTTGATAACGGAGGAAACTCCGCAGGCGGCTGTGAGCAGTGATTTTAGTTTATGTCAATTTTGGTAGTGAATAGCTGCCTGAAAGAAATATTCAATTTTGTTTAGAAAAAGCAATAAGCCCGCCAGTTCCAATGGAGGAATATCTGACGAGCTTATGTGTCTATATCAAGCATACATGTACGTACGCTGAGATAGCATTCTCACTAAGTCAATCAGATAGTTGGATATCTGCGTTGATTATGGAGCATTAAGTGTCTGGTAAACATTTAATGCTCTGTGTGGGTGCTTTTTCTGTTTTGTATTTTAACATGAAGGAAAAATTTTGTCAAGTATTTTTTTCAAAAATATTTTTCCGGTATTTTTCAGCAATTACAGGAATCGAGATTTTAATCTCGGTTCCTTATTTTTTTTGCAATGTCGAAAAAAATTTTTTTCTTTATTTTTTTAATAGTTCGGATATATTTTAAACACCGTATTTACGGCGTTTTTTTATTTTATTAGATTGACGTTTATGAATAGAAGAATAATTCTACCCTCTTGACAAAATAAAAATTCATGATTATAATTTAAAATCAAATTGAGGCGATCGCTTTTGGACTTTCGATTTCTGATTTTTCAGAATCAAAAAATCCCTGGATTTTTTGAAAAAATACAGCGCATACATGCGCTGTAAATCCGAATTTTGTCCGGAGATGAATCTTCTGAAAAATTCGGAGGGCTGAATAGCAAGGAAAGTCGGTGTCCGGACACTCGACAATTTTTACAAAAACTCAACGGAGTTTAGTTTTGAAAAAATTAATCTTTTGGGAGCGCCCAAACCCCGAAAAAAGTCAAGAAAGGATAAGCAATGTCAATAGAAAGAAAACGAAAAATCAAGCTTGAATTTTATGTAGACGGAGAAGAAAAAAAGTTCATAATTGAGAATATGTAGACGGAGAAGAAAAAAAGTTCATAATTGAGAAGATGAAAGCTTCCGGAATTAAAAATCTAAGCGCCTATTTAAGAAAGATTTCAATAGAGGGAAAAATAGAAATTTTTGATTATTCAGAAATAAGAAAATTTGTATCGGAGATTAATAAAATAGGGGTAAATATTAATCAGATAGTTAAGCGCGTCAACGAAACTAAATCGGTGTTTCGAGAGGATATTAAAGATATTCAGAATAAACTGGAGGAAATATGGCTTATACAGAAATACATCCTATCAAAGCTACCTTAGGCAAAGCTATCGACTATATTTGCAACAAAGAAAAAACAGAAAACGGTCTTTGGATTTCTACTCATAATTGTCAACATCGTACAGCGGAATACGAGTTTGGTTTTACAAGAAAATCAATGAACAGCAATGTTGAAAATCTCGCTTTTCACTGTATTCAATCTTTCAAAAAAGGAGAGGTAACAGCTGAACAGGCTCATGAAATTGGTATGGAAACTATGAAAAGAATGCTTGGAGATCAGTATGAATTTGTTCTGTCAACTCATGTTGATAAAGCCTGCATACATAATCATATAATAATAAATTCTGTAAACTATCATAACGGTAAAGCTTTTTCAACTGAACATGACAGAAAATTTACTCCTGCATGGCAGAAGATAAGAAAAATAAGTGATGAAATTACTTCCGAACGTGGTCTTTCAGTAATAGAAAATTCTAAGGGAAAAGGCATGAGCCATTATGAATGGGAGCTTAATCAGGAAGGTCAGAGTTGGAAGCAGAAGCTTAAAATAATCATTGATGAAACGATTAAAACTTCAAAAAGTTTCGATGATTTTCTCGGCAAAATGAAAGCTGAAGGCATTGAGATAAAGTATGAGGATTATGTAAAAAAATCCGGTAAATGTTTAGGTTTTAAAATGCCGGGACAGAAGTATTTTATTTATTCTCAGAAGTTTGGCTGGTACTATGAAGAAGCTCAGCTTAAAAAGAGAATTGAACGTGCCGTCACAAGAAAATCTGAATATAAGGCAAAGCAGATTACCGCTCCGGATAATCGGATCAAGGAATTTTTCAACCTATACGAAGATAAATTTAATTCCTTTGGTATGCAGCGGTGGGGAAAAATCCAGAATCTAAAAACAGGCTTTAAAACAATTGCTTATCTGAATGAAAACGGTTTTCAGAATGCAGAGGAATTTTTCAGCAGATATGAAGCTTTGACAGACCTTAAATTACAAAATTCTGAGAAAATAAACGTACTTGACAGTAAGCTGAAATTTAATAATTACAGGCTTAAATATCTGAAAATTTACAGACAGTACAAGCCTGTATCAGAGCAGTATAAAAAAGCTGTTTTTCAGGATAAATATTTCCGGAATCATGAGGACGAGCTGCTGCTGTTCAGGGAGGCCGTAGAAGAATTAAAAAAGACTGAAAAGTCAAAGGTACTGCCAAATATAGCAGTGTTAAAGAATGAAATTCAAGATCTGACGGAACAAAAAAATAAGCTTTCCAATGACAATCATGCCATTGATAAAAAGCTTAGGGAGTATGATTCGGTAAAGAAAAATCTTGAAAAAATAATTGAAAATACTGTATTCAAACAGTATCAGGAGCAGCGTGAAATCAAAAAGGAAAAACAGAAGGATAATGATATTCAGATTTAGGGAGAAAGAACATATCATGGAAAATAATTATTGTGTTTTCTGCGGCAGAAAAGTTTCTTATGAACAAGGTAAAATTAAGGAATTGGATTATAACATATGTGATGAATGTTTGAGGGAGTGGCGGCATGCTTATCCATCAAAAAGGTATGGGGCAATCAATTTTTTATGCATATCCGCTGCCATTATTATTAATATTTTATTTTTCTTATTCTTATTATATTTTTTTAAATACTTTACAGGTTCAGGAGCTTTTCCATGGATTGTAATATTTGCATTTGTTGCCATGTTTATTTTGCCTTTAGCCGCAATAATTTATTACAATATAAAGAAATAAGCAACAATGTTAAATAAATCACTATAAAAAGTAGAAAAGATAAAAAAATCTTTTCAGAAAATATATTAAAATTCTGTTGATAATTTATTAATATGTATGTAAAAAATTTGGCAGAAATGAAGTAAGCATTAATTATAAACCACCTATCTGTGCAAGTTTTTAGAATATATTTTTCAGTAATTATAAATGCGCAATTAAAAATTATTTGTATAGTAATCAAAATTATAATTATATTTGTTAAAAATAAATTAACAAATAATAAAAATTCCTTTGAGTTGAAAAATTTACTAATTATAAAAGAAACAATTTTTTCATTATCATGATTATCATATATAGATATATAAAATGCTATTTCTAATATATAAATTAAAGACATTCGTGTTTTTATTAACTTGCAAAATTCTTTTATGAATTCTAAAATCATTTTAATTCCACCTTTCAAATAATGATAATATTTTACCATATTTTACATATAAAAGTAAAGGAGATAACTGTGAAAAAAAGCAAAGTTACATTAATAAAAAATTGCAAATTATGTGGTAATAAATGCGTTTACACATCTTTTAAAAATGTTAATTTATGTAAATCATGTTTTGAAAACGTGAATAAAACAAATGCTATAATCTACTTTAAAAATAAATTTTGTTTTCTGTCAGCGATGTGCCTTTGGTTAGCCATGGGAGAAGCTTCAGTTTATTTGATTTATATGCAATTTAGATAATAAAGAAAACGGAGATTTTATTTTGAAAAGCTCAAGTTATTAAAACCTTAAAAGACAATGTACATAATTGCTGTGTTGTTTGTTAAATTCAAGATCTGACAGAACAAAAAAATAAGCTTTCCAATGACAATCATGCCATTGATAAAAAGCTTAGGGAGTATGATTCGGTAAAGAAAAATTTTGAAAAGATTATTGAAGATACTGTATTCAAACAGGATAAGGATCAGCGTGAAATCAAAAAGGAAAAACAGAAGGATAATGATATTTAAATTTATGGAAAGGATTATAATATGAAAAATAAATGTGAATTTTGCGGCAAAGAATATGGAACATTCTTATCCTATTTTAAAATGCATTATAGTTTAACGAAGAATAATTTTTGTCTTTGTGAAAAATGCAGAAACGAGTATGGAAAAGAAATAAAAAGAATTACTGACGAAGGGCTTGGTGAAAAAGAACTTGGTCAATTCTATGAGTTTGATTCTCAACATGCTACATGGCTGATAAGTATGTTGATATTATTTATTAACGCAAATACAAAAGATAACATTATACTATGTATACTTGTGAATTTTGGCATAATAATAATAAATATTTTATTACTCAGGCATTATAGTCGCTGCTTTAGCTTGCGTTATCAGATTGATTATATACTTTATAGAGTGAAAGGACTTAAGTTATGAAAACCTCAAAATATTCCGGACTTTTAAAGCAGGATTTAATTGAGATTATTGAAAGGATTCCTTTAAACTTTGTATATGACGCTATCAGGGAAATAAGGGAAAAAGCTTTTATGGAAAGATCTGAAGCTTATATTCAAGAACTAACCAAGCTTAATCATCTGAAAGAAGAATTACAGAAAAAAGGATATTCCGAACAACTTAATCTTGTATTATCAGAAGCTAAAAATTCTGAAGCTATATACAAAAAACTCGATACAAGATATGAAAATCTAAACAGAGTTTGTGAAAAAATCATAGAGGAGAATTATTAAAATGAACGAAATTGTACGTCTTTCTTTTGAAAATCAATCGTTCCGAATGGTTGAAATTGAAGGTGAAACGTGGTGGGTACTTAAAGATATCTGCCAATACCTTGAAATTGAGAACCATAAAGACATAACAAAACGTATGGATGAAGATGAGGTGGGTAGATTTGAGTACCCCCACCCGCAAAACCCTGATAAGATAATTAAAATGCTTTGTGTAAATGAATGCGGACTATATTCTGTTATTTTACGTTCAGATAAGCCCAAAGCAAAACTATTTCGCCGCTGGGTAACTCATGAAGTACTGCCTGAAATACATAGAACAGGTAAATATTCTGCCGTAAAATCAGAAAGTATACTTAACGATCCACGGATTACTGCTCCATCTAAAACAATTTTTATGTATTTGTGCAGCTGTTCCGGCGGTCGGTCAGAACTAAACACTAATCGTAAAAAGGTTCTCCATGATTTAAACATGGGTTCAGATATGTATAAAAATCATCTTGACAAGCTTAAAAAATATGGATATGTAAGTACGGAACGTATCAGAGGTACGGACGGTCGAATAGGAGGTGTAAAATTTATAATTAATTATGACAAGCTAAGCCTGGATATAAATTCAGATAATAAATTCGCCATTGGCGAATAAGGAGAAAATTAATATGAAAGAATATAGGTATTTTATAACCGACAACAGTACGTATGGTTGCCTTGTAAAAGGAAGATTCAACGGAAAGGAAATGATACTGTTGTTAGGTAATATATTTTCCAATAACAAAAATCTGAGTATTGAAAATGTTGTTACTTTGCTTTGCTCCAAATATGGATTTAAGGTTGAAAAAAATAACATTTCTAAAGTCGAATTAAATACAAGTCCTGAAACCCCATACACATATTACGACTTGATTGATGAATTTGGATATTGTGAAAGCGATGGCTATATGTATACTGACATAGTAGAATTTACAAAGCTTTTTTCAGATACTAAATCACAAGAGATATTTCGCTCAATTACAGCTTTTTCGTGAAATAAAACTGTTTTGAGTGAGTTATCTTGCCATTATAATATGTTTTTCCTTTACTAATGTTCTGTTCGAGTATTGAAAAAAATGAAACATAGTAAGTATATTTAGTGTCTTCATCTAAACCAATATATCTAAATACTTTTTCAGATAACTTTAATGAACAGATTATATCCTGTTTTGATTGGATAGGATTAATCACATAAATCTTATACCCGTATGTATCTTTTTTGCAAATCAGTTTTACATATCCGTAAAAAAGTTTGTAGATACCTGTATCTTCAATTGTTAGCCCATTTGTTAATCGTTTCTTAGGAATATAGTGATTCTTTTTGTATGATATAATTTCTGTTTCAGAAATGGCTTTATTCAACGTATTAGTATCTCGAATAATCAATGGATTGATTTCGAGTTTATCGCAATGAAAAAGCATAGTTAATACATTTTGAAGTCTGTTATGTAATTGATCTAAAGTTTTTTCATTCTCTAAAAAGCTTTCTAAAAGTTTTGTACTTGCTTTTTCACATTTAAATAAACATTCATCTTTGTGGTTTTCTCCATTATATGTAGAAAAGTAATTGCACCTAGTTGAACAAAGATTATGTGACAAATGAGGAGTTTCACACTCAGGACAATACAAATGATTTTTAATTCTTAATTCTGTAACTTCTTCGATAGAATACAGTCTTTTATTATCTGCAAAAATATATTTTGCTTCTTCAAATTTCATTAGAATCACCTCTTTTACATTCTATTTTATATTAAACTCATTGTCAAGTGGAGGATAACGACATGATAATAAAACTCGAAATGATGGACACATTTTCTAAATCCATCAAAACAGATTATAACGAAATAATACTACGATATCTTATCATGTATATCATGATAAAATATTATGAAACCTATCCTGGGATAGGAATAGACAATGATTCACTTGCTGATATTTTGGTGACTTGCTATCCTGATGATTTTACATATTTGTACGCAGAGCAGAGAAACATAAGGCATATCAAAACAGTAGGCGGTTGTTCTACACTCTCTTTGATGAGAGGTGATAGCTGTGGTTACATTCTAATCATAGATATACTGGAAAATTGGGAATGGCTTTGCAGTGCAGGAGACGCAGTAGAAACCATTGAGTATTTTCACTCAGATAAATTTGCAAAGGAATTTGAAAAGATTGCAAAAATTCAGGCGGGAGAAGAGTGGGAGAAAATTTGCGAGAAGAAATGAAAACACGATGGTCAAGGAGGTTGATTTGAAATGAATCTGGTTTATATAGCGTTATTCTTAGAAGTGATAAGCCCAAAGCAAAATTATTTCGCCGTTGGGTAACTCATGAGGGACTGCCTGAAATACATAGAACAGGTAAATATTCTGCCGTAAAATCAGAAAGTATACTTAACGATCCACGGCTTACTGCTCCGGCTAAGACAATTTTTATGTATTTGTGCAGCTGTTCAGGCGGTCGGTCAAAACTAAGCACTAATCGTAAAAAAGTTCTCCATGATTTAAACATGGGTTCAGATATGTATAAAAATCATCTTGACAAGCTTAAAAGCTATGGATATGTAAGTACGGAACGTATCAGAGGAACGGACGGTCGAATAGGAGGTGTAAAATTTATAATTAACTAAGACAAATTAAGCCTGGATATAAATTCAGATAATAAATTCGCCATTGGCGAATTGGAGTAAGGAGTTAAAAACATGACTGTATATTAAGAGTATTTGGTTTAGCTGTTGATGAAGATGGAAATAAGAATTATGCCGGAGTAAAGTTTGATATTAATACTGATGAAATTACAGATGAAAAGAGAGATAATATCGTTGGATTTATAACAGAATTATTTCCAGTATGCAAAGGCAAGGTAGAATTTATAAATGAGGACGAATACACAAGGTTATATGAAAATGAATGAAAAGAGGTGATATTTATGTTAGGATTTATTATCGGGATTATATTAGGCGCTACGTTTGGAGTAATGGTTATGGCTTTAGCAGCTGCTTCCGGAAGATCAGATCGTAATGAATGCAAAATTAAATAAAAAAATTCGCCACTGGCGAATAGAAAGGAATTGATATGGAAGAAGTTTATAAAAAATGTGTTTTATGCGGAAAAGAGTTTATTGGATCTGATGATAATAAACCAAATCATCAAATATGCCACCGATGTACACAACAATTAACAAGGCATATTAACCCTAAAATATCAAAAATTCAACGTTTTTTAGAAATTACAATATTCATTTTATTTAACATACCGGTATTTCATTTATTTATTTCTGAGTTTAAAAAAGTGTCTTTTGAAAATATGTTTAAATTAGGTAATAGTACACTTTTAATAGCAGTTGTTGTTAGTGTTGTGGCAGTAGTGCTTACAATTTATGTTTTTATTGATGAAATAAAAAACAAGTCTTAAATTTATTTTTTTTATATTTAAATTATGTAAAGGAGATAAATTTATGGATAATATCAATGAATTTTGCGTGTTTTGCGGAGAATCTAAAAAACTGACAGCATATAAAAGCACACTTATATGTAGTGACTGTTATGAAAAACTTAAAAAGAGTTTAACAAGGGATTATTACATAGGACGATTGCTATTCTTTGCAGCATTTTCCTCCAGTTTAGCTATACTTGCAGCTGCAATAGTTTCAATTATAAAGTTACTGTATAATTCGCCATTGGCGAATTATACGATTCAGTGAAATCACTCATGCAGCTGCTTCCTGAAGATCAGATCGCAATGAATATAAACCTTAAATAAAAAAATTCGCCACTGGCGAATTAGATAGGATCTAAATATGATAGAATCAGATGAATTTTTAATGATTATGTTAATAATAACAATTTTGCTGACCATTATAAGCGCTTTTATAATAGTGTATTCTATCTTTCCAATTGTCACGAGTTTCTTTAAATCAAAAAAGAAAATCTTAAAAAAGATTCTTATAATTGGTATTCCTATATCAGTAGTATTAATTTTATCATTTTCATATTACAGAATTTATTACGAAAACCAAACCCATGAAATATATATTAAACTCGAAGAAATTGAAAATGAAAAAAAGAAATTAATGAATCAACTAGCAAAGAGGATAAATGACGAGGACTGGATTAAAGCAACTTCGTTAGAAAATGATGTTGAATTTTTATTCTGTGAATCGACATACCTAATTCAAGAGGCAAGTAAACATAATGATAATTTTTTGTATACTTGTTCGTATCAACTTAAAGAAATAGAGAGTTTAACATCCGAATATTTAAAAAGATTTATATATGCGTATAAGCGATGTCCAAGTTCAGAGCGCACAGAAAGAGAACGTTCAATCTTTTACTATTGTGATTTATTAAACATTACATAATTAATATTCAAAGTCTCTTGCAGCTGCTTCCGGAAGATTGGATCACCATGGAATCCAATCATTGAAAAAATCAGGGAATTATCAGTCCTAATTTTTTATGTTATATTTACATATATTTTGTATAATGGAGGACATAAGAATGTTTATGTTAATTTTAAGTATATTTTTTTGCGTTTTGATATTTTCCGGCATTATATATATTATTAACTGTAAAAATAAGGATAATAAGAAACTTGGCAAAAGTATTTTTGACATATTAATAATGATAACAATTTTGTCTTTTATGGCTTTGGACGCTGATATTATATCTTCTTCTATTTTAAGTATAAGCTGTTTATTTTACTATGCTATTATCTGGGGAAAACTTTATGAAGATAAACGCAGAAGAAACAAATCAGATATTGTATTTGCAGCTATTTTAAACATCCTTATAATAACATTATATGGGGTGTGTATTTTTCAATGAATTATTATAAGTTCTTTACTTTGATTAACCACTCTTGCAGCTGCTTCCGGAAAATCGGATCGTAATGAATGCAAACATTAAATAAAAAAATTCGCCACTGGCGAATTAGAAATTCACTTAAGGTACAATTATGAAATTAGATTATCAAAGCATTTTAAAAGCAACATATACTGCAATAATGACATCTGATATCTTTGCAGTATTGGATATAGAAGCAAATTTATCAAAACTTACAGAAAAAAATATATTGACAAAAGCCCAAATCTGCTATATATTTAACAAGGTGAATAACTTTACTAAGTATTGGTATAATGAAGTTTTAGTAAATGCAAAGCTTTTTAATTCACTAAATAACAACTATAAGCTTGATACAACATGGATTGCAAGAATATGCATGTATATGAAATACATGCCACAAAATGAAAATAAGGGATTAATGTTTAAAAACATTATGAAATTTTTAATTCATAATAAACACAAATTCAGCAAAGATTGGTATGAAAGATATATAGAAAAAGTTTGTAATGCAGCTATGTATCAGCTTAACTGTTCTTTACAAGGAGATAGCAGAAATGTTTGATATATGCTTTAAGAATAATGATAAGAAAATAAGTTTAGAATTATATAAAGTAAAAAAGCCTTGCCATCAGGCAAGGCTATATTTCTGGAAAAACAGGGATTATTTTGGTAAGGTAAGATCAAATTGTTCTTCCTCTGCTACCTTTTCCAATGCATAGGCAATTAAAGCGTTTACCGACATACCTTTTTGTTCTGCAAGCTGCTGTATCAGCGGTTTCATACCTTTTTTTGTTCGAAACTTAATGTCATCATAGGCTTTGGCGTTATATTTTGCTGTAGCAGCTTTTTGTGCAGGAGTATAATATGTTTTCTTTTTTTTATCTTCATTCATAATTAATCACTTCCTCGTTGTTATAAGTATATCATTATAAAGATACTGTGTCCAGTATTAAATATGCACAAAAAAATAGGGTAAATTTTGGTTGTTATGATTATTGACAATACTGTATACAGTATGATATAATATAGATACAGTAAAAAACAAAAACACAATTCGCCAATGGCGAACTGAATAACAGGAGGTTCAATAAATGAATGCTATTAAACTATATGCTGTACATAACGGATATGAAATAATTGGTTATGCAAGCAATTTTGAAGAAATCGAAAATACGCTAATATATCAGTACAGCACTCTTTATCTTGAAATGTTCCATGCTACAAAAAAGGTTGAATTATAAGCAGAGTGACGGAACGGTCAGAGCGTTCCGGTAATGCGGCTAAGAGCGGTCACAAGCCCCGCCGTAATAATTCATCAATGATTTATAGTTGGTGAATTAAAATCAATAAAAACGAAGGAGATAAAAATCATGTGTAAAATAATTTCAATCGCTAATCAAAAGGGCGGCGTCGGAAAAACCACTACCACATTAAATTTAGGTACGGCTCTTGCCCTAAACGGCTTTAAAGTACTTTTAATAGACCTTGATCCGCAGGCTAATCTTTCCAGTTATCTTGGCTTCGAGGGTGACGGAAAGCCTACAATCAGCCATATTATGCTGAGCATTGCTAACAATATGAAGATTACACCGGAGGAATTTTCAGATTGTATAAGAGCTTCAGAGCAGAATAAAATCAGCTATATTCCTTCAGATATAAATCTTGCAAATGCCGAATCATATCTGATGAACGCTCTTTCAAGAGAAACTGTTCTGAAAAGGATTCTTACAGCCGACAATTTAAATAATTATGATTATGTTTTAATCGACTGCTTGCCCTCGCTGGGAATACTTCTGATTAACGCTCTTACCGCGTCTAATAACGTTATTATACCGGTACAGACCCAAAAATTTGCCTTTGAAGGACTTGCAAGTCTTACAAACATCTGCGATCAGATAAGAGAAACAATAAACAAAGATTTGAAATACTGCGGAGTACTTGCTACTATGTTCGACAATACCAACATGAGCAGATCGACTTCAGATTCACTTCAGGAAAAGTATAACGGTCTTATGTTCGATACAGTAATTCATAAATCTGTAGAAGCCGCCAACAGTTCGGAGAAAAATAAAAGCCTGTGCCTGAACAAGACAAAGCTTGGTGAAGAATACAAGGCTCTTGCTGAAGAAGTATTAAGGAGATGTTAATCAATGCTTGCCACCTTTGATATAGGGACTATGATGTCCCAGGAAAATCAGATAAAGGAAATTCCCCTTGATATGCTGAACCATACGCATAATCATCAGTTTACAATGTATGATGATGAAAAGCGCAGCGATATGGCTGAAAGTATAAGAAAGCACGGCGTTATGCAGCCTGTTATTGTAAGACCTGATCCTCGTGAATTCGGAAAATATGAAATACTTGCAGGAAACAACCGCTGCCGTTGCAGCAGGGACGCAGGAAAAGAAACAGTTCCGGCTATAATAAAGGAGAATCTTTCTGAAGAAGAAGCAAGAGTATATATAGCCTTTACCAATCTTCTTCAGAGAGGTTTCGGAGATATAAAGATTTCTGAACAGGCGGCAGTTATATCCGCTTATCATTCGGAACTGTTCACTGAAGAAAAAAGAAATGCTATTGCCGATGAGCTTAATGCACTCGAAAACAACACATCTAAAAGCAAGCTTGCAGCTGCCGGAGAGGAATACGGTCTGAGCAAGGACAGTGCAGCCCGGCTTATCAGGATAAATAAGCTGATACCGCAGCTTAAGCCCTGGGTGGATTCAAAGCAGCTTTCAGTCAGGGCGGCAGTTGAATTATCATATATATCTGAATACGGTCAAGAGATGATTTATAACATTTTCAGGGATCCAAGCGACGATAAAGAAATGGTATTAAAAATAGATACAAAACGTGCTGCACTGATGAGAAAAGCATTTAAGGATAATCCGAAAATCAGTAGGCGTGAGGTTATAGGACTGCTTAACGATAAACCTAAGAAAAAGACTGTAAAAATAAAACCTGAGCTATATTCAAAGTATTTTGACGAGGACACAGACGAAACGGAGATTATTGAGGTAATTGAAAAGGCTCTTGAATACTTCTTTGATGAAAACACGTAATTCGCCACTGGCGAATAAAAAAGAAGCCTTATTAAAAAAGACTTCGATTGACAAATATATGCCGTTTATGATATAATTACTATTAAGGTGATTGCATAAAACGGTAGGCGGTTTCTCCCGACAAGGGAGGTGATATGCTATGATGACATTTTCAGAACTGTTTCAGTTCATAATAATGATCACAAGCGTTATCACTCTTGTTTACAAGGTCACAAAAGACCATTACGACAAGAAGTAGTTTCTTTACATAAAAGAAATAACCGCCCTCTCTCCCAAAGTGTGACGGTTATTTTCTTAACTTAAACATATTGGGGAAACCGCTTATCGCAGTCACCTTTTTCATTTACATTATACCATTACTGAATTTAAATGTCAAGTATAAATAAATTCGCCAGTGGCGAATTGAACGGAGGGTATATGTTATTGCTTAATTTGTTGCTTCTGCCGCTTAAATTGGCAGTTAAGCTTTTACTTTACTCAGTCGGTGCAGTTTTCATATTGTTTTTTGCAATGCTGACTTTACTTAACGGAATTTTTTCGGGACTGTTTAAGTTCGTCGGAACTATAATAATCCTTATGTGTATAGTTTCTGTTATATTTTCACCATTAATAGGCGGTTTTAGCAGAATAGATTATATATCGGTTATTGTAATGACAGTATTTATGCTTTTAGTAATGCTTGCACCGGAAGCGGTTCAGCTAATACTTAACGGATTATGTTCAATAGCCTTTGCGTTGTTTAATGGCGCTTCATTCAAGTTATTTTAAATATTAAATTCGCCACTGGCGAATAAGGAGGAAATTATTATGACGCAGGAAATGTTTTTAGAATTTGACGATTTTAAGCTTGAGGTACTTCGTGAAAAGGCTTATGAGCTTGACCTTAACCTTGAAGCTTATCTTTCATTAATGATCGAGGACATGGTCAGTCTTAACCCGCGTGACAATATGACTGAGCCTGAGAAGCTTATGGATAAGTACATTGAAAAGAAATGGGAAAAGCGTATTCCCGTACAGCCTATAATAAGATTTCAGGAAGAATACGGAGATTTTATTAATTCAAGCATTCAGGAGTATAAAGAAGAGAATCCGTTCGGAAGCAAGGAGGATTGCATAAACTTTGTTCTGAAAGATTGCAGCGAGTATATTTACGAAGAAATGGAATTTAACTGCGACCGATATATTAAAGAGCTTGCGGCTCTATTATATTCTGACAATAATTGACAATTTGCTGATCGTATGATATAATTAATTTATATAAGTATGGAGGTATAGATATGAAAAAAATCAATCTGTTTATTATTACCGCTTTAATTGCAATAATCTGCGCTGCCTTTGCGGTATCTGCTGAAGAAAGCGAACAACCGACTGATGAAACAGCCGTTACCACGGCTGTAACCGAATTAATTCCTGAAGAAACATCGGAAACCACTACAACGCTTATAACCACCATACCTCAAGGCGAGGTTACAACGGAAGAAGTAACCACAACGGTTCCTGTTACCACAGAACCGATTGTTACAACAACGAACGACGAGGGTCTTTGCGTTGATACTGCGCTGATGAAGAAGTACTACTTTTCAGAAAATACAACGTTCGATTCAAGCGGAATATCCGTAACCTACAATGGAATTGATGTAACGGATAAATCAGAAATAACATTCAAGGAAACGCCCTCCATATACAACGGGGAAAGCTTTGATTATGAAATCAGCTTTGACGTGAATTTCTCAATGGAAACTGAAGATGGAACAATAGGGGAATACAAGACGTTTTATACCGATGTGAAGATAGGACGTCAGGGGGACGCCGATCAGGATCACAAGATAGAGCTTTACGATACGATAGAAATAGCCAGAAAATTTATGCCGAAAAACGAGAATAAGTACGCTTCTGTTCCGGTATCCGATACGTTTGAAGATTTCATGATGAACACAAACTCCGACGACAGCGTAATCGATCTTTATGACGCAATCTGGAGCGCAAAGCTTTACATGACCCTGAATCCTCCGCCGAAGGTTGAACGCCCCCAAACGATAAAGAAACCGAATATAAAGAAATACGACACAAGCACGATGGCAGGAATAAAGAAGTATGCGAACGATTGTATAATCTATCAGGCAAGAATATACGGAATACCGGAGGAGCATATATACTTTGACGATAGTGTAGACGTATGGCAGTATTCATGGAATGTTCCTGCAAATTTTATTTCAGATATGGATTATTATATATCTCAGGAAAAATATCCGCCTTTTTATTATGAAAAAACAGCTGAAGACCTCGGAGAAGGTTTAATGTACCGGATACGTTCAGCAGTTAGGGAGTGGAAGATGAATGGAGATACTGACGAAGAAGTTAGTAAATGGGGAAATTTCACTATAAAGTGGAAGGACTTAGGTCATAATAATTATGAAGTTTATGTTATGTGGGGCGGACCAATGAGAAATTGAGCTATAAAAGATTTAAGAGGAAGTTATATAACTTCCTCTTTTTATTTATATAATTCGCCAATGGCGAATAAAAAAAGAAGCCTTATTAAAAAAGACTTCGATTGACAAATATATGCCGTTTATGATATAATTACTATTAAGGTGATT
>UQYQ01000030.1 GCA_900545345.1 uncultured Ruminococcus sp.
AATATATTTTTCAGCATATTGCTGATATTGACTAACAATAAAATTGTTGATATAATTAAAATATTGTAAAAATACCAATATAAAGGAATGAAAGCAATGGAATTATTATATGAGATATTAGGATTAATAGTATTAATTATATTTATAAAACTTACAATTGAAATGATAAAAAGCATAATAAAAATAATAATTAAGACAAAAAATAATATAAAAAGTATAAATAAAATTAAAGTAAAAAATAATGCGAAAGATATATATAATACAAATAATGAAATAAACAGTGATTACATTAGAAAAGAAAATTTTCCATACAGAAAAAAATATTTGCTAACAAAAAACGAATTAGAATTTTACAAGTGCTTAAAAATAATAGCTGATGAATTAAATTTATGTGTACTAAGCAAAATCAGATTAGCTGATTTAATTGAAATTTACGGTCATAAAAATAACTCTGAATATTTCAAATATTTTGGAAAAATAAAAGCGAAACACATTGATTTTGCATTAGCAAAAAAAGAAAATTTAGAAATAATATTACTTATAGAACTTGATGATTTTTCTCACAACAGGCAAGATAGAAAATCAAGAGATGAATTTATTAACGAAGTATGCAAACAATGTAACTATAAAATATTACATACACAAGACAATATACTGTTGAAAGAAAAAATAATAAGCAAAATATGTGAATAAGCAATCTTAAATTGCCTTAAAATGTTTAACACATAAAATAACGGCTGTACAAGGGTAAACAAGTGCTTCGCACCCTTGACAGCCATTATTTTATGCGTAAGGTGCAATTAAGCAATTTAAGATGTAATGTGTTATTACCTTTCGCATTTAATTATAAACTTTTTAAATATATTAAAAATATTCTTCAGGGTATTTCTTTTTTTTAAATAATATGGTATACTGATTTTGAATATATAAATATTTAATTTATTCAGACACGGAGGTTTAATAATGAGAGCTATAGTTACTGTAATAGGAAAAGACTCTGTCGGCATCCTTGCAAAAGTTTCATCAAACTGTGCGGAATACAACGCAAATGTCATAGAGGTTACTCAATCGGTTCTGCAGGATATGTTTGCTATGATTATGCTTGTAGATATTTCAAAGCTCAGTATTCCTTTTGCTGAATTAAGCGATAAAATGTCAGCACTGGGAAACGAACTTGGACTTTCAATCACAGCAATGCATGAAGATGTTTTTAACTGCATGCACCATATCTAAATTTGAAGCTAATTCTTAATGGAGGTTGAGTAATGCTTAACGCATATGATATACTTGAAACTATTCGTATGATACAAGATGAATGTCTTGATATTCGTACAATCACAATGGGAATTTCACTGCTTGACTGTATTGACAACGATATAGACAAGGCTTGTGAAAAGGTTTATAACAAAATAACAAGATGTGCTAAAGACTTAGTAAAAACAGCAGACGAGATTTCAAAGGAATTCGGTATTCCTATAATAAATAAAAGAATTTCAGTTACACCTATTGCAATAGTGTCAGCAGCCTGCGAATGTTCTCCTGTTCCGTTTGCAATAGCAATGGATAAAGCAGCGGCTGCTGTCGGTGTTGACTTAATAGGCGGTTATTCCGCACTTGTTCAAAAAGGCTTTTCTGCCGGTGATATTGAACTTATAAACTCTATCCCCGAGGCACTTAAAGTCACATCGAAAGTTTGTTCTTCTGTTAACATCGGTTCGACAAAAACAGGTATAAACCTTGACGCCTGCAAGCTAATGGGCGGTATTGTTAAGAAATGTGCTGAAGAGACTGTAGACAGCGATTGTTTCGGTGCTGCTAAGCTTGTAGTATTTTGCAACGCAGTTGAAGATAATCCTTTTATGGCAGGCGCCTTTCACGGAGTCGGTGAGCCTGACTGTATGATTAATGTCGGCGTATCAGGTCCGGGCGTTGTTCGTTCAGCTCTTTCAAAATATCCCGATGCAAATATTACTGAAATTTCGGATATAATAAAAAAGACTTCATACAAAATAACAAGAATCGGTCAGCTTGTCGGTGTTACTGCTTCAAAGCGTCTTGGCGTTCCTTTTGGAATTGTAGACTTATCGCTTGCACCAACACCTGCTGTCGGTGACAGTGTTGCACATATCCTTGAAGAAATAGGACTTGAGCAATGCGGTACACATGGAACAACTGCTGCTCTTGCTCTTTTAAATGACGCAGTAAAAAAAGGCGGAGTTATGGCATGTTCAAGAATCGGCGGGCTTTCAGGTGCGTTTATACCTGTATCTGAAGACGCAGGTATGATTGACGCTGCCGAAAGCGGAGTTTTAACTATCGAAAAGCTTGAAGCCATGACAGCTGTATGCTCTGTAGGACTTGATATGATTGTTGTACCGGGTGATACAACACCTGATACAATATCGGCAATAATTGCCGACGAAGCTGCTATCGGCATGGTAAACACCAAAACAACTGCAGTCAGAATTATTCCAGCTATCGGAAAAAATGTCGGAGATGAGCTTGACTGGGGCGGTCTTTTCGGTCATGCACCCGTTATGCCGCTGAAAAAAGAATCACCATCTAAATTTATAAACAGAGGAGGGCAAATCCCAGCACCTCTTCATTCACTTAAAAACTAACTTTTATCTTTTGAGGTGATATCATGAAAAAATCCTTATTATTAATCTTAACAGCTCTGTGTTTAACAGTACTTCCTTTATCAGCTTGTACTGAATCAAATAAAACAGACACATCCGCAGTTAACAGTGCAACAATTTCAAAGGATTCAACCAAAATAACCGAACTTTCTGTTTTTGATGAAAAAACAAGTTATATCGATAAGGTTGAAGAGATAATTTCAGACGGAGTATACACTATCAAAGGGCGGCTGAAATCGGGTACTATGGGTCTTATTACAGAAAACCCTATAACCATTTCCGTAAAAGACGAAAAAAACTACTATTACTCAGTTGAAACGGTATCTGCCTATCAGGAATATCTTGTCTCAGACGGCACAGCGTATATCCTCAACACTAACGATAAGCTTTTTGCAGTTTCAAAAGAAAAGACCGCTGACAATATTAAGGCAACTATAAACACATTTTTCCCGTCAAAAAGCTCTCTTAAATATAAGGACACATACAGTGTAAGCTATAATAATGAAAAATATATCCGTGAAAGATACGAATTCAATGATTCAGACGGCACCAAACAGACTGTTTCTTATTTCTTTATAAATCAGGAACTGAAAATGATTCAGTATGTAAATCAAGTTATGGAAATGAAAATCGATTCATATTTAAAAATCGAAGAGATTTCTAAAACATATGATACCGAATACAATAAAAAGCTCAAAAACTTTAAAAAAGTTTCTGAAGAAGAACTGAATAATTCTCTTAACAACTCAGATTCTTCAGATGAATATGTTTTAGGACTGCTTGATTCTATGGGAATTACTGATGAAGATTTAGAAAAAATGGGATATTCAAAAGCGGATATACTCAACATGAATGATAATCAGCTTAGTATTTTCCTTGCAGGTTTATACGGTGAGGATGTGTCATAATAAACTTAAATAAAGACCGTTTAAGAATATAGACTTAAACGGTCTTTATCATAAATTATATAAAAATACGTCAAGCTATGATTTATCATTGCTGCTGCATCATATTTTGTTCTTTAAACATAAAAAATTCTCCTATGGTATTCTTATCAATTTATACCATAGGAGTTTTTTCTATTGTTCTTTTTTATTTAAACTGATTTTGTAAAATTATTAATTGTTTTTTGACGGTCCTGCATTCTTGACCAATTGATAAATCCGTAAATATCATTTACCAAGAACATTACAAAACAGATAACAACAGACAAATATGATACATCGGAAAGTGTTGCTAATATCCATAGAATAATGAGCACGATATCGTTTGCAGCATAAGCAAGTGCAAAATAAGCACTTCTTCTAAATGTTAAATATACTGCAAGAAAGCTGGTTGTAACAGATATGGTGCTCGGTATTAAATTTGCTGTATGAAAAGCCGAAAGAACAAAATAAAAAACTGCAGTAACCATAGCTGTCAATATTATCATCAAAGCTATTTCTTTGCGTTTTATACTGTTAATCTTCACTTCAGCTCTATTTCCGTTATAAGGATTTCTGAGCCATGAAACTAATGCAAAAACAGACATAGGCCCGGTCATACCCAGGTATGTTATAATCTCACCGTAATATGAATAGGTAAAAGAAATAACCGCATATATTATACCGAATATGATAATAAGGAATTGCCCTACAGGGTTACCTTTAGCATTAAAAATCAGTGAAGTGACACCTATTAATGAAGCAGCAAGAGTTAGGTAACTTTCCCTGTCAAAAATAAAAAAAGATATTATTATGAGCATTGACGATATAAACCACAGCAGCTTTTCACATTTTGTAAAATAATTAGAAAATGATTTTAATATTTTGTGCATTTTATATATACCTCCAAACAAAATAAGCACTCGTGTACACATCTTCAAAGACCTAATGATGTGCAACGAATGCTTTCGCATTTTATTACCCGGTGGCAATTAATATAATTTTTGCGTAATAAATTTTTATCTTGCGTTAACAATACAGAATTAACAACCGCTCTGTTTCAATAAGAAACTTGCAAAGTGATTATAACATTAATATATACTTATGTCAATATTGATTCTTTAACTGAATTTACAAAACAAGGTGTAAAATTATTATCTACACCTTGTTTCAGTATTATTTAATTTAAATATTTATCCAACAGCCGAGCAACTTCTTTAATATCAATCGGCTTTGCAATATGAGCGTTCATTCCGCTTTCAAGACACTTTTTAATATCCTCTGAAAATGCGTCTGCAGTCATTGCAATAATAGGAATATCCGAATCTGAACGATTAAGCGCACGAATTGTTTCTGTTGCTTCATATCCATTCATTACAGGCATTCTTATATCCATAAGAATTGCACTGTAGTAGCCTTCCGATGATGCTTTAAACTTATCACAGCATATCTTACCATCCTCAGCATGCTCCATATCAAGTCCCAGTTCGGAGAGTAGTTCATATGCAATTTCCCAGTTGAGTTCATTATCTTCAGCAACCAGAACCTTTGCCCCTTTGAAATCAGATTTGTTATCAGTGATATTTTCAGATGCTGAATTGTTATCATCAACCATATATTGCTTCAAACCATAATAAAGTGTAGATTTGAATAGAGGCTTAGATATAAAACCATTAATACCCGCTTCACGAGCATCACTTTCAATCTCACTCCAATCATAAGCTGAAATTAAAAGTATAGGCACATCATCACCTAACTGTTTTCTGATTTGACGGGCAGTTTCAATGCCGTCAATTCCGGGAAGCTTCCAGTCTAATAGTATTATCTGATATTCATTAAACTTTTTATATCTTTCTGTTATCATTTTTATAGCTGTTTCACCGTCTAAAGTCCAATCGGCTTTCATTCCGATTGTTTTAATCGATGATACGGTGCTTTTACATAGTTGTTCATCATCGTCAACTACAAGTATGTTCCACTCAGGCAAAATCATATCTTCTTCTGTTACGAAAGCTTTTTCCAAATCAAGAGTAACATGGAATTCTGTTCCCTTATCAGGCTCACTTTGTAATTCAATAGTTCCATCCATTGCATCAATAATATGTTTGGTTATAGCCATACCAAGACCGCTGCCTTCTGTCTTATGTATACGCTTGTTATCCTCACGAACAAAGGATTCGAATATTTTTTGCTGGAACTCAGGTGTCATTCCTATTCCGTTATCTTTTACAATGAGATGAACTCGGATATAGTTTTCACCCTTTGGAGACTCTTCTTCATAAAGTGAAGTTTGGATTATTCCTCCCTCAGGAGTGAACTTAATAGCGTTTGAAAGGAAATTTAAAAGAATCTGGTTCAGACGCACACCGTCACAATAAACATTTTCAACTTCAATATCTTGAATAAATACGTCAAAATGCTGCTTTTTAGCCTTAATTTGAGGCTGCACTATATTTACGATGCTGTCCATTACTTCACGAAGAGAAATCTGGTCCATATTCAGTGTCATTTTTCCGCTTTCAATTTTAGACATATCCAAAATATCATTAATAAGCCCTAATAAATGTTTGCTTGACAAGCTTATTTTCTTAAGACATGTATGAACCTGCTGCTTATTGTCTATATTTGCAGTAGCAATAGCAGTCATACCCACAATTGCATTCATAGGTGTTCGTATGTCATGACTCATATTAGAAAGAAATTCACTTTTAGCTTTTGTGGCATTTTCAGCAGTTTTACGGGCAGTATTGAGTTCGCGAATCTGATGTTGAGTCATTCTGAAATATTTTGCAAATATAATCGTCAGAGTTAACAAAATTACACCGATACCTGCAAATAAAATATTCAGTCTTTCATCACTTAAATTATTAACTGTTTCATCCAATGTGTTGTATGGCATTGCAGTTATCAAATACCATTCTGAATAAGGCAAATGAGTGCAGTATATATGACGCCTTTCATTTTCGGCAATCATTATTGTTGAATAATCTTCATTGTTTTTTATTGCATTTTGAAGCTCATTCACATAATCTTCGGGTTTTTTCTCGCTTGATTCGGAAACAATCTCCCTTAAACGAGTGAAGTAATTATTACGATACGCATTAAAATTACGAATAACATAGCTTCCGTCACGCCTGATAATATGAGAGTGTGTAAGTGCATTAGAAGCAGAGTCATCTAAAGAAAGTATTTCGTTAATATATTCAACAGGCATACCGGCAACTAAAGCTGTACTTGTTTGATTATCAGACATAGGATAGCTTACTGAAACACCCATTACAACTATTTTTTTACCGGATGCTGTATTTCCTACAGCTACCTTTTTTTCATCGTTATTCATTGAATCTAAAAACGGCTGAGGGTCTATAAGCTTTATTTCGTCACCGTATATCATTTCAAGTATTCCGTCGCTTCGCATAAGTGCAAGATAGTCAAAGCTTCTGTTCTTGCCGTCTGACTCTAATTTCTCGACCAGCGACTTGCTGTACTTTTGATGTTGTGAAGGATTGATATTTTTAATCATCGTTTCTACTTGTGCCAAGCGAAGGTTAATAGTAGTTTCAAAATGCATAGAAATTCGTTCGCTCATTCCTGACATGTAAATGGTGCCTACTTCATTAATAGCCCGTTCACTTTTTTTACTCATAGTTATTGCAAAAACAGATAGAACGCTGGTGCATACAATAATAAGAATTATAAGACTTCCTATCAAAAAGTGTATTGTTCTTTTTTTCATTTATTTTTGCTCCTTCTTAATGTTGTGCATATTATGATTCAATTTCACTGTTGAGAGCCTGTATTGCTTTTACCGTTTGACAGTAGTCCCTTTTAACTTCTTCGAAAAGATTAGTGACATCACATTTTTCTCCGGGTCTTAAAGCTTCGGTTAAGCTGCTGCTTGAGTTAAGCAGCTTTGTAAAACTTAAATTCTGACAAATGCCCTTTATTGTGTGTGCAGCACGAAAGGCCTCCTGATAATCATCTGCTTCAAGTGATTCACATAAAGTATCATAGCTTTTATCATTTAAAAACTTAATCAAAAATTTTTTAACAAGTGCTTCATTAAACAAGCGTCCGACTGCATCTTCATAATTACCTTCTAAATTTTCATAACATTCTTTCAGTGTCATTTTATTTTCTCCTAACTTAACATTATTCTATTTCAGTAATAGCTGCAGCTTTACCGATTGCACCGATATACTCACTATGTTCTCCCGAAGACCACATAGAAAGCCCGATAACTCTGCATTTTTTATATTCACCGTTAATTAATACTTTAAAATTATAATCTATTTTCGGATTTTCAGGAGTTGTGTTTCTGAAAGCGTCAGAAATTCCCGTTAGAGTATCTATTTGAAACATAGAAAGAATTTGTTCATTTTCATACGGATTAATAGTGACATTGTCAAGACCAAGCTTCTTTGCACCGTAATCTGATAGTTTAAGTATAGCAGGGTCACTTGTAATCTCAAACCATATTTCTTCCGATACGGAAGTTACAAATTTATATTTTGTCTGCTCTGTTTCTAAAAGTTTAAGTATTCTTTCTGATGAAGAAAGCTCGTCATACTGAAGCATTTCATAAGCGATATTCTGAAGCTCTTTTTCATCACGGTTAGTAATTGAATTTTGATTTAATTCCGCTTTAATGTTTTCAGCAGAATCCTTTAAACATTCTAAAAGAATCGGGTTGAATGTACCGCATTCGCCGTTTAAAATCATATTCATGGCTGTATCGTGGTCAAAGGCTTTTTTATATACTCGTTCACTCGTCAAAGCATCGTACACATCTGCTAATGATACAATTTGTGCGGATATAGGAATATCATCACCTTTAAGCCCGTCCGGATATCCTCGTCCGTCATACCTTTCATGATGCCAGCGGCATATTTCATAAGCAACCTTAACTAACGGCTCGTCCTTGTGGAAAGGCAGTTTGTCAAGCATATCAGCACCAACAGAAGAATGAGTTTTCATTATTTTAAATTCTTCATCAGTCAGCCTGCCGGGTTTATTCAATACTTCTTCCGGAATTGAAATTTTACCTATATCATGAAGGGCAGATGCATTGCTGATTAGAGAGATATCAGAGTTTGACAGATTGTATTTCTCGGTTTTCTGCATAAGTGCTTTTAAAAGAATATCTGTGAATGTTTGTACATGAAGAACATGCAGCCCGCTTTCACCATTTCTGAATTCAACTATATGACTTAGAATATTAATCATTAAGCTGTTGTTTTTTTCTTTTTCATAAATTTGGTCAGCTACCAAACCCACCAATTTTTTCTGTTTTGAATATAGCATAATAGTATTTACAACTCTTCGTCTGACTATCAGAGCGTCAAAAGGTCTGCTGATAAAGTCAGTAACACCGAGTTCATAAGCACGATTAATATATGATGGAGCAGTTTCTGCAGAAATCATTATTACCGGTACATCTTCAATCCATCTTTTATTGTTCATTACAGCAAGAACTTCAAAACCGTCCATTACCGGCATCACAATATCAAGCAATACCAAGGAAATTTCAACACTGTACTCTTGAAGAATAGCAATTGCTTCAGAGCCGTCTGAAGCTTCGACAATTTCATATTCTGTTCCCAGCATTTCCGACAGAATAACACGATTCATCTCAGAGTCGTCTACAATAAGAATTTTATGCTTTTGTTTATTCTTTTTGCTCATTGAAACCATCTCCCTAGCTTTTCTGAAATTAAAATATATTTTTCGTTCCAGATTACTTATATGTTATTGATGTAAATTCGGTGAGTTGTTTGTTATTAACATGAAATTTATGCTTGTTATATAAAAATGAGCATAAATCCCCAAAATAGTTTATCATAGTTTTATTTCCCTGTCAAGTAAACTGAAATTCGTTAATTTCTTCAATTTGTGATTTTTATAACAAACTTTTACCTGAAAAACAATGTATGTTTTATTGCTTAGTTAACAAAAAATTCACAATATTTTTTTGAGTATAAAAAATCAGGATAAAAGCCGTAATTTCTCATTAGTTTCTTTTCGGTAACCTTTTAAGAGTTACCGAACGGTAACTATATTACAAAAAAGTGCGTACTTTACACTGAAAAAATGGTGTGATATTATTAAGTTGCAAAAGAGATTGAAGCGCTTATATCTCATATATGAATTAACTTTTTTATTAGGAGGATTTTATTATGAATAAGAATACATTTAAAAAGATAAAGCTTGCAAAAGGTGAAATGAACATTTATGATTTTGGTCAAGTTAAGCTTCACGCATATAAGACAAACGATTTTATTGATGATGAGGTTTTTATCATAGAAAAAAACGGAAAAGCAGTCATCATTGAATCACCATGTTTTTTTGACAATAATAAGGAGCTTGAAACATACCTGAAGGATACTGAAGTAGAAGGAATTTTAGTGGCTTATCACGGTGCCGGAGGAACATTTTTACCTAATGTACCTAAATATGCTACTGAGAATGCTATAGAGTATTCTGAAAACGGCGGCGGAAAAGATTTAATTAATAACTTTACAGGTGCTTTCGGTGAAATTTTTGATAAGTCTGTTCACAAGATTACAAACAAGATTGAAGAGGGTAATATTACAATAGGAGGAATTGATTTCGTTATCAAGCAGACAGGCGAGGCTTTTGATATTGAAATTCCTGAAATAAATGCAGTATATACACATATGCTCGGACACGATTGTCATTCTATCGTTGCAGGTAAGGGACATGCAGACGCTATTATAGCTCAGTTAAAGGATTATATAGAAAAGGGATATGATTTAATTCTCACATCACATTATACACCGGAAGATTTAAAAGACGCTGAAACAAAGATTGCTTATCTAGAGAACTTGAAAAAAACAGCTTCGGATTGCACCGATGCGAAAGAATTCAAGTCTGCGGTTTTGAAACAGTATGGAGAGTATAGCGGCGAAAATTATCTTGATATGACAGCGGGATTTTTCTTCTCATAATAAAAATACAAAATAGTTCATTAAATTTGAAATGTATGGGGCTGTCAGTTCGACAGTCCCATTTGATATGAGAGCAGATATTTATAAGCTGATTATTTTGTCTGTTTGTCTGCAAAATTAAAATGTATGCTTGTATTAATACAAACATATCATAAGAGAAATTTATATTGAAATTTTTCTGTAGATATAATTGATAAAAGATATAAATTATCTGTTGAATATGTTTTATAACTTTTTATACTGATTATGATAGGAGGTATGCTCTGTCAGAGCATAAATATTAATATGACTCAGAATAAAAGACTTTTATATCTTATCGAATATTTACTTGCGGAAGGTTCACAGAATTCAAATATAAAAATACCCGAAAATCGGGAAGACAGATTCAGGCTTTTCAGAAGCCTTGTTAATGTTCGTCCGCCAAAACCGGTCAGCGGTAGTTTTCTTTCTGTTCAGAATGAATTTCTGAGATACGAAATCTCACAAAAAGGTATAACAGATGTTACAAGCTTAACTGATGTAAATAATAATATTTATTTAAGGTTTGGGGATATCACAACTCTTAAATGCGGTGCTGTAGTGAATGCTGCAAACTCAGGAATGACAGGATGTTACTATCCTTGTCATACCTGTATTGATAATGCAATTCATACATTTTCCGGTGTTCAGCTTAGAATGGAATGTGCCGGCATTATTCAAAAACAAGGATTTTCAGAACCTGTGGGTGGAGCAAAAGTTACAAAGGCATATAATCTTCCGTGTGACTATGTTATTCATACAGTAGGTCCGATTGTATCAGGTCAGTTAACGGAGAGGCATTGTAAACAGCTTGAAAGCTGCTATAAATCTTGCCTTGAAGCAGCAATAAAAAACAAAATTGACAGCATTGCTTTTTGCTGTATTTCAACAGGTGAATTTCATTTTCCTAATTATGAGGCAGCAATAATAGCTGTTAAAACAGTAAAAGAGTTTCAAATAAAAAATAAAATCAAGGTGATATTTAATGTTTTTAAGGAGTCAGATTTGCAAATATACAGAAACCTACTCAGACAATATTAAAAAACTGAAAAATGAAATTAATAATGCTGATGCCATTATTATCGGTGCAGGTGCAGGGCTGTCGACTTCAGCCGGTTTTATTTATGCAGGCAGTCGCTTTGAGGATAACTTTTCTGACTTTATAGAAAAATACGGCTTCAAAGATATGTACTCAGGCGGGTTTTATTCGTTTGACAGCCTTGAAGAGTATTGGGCTTATTGGTCAAGATATGTTTATATTAATCGTTATAAAGATACTGATAACGGAACATATAGAAGTTTGTTTGAACTTGTAAAAGACAAAGATTATTTTGTGCTGACAACAAATGTTGACCATCAGTTTCAGAAAGCGGGATTTGATAAGCACAAGCTGTTTTACACACAGGGTGACTACGGATTATTTCAGTGCAGCGAGCCTTGTCACAATGCCACATATGATAATGAAAAGGCTATCCGTGATATGGTTGCACAGCAGACGGATATGAAAATACCAACAGAATTAATTCCGCATTGTCCAAAATGCGGAAAGCTTATGACTATGAATTTAAGGTCGGATGATAAGTTTGTTCAGGACGATGGCTGGTACATGGCAAGCAAGCGTTATCTGGAGTTTGTTCGCAGACATAAGAATGTGAGGATTGTGTTTCTCGAACTTGGAGTTGGTTTCAACACACCTGTGATTATTAAATATCCGTTCTGGCAGATGACTGCCGAAAATTCTTATGCGGTTTACGCATGTTTGAATTACGGCGAGGCCTTCTGTCCGTCATATATTGAGAAAAGATCAATTTGTATAAATGAAGATATAAGAAAGGTTATAGAAGACACAGCAAAATAATTATATTTATTGTAGAAACCAAAACTCCGCAGCATTATAATGTCTGCGGAGTCCTTTTATACTGTTTTGTTTTCGGTAAGTTCTTTAAACTCCTCTCCCCACTTTGCCATGGAATCGAGAATAGGCTGAATACTGCTGCCAAGCCCGGTCATCGAATACTCAACTCTAGGAGGTACTTCAGGATAAACTTTTCTGGTAACTAAACCATCGCTTTCCATAGAACGCAGATTAGAGGTAAGCACCTTTTGAGAAATTCCTTTTAAGGACTTTTTCAATTCACCGAAACGCTTCGTACCTGTCATCAAATCACGCATAATAAGCACTTTCCACTTATCACCGATAAGCATTAGTGTAGTTTCAACAGGGCAAGCCGGTAAATCAGATTTATTAATCATTGTATGTTCCTCACTTTTGTATTTATATGTCATAATAAGTATAACATATTTCTTTATTAATTCCAATAATATAATGTACAAATTTTAATTTTTTAAATTGACTTATGTTTTTGCATATGATATAATTTTTTTATACTATTAAATATTGGAGGTTAAATTTATGGCTTTTTGTTCAAAATGCGGTAATCAGCTTGCAGACGGAAATAAGTTTTGTGACAAATGCGGTGCTCCTGTGGGAGAAACAACTTCTCAGAATATTAATAATACAGCTAAGAATATTTCTGATTCAGTTGAAGATTTGGGAGCAAAAATTGCAGGATTCAACAATACAACCGACTATACAGCTGAACATGACCAAACAGATATAGCAAATAATAAAGCATTAGCAATCCTATCTTATCTTGGAATTTTAGTATTAATTCCTATTCTAGCAGCTCCTAATTCAAGATTCGCAAGATTTCATGCAAATCAAGGTTTAGTTCTTTTAATTTCAAATGTTATTGTTAATGTTGCGTTAGCTATTGTAAGAATTATTATGTATGCTGTTGCAGACCCAATCGGAAGAATTTTCTCGGTTATTACGTGGCTTGTTTCGATTTTGATTTTAGTTATAGTTATAATAGGAATTGTAAATGCTGCTCAGGGAAAAGCCAAGGAACTTCCTTTAATCGGTAAAATAAAAATTTTAAAATAAAACATATACTTATAATTATATTTTAATCAATAAACTGACTCCGTTTTCAATCGGAGTCAGTTTTGTTTGTCATATAATAAAAAATCGCTGACGAAGCTAATCATCAACGGGATATTATACAGTATACATATTATTTAATCAAATTTACATAAAACAAAAAACGCTGAACTCATACAGAATTCAACGCTGTCTGGCAGGGGCAGAAGGATTCGAACCCTCGACTTACAGTTTTGGAGACTGTCGCTCTACCAGCTGAACTATACCCCTAAATATGGTGGGCCATCAGGGACTCGAACCCCGGACCAACCGGTTATGAGCCGGTTGCTCTGACCAACTGAGCTAATGGCCCATATGTTGGAAATAAAAAGAAACAAGCATAATCTATAAGATTGCTTGACTTCTGGATATATTAAATTTTGCCGCCAATCAAGCAGATAAGATGGTGACCCGTACGAGATTCGAACTCGTGTTGCCGGCGTGAGAGGCCGGAGTCTTAACCACTTGACCAACGGGCCATTCTGGTACACCATCACGGGCTCGAACCGTGGACCCACTGATTAAGAGTCAGTTGCTCTACCAACTGAGCTAATGGTGCATATATGCCGGCGACTACCTATTTTCCCGGGCGGTCGCCCGCCAAGTATCATTGGCGTAGATGAGCTTAACTACTGTGTTC
>UQYQ01000031.1 GCA_900545345.1 uncultured Ruminococcus sp.
ATACGACTCATTTGCGGGAAATAAGAGCTTATCTGTTCCTTATAACGGAACAATGGTATTTGATTTCGGAGATTTAGTCGAATCCATGTCTGATATTCATGAAAACTACTATTGGAAAATTAGTTTATGCGATACTACAAATGATAAAAACAGATTAACTTATAAGGGCATGAAAATTACAGATAATAAAGGAAATATTATAAATAGCTTTAGTAATAACTCAAGAATGATTGACGGAAAATCTTTTGCGCCAATGGCAAGAATTAATATAGAAAAAGGTGATTTAAACTTCGACAGAGCATTTGATTATGATGATGTAGATGTATTAGGAAATTATGTTGTTGGTAGCAAAAAGGATATTTCATACTTACAGATGTATTTAGGTGATATGAATAATGACGGGTCAATTGCATCTAATGATATTAATCTTATAGTAACTATGTTATACGGAACCGTTTAAAAAATTACTGCTTATTTTCTGCAAATCATCTTGAATCTTAATAAAAAATTATGCCGTCAGTTTTATGCTGACGGCTATTCTTTTGTCAAAAAAATCCCGAAAATGCGGTATTTCGCATTTTCGGGATTTGTTGTTTATTAATTTTTAATTTTGTAATAACTATTACAATCCTCCGGTCAGAAATATAGTCGTCTTTCTTGGCTTCTTACCTGCGAAATACTCCTTACTTCTTCCCCTAAATAGCTCCCTTAATCTGCCCGCCGGCAGCAGTCGCTATTTACGCATAGCTTCTTCAACTGCAACGGCACATGCAACAGTAGCACCGACCATTGGGTTATTACCCATACCGATTAGTCCCATCATTTCAACGTGAGCAGGAACTGATGATGAACCCGCGAACTGTGCGTCTGAGTGCATTCTTCCCATTGTATCAGTCATACCGTATGAAGCAGGACCGGCAGCCATATTATCCGGGTGAAGTGTACGTCCTGTACCACCGCCTGAAGCAACTGAGAAGTATTTCTTGCCCTGGTCAATACATTCTTTCTTATATGTACCTGCAACAGGGTGCTGGAAACGAGTTGGGTTTGTTGAGTTACCTGTGATAGAAACATCAACGCCCTCTTTATGCATAATAGCAACGCCCTCTGTAACATCATTTGCACCGTAGCAGTTTACCTTTGCACGAAGTCCGTCTGAATATGCCTTGCGGAATACTTCTTTAACCTCGCCTGTGTAGTAGTCCATTTCAGTTTCAACATATGTAAAACCATTGATTCTTGCAATAATCTGTGCTGCATCTTTTCCAAGACCGTTTAGAATAACTCTCAAAGGCTCTTTTCTTACCTTATTAGCCTTTTCAGCAATACCGATAGCACCTTCAGCAGCAGCGAATGATTCGTGACCTGCTAAAAATGCAAAGCACTTTGTATCCTCTTCTAAAAGCATTTTTCCAAGATTACCGTGTCCAAGACCAACTTTTCTCTGGTCAGCAACAGAACCCGGAATGCAGAATGCCTGAAGTCCCTCACCGATTGCAGCAGCAGCGTCAGCAGCTCTTGTACAGCCTTTCTTAATTGCGATAGCACATCCAACTGTATATGCCCATTTAGCATTTTCAAAACAGATTGGCTGAATGCTTTCTACCTGTTTATAAATATCCAAGCCTTTTTCCTTAGTGATTTCAGCACATTCTTCAATAGACTTGATTCCGTACTGCTCTAAAACAGCAAGGATTTGTTTTTCTCTTCTATCATATGATTCAAATAAAGCCATTATTAAAAATCCTCCCTATTCTTTTCTTGGGTCAACGATTTTAACAGCGTCGTCAACTCTTCCGTATTGACCTTGAGCCTTTTCAAAAGCTGTGTTTGCATCGTCACCTGCTTTGATAAAGTCCATCATCTTGCCAAAGTTTACAAACTTGTATCCGATGATTTCATCATCTTCATTCAAAGCAATGCCGGTAACATAACCGTCAGTCATCTCTAAGTAACGAGGTCCTTTTTTAAGTGTCCCGTACATTGTACCAACCTGTGAACGAAGACCTTTACCCAAATCCTCAAGTCCCGCACCGACAGGAAGTCCGTCCTCTGAGAATGCACTCTGAGTTCTTCCGTAAACGATTTGTAAGAAAAGCTCTCTCATAGCTGTGTTGATAGCGTCACAAACCAAGTCTGTGTTAAGTGCCTCTAAAATAGTTCTTCCGGGAAGAATTTCCGATGCCATAGCAGCAGAGTGTGTCATACCCGAACATCCGATAGTCTCAACAAGAGCTTCCTGAATAACGCCCTCTTTAACATTTAGTGATAATTTACAAGTACCCTGCTGCGGAGCACACCAGCCCACACCATGTGTAAAGCCGGAAATATCCTTGATTTCCTTAGCTTTAACCCATTTTGCTTCCTCCGGAATAGGAGCAGCACCATGTGCAACGCCCTGAGCAACCGGACACATTGTTTCAACTTCTTTTGAATAAATCATAAGTTTGATTACTCCTCTCAATTTTTAGTATTATAAATACCAATATATTATACAACATTTTATTTATTTTGACAAGTGCCGGCACTTTCTTTTTTCAATATTATAAGTAAATAGTTTGTATATATTTTGTTATAGAGTTCACAAAAAAGCGGAACATACTTGTTCCGCTTGAATTTATTTCGCACTTATACTTGATTTTATAACTTTGTTTTTTATAACTCTAAGTTGGAGTATTACTCATCACTTTTTATTATCTCCCTGGGACTTGTTCTTCCTATGATTGTGAACGGCATTATCAGCGATACAATAATGTTAAATAAAATAACAGCCGAACAAGCAAGTATTTGCCACTTGCCAAAGGTTATTACCGTAGCTTTTAAAAGTCCCAAATGTTCTGCTGAAAACATCCCCGCCGACGCAATTATCACCGCAAGCAATGAGGTAATAAAGGCTGAGCATACACTTATCAATGCACACTGCTTCCAACGGGAACCACAGGTATAGTATATTCCATAGTTTCGCAGCTGCTTTTTCGTGTTTATTGCAGATAAACAAATCGACGAAATAGCAAGGAAAATCAGAATTGAAACTATCATCGGAATAACGGTGAAAGCTTGATTTTTTGCTTCTTGTAAACTTTTTTTGTTTACAGTTTCAAGATTATATAACTCTCCGTATTCTGACAGCTTTTTTTCAGCTTCTGAGAGTTCTTCTTTTGTTGTGTCATCATCAAATATTATAAATGATGTTCCAAAAGTCAATGTTTCGTAATTCTTTTCATCCAATTCATTCTTTGTAATAAAAAGATAAGGAATCTCTTCATCTGATGAATTATAAGGATAATACTGGCTTTCGATTGCTTCAAAATCTGTCCTAAGTCTTACATCTGCCGCAACCGCAGAACCCGACTGATAAAACAATTTTTCACCGTCTTCGATTTCACCGACTATTTTTATTGTTATGGACTTTTCATTTCCGTTCTTATCTGTTGCAGTTGTATTAATAATACTTCCTGTTGTATAACCTAAGCTATTCTTCACTATGGATGCATAAAGCTCATTGTTTTTATCACTTTGCGGTATATCGCTTAACCATTTTCCGCTTTTCATTAACGGCTTATGTGAATTGATAATAACTTCATCAAGAGTTATTGATGTTAAGATTTCACCCGGTTCCGATTGGTTCTCTGAATTTTTAACTTCAAAAAATTCCTGACCGGTTGAATATATTTTATCGATTTTATCCGAAAAAGAATATAAACGGTCATTGATAACAGTTTCGCCGAAATCGTTTATGCTGATATTAGCCATAAATCCTTTTGAAGTTAGTATATCTTTCATCGGAAGATAATATTTAAGTGTTGACATCAAAGAAGATATAAGAAAAATAATCAGCATCAATACAAGTGTCAACTGTAATATATTAAATAAATTATAGGTTTTGTTTTTAATTATTTCTTTTAAGCTTAGTTTAAAAATCATTTCTTATCACCGCCTCTTAACAGTGAAATCGGTGTCTTTTTAATATGGCTGTAAATAAGAATATTAAGTATTATGTATATGACCGATATATACAACAAAAATGTAACAGAATAATTCTTCAGACTGTATACCACATAAGCATACTCATAATGAGATATAACTATATCCTTGATAAAAATATCGAAAATAAAAGTGCTTAATATAAACAAAACAACTGATATTATCATAATTTCAAGAATATATAATCGTCTGACTTTATTAACGGTTGCACCTGTAATTCTTAAAACAGCAAGCTCTTTTCTTCTTGTGATTAAAACATATTTAAACAAAAGTATCAGATTTACAGATACCAATAAAGCCACAACTATTGCAATAATCAGATTTGTGTTATAAAATTTTATCTGCTCCGGGTCTGAAACAGCTATTTCAGGCAGGTCAGCTTGCCTGTCAAAGAAATATTTTAAATAAATCTGCTTGATTTTTGCAACCTCGTTATTTGTCGGCAGTGTGTTCAGCTTAAAACCTAATGTGTCAATAACATAAAAATCATCATCAATAGCCTCAAACGGGATTGCAACACAACCGAGATATTGATATTCACCTATAACCTCATATTTTATATTATTTAAGGTTATGTAATATTTTTTGTTTTTCTTATCGTATTTCAGCGTTTTGTCAAATACTGTGCTTTCTTTTATAGAATCTACATCTGCTATACAAACCTTTTTATTGCCTGCATATTCTTCTTCGGTAAAATACCTTCCGCTTTTCCACCAACCTCTTGTTTTTAAATCTTCGTAGTCTGTATTACCATTTATTTTTCCGTTTGTAAAGATGTACCCAAAATTTATATATATTAGCATAGGATCCGCTTTATCTTCATCAAATTCTTCATCAGGAAAACTAATAGAGTTCAAATCAAATGTACAGTTTGTACCCAAACCGTCTAATTTACCAGGCATACATTCAATCAGTTCCCGATAAAATGCTTTTACCGTTCCGGCTCTTAATGGGTTATCCTTTGTATTTTCATAAGACAATTGATAAAATAAATAGTCAGAATCATCCTCGTCTAACTTTTCACCGGTCATCTCATCATATAAGCCTTCGGTATGTTTTTGGTCTTGTATTTTACTTTCACTGTAGTTTTGATATACGCCCATTGTAAAAAATATAATCAATATTGCTGAAATTTGGCATAGTAAGAACAAACAAAAAATAAGCTTGTTTTTTGATGCGAATTGTTTTAAGTTAGCAAGTAAAATCATATTTATACCCTGCTTTAAAACTCTATTCTATATGAAAATACATGATATGCATTAGAGCTATATGAAGTATCTTCTTTCAATACACCTCTGTGCCAATACTGTCTGCGATTCTCAACCTGTGTTATAAAGGCTGTTCTGTATTTTCCTTTGCTTAACACTCCCGGTCCTGACTGAGAGTATTCTACTACACTGTATTTATTGTTACTTCCTAATTTCATAATCATTATTTGAGGTATTACAAAACGGTCTTTACCTGATATATGACTTATAGTTGTTCCCGATGTCCTCGATGAACCGTATTTATAAAAGCTGTATCCGCTTTTGCTGGCATGTGCAGTTGACGCATTGCCGTAATTTTTATATGCTCCTGCACCCATAACGCCCATGCTTGATACAGTTACGGCTGCTAAAGCGACTGCGATAATCTTCGATAGTTTTTTCTTTAAATCTGACATAATACATTCTCCTTTAATATTATTTTTGTTGTTAAAGATAGTTTTAATAAGACAGTTTAAATAAAACAAACTGTATTACCAAAGTTAGTAGTTGAATACTTATACCAAATATTGCAATATTTCTTACGAATTAATAATATCACTTATTTTTCCAAAAGTAAAGCATGTATGCGAAAATTGTATTATCTTATAGATTGTAACCAAAAAATATTATTTATTTGTATATTTTAACATATGTTGTTATGACAATAATACCTTCTCGTTATAATATAAGCGTTTCAAACGATAAAAAGTCTCACCGTTTTTTTAAAATTTTTATAAAAAACTTTCTTGACACATTTTTATAATAATGTTACGATAATAAAAACAAAAATCGGAGGAAATATAATGAAACCTGCTGCAATTTTTAAAGACAATATGGTTCTTCAAAGAAACAAACGCATCTGCATTTTCGGTGAATGTGAACAAAACGAAAAAATAACTGTTTCTATTGGCAAGCATAAATCAGAAGCCGAAATCAAAGACGAAAAATGGTGTGCTTACTTACCGGAAATGGAAGCACAGAAAAATGCCGAGCTTATAATATCAAGCTCAGGCGGTGAAACAATTACTATAAAAAACATTGCAATCGGTGAGGTATGGCTTGCCGGCGGACAATCGAACATGGAGTTTTTTCTGTCAAATACTGAAAACGCCGAACAATACATGAGTGAAGCCAAAAATGCAGATATAAGATTTTATAATGTCCCCCGCTGCGGAATGATTAATGATGAACTTTTCAAAGCAGAGGAAAATGCACATTGGGAACTCACAAATTCTGACACATTAGGTCTGTGGTCGGCAGTTGGATTTCACTTTGCAAAAAATCTTTCTCAAAAGCTTGGTTGTACTGTCGGAATAGTCGGATGTAATTTAGGGGGAACCTCGGCTTCCGTATGGGTTGACGAAGAAACACTAAGCAGCGATAATGATACAAATACTTATTTAGAAGCATACAATAAAGCCTGCGGCAATTTATCTGAAGAAGAACAGATAAAAATATATGATGAATATCTTGAATATGAAAAAGGCTGGAATGAAAGACTTGCGGTTATTCAAAAAGAACACCCTGAGCTTTCATGGGAGGATATGCTTAAAGAAATAGGCGAATGCAAATGGCCCGGACCTATGGGAATAAAAAACCCTTATCGTCCATGCGGATTGTATAAAACTATGATAAGGAGAATTACACCTTTTACTTTTAAAGGAATAATTTATTATCAAGGCGAAGAAGACGCTTCACGCTGTGAAATATATTATAAGCTTTTTACAAAACTCATCAGAAAATGGCGTAAAGATTTTAAAGATAATAATATGCCTTTTCTGTGCGTCCAGCTTCCTATGTTCGGGTATGAAAACGCACCTGATGACAAAACCTGGCCTGTAATTCGCGAAGCACAAATGAAAGCAAGTGAAAATCTCGAAAATGTATATACGGCTGTTATACTCGACTGCGGGGAACTGAATAACATACATCCTATCGACAAAAAGCCTGTCGGCGACAGGTTAAGTTTGCTGGCACTGAAAAATGTATATGGGTTTGGTGACTGCGACGCCTACGGACCGATTTTAAAATCTGTCTGTAAAAAAGATAATGGATACGAACTGTCTTTTTATAATGCCGATGGCGGTTTTAAAATAAAAGAAAAAGCACAAGGCTTTGAAATTTCTTATGACGGCGAAACATTCGAAGAAATTTCACCTGAAGTCAACGGAAATAAGATAATACTGAATTGCAAGCCAGATGCAAAAGAAATTCGATATCAGTGGTTTAATTACAATGAAGTCACTGTTTTCGGCAAGAACTCGATTCCCCTTGCCCCTTTCAGAGAAATCTTAAAATAAAAAGAATAAAAAAAGACTGACAACTAAAAAAACAGTTGCCGGTCTTTTTTATCATTAAAGTTTTCATATAAATAGATGAGAAGCAGGTTTATTTTTCACCTTTTTCAAATTTACGCTCATTCAAAGGAACATATTCTTTCGACTTTAAAACCGACTTATATGCAGGTCTGATAATCCTTCTTCCTGTAACAAGCTCTTCAAATCTATGTGCACACCAACCTGCCATTCTTGAAACAGCAAAAAGAGGTGTAAATAAATCTTGTGGAATTCCAAGCATTTGATAAACAAGTCCCGAATACATGTCTACATTCGCACAAACATCCTTGCTTTTTCCGGTTTCACGTAATATTTCAGGAGATAACTTTTCAATTGTTTCTAATAAATTAAACTTTCTTTCAAACTCAGTACCATGTGCCAGCTTCTTAGCATTTTCTTTAAGTATGACAGCCCTTGGGTCACTCTTTGTGTAAACTGCATGACCCATACCGTAAATCAGACCTGAATTGTCATTAGCTTCTTTTCTAACAATTTTTCTCAGGAAATCTGCAACTTCTCCTTCATCTTCCCAGTTGCTCACATTTTCTTCTATACAGCGCTGCATCTGCAAAACCTTAGCATTTGCTCCTCCGTGCTTTGGACCCTTTAAAGAACCGATAGCGGCAGCATATGCAGAATACGGGTCCGTTCCCGAAGATGTAAGCACTCTGCAGCTGAATGTTGAGTTATTACCTCCGCCATGCTCTGCGTGAATCATAAGCATCAGGTCTAAGAGCATTGCCTCTTCGTGTGTATACTTTCTGTCAGGACGAAGCGTAGAGAGGATAGTTTCAGCGGTTGAAAGCCCCTTAATTAAAGGGTGCATTATCATTGTTTTTCCGAAAAAACTTCTTTGCTGAACCTGATACGCAGAAACCATTATGCTAGGCAGTTTTGAAATAATCGAAACCGCAGTAGACAGCTCATGGTTAGGAGATATATCCTCAGGATTATCATCATAAGAATAAAGTGCAAGAATAGACCTTGCCATTTTATTCATAATATTTTTTGATGGTGCTTTTAAAATCATATCCTCAAAAAATGCATTAGGAAGTTCTTTATTAGCATCAATCAGCAATAAAAATGCATCTAATTCCCCTTTAGTAGGAAGTGAGCCGAACAACAGTAAAAATACAACCTCTTCATATCCGAATCTATTTTCCTTTACAGCATTGTCAACAATATCGTTAATGCTATATCCTCTGAAAAATAATTTTCCGTCGACAGGCTCCTTCTCACCCTCATTAACTACATATCCATGAACATTGCATATATTTGTTACTCCTGCCATTACCCCTGTTCCGTCAGGATTTCTCAAACCTCTTTTTACTCCGAACTTATCATAGAATTTCGGATCAATTGCATTGTTTTTCACAAACTGTTTTTTTAATGCTTCTTCCGGCGTTTTAACACTTTTCTCTGACACTAAACTCACTCCTTTTCTGCTCACAAAAATCATTTTTTCTCTTAATAAAAATTTTGAGTATTGAATTTTATTATACAATATTTTTATAAATTAGTCAAGTTCAAGAATCATTATATAAAAATCCCGCACCATTGGTACGGGATTAAAAACAGCTTAACTGTTACTATTTTATCTTAACCTTTCTTATCTTCTTATTCCATTTGCTGTATACCTTAACAACCTTGTTATTTGCATCTTTGTATGTAGCATAAGCCCTTACTCTTACAAAGTAAGTCTTTTTGCTCTTGATATTCTTATTCTTTACTGTAAGCTTTGTTTTCTTTAAATCTTTCTTGAAAATTACTTTCTTGAAGTTTTTCTTAGCTGATACCTGAACCTCATAGCCTACAGCTTTTTTAACCTTTTT
>UQYQ01000032.1 GCA_900545345.1 uncultured Ruminococcus sp.
CAAAACGGACAAGGCTTTAGTTCTTGGTTATTTTTCATTTGCTGATACCTCCCTAATTGCAAGTGCTACATAGCCATCTTCCAAATACCAACCACTGAGAACATATGTAATCTCATATTCTTTTTCGCTGATAGCATGTTTGCATGGAAATGTAAACAACCCACCATTTTTTACAGGTGCAAATTTTATATGGTCGCCTTTTTGATAATCTCTGTCGTTTTTTCTGATTTCAAAGTTTTTTCTGCCACTCAATACATCGTCACAAAAGTCTATATTTAGTTTTAGTTTATGTGTTTTCATTCGATTACCTCCTCCAAATCCTCAAGCCTGCAAATAATCACTGACTTAGGCTGTACAGTGTCTTGTATTTCAGCCTGATAAAAATATCCGCTTTCATCTTTTCTCAAAATAACTGCTCTCATAATATACTCCCTGTTTTCCATGTAAAGCTTAGGATTATTTAACAAAACCTTTTCATTCAAGCACTTTATAGCTTCCTTTGACTTCACTAAACCATCTCCTCAAAGTTGATAAAATCTTCGAGCTCGTCTTTTTTGTTCCAACTGAAATTCTTTCCTGCGCTTGCCTTTGTACATATCCTCTTAGTGAGCGGATTGTAGAATGTCTGTATTGGTCTGTCCTTTTGTGTTATTCGTCCTGTTAAACGATTTTTAATAACCGATAAATATCCGTCCGCTTCTTCGTTCTCAGAAGCCTTTTTAAAAGCCATAACAACATCAACTCTGTTAGTGATGTCACTTGAACCTGATATATCATCATTTTCAAGACTTCCGTTCACATTTTTTCTAGGGTGTGCAACTAACAGCACAACCACATTGTATTTTATCGCAAGGTTTTTAAGCGCTTTTAAAAAATTTGACTGAGCTCGGTATATATCTGCCGACAAATCAACATCAAGAGCTGTCATAAGATTATCAATTAACACAAGCTTTATGTTGTACCTCTGAATAGACTGCTCAATGATTTTTAACAACTCAACCGTTTCATTACTGTCAATCGAGCTGTTGTCATATATGTATGCCTTATCTCTGTACCAGTCGTTAATCTTTGTTGATGTTTCATCATCGAGATATGAAACACAGTCCATATATTCGTTTGTATATGTCTTTATGTTTTGCTCGCCTGCAATCTGCAAATCAAGCCAGTTCTTAAAGTGATAGTTCGGAAGCTCGCCGCTGTAAATGAAAACATTCTGTTCCTGTTCTATTGCATTGACAACAAACATTGAAGTGAGTGTACTTTTACCTTCTCCACGCTTGCCGGTTACAAGAACCACCTGACCATAAAACATTCCGCCGATTATTTTATCAAGTTCTCTCATTCCTGACTTGATTTTCGGAAGCTTATCAAGGTTTACATTCTCAACATCTGCAAGCTGTTTGACATGGCTAACAGGAACAACATCTGCATTTTCAACGGCATTCAGCACAGCCTTTCTGCCGTACTTTCGCAAAATGTCATTTGCATCCTTTTCAAACAGATAATCGCTTTCCTTTACCGCTTTAATTTTCAGCGGTATTCTCTGCGAGATAGTTTCAAGCAAAGTCATCTTGCCGTTTTCATAATCACCAAAGACGATAATCTCTTTAAATTTCAAAATCCAATCCCAGCAGAAATTTATCCAGTTGAAATTATTGCATCCTCCCGGAACACTCACAGCATTTTTTACTCCGCACTCTGAAAGAGTTAAACTGTCAAGCTGTCCCTCTGTGATAACCAAAGTTTCAAAATCAACACATTGAGCCATTCCGAACAGAATCGGCATTGTGTCTTTTTCAAACCATTCCTTGCACTTATCTCTTGACTTGTTAAAATCCGTCTTTCGATACTTAGCACAAACGAGACTCTTTTTATCATCATAGAACGGAAAGACCAAAATATTATTTTTCTGCTTTTGCATTGTGATTTTATATCGCTTGCATATCTTCTCCGAAATGCCTCGATTTTTCAGATACTCAATTGCATAGCTGCTAGAGATAATTTCTTTTTGAGTGAGCTTTCGGTAGTGTCTTTTTTCAGAACCGTTATATTCAAGTTGAAAATTAAAGTCCCTTGACATCTCAACAAAGTGTCCTTGTCTGCCACAGGAAGAACGAAAGCACTTGAATGCTCCGTTGTTCAGATTAATCGAAAATGTTTCTTTATCGTGACCGCCGCCCTGACAATACGGACAATATTTGAAAAACAGTTCGTCTCCCTTTTGCTTAACCTCTGCGTTAAGAAAGCTTGCTAAGCTATATATATCTTCTGTTTTTAATTCATATCCCATAGCTACAGCCTCGCAATTCTTACTCTGTCATCGTCTGAATACTTATCGAGATTATTCCAGTCAATCATTTTTACAATTTCATCTCTCAAAAGTGACCAGTCAATCGGAGCGGAAGCGGAGGGATATTCTTTTTCTTTCTTTATTCTTTCTTTATTCTTTCTTTCATTGTTGTTATTTGACTGTTGCTTGCCTGTTACTTGCCTGTTATTTGACTGTTGCTTTGCACGTTGTCTTGTTTGGTACATATCATAATTAACTACCGAAAACACGGTGAATTTAGGGTATGCTTTGGCTGTTATTTCGCCTGTTGATTTTAAGTGTTTTATTGCTGTTCTTGCTTGCATAACTGTAACACCTAAATCTTTAGCTAAACTTGGATAGCTGGAAACAAATTCTCCTCTTGAAATTGTGATATTTTCAAAGTCGTGTGCTTCATAATTTGCTTGAAGCAAAATATGCAAAAACACAGATTTAGTTATCGAATTTCTATACCACTTCCAATTAGTGATTTCTCTGTTGATTTTTATGAATCCACCCTTTAACATACTTCTTCACCGTCCTCATAGTTTAATAAATAGTCACGCATTGCGTAGTACAAAATGCCTTTAATCAGCTTGCCCGTCGTTTCGCTTCTGCAAAAAATCACTGTTATATTGTATTTGGCTTGCCACGAAAACAGCGTTGCAAGAAACGATTTCGGAGAAAATTTCGAGCGGTAAGAATGATTTAATATACCCTCATAGCTTGAATTTTCAATAAGCAAGAATACCTTAGCATTATCATTAACAGCTCTTCTGAACTCTCTGTCAAAGCGTTCTCTGCCTTTGGTGAAATTTCCTGCAAGCTCGTCCAAACTTGCTTTGCGTTCTACAACCACCTTATTAGACAGCGAAATTTGAGTTTTATTATCAATTTCAACATCACAGGTGTAATCTCCGTAGTTAAGCTTACGCTGTTCACATGGAGTGTTTACGGCTCTGAGAGAGCTTGAAATGTGATTCCATTTCTTCTCTCTCGTGTCCGCAATTATTTTAAAGGTTTTTAAAACTTCATCAGCTATTAAAGGGTTCATTAGAATGGCACTTCCTCACCATCATCAACCACAAAATCCGATAACTCATCCGAACTCAAACCACTTGTTGTTTTGCTGTCTTTTTTAAGCAATGTATCCGGTGGTATTTCAAATTTACCCTCACGAATTGACTGTACATCTTTGAGCTTGTAACATTGAACATAAAATCCGTGATTGCCGTTAAAGTCATATTCCTTTTTATTAAATACTGCACCGACTTTTTTGTTTTTCAATATATTTATATCCCAGTCGTTTTCACAGTCGATTTTGATATTGTTTGATTTTTCAATTGCTTCAATCTGTGACTTGAAGAAGCCCAAAGCCTTTTGATATTTCTTCATATCCTCCTCGCTTGATGACTTAGGAGA
>UQYQ01000033.1 GCA_900545345.1 uncultured Ruminococcus sp.
AGCACCTGTTGTCATAAATATCTGACCTACTCTTGCACCTGTAGAGCTTCCGTCTGCTGACGGGAACACACACAGAATAAAATTCCTGTTGCGTACCGGGCAATTTGTATATGTTGATGTGCCTAAGCTGTAATACCATCCGGGTGAAAAAACAGAATTTAAGTCCATACCGCTTGTTAAAGATGCACCCTTGATAAAATTGTTATGCATATTTGTTACATTGTTAATGTTGTAGTCTACATATGCTTTTATTGCATTTCCTGTCATTGTTTTATTTTCGTCAAGCGGACTACCGAAATTAACATCAAGAGTAATTGTACCGTTATTATCCGTTACTTTTAAAGCAGGGTTAATCGTAAGACTTATAGTATCGTCAGGCGATTCTGCTTGTTTATTGACAACACCGCCTGTATGTGCCAAAGATAATCTGCTGTAGGCTTTTTGATTTGCATTCAAAGTGCCGTCAGATTCGATAATCAAACCTTCACCGACTTTTATTCCTCCAAGTCTTAGCTTTGTTGCTGTGGGAAGAGAATAACTTCCTCTGCCTAATCTTCCCGATAAATCATTTCCAGAACTTACAGAGCCTTTTATAGTTGACATATTATCACCTCTCAATTTGTCATCATTATATCCTTATTTCGTGTTATGTTACTGTAAACTTGGCACTTACAATTGTATTTACCGCATTATCTCGAATGATATCTACAGTGTAATAATAGTTATCTCTTGCAAGATCGGTTTCATCACTTGTAAGTATGAACTTTTGATATATTTCTCCCGCAATTAGATTTACAGACTTAGTGATTATATCTTTCACACTGTTTTTTGTGTTTTTCAGCCTGAATACCATTACATCACCGTTTTCAAAGATATAATCTGTACCGTCATCAAGAGTTGCTTTAAACTGCAATGTTATGGTATTACCCTTTGGGCAATATACATCTGTGCCTTTTATTTCAATCACATTATCACATCCTCATAAACATTATATCAGTTTAATTATTTAAAACACCTTTGACAATTTGACAATAAAAATAAGCAGCAGATTTAAAATCCACTGCCGATATTTATATTATATAGCTTATTGAGCTGCCATGCATAAGGGCATTTCTTAAAATTAAAACATTCGCAAAAACATTGTCTGTGATTGTTCTTATTTTCTTTACTTTTAAATTTATGTGTATCACATTTCACATTCACACTTATACTCTCACAGGATATTTGCATTACGGTTTCGGAAACAAAATACGGACAAACAATATTTGCCGAATCTTTATTGAGATTTTCTTTTCTCCATTTCTTTTTATATTCTTTGCGATAATCTTTGTGGTCAAGCTCCCATTTTCTGTGGTAATCGCTCATAGAAATCGCCGCCCTTTTGATTAATCATCACACTTGCTTAGTACATCAATAGCAATATTAAGTGCAGTCATTTCCTCGTTTATATACTCTCTCGCTTTTTTACCTTTAGCTACTTCATACTCATAGATTTTAGCTATACTCATTCTGTTTAATATTTCTTTGGCTTGTTCTATCGTCATAATCTCTCCTCCTGCACATCTGACTGCATTATACATTCGTTTTGACTGTATTTTAAATTAATAGTGACGTTTGTCTAGCTGCATTTTTCTTTGGAATGTCCTGTAGGCGTTTAACACAATCAGGACACAAATCAACATACGAAATTTGCAAGTCGTTAATAACATCAGTTTTATTGTCTAACCTTAACCCATTACGGTTTGTGTAACACCTACCGCATCTGTCACACTTTAATACTTTACTCATAGCTTCCTCCTACCACACAAACTCAGGATGCTGTTCTATGAACGGGTTTACTATTTCTTCAATGGCTTGCTCAGCAATTTGCCTGTTTTTAAAATAAATCAGCCCATTTGCTCTTAGACTACCGTTTCCGTTATCGCCTATGCGTAAACAATTAGTTTTGCTAGTACAATCGCACCAAATGAAATATCGATAAATTCCATTTTGCTCGTCTGCATTGTCATGCGTCATACTAAACCGCCATAACAGTCTATTAAGTATTTCATGTAATGCTCTTTGTTCTAAAGGCTTTTTGTCGGTGCAATAATTGGCGGTGTCGAAACAATTATTATCAGAACCAGTATTAATGTCTTTAGCCTTTCTGATAATGCCGACAACATCAATATAATAATAAAAGTCTCCTTCTTTCGCCCTCTCAAACGGATTATCCTTTACGATCCCTGCACTTTTAATCTGCTCCACCTGCTCATTGGTTAGTGGTATTTTCTTTCCGTTGATTTGTATAAAGTCAGTCATTTTGTTTATTCCTTTCGAGTTTCGATATGTTGTAATTAAAAATATCCTCTAGTCTTTTTCTTGCCCATTCATATTGTGCAAAAACTTCCGATGTGCTATCTGCAACACACATTCGATTTATATTGCCTCGCAGCATATCAACTTCGTTCTGCATTTCCTGATGTGATTTAATTAACATTTTTCTTTTCCTCCTGCTGTTTTAAAACTTCTATGTATAGTTCAAACATTGATTTGTTATCCATTTTCAATTTCCTTTCTTCGCTTTTTATAGTCACGACTTATATCAAATATCGCATATAAAGCCGTAATAATCACTACTGCAATCAAAACAGCAACTAACGCTAAAATAATACCTAATGTTATCAAAAATCCGTTTAGTAATATTGTCATTTATTTATCCTCACTTTCTAAATAAATCCATTCTCGCCCCGCAGTTAGGGCAGCATTTTGTAGTCCACGCTTCTGCTTCTCCGCAACATGAACATCTGGAAATATGTTCTCTTGGGTCATAACTCTCTACCACCCACTTCCCATGCCTCACAGGCTCAACATATGCGGTGGGCGTATGATTTATTATCTCTGTTGCTATGTCTAAACCTTTATTTATGCCAGCTTCATAAGCATCTGTACACCCTCCTTTGATGGTTATTGTTGATATTTTTTCTATCGCCTTTCCAGCATCTATATACCTAGCCATTTATTCCACCTCCAACAGTTCGGGGTTGTCGTGGATGTTACCAATAACACTAACATAATAGTTTCGTTCTAAATCATAAAGTCCGTTATGTACCTCTCCCGACACATACCAAATCCCTCTGTAAAAAACAACATCACCTATTCCACCGTCAGAAAAAATTGGTATTTCCGTCATCATCTTCAATTTTAACAATATCCCCCTCAAAAATCTTCTTTCCGTTTTTGTCTTTTAATCCTGTGTATTGTCCGACTGTTTCGGGAATAAT